>JBBRPT010000207.1:0-1489 GCA_038227635.1 Leptolyngbyales cyanobacterium | reverse complement strand
GCGCTTCATTGCGTCACCAGCCCTGGACATCAATTCTTTGGAGTTGAACGGTCTAAACCTCTTTGAGGAAGCGCCCCGTGCGGAGCCGCACGCGGGGTGCTGTGGGGACGGGGAGGGAAAACCTCCCTGTTACCCGATTAGCCTGCGTGCGCTACACGATCAGTACAACTTACAGTTCATCGACGATCACTGTGCCGCCCTCATAAAAATCGACACTGAGATTAGAGTCCTCAAGTAGTGCCGTTCCGAGTAGCGGACAACGACCCATTGCTAGAACTGCAATATTATGCTCTGCACCGTGCCAAATAATTGTGGCTTGGTGGATGGGTGTCATGACATTGCTATCGTCGGCAAGGTTTGCGTTCATCCGGATCACGAATGGTAAGCCAAGCGCAGCCACCACATCAGGTGGCAGGGTTAAAGCACCAGCAAACCCCGTGTCTACAACGCATTCGATTTCTACATTTTGGTTCCCTGGGAGGCGGAGAATAATGTTGACTTGAGCTTGAAGCCCTACAACAGTCCCATGAATCACGGCGCAATCCTGGTTAATGTGCCGCCAACCGTATAGACCGCGTTAAAGCCGATGCGCTCTGCCCACATTTCAGCGTTGGGATGTCTAGATTTTAGCTGAAGGCTAATTGCAAGTAAGTCATCGCCAATCTCGTAGTCACTCGTTTCTACATCGATCGCAATCAGCTTGCCAATATTATCTACCACCTCTACCTGAGTACGAAGGTTCATATAGCGTTCCTTACCGCGTCGAGCGACTTCTTCGCCACCAGAAACTGAATAAGACATAAAAGCACTGCCCTTTTCTGAAACTAATCTGCCCATGCCTCAATTATAGGGCAAGCTAATCTCAGTAGGAGTCAGTAACTCAGAAGCACTATGCCTCAATGCTATTGAAGACCGAGCATTTTGTCCCGCTCCTTCTCTAAATCAGCTAATTCAGAGTACAGTTTCTCTTTTTGAGCTTGGTTGAAAGTATGGTCTATTTGATCTTGAATACTAGAAAGTCTTGACTTAATTTCCTCGTACCTCTTTGCTTGATCTTTACTGAATTCTTTCTTATCCATTCTAGATTATGCTCCTCATTTATTTGGAAGATATTTTCTCAATCGGAACTTCAGAAAAGCAATCCATGTAGCGATCCAGGTCACTGAAGCGAGCAGGATCTAAAAACTAGAGAAATAGATTGCTGGATCTTGAAAGAGAGCTTGGAAACTCTATAGGTAACATTGAGATACTGCCCCTACCCAAAGTTTGAGCGGTATAACGGTCGTGTTCAGCGGCGGCTAGTGGTTTTTACGTCTCACCAACAACCTTTGTTCCGTCCGCTGCAACACGGTTGTGTACGCCCAGCATGGGCGTGATCTGATGGGGTGAAAGTCCCCTGTGGTGGAACCAGCGTCCAAATGAACCTAAAAGTTCCGAGTGACGATAACCACTAGCTTAAGGCAAGGGCGTTCTCGCGAGGGAAGGTCTG
>JBBRPT010000206.1:0-1631 GCA_038227635.1 Leptolyngbyales cyanobacterium | reverse complement strand
ATTGGTACTAGCAACCAATGTAAATCGGGCTGGAAAGGAGACAGATTGACGCGCTCGCGATATCGTGACGTGACCATCTTCTAAAGGCTGACGCAAAAACTCCAGCACGTCGCGCTTAAATTCTGTCAGCTCATCCAAAAATAAGATCCCTCGGTGTGCCAAAGAGATTTCTCCCGGTCTGGGATAGCTGCCCCCACCGACTAGAGAAGCACCTGATGCAGAATGGTGAGGGCTGCGAAACGGACGGGCGCTGACTAGTGAGCCTTTGTCTTTGAGAAGTCCTGCCACCGAGTGAACTTGCGTCACCTCCAAGGCTTCATCAAATGAGAGCGGAGGCAAAATTCCCGGTAGGCGACGGGCAAGCATTGTTTTCCCACTTCCCGGAGGTCCGACAAAGACTAAATTGTGCCCTCCGGCGGCGGCAATTTCTAAAGCACGACGGGCATGAGCCTGTCCTTTGACATCTCGTAAATCGAAGGCTGGAGCCTGCGATCGCTCCAGTTCTTCAGTCACGTCTACTTGAGTGGGCGTGTAACTCGCCGGGTTGTTGAGAAACTGCCCCACTTCAGACAAGTGATCAAATCCGTAGACTGAGATGCCTTTCACGACTGCCGCCTCACGAGCA
Organism: Leptolyngbyales cyanobacterium; assembly: GCA_038227635.1. Lineage (GTDB taxonomy): Bacteria > Cyanobacteriota > Cyanobacteriia > Leptolyngbyales > Leptolyngbyaceae > Phormidesmis_A. Next base: position 1,006 of record JBBRPT010000206.1, on the reverse strand, counting down.
TTGCCCGACGGGACGATTAACCCAGAGATGCCAAGACGCTGGGCAGCCGCAGCGATCGCCAATACGCCTGCTACAGGTCTCAGTGTTCCGTCGAGCGAAACTTCGCCCAAAAATAAATGAGTCTCTAGCAACTCGACCTTGACTTGCTCGGAAGCTGCCATAATGCCGACGCTGATCGGCAAATCAAAGCTAGGACCTTCTTTGCGTAAGTCAGCGGGAGTCAAATTCACCACAATTCGCCGCATCGGAAAGGCGTATCCTGCGTTTTTGAGGGCAGTTTTGACACGCTCTTTAGACTCCTGTACCGATGTGTCTGGAAGCCCTACCACCACCATTCCTGGTAGCCCTCCCGCGATGTCAACTTCGACCCCGACCTTAACCGCATCAATGCCAACAAGTGATGCACTCCAGACTTTAGCCAGCATAGTAACCTTCGCTAATGCTACTTCGTAGACTGCCCAGGATGCTTGCTACACTAACCCGATCGTGCCATTCTTCGGCTTCGCGTCTCTTGCCTACCTGACTCGAGAGATAGAACCTCGCCTCTTGAGAGTCATAAGGTTAACGGCTGTCCATCCAGCAATCAAAGCTTTTAGTTGCCGTAGCTGCAGGCGTTTTGAACTTAAGATCTGAAATCCGAGTGTGGTAGCGATCGCATAGATTTTAACTAAGAATCTTTGACCACCCCACAGGGCTGACATCGGTAGATTTCATAAAGACGCATTCAGAATAGACACTAACGGTTTTATTTGACTGTTCGCCAACTAGGGGTCAGAAGGGCGAATTGACCAACATAGATCTGTTGAGCAAATGTTTGATACTCGTCAATGCCAGATTGTCCATCCGACAACAACGGTTGATTTTCTTGAAAGCTGGTGACAAGACTCGAACTTGCGACCGGCTGATTACAAATCAGCTGCTCTACCAACTGAGCTACACCAGCAGTGTCATTAATATATCAGATCCCGTCCAAGACCCTACAAGATCATGAAGTTGGGCGATATTT
>JBBRPT010000205.1:0-2077 GCA_038227635.1 Leptolyngbyales cyanobacterium | reverse complement strand
TCTAACGCGCAACGAGCAGAAGTATTGGCAAAAGCCGATGCCTATGTGGGTGGAGAAGATATTGATTTGTGGATTGTCGAAGATTATCTGCATCAGATTGGTTCGTCAAGGGTTGCAGTGGGTGAGATCGCTTGGCAAACCCTGCTAGAGATTGCTGAGCGTCTCAAAGTCCGGCTATCGATCGTTGAGGAGGCAAAAGAAAGCTGGCTCGACGACTCTACGTTTATGGCTTATGAGTTGCGTCTGACGCGATCGCAGTTAGAAGACATTCTCGAAGCGCGGCAGCTAGTAGAACAAGTTCGACAATCGCTCGATGAAGTGCTGACCATCGCGCTTTCAAAAGGCATTTCTAAGCCTGAGATTGAACAAGTGTTGCTTGTCGGTGGCAGTTGTTTAATTCCATCAGTTCAGCAGCTTGTTGCCTCTTATTTTGGGCGGCAGCGAGTCAAACTCGATAAACCATTTGAGGCGGTTTGTCATGGTGCGCTGGCGGTGGGTCAACTGACGATCGAGGATTCTTTGCGCCACAGCTACGCGATTCGTCTTTGGGAACCTTATGCCCGATCGTATGCCTATTTTTCGCTATTTGAGCAGGGCGATCGCTATCCCTGTCAACGGGCTGAACCTCTGATTTTGCAAGCTGCGATCGAGGGACAAACCGACCTTCGCCTCGACATTGGAGAGGTTGCGGTGATTGCTCAATCAGAAGTGAACTATGACGAACAAGGCAGAATGACGAGTCTGCCGATGCGCCAACAAGAGACCTATCGATCGCTAGAACGCCAACATGATCAGGTGTGTATTGCTCACCTCAATCCGCCAGGACAAGTGGGCATCGACCGCATCTCAGTCAAGTTTGAAGTCACCGATCAGCGAGTGCTAATTGCAACCATTCGAGATTTGCTGACGCAACAGATTTTAGTTGAGCGAAGCGCGATCGCTAAACTGCAATAAGGGAACCGCATTTTCCGAAAGAGGTAATCAACGGTTCCCCAACTTTTTACAGTTGAATGGTGGTTTTGTCGTGTAACTCCTCTATTTGAATCAATGAACCATTGCCCAGGACAATGTTGAACTTCACTAACGATCGTTCAATTTGATATCCCGGCAACACTCGAATAATTTGATATTCGGTCGTTAAATCACTCGTGCCATCCCATTTAAGCAATGCCAGTTGATTGGACGCAATCTCACTTAGCTGTGAAACAAAGTCTTCAATCGCATCGCTAATGTTTGGAATAACACCAGATGATAGGAAGATATAACGCTCTTGCAGATCCAATGTAATGCTGACTCGATAACGCCGTTCGGTTGAGCAACGTAACTCCACGGTGAACGAAATCGAGCTAGGCACGATCGTCCTAACTCCCATAGTTTTTGTCCTCTCGGTTAATTCAAAGAGGACAAAAACGCTGATTTCTCAGATATTCGGTAGGGGTAAAGACTGGTTGCAGGATCTTGATTCCAGCCTTTCAAGATCCCATAGCAAAGCTGACGGTGTACAATCATGAACGCCTCCTGAGTTACTGATACTAACTAGGGATGGAAGTCCTCGGAGTCTGATTTCCTAGATCAGGCTTCGGGGCATAATTCCATCACTGCGATGTATTCTACAAGAGTTTTTTGCTTTTTGGAATGATGATTTTTTGAGTTGGGGAAGTGCGATCGTTATTGGGGAAAGGCACGGGGCGATCGTTGCTTTATGATCTCTGATGAAAAGTGAGGGGAGATACACAGAAACTCTCTGTATATCTCCCCAAATCAGAGAGATCTACAGAAAGGTTCCGTATAATCAGTAGTTGGGCTGCCTCTCGCAAGGGGCGCACAGTGATCGGGGTGATTCGTCGATCGTTTCTTTCCGAGAGATTCGCGTTTTGTGGGTTGGGGTTTGAGAAGTACGTTGATCGTGTTTAGTTTCGTGATTCTCGTTCGGTTGCGCGAGTGGTTTTTCATTCATTGCCACAAGCAATCCCAATCGGGTCGAGGAGAGTATTTAACTCTCCCCTCCCACACCACCCATCATGCGGGTCCGCAATGGGCGGTTCATGAAGACGCGCAGACAAAACACTAATGACCT
>JBBRPT010000204.1:0-2251 GCA_038227635.1 Leptolyngbyales cyanobacterium | reverse complement strand
CGCAAACACTGGATGAAAGTTCAGGGTTACGCTTAGGTCATTAGTGTTTTGTCTGCGCGTCTTCATGAACCGCCCATTGCGGACCCGCATGATGGGTGGTGTGGGAGGGGAGAGTTAAATACTCTCCTCGACCCGATTAGCCTGCGGTGCGTCACGTCAGATTGGCGTTTACAACTCATCAATTGTCACCAATCCCCCTTCCGTAAACTGGATGACTAGTTCCTGCTCATCCAGCAAAGCAGTTCCAAGTAAGGGTCGCCTTCCTGTCGCAATGACAAGGACTTCTCGTTCTTCACCATCCCAAAGAACGGTCGCCTCGTGAATTGGGAGCAGGACTTCGCTGTTGTCTGCCAAATTTGCAGGAGTGTCGTGTCTGAAGATCAAGCCCATCAATGAAACGGCTTCTACAGGAAGACACAGTTCTCCTGTAAAGCCTGTGTCTATGACAAACTCAATCGGGATAGTTGAGCCATTCGGCAACAAGAATGTCAGCGCGACAGTTGCGTGTCTATCTGTCACAATTCCCGAAATCACTTATGGACCCGCTCCATGACACCGCCGAAGGACACAGCAACGTTATAGCCAATGCGAATGCCAAAGAGTCGGGCGTTTGAGTGCTTCTGGCTGAGGTTACGGGATGCTTGCAGTCCAGTTTTATCGACTTCATAATCACCTGTCTCAATGTCAATGATGACCATCTTGCCAATATTCTCTTCCACTTCCACTTGCTGACGAATGCTGCTTTCGTACAATTGCCTTGCACGTCGCGCAACTTCTTCACGGCTTAAAAGGATAGCTTGCATACAGTGGCTCCAAATCGCAACGCGACCTCTTTGAACCCCTCCATAATATCCTACAAACCAATCGGATAGCATTGCCCATCCTTAGTGATACGTACTGGATCAGAAAGCTTCACTCTACTTTTAACAACTACCAAGAATAGTATGTTCAGTGCGGCTGAGTAGTAGGGTATGCGCTAGGGTCTGTCAAATTACCAGATGGTTTATTTAGCTCTATGGCTAGCATTAAAACTCCTGCTGCCAGTAAAAGATAGACAAAAAGCTTAATCTTTGAAGATTCTTTTTCAAAAAACTTTACTCCTATTAATCCTAAAAGAATGGATAACACGCCGATCGTACCCAAAGGACATCTTAATGCGTTTACAAAATCCGCATTGAAAATAGCATCTGCAAAAGCACTAGCAAATAACATGTTGTCCTGATCCTTAAGTTAGGTTTAGCAGAGCGAATTTAGGGAAGGATTCTGTAGGGTGGGTTATGCTGATGCTAACGGGTACCCACTTTTGCAGCCCTCACCCTTGTATCTTAAGAGTGTGGTAGACCGTCCCCCCTAAGATTCTTAAAATCGAGATTTAGCTAGGGTCACCACACATTTTGAACTCAGAACCACCTCGAATTATCGGCAGGGAACCCAGAGCGTCTGAGTATCCCGTATGACGCAAGGTAGAGGAACCTCTGAGACTCCTGCATTCCTGATCATCCTATTGGGAGCTATCTAGATGAGCGAGAATCTCCATTCGATTGGCATTGATGTTTGTAAACGGTTTCTCGATATTCATGTTGATCCGACGGGTCAGTGCTGGCGCGTTCCTAATACGATAGTGGGATTGTTATCGGTGCGCTCCCAGTTTCCCGAACCCGACCACGTTAAGCGAGTTGTCCTAGAATCGACAGGAGGCTATGAACGAGAAGCGGCTTTGTGGTTGAGTCAAGCGGGCTATCCGGTGGCGGTGATTAATGCCCGTCAAGGACGAAACTTCGCCAGGGCGATGAATCAACAAGCCAAAACGGATCAAGTCGATGCTCAAGTTTTAGCGTTGTTTGGCGACAAGATTACCCCGCTTGTACGACCCTTGGCGAATGAAGCCCAACAGCAACTCGATGATCTAGTCACCCGCCGCCGTCAGTGGGTGGACATTCTCACCGCAGAGCGCAATCGTCTGGCGCTCTTGCGGGGAAAAGCGCAAGCCAATGTGGAGGGTCATATCGAATGGCTCACGGAGCAAATCAAGGAACTCAATGGTGAGATCGAAGCCCAAATTCAAGCCGAACAAGCGTGGCGACAAACGCAAGAATTAGTCCTGAGCGTCCCGGGTGTGGGAAAAGTCATGGCTTCAACTCTGGTCTCTGCCCTGCCGGAATTGGGCAAGCTGAACCACAAGCAAATCGCTGCCTTAGTGGGCGTTGCCCCTTTTAACTATGACAGCGGACAAATGAGAGGAAAACGGCGG
>JBBRPT010000203.1:0-2254 GCA_038227635.1 Leptolyngbyales cyanobacterium | reverse complement strand
AATCGTGTCACTGATTTCGATGACCATCTGATGCTGACCGCTGCTGGGCTATGGAACTTCTACCTGATGGCAGCTTAACCGGAGAGCAAGCGGGGCAAACCCTGTTCTCAAGAGCTTCTTATTTCACAACAGGTCTATTAAATTCTTAAACGCTGGTGTGATATTGGGTTGAGGAGATTTTGAGGGTGATGATGTTTGGTATTGACACGATTTTGCTTGAGGCAGGAATTTCTGCCTCAACTTTCCAGGTCTATAATCTAGTGGATATTTAATATGTTTAAGCCAACGCCAAATGTATTTCGGTTATTTGCTGCATTTGCTTCAATTCTTTACCTTTCGCTGTTTCTAAATTCCAAAAGCAGTAGTGCCTCCTCCAGAGATTACATCATCATGGTGAAGCACAGTGGTCAATGCTTAAATATATTAGGCGCTTCCAAAAGTAATGGTGCATCTGCAACCCAGGGGCTAGATTGTGGTGGCACCCCGAATTTCCTCTGGACATTTAGGCAAGTGGGTTATAACAGTCAAAAGCATGGAACAATCTATAACATCATAGTGAAGCATAGTGGTCAATGCCTTAATGTGCTGAATAGAAGAAGGGAAAACGGTGCACCTGTAGTACAAGGCAGAGACTGTACTACCCCTAACTTTAGATGGTATCTTGCCCCAACATCCAATGATGGTTTCGTCTTAATTATCAATGAACAGACTGGGGGTTGTTTAAACGTGTTGGGCGCATCTAAGGAGAATGGTGCGCGTGTAGTGCAAGGTTATGCTTGTGACACTGATAACTTTAAATGGGGCATTCGACTTGCCAATTAGCTTTATGCTTGTGGAACGCTGCTGATAGCAAGTGCGGTGGCATAGAGCATCTCCTGAATTTCCGACATGCTCACCGCAAGAGCAATTGCTTCGAGCGTTGGGTAAAATTAAGAAGTTGCATATCTTTGCAGTATTTGCCGCTTCTGAAAAATGACTGAGTTGTTTCAACAGGCAATTGCCCAAATTGTAAAACTTGCGCCCGATCAGCAAGATGCGATTGCGGCTCACTTTTTAGCAGAGTCGAAAGATGAGCAAAAGTGGGAAGTTCGTTTTGCTGCCATGACAGACAATCAGTGGGATTCAGATGGCTGCAATGGTACGTCAGGAAACTGAAGAAACCGTTCCGCTTGATGAAGTTTTTTCATCGAGTGCGATCTCCTCAGTTTGATATAGTCAGCTTGTGGTAATCACTCTGTAACAATCATTCATCAAACTTTGAATTACCTCAAAATTAAATCGGCGTAGCCAGTTGCACAATTTCCTTCATGTATGACGACACTTGCCGATTTCTTGCTGAACACTTCTCCGCCGACTTTGCCAGTTGGCTGTTGGGAGAGTCTGTCATAATGACAGAACTTCAGCCCTCGGAACTCTCCCTCGACCCGATTCGCGCCGATGCTCTGATTCTGTTGGAGTCGGACAAATCCATTTTGCATATCGAGTTTCAAACCCTGCCTAGGAATACGATTCCATTCCGCGTTCTGGATTACCGGGTGCGAATGTACCGCAAAGATCCAACCAAACCGATGCGGCAGGTTGTGATTTACCTAAAGCAGACTGCTTCTGAGTTGGTCTATCAAACGAGCTTTATGATGGAACGGACACGCCACGAGTTTGATGTAATCCGGTTGTGGGAGCAACCTGCCTCACTCTTTCTGCAATATCCTGGGTTGATTCCCTTTGCGGTTCTAGGACAAAGTGCGGATGCCGAGGAAACGCTGCGCCAAGCGGCTCAAAGAGTAGATCAGATTGTAGACCCTGCGACAAAAGCGAATTTGATGGCAGCGTCCGGGATTCTAGCTGGGTTAAAATTAGAACAAGAAGTAATTTATCGTCTATTGCGGAGAGATATCATGCAAGAATCCACTGTCTATCGTTCAATCCTGGCAGAGGGGAAAGCAGAGACACAACGGGAGATTGCTACAAATCTTTTACAAGCAGGTATTGCCGTTAACATTATTGCTTCTACGACAGGATTATCGATCGAAGAAGTGCAACAACTTCAGCAACAACTCAACAGCTTTGCACAAAGCTGAAGTCGATCGATGTACGGAGAGTTGATCGTAAAAAAACGGCATAATCGGGTCGAGGAGAGTATTTAACTCTCCCCTCCCACACCACCCATCATGCGGGTCCGCAATGGGCGGTTCATGAAGACGCGCAGACAAAACACTAATGACCTAAGCGTAACCCTGAACTTTCATCCAGTGTT
>JBBRPT010000202.1:0-2514 GCA_038227635.1 Leptolyngbyales cyanobacterium | reverse complement strand
TCGCAAACACTGGATGAAAGTTCAGGGTTACGCTTAGGTCATTAGTGTTTTGTCTGCGCGTCTTCATGAACCGCCCATTGCGGACCCGCATGATGGGTGGTGTGGGAGGGGAGAGTTAAATACTCTCCTCGACCCGATTGTACCGCGCAATGCAACTACGATCTCGCTTGAACTATGCACTCTTCAACAGGTCTGATTTGATTCCAATCAATTGCCGCAACCCATACCTTTTCCGTTTCAGAATATTGCACAGTTCCATCAACTTCCAATTCCTCACTGTAGAGCGTCAACAACTGACCCGGCTGCAATTCTATGTTGCGCCGAGCTAAGTCCTCAATCGTTCCGATACAATTGAGGCGTAGTCGTCCTTCTCTGTCGGCATTGTGGAAATCTGCAAAGATTTTGGGGTAGCTCATAGGATATTCTAGTTAGGACTGTAGTTGGGACGGATTAGTAATTGTCGGAGTCAAGAGGAAGCTTATCTCCTCCGAAGTCAGACCTGCGAGCGTGGCATGATTTGGACTTCTTCCGGAGGTACGAATAACGTCCCCACCCGCTTCTCGAACTGCCTTGACGGTTGTAACACCAACTTGCCCATGAGGAATCGTTGCTGCCAACTCCGCCATTGACAATCCTACTCCACATTCCACTGAAATCCCAGTCACACCACTAGGATGAGTTCCGGTTCCGCGCTGAATGTCTTCTGGACGATTTCGTCCGCCTCGAACTACGATCGCTCCGTCTGGGATATTTTCCACAAATTCGGTCAGTCTAATCGATATACACCCTAAACTTTACCAAAAACAGATGCCCCGCTAGTCTCCTTGCATCGCTATGACTATTAAATTTAACAGTATGGGGCAAGAAGCTTAGATGAAGATACCGCCATCTAAAATGCCATCATCATTCCAATCTCTATCAAAAACATCCATTGAGTTATCTAATCGAGCATTCAAAACCTCAACAGGCATAGCCACATTGTTCCCACGTACCAGATTCTCGTGAGGATCTTCTAGAAAGACATTACTGATCTCATAAACCAGATTTGGGTACTCACTTTGAGGGTAAATGTGAGAAATGTGCTTGTGATTCATAAACTCTCGAATCATGTCCTCACCTTGAATTTTGACCTCTAATGGCAAGAGATGATTGTAAGCAAGTTCTGGATCAAGACCATACGCTGTAAATCGAGACGCAAGATAGTCACGTGAATCTTGAGACAAGGAATGGTAGTTTGACATCATTTTTTACTGGTCGTCCGAATCCAAAGTTTGAGAGCGATCCAAAGAAGCAATTCACCAATCAAAAGTGGGAAAACACTCTGCACTGACCAAGAAATAACTGCAAAGCCTGCTGTTGTAGCAATTGCGATAACCCGACGGTTTCTTGCACTACGCTGAAAATCATTCCAATGATTATCTTCTATAGTGTTTAGACCGTTCTTGCGAATAATTGAACTCATGGTTTTAATAGAGAGAATGATGAGGGGCTTTGTAAGGGATTGCTACAAGGTGATTGCTGGATTCATCAGTCCAAAATTCCACAGGTAACTGCTGACCGGAATCACAAAAAATCTTTCCTAAAATTTGTCTTTGAGGCAGTAACTCAGCATCGAACCCGCTACCACTCATGCAGAACACACCATTAACCGGGGAGTTTACCTCGCTCTGTTGAGGCATGAAGGCTAGATGTGCTACGTATCCATCTGAAAACTGGACACCAAAGAAAGTGCATGGTACACCCGTCTGTGGATGTGGTAAAAGCATTAGCAACCTCCGCACAGCATCACCTCGATGTCGCTTTCGGTGATATAAGTATGAGCTTGGATCGTTTACCCACTCTAACCCTAGCTCTTGAAGCTGGTGACCATCCATTTCTTGCAAAGCATCGCTTACTTTACCTGCAATCATCCCAGCAGCGAACCCACCAATTGCGTCTCCTAACTGAAACCCGTCACCCATTCCCATTAGGGTCGTGAGTAAGCCAACTCCTAAACGCCATGCAGCCGCTTCAGCTTTTTTCTTTGCTTGGTAATCAGTAATAACTTTTTGAACAACATACTCTTCATTCAGCGTTGGATATCCAAGCATCGCTGATAGTAAAACTCTACGTCGATCGATGACAGGAGATGTTCCGTAAACAGTCGATTGAGCAAGAACAGGAAATAATCTCTGAACGGCATCTTCTGAGCAATTTGAACTTTCAATACGTTGCACCATGAGCATTAGGTTATTAAGGTAACATCTAATACTACGCTTTAAATTCTACTGACCATCAACCGTATTTCTGCCCAAAAAATATGAAGGCTGTGAAAGTTTGCTCATGACCCCAACGTATATGTTTTAATTCACCGTCAACACGACTAAACGAAGCGGCATAACGATCGAGTTGAACCGCACCCGATCAATTAAGCAACACCAACTTTAGTTGGTAGTGCGGTTAACCTTACGACTATTTTTCGCGTGTCGGTTCCAACGAGTTTGTTCTACGGAACTGGCGTGGATGTAGTGTTCC
>JBBRPT010000201.1:0-2538 GCA_038227635.1 Leptolyngbyales cyanobacterium | reverse complement strand
GGGAACACTACATCCACGCCAGTTCCGTAGAACAAACTCGTTGGAACCGACACGCGAAAAATAGTCGTAAGGTTAACCGCACTACCAACTAAAGTTGGTGTTGCTTAATTGATCGGGTGCGGTTCAACTCGATCGTTATGCTGCTCCCTTAGTCGGTTGGGTCGTTTTTTGGCATTGTCACTAGCGTTATATCACCCACAACATTGTCGTTGAGCACAGTGATTGGAAAAGGATAGGTTTGCACACGATTTCAGTGCTCTCAACGATCGCACCCCCACCCAGTTAACCCTCGCTAAGACAGTGATTTGCAGCGGATTGATGAACACAAACTTGAAGACAGGTGGACGATCGCGCCACCCCCAAGCCATAGTTGCGGTGCAAGGAGTTTGGGGAGATGGGCTGAGACGAGAGTTTGAGGGCGATCGAGCTGCACAAAGCAGTCAAACTGTAGCGAATTGCAAATCACCCACAACCTTTTCTGCAAAATCGATATCATAGAATCGTTGAGCCGACGGGCACAGCCTAACACGTCGTTGGAGCGGCAAATCAAGTCTTTCCGTCTACATTTCAGTTATATCTGCTGCCGCTCAACTTGGTCGTTAGGCAGAGTACATATCCAGAAAGAGGTTTTAGCTCACAATTATAGGATTTTCTTTACGATGGCTGAAGAATCAAAATCAAAAGAATGGTGGCAAACACTTCCTGCTATTCTTGCCGCAGTCGCAGCAATTATCACTGCTATTTCTGGGTTGGTTGTAGTGCTTTATCAATCTGGAAATTTTGGAGCAAATCAATCAGCTAAGCCATCGGTCAATCCAAGTCAAATCTTACCATCAGCTACCACTTCGATGGAAGTCGTGAAGAATTTCTACAAAGCGCTGAGTGATGCCGACGGCTACCAAGCTAGAAAATATATCGGGACTTCGCTACTTAACGAACCTCATTTTCAGCCGGATAAAATAAGCACATTTTACGGTAGCTTACGGCGGCGTTTGGAACTGTCTGATTTGCGTGCGAATGACGATAGTCATGTGTTTGTTGATTATAACTATCTGGATGCCAATGGCAAGATTTGCCAGGGTAATGCTACCGTGACCTTAGTTTCTAATCAGGGTCGCGTTTACATCGACAGTATTTATGTGCCACCGCACGGCTGTTGAAGATCAGCCGGATTGGATCAGGCAATGGTTCCATTGTTGACCGACATTTCCTTTTTGTATCGGCTTTCGCCTAACACGGCAGTGCAGCGGATTGACGGGAGATCGCTGCTGCGTTTGAGCTCTCTGCAACCGCTGACTTTAGCCGTTAGACCGAATACTCTGAATATCATAGACAAAAGCTATAGCTAGCATCTTATGAGTAGACTGATCGGGTGTGAAATTAATAGCGGTTGTCACATAGTGTGGCAATATAGATTCGGTTGTCCTTCAGATATGTACCGAATTAATACAGAGTTGGGAATTGGAGAGTATCACCAAATAAATGGGATTGAGGATCGCTTGATTCTTACTAGAAATGAGTTAGAGAAGCTGGAAGCGCAAATCCAATTGCTTAGGGAAGCTGCAACAGCCAATGAGGATAGACAGTTTATTGCGATGGTTGAATCTTTCCGAAACTGTATCGTTACAAACCCAGAGCAAGATCAATTTATTTTTGAGGGCGATCTCTGATAAGTGATTGCGTAATCGCCTAAGTTAAAATAGAAGGGCTAAATTGAAACGAGGTCAAGCCGATGGCAGTTCGACAACCCCGCTACAGCAAAGAAGAGTTTGCTCGACGCGGTGACGAAATTTATGAGTCGCAGGTGCGATCACAAGTTGAGGAAGGCAATCACGGCAGAATTGTGGCGATCGACATCGAAACCGGAGCCTTTGAAGTCGCTAATGATAGCCTGACTGCTGCAAAGCAATTGCTGAAGCGCTATCCTGATGCCCAGATCTTTGGTATTCGGATCGGGTATCGTGCTGTCCATCGCTTCGGTTTTCGCTCTCCCACTGTATCCACATGATGATTGGAAATGTGAATGCAAACCGAGAGGCGATCGTGCAGTTAGCGGTTCTTGGCGAAAATCAGCAAAGTCAAGGAATCAAAGCAGTTATTGACACTGGGTACACAGGCTTTTTGACTTTGCCATCTATCATCATCACAACTCTGGGCTTAACTTGGTATATGCAGCAAGAAGGGATTCTGGGCGATGGAAGTCTGTGTATGTTTAATGTGTATGAAGCTTCAGTAATCTGGGATGGTCAGGTTAGATCAGTTGAGATCAATGAGTCAGAAGCAGATCCATTAGTTGGAATGGGTTTATTGGAAGGTTACGAGTTGAAAATCCAGGGTGTTGCTGGTGGTTTGGTGACAATTGCAGCATTGTCTTGAAGAGTAGTCACGCAGCTCGGTCTAATCGGGTAACAGGGAGGTTTTCCCTCCCCGTCCCCACAGCACCCCGCGTGCGGCTCCGCACGGGGCGCTTCCTCAAAGAGGTTTAGACCGTTCAACTCCAAAGAATTGATGTCCAGGGCTGGTGACGCAATGAAGCGC
>JBBRPT010000200.1:0-2545 GCA_038227635.1 Leptolyngbyales cyanobacterium | reverse complement strand
GCAATTCCAAATTCAAAATTTGACAGTAGTGCCGCTCCCCCCCCAGGATAAAGGAGTCTGTCCGTGGAAGGCTCGATATGAACCCTCAACCCCTGAGTTTCATCGTGTTACTAGGATTTCTGCAAAGTGCGATTGCTCCAGTTAAAGATCCACGGCAACCCAGTAATGCCACGCAGTACAGCTTGAAGGATGCATTTCTGGGGGCTTTCTCAGTATTCTTCATGCAGTGTGAGTCGTTTCTTGAACACCAGCGTCAGATGCACAGTCGTCATGGACAAGACAATGCTCAAAGCTTATTTGGACTAGAGCAGATTCCGACTCCCCCTCAGATTCGCAATATCTTGGATCAGACCGCTGCACAAGGGCTATTGGGCGTGTTTAGTGGTGTCTATGGAGCCTTAAAGCGCAGGGGTGATCTCAAGCCCTATCAGTGCTTAGGAGGGCACTTGCTCGTGGCATTAGATGGTTGCCAGTATTTTAGTTCTTTGAAACTTCACTGCGAACACTGTTCCAGTCGCACTCATAAAAAGGGTCATGTGAGCTACTTTCACAGCGCCATCTTACCTGTGATTGTCGCCCCCGGACAAAGCGAGGTGATCAGTCTCGCCCCTGAGTTCATTACCCCTCAAGACGGTAGTGAGAAACAAGATTGTGAAGTAGCGGCGGCAAAGCGATGGGTCACGGCTCACACCTCAGATTTGATAGGGCAAGCTATCACATTGTTGGGCGATGATCTCTACAGTCATCAACCGATGGCAGAACATTGCCTAGAGTTAGGAATGAACTTTATTTTCACCTGCTTGCCAGATTCTCATAAAGCGCTTTATGACCGATTGACTGATTTAGAGGTGAGCGGAGAAGTCAAGACACTAGAACTCAAGAAATTAAATAAGCGGACTCAAGAAATCCACCAATATCGTTACGTTAATGAGATTCCTCTAAGAGCGACCCAACCTGCTTTAAGCGTGAATTGGTGTGAGGTGAGAATTACCCGCCAGTTGGATGGTCAATTGTTGTACCATAATGCGTTTGCCACTCGACATGAATTGAGCAACAAGACCGTGGCTGATGTGGTCAGTGCAGGCAGAAGCCGTTGGAAGACAGAAAATGAGAATCACAATATTCTCAAAACAAAGGGCTACCATTTAGAACATAGTTTTGGGCATGGACAGCAGCATTTATCGCAAGGGCTGTTGACGCTTAATCTGATCGCGTTTTTGTTTCATACTGTTTTACAGCTAGTAGACAAACCCTACCAGCAGATTCGTCAACAGCGGGGGACTCGCAAAGGCTTTTTCGGAGATATTCTGAGCTTAACGAAGTATTTGATCTTCGACAGTTGGCAGCATTTGCTGGAGTTCATGCTTTTAGAGGCTCCCAAGACTCCACCCAGGGCTAACTCCTCCTAAATGCTTTGAATTTGGAATTGCTGTCACCATAGCGTGCTCGGAGTTGATTCACCCAATCTAAGAGGTCTTGGGAACGGGTTTGGATGATACTCTCTTGGCAGGTGCCTGACGCGCAATCGTAGAGGGCGATATCGTGTTTGCGGTCTGCCCAGTCGATGCCAATGTAAGCAACGTAGTTGTCAGGGGTCATGTTAGATTGAAGTCCATTGATTTTGATTGAACGGATAGAGCCTGCCGCCTGCTCGCGCGAAAAGATTATGGAAAAGGTTGAAGCCCTGTTCCCTGAGAATTCGTTAAAGTGAGCTAGGACACGGGTTGAGAGGCGATTCGATATGTTAGTAGTCATCTAGTGACTTCGGTTGGATAGTCGTCCTCTCGCCTTGTCAGGTTCTCCCGCTTTTTTACTTTAAGCTTTTCTGCAATCGTTTCCAGGTTGAGCGTGAGGAGCGAACGATATGTTAGTAGACATGAGTTCTGTCACCCAATGCATGGTCGTCTCCCCATAATCTGGTTGGAGCGGACTGAATAGAGATCTTGGGGGATGCTGCGAAAGTTATTGGCAACCGCTGACCGGGAACGTTAGACTGCATATCAAAATATGTAAATCATCATGTCTAAATCAACTCGCACATATTGGAAGCCGTTGACCAGTAACGAATGGAATCCAATTCCTGGAATGGAAGGTATAGCTGAAGAGTTGACATTAAGCATTGATGAAGAAAGTGGTGAATATACCCGTATAACAAGGTTTCTTCCTGGAGCCGACACCAAAGAGTTCGGGGGAAAATCACATGAATACCCTGAAGAGATTTTCGTGGTTTCTGGTCGCTTATATGACGCTGCTTTTGGTCAATGGCTAGAATCAGGACATTATGCGAGTAGACCACCAGGAGAGTTCCATGGTCCCTTCAAAACAGAAGAAGGCTGTATTGTTCTCGAAATATCTTTTCCAAATAAAGCGGCAAGCAGTGCTACTTAATGTCGTTTCTATGACATGTCTAATCGGGTCGAGGAGAGTATTTAACTCTCCCCTCCCACACCACCCATCATGCGGGTCCGCAATGGGCGGTTCATGAAGACGCGCAGACAAAACACTAATGACCTAAGCGTAACCCTGAACTTTCATCCAGTGTTTG
>JBBRPT010000199.1:0-2554 GCA_038227635.1 Leptolyngbyales cyanobacterium | reverse complement strand
GCTCAAACTCTCCGCCCGATCCATCGTCCCAGGCTAGAAACTCTTCAAACGTCAGAAGCTTTGTAACGGGTGCATACATCGCCTTCGCTCCATTGCTGACAGGTACTTTACCCCATGCTATCAAGACGCACCGCTTTATTGATGCATTCTTGCTTATTTTCTTGCCGTTGAATCAATTCCTCAAGCATCGTCGCTTGCTGATTGATCTCGTTGAGCGCTTCTCGCCGAGCGATCGCAGCTTGCCACTCTCGATGACGAACACTGCCCGGTCGCCCTAACGATGGGCTGCTAATTTTGCCGTTCTCTTTTTCCGTCACCAGCCGAATGTAGGTGTAGGTCTTAAAGTTTTTAGTTTCGTGAGATTCTGCAAGCCAGCACTTTGCTGGAGCAACTCGACCCGTCGATCGAATTGCGTCTTCTAGCTGCTGAAGCCGGAGTCGCTCTGTTTGTAAATGGTCACTAATCATAATCTTTACGTGTGGTCTGTACTTCTACCATACAGAAAACCTTCTGTATGGTCAACTCTCAAGCCATACGGAATTTTTTTTCGAGTTCTCTTCTGAGAAATGGTCTATCGGTCTCTCTTCATATCAAAACTCAAAGAACTCCCTGCCTCTGTATGATGTAGGGCAAGGTTATCCTGTGAGGAGAGCGGGCTACGCAGCTTCCGCCACGGTAGTCGAGTCAGATATGTTTAGATCCATACCGTCAGTGACTACCGACAGTAGATCTCGTTCTAGCCATGCCTCAAAAACAGCGCCTCTGCCGTCATCTAGTCCAATCACTCGATAAATTCGCTCCTGCTTATTTCGCGGCCCGTCCTTGCGAATTAACTCAAGCCGTAGACCTAACTTGCTCGTTAAAACTTGCCTCAGTACGGTAATCGGAGAGGATTTAGCATTTACTGTGATGCCTAAAACCGCTTTAGTTTTCCAAGGGACATCTTTAAGCGCTTGTGCAAACGCAACAAGCTTAGGGTTAGAGTTACAAAGTTCTATCCCAGATAAAAACTCTACTAACCCTAATTTTTCTAAAACGACGACTTGATGACACAGTAGAGATGAATTCAAATCTGGTGTCCAAATCGCTCCTTCTCCCGCTTCGAGGGCTTTTTTAACGATCTGAGTATCCCGCTGAATGAGGTGATCCCGCCCGATCGACAGATAATAGTGCAGCCGAACTTGCAGATGCCATCCCCGATCGTCTTTCCCCACCAAATCTGGCGTTACGTTAATTCGATATCGTTGCTGAAGCTTATATTTCCGTTCTTTGCGGCGTTCTGCTGGAACTTTTGACCGTTGGGCTTCGAGCTTGCTTGCCTCTAAATCGGTGACTTCCTCTGCTACTGCGATCGCGTCGCATTCTGCCTGCTGGTTCAATGTAGAGATGTTAGTGAGTTGAACTTTGAGTTTCTTTCGCGTCTTGGCGCTGATGCAATGAGTAGCGGGAATGATGGTGTGTCCTTCGGCTTTGAGTCCCGCTAAAACAGTCGTTCGATAGTGCAGCATCCCGGCATTGATCCGAGCACCCATCTTTGCCCAGGTTCGTTGAGCGATCGGATCAACGGTGATGTCAATATCTTCCTGATCGAATGCCAGCAGCGTTTTCAGCGTTGCCCGAACGACTTTAGTTTGACTCTTCAAAAGCGACTGGTGATGTGTGGCACCACTGCCAATTTTGCCAATGCCGTAAGAGGCAATCCAAACACACCGATCCACAGGATCACGCAATCGCGACAGAGATTGTCGTACTGCGTCTGCAGAAGACACGCCCTGAAAACAGCCCCAGACGCTCGTGAAGTGCCCTCTAATATCGATACTGACTCCCGTTTCGATCGAGGGGGAAGCGATTACCACGTCATATTGCGTCAGAATCTCGTTGAGCTTAGAAATGCACCCGTATGCCTCGTGAGATGGGTTGCTGATGGATTCTGAGTCGATCCGCAAGATGCGTTTTTCGGGGAAACGACGATGGATTTCTTGCTCTAGCCAGGTTTCGAGATTTTGCGTTCCCCATTTAGAAGTGCGTTTTTGCCCACTCACTTGAATAAAGGGACGGTTGCCAAGCGCAATATGTTTTTTCAGTCCCAGCAGCCAAGTCGTAGGCTCAGATTGGCTGTAGTGAAAGACATTCCAGCCTTTCTCTGGCATCCAATCGTTCTGAATAATCCAGGGTTCAAGCTGATCGCCCACTCCGGCTAATCCCAGAATGAAGTCGATCGACAAATCAGAAAGATCGGCATCTGCCAGCACGATCCGCCCATGCCCATACGGTGCTAACGCATTCTGTATCAGTCGCTTTAACTGCTTGAGGACGACGACTCGATGCTGACGAACCTCGGTATCCGCCGACAAGGTATGCCAATCACTTGTTCAGCCTCATCCACAACCACAAGCGGATTTTTCCAGTGATTCGCGTTAAATCGCGCACCACTCACGGTTCGCTCATTTTCAGGGAGGGTCGTCAGATTGCGGATCTAAGCGAGTATAAATTTCAATTGAGAAATTCATCAACTGCAACACTCGTTGCTGAAGCAGATTCAGACTGGAGAGAT
>JBBRPT010000198.1:0-2723 GCA_038227635.1 Leptolyngbyales cyanobacterium | reverse complement strand
TCGATCGTCTTCGCTGAACTTAGCGATGCCCACTCCCCCACTCGAATGGTTGGGTGTAGAAAAGTAGGCGTGAGCAACACATCAAACGGCTCGATTAGCTGAACAACTTGACGAGCAAACCGCTGAAGTTGATGCAGCGATCGCACATACTGTCCTCCTGTTGTAAAGCGTGCTCGGAGCCACAGCCATCGATTTACCCGCTCTAATAAAAATGGAGGAATGCCGAGATCGGTTTGAGTCCGCCAGAGAAGGACAAAAGGAGCAATCAAATCACCAAAATCAGGGGTGACTGGTTCGATTTCGTGACCCAACCCTTCAAGCAATCGCGCCATGTTTTGCACGGCATCACAGCAGATCGGATCGGCATCTCCGATCGGCACAATTGAGGTGATGCAGCCGATTCTTAGCTTGCCTGGAGCCGTTTGAGTTGCCGCTAAAAAAGACGGCTCAGGATCGGGAAGCCAGTAAGGATCACCTGTCACATACCCAGCTGTCACATCTAAAAATGCGGCAACATCGGCAACTGTGTGGGCGATCGATCCATTGACTGAGCAGCCTCCTAAATAGTCGCCCACTGGTGCATTTGAGATTCTGCCTCGTGAAGGTTTTAGCCCAACTAACCCACAGCAAGCTGCCGGACCGCGAATCGAACCGCCGCCATCAGACCCTTGAGCGATCGCACAAAATCCTGCGGCGACGGCTGCTGCTGACCCGCCACTTGACCCGCCAGGAGTGTAGTCTAGATTCCAGGGATTGCGGGCAGGAGGAAACCCAGGTGGCTCCGTGTAAGGGAACGAACCGAGTTGAGAGGTTGCCGTTTTGCCTAAGATTACAAATCCGGCTTGCCTGATTTTCGTCACGACTAAATCATCATGTTTAGCAATGTTTTTCTGAAGGGCAATTTTCACCCCGGCTGAGTACGGCACCTCTGCAACAGGGTTGAGATCTTTAATGCCGATCGGAACACCAAAAAAAGGTGGTAACTCTGAAATATCCCCGGTTAGCTGCTCGGTTTTGAGAGTGGCATCGGCGATCGCTCGATCGCTCATCACCGTGAAAAAACTGCCCAATTGGGGATCTAGCTGCTGAATTCGCTGTAGATAGAGTTGGGTGAGTTCGAGGGGAGAAATTTGTTTAGTGCGGATCAGCCGAGCTTGATCCAACGCTGAAGTGAATGCTAAATCAACTAAATCCATGCCGTGATATTAGACAAAAGAGCAGAGAGAACTGTCGCCAATCTACTCTTAGTTTAAAAGACTGTTCAACCTAAATTATTTTTTGTTCTTACTTATGTTTCTATGGTTTAGTAAGTATACTAAAAGTATATTTTGATACAAAAATAAGCTATGACCTTTATAGAATCTCGATCGCTTCTTCAGTCCGCGTTGAGCCGTGTCTCGATCGCGCTAGGAGTCTGTTGTTTTGCTGTCTCGCCAGTCCAAGCGCAGACGCATTCTTCTAGCCAGCCTAATCAGCCTTTGCTCCTAGCAGAAGCGATTCCAAACTATTGCCGTAAAGGGGACAGCACCTTTTTGACGATGGAAACCAAAAGTTATTGGGTGAGCATCTGCGGCGGAGATAATCCTAATTCTTATGTGGGAGTGAGCAAAAAAGACCGTCGTCAAAGCGTTCGTTTACCTCTAAAAGACTTCGATCCAAAAGGCAATTACTTTTATGCCGTTAACAAGAATGTTGAATACATTCTGGCTAAAACGCCTAGAGGCAACTTTCTCACCGTCACTAGAGGCACTCGTGAACTGCTGAGAGAACCTGTGTTAAAAGGATGGTAGTTATTTGAGGCGAAATCATGAGTGACCCGATCGTGTGGACAAGCGAAGCAGAAGCGCGGCTGAAAGAAATTCCATTTTTTGTGCGCCCAGCCGCCCGGAAGAAGATTGAAAAGTTTGCGCTAGAAGCAGGCGCGACTCAAATCACGATCGAGGTCTATGAGCAAGCCAAGCAAAAGTTTGGCTAACCGTGCAGAGACAAGTGAGAAATCTTTCAAAAGGAGAGTTTGCAAACCTTGAGAATTTCTTAAGCTTGAAAAAGCGATCGCGCTAGACTTTGTTGGAGAAGCGAAGTCGCACGCCGTCTGTCTTAGAACTCAGAGGTACGCAGTGGATTTAGGGACGATCGAAACACTCACTCATCTATCTCAAGGGTCTCCAGAGCCGATAACTGGAACCGAATCTTTATTTCCCTCAGCAATCGAGCCAGATTCTAAAATCCCGAAAGATGCGCTTCGGACTACCTTGAGAGCTTCGACGATCGATGGAGTGTTTGCGACGATTTTCTCTAACATTATTGGCGGTGTACTGCTCAGCAACTTTTTGATAGAGCTGCACGCCAGTCCCGTCGAGATTGGGCTATCGGCATCAATTCCTATGCTGGCAAATTTGATTCAGCCATTGGGTGCTTATTGGAGCGATCGCACCCGCAGCCGCCATATGTACTGCTTTTGGATTTATACTCCTGCTCGTTTGATCTGGTTGCTGCTGGTAGCGGGCATCGCGATCGTGAGTTGGGGGCACTTAGACTCACATTTGCTGGTGCAATGGACGTTGTTAGTTGTTTCTGCAACTCATGTCTTAGGCGCGTTGGGCAGCGCCGCATGGTTAAGCTGGCTGGCAGTGCTAGTGCCAAGGCGGCTCCGAGGACGCTACTTTGGGCTTCGCAACAGCGCTGGAAGTTTGACGTGTTTAATTGCTGTCCCGATCGCAGGG
>JBBRPT010000197.1:0-2766 GCA_038227635.1 Leptolyngbyales cyanobacterium | reverse complement strand
GCGAGAACGCCCTTGCCTTAAGCTAGTGGTTATCGTCACTCGGAACTTTTAGGTTCATTTGGACGCTGGTTCCACCACAGGGGACTTTCACCCCATCAGATCACGCCCATGCTGGGCGTACACAATCCGGCTGGAGCGGACAGTTGATAGTCTTTTCGTTGATCGTTGTGGTCGGTCTGCAGCCGCTCAACAGGAACGTTAGACCGAATATTCTAGATATCATGGACTAAATACCACTAGTATCTTATGAGTAGACTAATCGGGTGTGAAGTTGATAGTGGTTGTCACAGAGTTTGGCAATATAGATTCAGTTGCCCTTCAGATATGTACCGAATTAATGCAGAGTTGGGAGTTGGAGAGTATCAACAAACAAATGCACTTGAAGATCGCTTGATTCTTGCTAGAACTGAGTTAGAAAGGCTGGAAGCGCAAATCCAAATGCTTCAAGAAGCCACAACAGTCAATCAAGATAGACGATTTATTGCGATGGTTGAAGCTTTTCGGGACTGTATTGTTGCAAACCCAGAGCAAGACCAATTTATTTTTGAGGGTGATCTCTAACAAGAGATTGCGTGAGCGCCCAAGTTAAAATAAAGGGGTTCAGTTGAAACGAGGTCAAGCCGATGATAGTTCGGCAGCCCCGCTACTCAAAAGAAGAATACGTTCAACAGGGTACTGAGATTTATGAGTCTCAAGTACGATCGCAGGTTGAGGAAGGCAATCATAGCAGAATTGTAGCGGAATCGATATCGATATTGATTAGAAGCGAGTAATTTCGATTATGCGTCGCGATCGCTGAAAACAAACATCAAATTCTCGAAAGAAGTTTGTTTGCCCAAGTATTAAGGGCAACCGAGACGCTTGTGCCCAGGCAAATGCTAGGCGAACTGGCTCTAGATTCCCAATTTGAACATGCACAAATACCCCCCGTGCTTCAACCCTTGCAAGATTTTCAGCCAATGGCAAGCGAACAGTTTGCTCTTCCCAAATTGCACCTAATTCCAGCCCAATGTCATAAGGTAATAAATTGACCGTAGATCCTGTATCTAGCAGTGCATTTGCAGAGACAGAAAAGCCTGGATGACTCAGAGTGATGGGAATCGTGGGTAATGCTTCATCGTCAGAAAAGGAAAACTCGACTGTACTAGGCATGAGTAGATGTCTCTTGGTCATCTTGAATCATCTGCATCAGGATGTTTGCAGCTTCCGTTGCATCGTAAGGCGACCAAACCGGATACTCTGATGCAGAAAAGATGACTTGTAATTCAGCGTCCGGGATTTGCGTGACTAGGAGTTTGAAGAGTGATAATTTGTCTGGCTGGCTCAGATTGTTGATTAAAGGAATTAACTCAGAGAGAGACATGATTTATAACTCCCAGACATGCGAGAATACGTTGATCATAAGCGACCTGTGGGATACGGGCTAACTAACAAGCCGGTTGCACACTGACCGTACAGAGTCTTTTCGTGAAGTCCGAGAGGTTACTAGCGGCGGGTGAACCGGAACGTTAGGCTGCTTAGACTCTTGGTGGGGACACAACAGGAACTGTAAGTTTTTGTAGACGAAATATTAGGAAGATCTTGATGTTTGACACTATCAAAACACTGCTTGATTTTGGTAAGGCTCTTTTTGGATTCAAAGCTGACCTTGAGAAAGCTGAGTTAGAGCGACGCAAACGTATAGCTGATTATCTCGATAAGATCGCAGACTCCCTACGTGATACTGTCGCAGGTTTTAGGGATAATCAACTTCCACACGAGGCTTGTGGTGCTCTTTCAGGCTATATGAGATCTTTAATTGAAGCTGTTGGTACTTTCATTGAGCCAGAACAATTGGAGCACTACTCAAGTTTACTAAGTAGCGCAGCTTTGACTCGGCAACTTTTATACGAGGTTGAATCTGCCCATGAAAAAGAAAAAGCTTTAGCAGACCTTGAATTGGCGGGTGGTGAGTTTAGAGCGATCGCAAATTTTTTGCGTGTCTAGTTGCAGCAGCCCAACATATTTCCCGAGCAAGACGGCTGATGTAAGCGGAACTGCTCATATCCAATTTTTGTTACGATATTCCTAAAGTTTAGTGTTCTGAGAGAAGGCTATGCGATCAATTGAGCAGCTAACAGAAGAAATATTGTCTCTGCCTAATGCATCTAGGGCGCTTCTCGCAGATAAGCTGGTGGAGAGCCTAGAATTCGATACCGATTCGACCATTCAAGCAGTTTGGGTAGCTGAAGCCAAAAGGCGAAGAGACGAGATTCGGGACGGCTCAGTCCAACCGATTTCGGGGGAAGATGCTTTGGCTCAAGTTAGGCGGCTAATTGAACCATGAAGTATGTATTTCATCCTGAAGCTCTCATTGAATATGCTGGAGCGGTTCAATACTACACAGAGCAGCGGGTTGAGGTTGCACAAGCATTTATCAATGCGATCGAGGATGCGGTTTATCGGATCAAAGAATCTCCGACTCGCCACATTGCCGTTGATGATGATGTGCGACGATGCATGGCGCGCAAGTTTCCTTACGGAATTCTCTACACAATCGAGCAAGACTATATTCTCATATTGGCAGTTATGCATTGCAGCCGCGAACCTGGATACTGGAAAAATCGTAGATAGTCGAAGTCGCCAGCAGTCTAATCGGGTCGAGGAGAGTATTTAACTCTCCCCTCCCACACCACCCATCATGCGGGTCCGCAATGGGCGGTTCATGAAGACGCGCAGACAAAACACTAATGACCTAAGCGTAACCCTGAACTTTCATCCAGTGTT
>JBBRPT010000196.1:0-3001 GCA_038227635.1 Leptolyngbyales cyanobacterium | reverse complement strand
GAGACTCGATAGCAAGTCCCACTGATCTTGACTCAACTGACTCGGATACGATGGTGTCATGGCTCTCAAACGCTGTCGCGTATATTGTTATTGACAGACTATCGTTTTGAGAGCTTTTCTGCTTCTCAGACATCCTCTAAACCATCAATGCCCACTTCCATCTCAATAGGAGCAAACCCAATGCTGGTTACTCCTAGCAGCAAAACGGCTGTTTCTCCGTCTGAGTGCGCGTCCTGTGGGGGAGGTGGTTCAACGCAGATAGTCTATGCTTTGGGCGAATTGGGGTATGATTTCGGCTCACAAGCTCGCTTGGACTCTTTTATTCAAGCTATCTTTCCTAATAATCCCCCTAGAGGTATTCCTGGAGCTGATCTCCTGAACTATCTCTCTGAAAACCCGTATTACGCACAATCTCTGACTTGGACGGTTGAACTGGATGCTACACCAATTTATGCGATCGTTCCTGCGGGAGGCTTTGCGGGTGTGGTTTATGAGCGGCTGCGTGAGTTCCTGACGGATCAGGATGTAGAGCGGGTTTCGATTCCGGGATATGTAGGAGGTAGTGTCAGATTGATGTCTGGTCAAGTGGTTCCTGCGATCATTCCGGAAGTAAGAGGAATATGTAGTTGGTCTGTTGATGCTTTATTAAATGCAGTGATAGAGCCGAGTACACCAGAAGAAGCTAGACCAAGGTTGGAAAATCAGATTAGAGAAGTTCTAGACCGAATCTATTATGATTATCGTAATTTGGGTATTACGCCACAGGAACGTGCGCTCAACTATGCAGCGACTAATGCTTTACAAACTTCCGTAGCAATTTCTCAAGAAACCTTGAACGATCGAGTCATTGAAACAATTGAAGTGGTTAAGAGTCCTATCTGTCGCCCTGATTCAGATTGCTATGATGTCAAGCTACGATTCTTTGATCCAGAGAATTTTCAGCGTTCAAGGATGGTCAAAAGATTGACGATCGATGTCAGCGATGCGATTCCGGTTACCGTCAGTCGGATGCGCTCTTGGTCTGAGGCATAAACACAGTTCAATGTAAAACAGATTAAACAAGGAGAAACAATCATGAAGCTTCCCATTCAATCTCAGCCTGTCTTGAGAAATGTCAGCACGGCGAGAATCAGCCTTGGCAGTTCAATGGTTCATCCGCAAAGAGAGTGTAGATCTAGGGCAACACGTTTAGTAGAAGATTGCGATTGCAACCTTGGGCGTTTTGCGGAAACTGAAGACAGGATACGTTGCATATCTTGTCGTTTGGGCACCAACATTTTTTGCGATACTAATCACGCCGCATGCTGCGAATAATTTCAGATGAAACTCTGTCAGTATGATCGCCTTTCTTGTTGTGTAATCTCTGCTTTTGTAGAGTAAGTCAGCATCGCACAGTGCATCCCAGTTATGCAACTCGCCCTCATCCCAACCCTTGTATCTTAAGACTAGAGAGATAGACCGCCAGCCCTTGGATGCTCGACATCGTGGAGAAGCTAGGGTCATCTCTCTAGTTCATCAGGTCAAACTCGAATCATCGGTTGGGACTTTTTGATCCCGAATGACGCAAGGTTGAGTGAACGACCTCCCCTAACATTGAGAGGAATTGAGGTGATGCCAGAGATTGAACAATGGGTTGGAATCGATGTGTGCAAACGGTGGTTGGATGTGCATCTGCGCCCTCAGAGCCAGAGTTTTCGAGTCGCGAACCCGGAGGCGGGAATAGCCGAATTAGTGACGCATCTGAAGGCACCTTCAGGAGTGGGTCGAGTGATTTTAGAATCTACAGGCGGATATGAGCGACAAGCCGCCGTGGGATTGTTCCAGCTAGGCTATCCGGTCGTGGTGATCAACGCCAGACAAGCCCGTAACTTTGCCAAAGCCGCCAATCAACTGTGCAAAACCGATGCTGCCGATGCTGCGATTTTAGCCTGGTTTGGCGAAGCGATGAAACCGCCGCTGCGTGGATTTGCCGGTGAAGCCCAAGCCGAGCTTCAAGACTTAGTGACACGACAACGGCAACTCGTGGACATGCTCACTGCCGAACAAAATCGCGTATCAGGATTGCGGGGCAACGCTCAGGCAGATGTCGAAGCCCATCTCGACTGGTTACGGCAGCGCATCGCGCACCTCGATGAGCAACTTGAGCAGCAGATTAGCCAGTGCCAAACCTGGCAAACCAAGCAAGCTCGGCTCAAAAGTGTGCCCGGTGTGGGCAAAGTGGTTGCAGCTACCTTCTTAGCGCTCTTACCAGAACTCGGTCAGTTGTCCAGCCAAAAGATTAGCACCTTGGTGGGAGTCGCTCCCCTCAACCGGGACAGCGGCGCGATGCAGGGCAAGCGCACCATCTTCGGGGGACGAGCCGCCGTCCGCCAAATGTTGTACATGGCAACCTTGGTCGCGGTGCGTCATAACCCCGTGATTCAGGCGTTTTATGCTCAGTTAACAGGACGGGGGAAACCCACGAAGGTGGCGTTGGTAGCCTGTATGCACAAGCTGTTGACCATTCTCAATGCCATGATTAAACAGGAACAAGACTGGCAACCGAAACTTCCTTCCAGAGCGAACCTTGCTCCTGAATCGGCATGATTATCTTGACATTCAAGATAATCGCTTCTCCCCAAGGAGAAGGGGAGCCAGACTTGAAAATCCCTCTCCCAGGGCGGGAGAGGGATTTAGCGATTATCTTAAATGTCAAGCGGGAAGAGCAACTTTTTCGGTTTCGGTGCCTTTGCTAGGAGCCACCCACGCCTTGCCCTGCTTGACTATCGCATTGAGAATCGTGAGTAGCTTATGCATACAAGCCACCAAGGCAACTTTCTTCTCTTTACCGCGCTGCAATAACCGTTCGTAGAACTCCTTTAAGACCGGATTGAAGCGAACCGCAACCATTGCCGCCATGAACAACACCTGTCGGACGTTGGCACGCCCCCCAGAGACCCGCCGTTTTCCTCTCATTTGTCCGCTGTCATAGTTAAAAGGGGCAACGCCCACTAAGGCAGCG
>JBBRPT010000195.1:0-3142 GCA_038227635.1 Leptolyngbyales cyanobacterium | reverse complement strand
CTTCACCATCTCCATCACTTTTTTCGGTCACTTGAGTAGTGGGCATAACGGCAACCGGAGATTGAGTTTGAGCAGCGTTGACCAGCTTGGCTAAACCACCAAGTCCGAGTGTACTGATCGCAGCAAGAGCCAAAATGAGTTGTGTTGAAGTTTTCATTGGGTCAAATCTACCGGAGATTGGTTTGCTATTTCACTATAGGCACTGAAAGTCAAGAACTTTGAAAGATATGAAAAAAGGTGTGATTCACCTCTAAATACAGGACAAAAGATTTAGGACTTGTGGATACTGCTGGTTTTGGCTGTGCAGATTCAGGAGTATCTGCCGGAGAACATCAAAGCCAGTGCGAAAAATACTTCTAGCTTTGCATCCATGCTTTTTAATTTTGAGGGGCTGATGTTCTACGCACCACTGCCCGACGCGATGTGCCCAACAGAACGCTAAGGTCAGGAGTGCGATGAACTTCTTCAATCGGTCTCGGTCTTTGAGATGCGTGGACTCCAGGCAAAAACCGCGCGTTTTCAAACAGCCGAACCAAGTTTCAATACCCCCTCTCAATGGAAACACATGGGTAAGATGTTGTCGCCAACTGCCTAACCAGCCAACTCTCTGCCCCAACAATACCGCCGCTAATCCAGAGGTTAACCCGATGAGACAATGCCTCTGCGATCGCGATGCGTTTAGACTATAACAGTTGTTATGAGACCAGAGCTGAAACCCATTTTTTTGGAGAGATCCTCCTGAGTGAACACCACACCCAAAACGGGGCGCGAGTTTGAACCCCACCTCTCTAGTTTTAACCTTGCATTCAAAAGTGAAAATCACATGAAATTTATTTCGCTCTAGCTATAGAGTCATCTTTCCATCGACAGAGAGACGTTGCGATCGCACGAAGTCTCTACAGTAAGCCATTAGAAACAGTTAGCAGTTTCTAACAACATTGACGAATAAGTAGGTAAATCATGTCCTCTGGTACACAGCTTTGGCTTTGGATTGCTTTTATTGGCATGACGTTGGGTTCAGTTGTTTTCGGCTTAAAAGCAGCATCACAAAGACGTAAAGAAGGAATGGAATTTGCCCTGGTTAGCTTCTTTATTACTCTCTGGGCTGCCACAATATATTTGAGTATGATCTTGGGTGAGACAGTTCTATTTGACTTTAAGGGACAGCACACTCTGTTCTGGGGACGTTATCTAGATTGGATTGTCACAACTCCCTTATTGCTACTAGATCTGGGCGTGATTGCAGGTGCCCGTCCTAAGTTAATTGCAGGTGTAATAGCAGCCGATGTGTTTATGGTTGTGACTGGAATGCTTGCTGCACTGGAAGGCTCACCCACCAATTACCTCTGGTATGTGATTAGCTGTGGTGCCTTTCTTGCGATTCTCGGCGCGCTTTTGACCGAGTTTTCTACCACCGCTCGTCATCGCAATGGTAAGGTGAATAGACTTTTTCAAAAGCTACGAAATACGTTGATCGCCCTGTGGTTTTGCTATCCGATCGTTTGGATTTTGGGTGCGGAAGGATTCCGAGTGTTCAGTGTTGAAACTGAAACTGCCTGCTATGCGATTCTCGATCTATGCGCTAAAGTTGGGTTCGGTTTCATTCTCACGTCTGCAAGCCAGGATGTACTAGCTCAAGCAAGCAACAGCGATCGCATCCTTGAAGCAGCCCACGCTTATATGAATGAACCTACTTCTGGTCATTAATCCAACCATCGTGAACAGAAAAATGTTGGCATGACTTCAACATCCCAACTAGTGCAGGCTGGCGGAAATAACTGAGCAGGTCATCGCAGGGCAGGGCATTAAGGGATAAAGTGAACAAGCAACAAGCCATTCTTTTCCCTGATTCGCCCTGATGCCAACTCCCTATGCCCCACCCATTGCTTTGTCACTACGCCAAAAGACAATATTGGAACAGATCGCTCGTGAAACGACAAATCCGTATCGCTTAGTCCGACGGGTACAGTTAGTTTTGGGAGCGTCCAAGGGGGAGAGCAATAGTGCCCTATCGAAGCAACTAGTTCTGAGTCGGAACCAGGTGCAATTATGGCGAGAGCGATGGCTGCTTGCCAGTGAGTCTTTGGGGCAAGGAGAGTGCGAAGACATCAGTGATAGCCAATTGCGGCAACGAATCGAGGTCATCCTGCAAGATGAGTTACGGTCGGGAACTGGGGTGAAATTCACGGTTGAGCAAATTGTGCAGATCGTCGCCTTAGCCTGTGAGGTACCGGCTTCAAGTGGTCGTCCGATTAGTCATTGGAGTCCAAGAGAACTGGCTGATGAGGCGACCAAACGGGGCATTGTTGAGCGGATTTCGCCCCGGAGTGTGGGGCGTTTTTTAAAAGGAAGTTGCCCTTCAACCTCACCGAGTCAGGTATTGGCTGAACAGTGACCCGGAAGACCCGGTAGCGTTTCGCGCCCAAGTCAAGGTCGTCTGTGACCTCTATGCCCAGTCCGCAGACCTTTTAGCGGCAGGGATTCATGTGATCAGCAGTGACGAGATGACAGGCATCCAAGCCCTAGAGCGAGCTTATCCGACTGAAAGCGTTCAAATGGGGCAAGTCGAACGTCAAGAGTATGAGTACATCCGCCATGGCACCCAAAGTTTGATTGCCAACTGGCAGGTGGCAACAGGGACGGTACTCCCTCCCTCGATAGGCGCGACTCGCAATGAAGCTGACTTTGCGACCCACATTGCTCACACGATTGCCAGTGATCCCAAAGCAGGGTGGATTTTTATCCTCGACCAACTCAACACCCACAAGTCAGAAACTCTGGTGCGCCTAGTGGATCGCTTGTGCCACCTGAAACTGGACTTGGGTGAAAAGGAGCAGTCGGGCATTCTCAAGTCAATGCCCACCCGTGCAGCGTTCTTGAGCGATCTCAATCACCGCATCCGCTTTGTCTATGTGCCAAAACATTCTTCTTGGCTAAATCAGATTGAGTGCTGGTTCAGTGTTCTGGTTCGTCGTCTCATCAAGCGGGGTAATTTCACCTCTACCCAAGACTTACAACAACAGATCCTCGATTTTATTGCCTACTTCAATCGCACCCTTGCCAAGCCCTTCAACTGGAAATTTAAGGGGTTTCCTGAACTGGATTAAGCTGCTCGGTTATTTCCGCCAGCCTGCACTAGCAT
>JBBRPT010000194.1:0-3181 GCA_038227635.1 Leptolyngbyales cyanobacterium | reverse complement strand
GGGCGACCGGGCAGTGTTCGTCATCGAGAGTGGCAAGCTGCGATCGCTCGGCGAGAAGCGCTCAACGAGATCAATCAGCAAGCGACGATGCTTGAGGAATTGATTCAACGACAAGAAAACAAGCAAGAATGCATCGATAAAGCGGTGCGCCTTGATAGCATGGGGTAAAGTACCTGTCAGCAATGGAGCGAAGGCGATGTACGCACCCGTTACAAAGCTTCTGACGTTTGAAGAGTTTCTAGCCTGGGACGATGGATCGGGCGGAGAGTTTGAGCTAATTGATGGGGTTCCCGTGCCATTATCAGAACCAAATGCGAATCATGAGGACTTGACTGAGCGGCTGTGTGCCTACCTAGAAAGCCACTGCCAAGACAATGACCTGCCTTATGTGTCTCGTCAGTCTAAGCAGATTCGGCTCAAAACAGAGCCAGGAGAAAAGGAAAAAAGCCGAAAAGCAGATATCGTCATATTTGACAAAAACGAGTGGCAGCGAATGAAGAGTAGCTCTAGCTCTGCGGCGGCATACGTTCCACCGCCTGGGGCGATCGAGGTCGTCAGCAATAATTGGAAGGATGACTATCTCACAAAACTTGCTGAATATGAAGAGTTGGGCGTTTTGGAGTACATCATTGTGGACTATGCGGCATTTGGTGGAATTCGGTTTATTGGATCTCCGAAGCAGCCGACGATCATGATCTATCAGCTTGAAGACGGAGAGTATCTACCAGGCAAAATCTTTCGCGGGCAAGACCGAATTGACTCTCGGCTGTTTCCGAATATTTCCCTGACGGCTGAACAGATCTTTGAGATGAGTCGTTAATAGGGAGATTCTAGGCAGAAGGCGATCTCGTTTTTCTTGATTGAGCTTGGAGAATGGTGCAATCGCGAGATCTGGAAAATAAAAGTTGCGCGAAGCGCAAGGGTGAGCAGGAGCAATCATAGCAGAAATAACTTTAGCCGAGATATTTTAGCTTTTCCGATCTGTATGAGAGGAGACTATTCCGTATGCTTGAAAATTAAACCATACGGAAAACCTGATAGTTGCCTTCTATCGCTATCGATCCAGGTCATGGTTGAGCGAATTCGCGCGCTGACTATTCCTTCCATTTATGTTTTGAGCCGCCAGCTTCAAGAGTTCTTGCATGTAGGCTTCTGCCTGCTCACGCCCAGCGTTTTGGCTAATCTGCTGAACTTGAGGACTATGAACCAGAGCTTTTACATCAGTGTTAGAGCCGCTCTGGAGGATAAATTGGGCGATTTCTAGATCCACTTCACGAGTAGATTGCTGGTACTTGCTACGCTTGCGTACTCTTTGTGCCAGTGTTTCATAGAGGTGCTGATAAACCTGTTTCTCGCGAGCCGCGTTCAAGTGCCCAGATTTAGCTGAAGCTTTCGGCGTTGATAATGTTTCGGTCATTTGCCGCATCGAAACAGGTAGAGACACCGCCTGATGCTCCAATCGACTCTTTAAAGTTTGTAGGTGGTAGAGCTTGCCCAGCCTTGAACTATTGATAGTTTTGCCCTCGACTTCGATCAACAACTGTTGCCCTCTATGAGATTGATGGAGCTGCACAGGGACTCCAGATGTCTGCAAGTGCTCAACGAGTTGCGGAATAGAAGAAACGTGCTGAATCGTTTGATTGAGTAGTCGGCGGATCTGCTGCGTTGCTGAGGGCGGCGCTCGGTCAATCACAGATGGCACGCCTCCGGCTAATCGCTGCTGGAGTCGAGGCAGGCTATAGGCTCTTCCCAGTTTTGCACCCGCGATCGCGATGCCATCGAATTCAAACGAAATACCCCTGGGTTGACCGTCCACCGAGCAGTTCAGGCGAGTAGAAACTCCCACCTGCTTCAGCCGATCGCTCAAATCGGTGATCGTCTCGATCGAGCGGTCCTGACTCAACGTGAGATCAATCAGTTGCTGAAGGTGTTGCCGAACAGAGGATTTTCCAGTTGTTCTACCTTTTTCGATCTCTCGTCGAGTGGGTTGAGCACGATCGCTCTCCCAGCTTGGAGTCACCGTAACCAATATATACTCACTCTCTAGCTGACGCAAAACAGCTTCACTGCGCCGGAAATCCCATGAATCCGTTACAACTTGACCGCTACGCTGAACCCGATTTGCAACGATGTGAACATGCTCGTGGTTCTCTGTATCAGTGTGCCGCGCCAGCACGTACTGATTTCGCTGAAAGCCCATTGCTTTCAAGTATCGACCTGCTATCTCTCGCCAAGCTTCATCGGGCAAATGTTCACCCGGACTTAAGCTCAAAGCGCAGTGATAAACCGGGCGCTGAACCCGCAAGCTGCGTTGACGAACCTGTTCAAACTCGATCGCCAACGCTTGAGGTGTCATGCCCTCCATATTGCCACCGATGAGTTGCGCCCCTGGCTTTCCTAGGACGTAGGCAAGACATCCTAAAAAGTCTTTTCCTTTAACCTGTTTACCGATCATCGTTTACGTTATTTTGGCTGAGGTGTTTCGTCAATTTGCGATCGCAACTGACTAATCGTTTTCTTCAATTCGTCTACTGTCAGATGGAGCGTATTCAAAGTCTGAATGATTTGTTGATCTGACAATTGATGCGCCGACTGTGAACCAATAGCAGAAGCGATTTGATTAAGGTTAGAGCTAACACGGTTGAGATTGCTATGCACCTCACCCAACCTGAAGTAGGTTTCTTCAGCAATCCCAGTGATTTCATGAGGCAGTTCAGAAAACCCAATGACACACCGAACGTACTCACTCACCGAAAGCTCAAACTGGGCTGCTTTAGCTGCCAGTCGCTTTTTCTCCTCCGGCGTGAGGCGTAGTTCAAATCGCTTAGTTTTGATTTCTAGAGACATGGTTTTGTACGGACAAAGGGCATGGCTCGCTAAGGGCAAAATCAGGGGTACAAGCGAGAATTTTCGTCAAGGCACATCCCGGAAACTAGCCCGTGGGGGTGCCTTCAGGAACTCCTGTAGAAATGCCTCGCTGAATGCTAAATCTGTTTCAGGAGTGAATACCCCGGTAAGCGCTTAGAGGAACGCAGAGATAAATCTTGAGTGTTGTGGTGTCGAGAGAGAAAAATTGAAGTCTGTCTGTGGTGAGATGATCAGGGGTGAGGAATGGGGGAGAGTGCAAACAAATTTAGGTTTGTCATTGAGGTGTACTTTCTATGCAACTGCCGCTAGTCGC
>JBBRPT010000193.1:0-3342 GCA_038227635.1 Leptolyngbyales cyanobacterium | reverse complement strand
GAGGTTTTCCCGTGGTGAGCGTTCCCGTTTTGTCGAAGGCGATCGCGCGAACTCGCCCAATCAGTTCCAATTGAGCACCATTCTTGAACAAAATCCCTTCCCGTGCCCCGTGAGCAATTCCCGATAGCAAAGTTGGCATCGTTGCTGCCATCAGCGCACAGGGAGACGCGACCACGAGAAAGATCAGTGCCCGATAAATGGTGGTTTCCCAACTCCAGCCCCAGAAAAAAGGCGGCACTAGTGCCAGCAGAATTCCTGCAACCACGATGACTTTGGCATATCCTCGCTCAAACCGTTCGATAAATTGCTGTGATGGTGGGGTTTCGGTTTGCGCCTGCTCGACTAAGCGAATCACACGCTGAATTAAGCTACTTTCAGGCGGTTGATGAATCTTGAGTCTCAAAGCTCCGTTGCCGTTGATGGTTCCGGCAAAAACTTCATCCCCGATCGCTTTTTCAACGGGCATCGATTCTCCAGTAATGGAAGCCTGATTCAGCGTGCTGAATCCTTCCACAATCAAGCCATCAGTGGGTACGAGTTCGCCCGGTTTGACGATGACTTCATTGCCGATTTGGAGCGATGAAATTGCGACCTCCTCTTCTTGTCCGTTCCGCCAAATTCGTGCTGTGTCGGAGGTCAAGTTCATCAAACCACGAATACTCCGCTCGGTTCGCTGCATGGCATAGCCTTCTAATGCCCCACTGATTGAGAAGATTAAGATCAGAATCGCACCATCCACAATAAAGGAGTATTCTCGTCTCCATAGTCCCAGCCCTGCTGCTCCTAAAGCCGCCACAATCATCAGGAGATCGACATCTAGTTCTTTTTCCTCAAACAGAGTGGTTAACCCTTCACGAGCGCTTTCATAGCCACCTACAACATAAGCCGCGGGTAAAAGTAGCAGCGCCAGTCCGAGCCAGCCCGATTGCAGCGTGAACCAGCCGAGCGAGACCAGAATGCCACAGAGGATAGCCGCGATCGCATCAGGATGCTCTTTGAGGAGAGTGGGAAAGCGAGGAAGGGTTCGTAAAGACATGGGCATCGGTAGAGACAAAATCACGCTTCTACTCTAAACCTTGACATCAGTGTCAATGTCAACCTCCTCCCTTAAAATGGAGAGATGAAAACGCAGAATCTGACAATCAAAGAACTGACCGAAGCGGTTGGCGGTGACATTACACCCCGGATGGTACGGCACTACCACACACTGGGGCTATTGCCTCAACCTCAACGTTCAGCCAGCAACTATCGTCTTTATACGCATCGGGATGTGCAGCAGCTCAAGCAGATTGTTGCCCTAAAACAACAAGGATTTCAGCTTTCGCATGTCCAGCAGTTACTCAAAAGCGATCCTAAAACAGATGCCGAGCCAACGCTGATCAGGCAACTGCAACAGCAATATCACACCGTTGTTCAGCAGTTAGCCCGACTAAGACAGACTGCCGCAGCGCTGGAAGGAGTTTTGGGACGCGATCGCGACTGTCAAGCAATCCAAGCAGAAGCCCTGGCTCAGTTAAGATTGTTAGAAGTCGAAACCCAAGACGGACTGGGAGACTTAGAAAAACTTTGGCAGCGTTTAGATTCAGAAACTACGGCTCATCCAGAAATGTTTCAGGAATCCTTGCAACGGTTGATGCCCGATCTGTCTGATCGTTCTGAAATTGAAGTCGATTTGCTGTCTAAGCTCGTACTCGCTTGTGGGGATGTTAGTTTAGTGCAGTTTGTTCGACGGAGTAAAACTGCGATTAGCGCAGGGCGCAACTGCGATGCAATCGTTGCCGCACGGGATGCCCTCAAAGCAGAATGTCACATTGTCGGTGACATCCTGCCTGTAGTTGCGGCTTTGGATCAAACTCGCCTCGCTCATCTCAAGTGTTCGGTTGCAACCCTGATTGATGATCTGCATATCACCGATGCAGCAGAGGCAGAGCAAGCCTTTTGGAACAATGAGCAATGGAAAGAGCGCTTACAGCAGCTTCCGGTTGGCTGCATCCTGGTGATTGGGTATGCTCCTTCCGTCTTAATGGCTGCCTGTACCTTAATCGAACAGGGTCAGCTTCAACCTGCATTAGTGATTGCAATGCCGATCGGCTTTAGTCATGCACCTGCTGCAAAGCGGCGATTGATGAGATTGGATGTTCCCTACATTACGATCGAGGGAACGTTGGGCGGTGGATTATTAGCAGCCGTGGCATTAAATACGCTAGCCGAGTCCCTAATCGAGAAGCCAGACTGCCACTGCTACTTATCCACCTGATGAGACAAGACCCATCAGAAAGTATGACTCAAGAGCCTATTTCTTCTTTTTGATAATTGCTAGAACGTAACCTAGCAGGTTGTGAGCAAAATAGCCTCCTGGTAAGACACCGTAATGATTCAACAAGACAGTGAACCTTACTTTCTGACTCCTCATTCGTTAAATCCACGACACCCGTTGTTGATTTTTCTGCCTGGAATGGATGAGACGGGGAAAGAGTTACTTTACCTTGAAACTAAAAGTTTAGAAGCTGGCTTCGATGTCCGTTGTCTGGTTATTCCGCCTCACAATTTTATGACCTGGGAGCAACTCACAGAAACCACGATCGCGCTGATTCAGGCAGAGCTAGAAAGCGCCCCGCAAAAGGCAGTTCATCTCTGTGGTGAATCGTTGGGAGGATGTCTCGCTTTAAAGTTGATCGAACGCGCTCCACACTTATTCAAGCGGCTGATTTTAGTGAACTCCGCTTCTTCGTTTCCCCGCGTGGCGTGGCTTAACCGAAGCTCACGGCTGCTTGCCTGGACACCACCGCTACTGTACAAACTCTCTCCGATCTTCATTCTGTGGTTAACCTCTGCACTAACCCGCATTCCGCTTGCAAGGCTTCGCATTCTTTGGAAAGCCGCTCAAACCGCACCGAAAAAAACGGCTGAGTGTCGGCTGTCGCAATTAAGTGAGTTTCGGATCGATGAAACTCAACTTCGTCAGTTTACCCATCCTGTTTTGCTGGTTGCAAGTCAAGCTGACCGACTGTTGCCATCCGTTGCAGAAGCTCAACGCTTGAGCAAGATTTTTCCCACGGCTCAAGTGGTCATTCTGCCTCGTAGTGGTCATACTTGCCTGGTTGAGCCAGACGTTAATCTGTACAAAATTCTACAGGCTAAACGCTTTATCACTTCACCGCAGCCGTGAGGTAAGACTAGGTGAGAGACTCGCTTGAGCTTCTCCGTCTGAACTCGGGGAGCTGACGCTTGACGAACCAGACCACAAGGGGCGGAATCAGCACCCACTGAAAGAGCGGCAGCAGTCCAGTCCCCAAAAATGGCAGGGTTGGCATCAGGTCAGCGTATTTCCATTGACCAAAT
>JBBRPT010000192.1:0-3383 GCA_038227635.1 Leptolyngbyales cyanobacterium | reverse complement strand
TCCTGAATTTAATTGGTATCGAGTCATGTTAAGCCCAAGAAGAACTAAATTCCGCAAACAGCAGCGCGGTCGCATGAGAGGAATGGCTTCTCGCGGCAGCGACCTCAACTTTGGAGATTTCGGTCTACAGGCTCTAGAGCCGTCCTGGATCACCTCTCGTCAAATCGAAGCGAGTCGTCGTGCAATGACTCGCTACATTCGTCGGGGTGGCAAAATCTGGATTCGTGTCTTTCCTGACAAGCCTGTTACGATGCGTCCCGCCGAGACTCGGATGGGTTCGGGTAAAGGTGCTCCTGAATTTTGGGTTGCAGTCGTCAAGCCCGGGCGCATCATGTTTGAGATTGCAGGCGTGACTGAAGAGATTGCTCGTGAAGCCATGCGCCTTGCGGCATTCAAACTGCCCATCAAGACAAAGTTTATTGCCCGTCAAACCACGGAGGAGTCTTAACCTATGCCTCTTCCTAAGATCGAAGAAGCCAGAAATCTAGGCGACCAAGAATTGGCAGACCAAATCGTTGCTGTCAAAAAGCAGCTTTTTACGCTGAGAATGCAAAAAGGTACTCGCCAATTAGAAAAGCCTCACCTGTTCAAGCACACACGTCATCAGTTGTCTCAACTGCTGACCGTTGAGCGAGAGCGGCAGTTGAAAAAGACTGAAGACTAAAGGGCTGAACTCAAGATCTGGTTCTAAATTCACCTCTTTGTTTCATCCTTTTTTACTGGAGTAAATCGCAATGGCAGTTAAAGAAAGAGTCGGTGTGGTGGTCAGCGACAAGATGGATAAAACTATCGTTGTCGCGATCGAGAACCGATCCGCCCACCCCAAATACGGCAAAATTGTCGTCAACACCCAGCGCTACAAAGCGCACGATGAAGAAAACAAGTGCAAAACGGGCGATCGTGTCCGCATTCAGGAAACCCGACCTCTCAGCCGCACCAAGCGTTGGGTCGTGTCCGAAATCCTGGGTACTGCCTCTAAAGGTTAAATGCGAGGGACTTAGACATGATTCAACAAGAAAGCTATTTAAATGTGGCGGATAACAGCGGCGCTCGAAAGCTGATGTGTATCCGGGTCATCGGTGGCGGTAATCGTCGCTATGGCGGAGTGGGTGACGTGATTATCGCCGTTGTGAAGGATGCACTTCCCAACATGGCGGTCAAAAAATCTGATGTGGTTCGTGCCGTGATTGTGCGGACTCGACATACGATGCGACGCGACAGCGGCATGAGCATTCGTTTCGACGATAATGCAGCCGTAATCATTAATCAAGACGGCAACCCCAGAGGCACGCGGGTATTTGGTCCCGTTGCTCGCGAGTTGCGCGAGAAAAACTTTACCAAAATCGTTTCCCTCGCTCCGGAGGTTCTGTAATGGCAAGGGTTGAAAAAGAGGTCGTGCGTCACAAGATGCACGTCAAGAAGGGCGACACCGTGAAAATTATTGCGGGCAGTGACAAAGGCAAGATTGGCGAAATCCTGCAAACACTGCCTAAGTTGAGCAAAGTCGTGGTCAAGGGTGTGAACGTTCGCACCAAGCACGTCAAACCTCAGCAAGAAGGCGAATCGGGTCAAATTGTCACTCAAGAAGCCCCGATTCATAGCTCTAACGTCATGGTTTACTCCGAAAAGCAGAAAGTGGCAAGCCGCATCTGCTACACCGTTAACGCTGACGGCAAGAAAGTTCGGATGCTAAAGAAGACGGGCGAGATCATCGACTAAGAGATGCTGTTTTGCGTCTCGACACTCTACTAGCCCCTGACCAAGCCCAGGGAAGAGGAACCCAAACATGTCTCAACGATTAAAAGATATCTATCAAGAAAAGATTGTCCCGAAGCTGACGGAGCAGTTCACTTACTCGAACGTCCATCAGGTGCCGAAAGTGGCAAAAATCACGATCAACCGGGGACTCGGTGAAGCCTCACAAAATGCGAAAGCGTTGGAAGCTTCGATCAATGAGATTGCGACGATCACCGGACAAAAGCCCGTCGTGACCCGCGCCAAAAAAGCGATCGCTGGCTTCAAAATCCGTGAAGGAATGCCCGTCGGCGTGATGGTGACTTTGCGCGGCGATCGCATGTTCACCTTTCTCGATCGCTTGATCAATCTTTCGCTGCCTCGCATTCGTGACTTCAGAGGCATCAGCCCCAAAAGCTTCGACGGACGAGGAAACTACACGCTAGGTCTGAGAGAGCAGTTGATCTTCCCGGAGATCGAATATGACAGCATCGATCAGATTCGCGGTATGGACATTTCAATCATCACCACTGCAAACTCCGACGAAGAAGGTCGCGCCCTGCTTAAAGAACTGGGCATGCCATTCCGGGACAACTGATGCAGTTTCATTAAGAGGGAACTATGGCGGTTAACGACACAATTTCAGATATGCTGACTCGCATCCGAAATGCAAGCCTAGCAAGACACCAAACGACCAAAGTGCCATCGACCAAGATGACGCGCAGCATTGCCAATGTGCTTAAAGCAGAAGGCTTTATTGCTGACCATGAAGAAGCGGGAGAAGGCGTTGAGCGTCATCTCGTGCTGAGTCTCAAATATCGAGGCAAAAGTCGCAAGCCGATTATCACTGCCCTCAAGCGAGTCAGCAAACCCGGACTGCGAGTGTACGCAAACCGCAAAGAACTGCCTCGTGTATTGGGCGGTATTGGCATTGCGATCGTCTCGACATCCAGCGGCATCATGACTGATCGCGAAGCTCGGCGCACCGGAGTCGGCGGCGAAGTCCTTTGTTATGTCTGGTGAGTCTGGATATTAGTCGTTGCTGTTGACTGGCTCACAGCGAACAGCTTCTATTCAAAAAAGGTGATCAGTTATGTCTCGGATTGGTAAGCGCATTATTGATGTTCCCGCAACGGTGACGGTCACCCTTGATGGGCAACACGTTTCAGTCAAAGGTCCTAAGGGCGAACTCTCTAGAGTCTTGCCGCCCGAAGTGATTGTCGAGCAAGATGGAGCGACGATCGAGGTCAAGCAGCGAGATGATTCTCGCGCAGCTCGTCAACGTCACGGTCTATGCCGCACCCTCGTTGCCAACATGGTTGAAGGGGTCTTTACCGGATTCCAGCGAAAGCTCGAAATTCAGGGTGTCGGTTATCGTGCCCAAGTTCAAGGGCGAAACCTAATTCTCAACGTGGGCTACAGCAAACCTGTAGATATTGCCCCACCTGAAGGAATTCAGGTCGCGGTTGAAGGCAACACTAACGTGACTGTCAGCGGCATCGATAAGGAAATTGTTGGAAACACTGCCGCCAAAATTCGGGCGGTACGTCCTCCTGAACCCTACAAAGGTAAGGGCATTCGATATGCTGGCGAAGTCGTCAGACGCAAGGTTGGTAAGACTGGTGGTAAAGGAAAGAAATAGATCATGA
>JBBRPT010000191.1:0-3476 GCA_038227635.1 Leptolyngbyales cyanobacterium | reverse complement strand
CCAGTAGGTCTTCAGGGTTCTCATAGCCTTTGAGCAATTCATCGAGTAATTCAGGGGAGAAAGTCATAATCGTTGTGTTTCAAGTTCAGTAGTTCATTAGATCCTATTTCTGACCTTTGACACAAACATTTATACAATCCCTACAAATTTTGTCCCGACTGGCGACTGACACTCTTTACTGCTCTGCCCAATCGTCCACGCTGCTCTAAGGGCGACTCCTCCCCCAATTAAAATCGTACGATCGAGTGCGATCGTACCTTTACACCCTAGATATTCATCAAAGGTTCCAGTGTACTTGGCATTGTTGGGAGCCGCATTTCTGGTCAAGATTTGGATGTTTCCTTGGACTCGTTGCCCTTTGATCAACGTATGGTAATAGCCAATGTTTCTAGGCAACGCAGTCAGATTAGAATTGCCAATCTCACTGAGATTAATGATGGTTGTGCCGTTTGTCGATCGATAGTTCGCAGCTTGTACGGGTAATATTGCTGTGACGAGAGAAATGGCTGAAAGCAGTAGGGGAAAAACAGGTTTCATTCAGTGTGACGATGGTGAAAGCTATCTGTAGATTCCGCTCACTCTTCTGTAATTTCAGATGAGGTGTACCACTTGTATAACTGGAGGATCGCCAGAAACCTGTGATCCTTTAGAGTGTCAGGTTTATTACTGACCTGTAGGTTCATTCACATCATGTCTAAAGTAAGCCGATGGGTTTATGGTCTACGATTTTTTGTCATTCTGATTTGGAGCTTTTCTGCATTTGTGTTTTGGCTCCTTATCCGTATCCGCATTCTGGCGTGGCTGGCAGTGCTGCCGGAAGGACTTGCAAAGGTCGCGATCATCCTTGCAAGTCAGACCGGAATGATTGTTTTTTTCTGTGCAGCAGTCGGAGCAAGTAGCTTATTTCTATGGCGACGGTTCTCAGTAAAGCAAGCAGCCGGATTCGCTGTCCTGATTACAGTGCTGCTATGGGTTGGCAGTCTGTCGCTAGGTCGAATTGATATGCAAGGGACAGAGTCGTATGTGCTGGATTTCGCTCAACGTGGAGACGTGCGGAACACTCGCGAACAACTCTTGATTAAGATGGTTCAATGTGGATTGAACCTTGAATTGCAAACATTGATTCAGATTGGAACCGATGTAAATGCGCGTGATTTAAAAGGGCAGTCTGCGCTTTACTGGGCTAGAGATCCAGAACAGGTCAAGCCACTGCTGCAAGCCGGTGCAAAGCCTGGCGGAGGGAGCTTGCTAGAGGCAGCCTTTTGGGGAAGACTCGACACGATGAAGCTGCTGTTTGCCGCGACTCCTGATGATGGTAAAGCATTGGTCGCAGAGGTGGGAGATCAAGCCTTGCGGGATGCAACAGGTGTCCGTGCCAGTGGAGAACAGGATCGCAGTCAAATTATTCAATTGTTAGTAGCGCGAGGGGCAAAGCCAATTTCGGATCAGAGCAACAGAGATCGACGATGAGCAGCATTGCTAGGACTATCATTGTATCGGGGGATGAGATTGGGGGGTTGAGTTAAACTCATCCACAAGGATCATTCGAGTCTCTCATCGTGAAGCTACCTCTAGTTCGATAGTTTACGACTTTGTAGAATTTGCCACGGTTGTCTCCGGGGGGGCAATTTTTAGGAACCGAATTGAGGCACATTTTAACTTTATCGCTTGGCTTTGAAGCGTCAGCCGTGGCAATATTGTTATGGGAGTGCAAATAAACTCCATTTGTGAATTGAATAGAAGTTCCTGACCCTGCGATCGATTCACCGGTCACTCCATTAAATAATCTCGCTCTTACAAGCGCAACGAAAGTTTCTGAACATTGTCCTACTCTGGTTGGAGGGGGAGCGGCTTGGCTGCTATGAGGTATCAGAGTGAAGGCAAGAATTGCAAGATTTATGCTGACTCGATGGGTTTTGTTTGACATAATTCTCAAGCTGTGAAGATTGTGAAAGCTGACCGTCTAGGCTATTCAAGCAGAAAGTGGCAAGTGGTTCAACCAGAATTCTTCAGCCTCAGTGGGAGGTGCCAACTACTCTCTAAGTTATTGGATGCAGGGATTCTGACCGTCTGATCCATCTACTCGCTGAGCAGAAGTTCAGCGAGTTTTCAGGGCTTTCAGTTGTTGGCTTGAAGGAGAACCAAGGCTTTCAGCCCATCTTTTTCACCAAGATCATGCGGGTAACATGAGCCGCAAAGTTTAACTTTAGTCCAGACTTGTGTCGTATACGGTCAAGAGATATCAGTAGTAATTATCAGTTTGCTGCTGGAACGCTCTCAAGGCAAAATCTGGTTCCATTACGACTCAGACCCCTACTTCAGAAGTTCACTCGCAAAGGCTTAACCGCCGCCTCCACCGCCGCCATGTCCGCCTCCACCGCCGCCAGAACTACCCCCACTGCCGCCACCACTGCCGCCAGTCCCACCGAAACCCCCACCTCCTCTATAGTTGCCCGTGCTTCCCTTTCCAGAAGAGCTGTTGCTACTGCTGCTACCGCCAAAGACCCTAGCTAGGCAGAAGGTGAAGATGAGAAAAGCGTAAACAAAGCATACAAGCAGGATAAAGGCCACAATTCCGGAAACTACTATATGAAATATGAATCCGAACGGAGTGGTCATACCTTCAGTAATTGTGTCGGCGAGCCTGCTGAGACCGTCAGGCTTAAAGCTAGGAGGACTGATCGCTTTCGGCGGATAGTTCTGCAAGACTTTGGCTACTTCCTGAGTTCCTGTCAGCATTGCCTCGTCGTAATCGCGCTGGTTCACACGAGGTCTGATGTCTCGTTGAATCAGGCTCACCACTTCTGCATCGGGAAGCACTGACCTGATGCCCCAGCCAGTGACGATTTCGATGCGATCTTGCGGTGTTTCTCCTGGACGATCGTCCCCTCGGCTGTACATCAGCAAAACACCGTTGTCTAAGCCTTTTTTACCGATCGTCCAATAGTTGAACCAAGCCAGGGCGAATGCCCGTGGAGACTTGTATCCTTTTGTTTCGGGTACGGTGACCACCATGATTTCACAGCTATTTTTTGCTTCTAGCTGGTCAGCTATGCGATCAATCTCTGCTTCAGTTTGGGGACTGAGAATATTGATCGAATCAGTGACCCAACTGTGAGGACGTGAAGCTGGAACATCCTGAACGGTGACGGCTGTTGTAATACCAGGAGACATCACGATCACTGCACTGATTAGGGCAACCCGAACTGCGAATGCAAGCAATTTCATTGGATGATTAGCTTCAATAAATGGTTAAAACAATACATGTGGACGTTCTGTCCAACCTTCTTAGCACAGCTCACTCTTAAAGACACCCATTAAGAACAAAAATGCCTGGGATTGTATAAATGTTTGTGTCAAAGGTCAGAAATAGGATCTAATGAACTACTGAACTTGAAACACAACGATTATGACTTTCTCCCCTGAATTACTCGATGAATTGCTCAAAGGCTATGAGAACCCTGAAGACCTACTGG
>JBBRPT010000190.1:0-3639 GCA_038227635.1 Leptolyngbyales cyanobacterium | reverse complement strand
TTGGCATCGGTGGCTTAATGGGGTTTGGCATCTCTTACCTGACTCAGCGGTTTGATTTACCCCTGGTGGAACAGTCGTTAACGCTCGTTTCGGCGTATGGGACGTACCTGATTACGGAAGATTTGGGTGGATCGGGCGTGATTGGCGTGGTGACGACAAGTTTAATTCTGGGCAACTTTGGCTCTCGTATTGGCATGAATCCTCGGACGCGGGTGATCGTCAGCGAATTTTGGGAGTTCCTATCATTTTTTGTGAATTCGATCGTGTTCTTGCTGATTGGCGACCAGATCCGGTTTGCCATTTTGGGTGAGAATCTAGGCACGATCGCGCTCACTGTTGGTGCCATGATTCTGACACGAGCGATCGCTATTTATGGCTTGAGTTTTGTCAGTAATCGTACTGCTCAATCTGAAATTTCAATACCCGACCAAACAATTTTGTGGTGGGGCGGCTTGCGGGGGTCAGTGTCGATCGCGCTGGCGTTGAGTATTCCAACAATTCTGCCAGAACGAGAAAAAGTGATTGCGACCGTGTTTGGCGTGGTTCTGTTCACCCTCCTGGTACAAGGTTTAACCATTCAACCGTTGTTAAAGAAGTTGAACCTGTTAGGCAACCAACCCATTCGTCAGCGCTATGCCGAGGCGATCGCGCGTCAGACGGCTTTCCAACGAGTACTGCATTATCTACAAACGATTGAACAGCGTCCAGGCATTGATCCAGAGTTTTACCGTTATCAGACTGCTTTGGTGCAAGGCGAATTGACCTGTTTGCAAACCGAAATTGAGCAACTTTTGGCTGAATATCCCGACTTGCGAACTGTTGTTATGAATCAAGTGCGATCGGAACTGCAAGCGATCGAGGCAGAAACCTACGCTGAATTCGTTCGGGCAGGACAGCTTAACCAAGAACTTTCGCCTTTTTTGCAACAGGCGGTAGAACGTGAAGATAAGTAAACTCAACGCTCAAAGTTTTTGGAGTAGGCTTAGTAGTTTAGCACGATCGCTTTACCTATAGCTTTACTTGAAGATTTCCTGTCGATTGATAGAGGTTAAAAAGTTGAAGAAGCTCTACATTGCGTTGGATTAGCTGTGGAATTTTGACTGTTCATTGACTTCAAATCATGTCTCCTACTACTGAAAACTGGCTAAAAATTGCTTTTGTTGCCTTTACACTTGCATCAGTCTATTTTGGCTCTCTATGGGCACGCGAACGCCGTCAAGAAGGCATGGAATTTGCGCTTAAAAGCTTCTTCATCTGCCTTTGGGCGGCCACGCTTTACCTAACAATGATCTTGGGTGAAACCGTCACCGAGATCAACGGTGAACTGGTTTTCTGGGGGCGCTACATCGATTGGGTTGTGACTACGCCGTTGCTGCTGCTAGATCTCGGCGTTCTGGCAGGTCTGCGACCCAAGTTGATCGCTGGAATTATGGGAGCAGATGTCTTCATGATTGTGACTGGACTCGTTGCTGACCTTGTCAGCAGTCCGGTCAATTACCTGTGGTATACAATCAGCACCGGAGCGTTTATTGCACTGATCATTTCGTTGTTTACCGAGTTTACAGCCAGTGCAGAAATACGGCGGCGGCAAGGTGAAAAGCGCATCTTTCACCTGTTCACAACGCTGCGAAATCTGTTGACAATAACATGGAGCGGCTACCCGATCGTGTGGATTCTTGGCGCAGAAGGATTCCGCCTAATTGATACAGGATTTGAAACTGTGCTATATGCTCTGCTTGATATCACTGCCAAGATTGTGTTTGGATACATTTTGACTCGACATATTGGCGTTTTAGCAAAAGCAACTGAAACGCTGGATGCTGCCGTACAAGATTATATGGACGGAGCCGATCAGCGCTGATGCCTACTCGCAATCTGTCTGCGATCGCAAACAGGTTTCAGCAAAGTTCAGCCAAAAATAGCGACTCGCTTGACACCTCGATCACCTATACGTTAGCAAGCGCGATCGATCGAGAATTGAGACTAATCGATCGCGCATTCCTCGACAATCGCAGCCCGCCGAGATCACAGTAACGTTTGGACTATCGGTTGAATTAAGCCAAAATTGGGCACTGCTATCTGCGCGAGATTCTACTAAATAGCCTTGTCGATCGCCCAAATTGTAAGGGGAAATTCGCGACTGTAATCGGGTGTTT
The DNA here is from genome assembly GCA_038227635.1 of Leptolyngbyales cyanobacterium. Lineage (GTDB taxonomy): Bacteria > Cyanobacteriota > Cyanobacteriia > Leptolyngbyales > Leptolyngbyaceae > Phormidesmis_A. The sequence continues at coordinate 1,483 of JBBRPT010000190.1, read as the reverse complement.
TGTTCAACAAACTGCCGCAAATCAAGATTCTTTGAATTCTCCACTGATCGAACAATCACAGAAGCGTAGCCCCGCCCTAATGCTTGCCCGCCTTGCGCTACACAAGTGAGAACTTCATAAGTTCCAGGATTCACAATTTCAACTGCTCCGTTGTTACGAAGAATTGATCTAAAGTTGGAGGGAATCGTCAGCCTTATATCAAACTGGGGTAGCTCCAATTCTCTAGTTGTTTCAGACGCTGGAATTGGACCTGGATCGTTGCAATATCTAGACTGGGCGATCGCGGGTGGATTCGACAACAGTCCAACTGTATTTGCTAAAGCAACGGTTAACAAAGTAAAATATGTCCGCTTCATTCCTTTCTCCAAACTGTAGTAGTGACAATTACAAGCCAGTCACTAGTGTCGATTGTAATGACTCAGATGATGTTAATGTTTACTTATTCCTGTACTTGAATCTGTCCACTTTTGCAGTGCCCAAAGGCTAGTGATTGCTGCTAATCCCGAACCTAGCGTATCCATAATCAGATCAATCACCGTATCATCAACGCTGCCAATCACATCTGTTGCCAGAATTTTACCTGCTGACCATTCGGTGATTTCCCAAAGTGCACCGATCGCAATGCCAAAACTGGTGATTGTCAGCAGATACAGGAGCGTGTGCTGACGAAAAATCGACAGCATGGAGCCATAAGCCAAAAAACTGAGAGCTAGCGTAATTGCGAACATGGTAAATCCGTGAACTAGCTCGTCATAGAGTCCGGGCACGTAAAACCATCCCCAGACCCAACCTCCAGCGTTCAGTAAAGCCGCAAAGACAAATAGGAAGTCAAATAAGGTGGGAAGTCTGTCATCTTTGACAACGAATACCAGAGAAACGGTGAGAAAGAGTGCTAGAGCGATCGCATTTTGCCATTTTCCCTGAACCGCAGCAGCAAGCACGGCTATTGCAAGTAGCGTTTGCCCAACCCAGGCGGCAAATCGGTATCCTTTCCAGTTAATAGATAGCATGATATTTTCCTCGCATTACTGTTGCTCGATCGCTTTCACAGCAGCTAGATATCGCTCTTTAACATCCTTTTGATCTAGCTCCTCTGAAATTCCTTCGTGACTGCCGCGCTCGATCATATTGGCATGGCGCAGCAGGGCGGCTCGATCTACTTTGGTGTGGGTAAAAGGGGCAATAACGGCGATCGCTTCCAGCAGACGCATTGTGACTGCTACGCTCGTTTGTCCATACTGCCGAATTTGATTAAAAGCGGCATCGATCGCATTGACGAAAGATACAGGTTCAGCAATCACACGCAGCTTGTCTCCGTCATCATAGCGGTAGGCAGAAGGAATTTCTTTTTGTGCCAGATGACAAAGTGCGGCACTCAGTTGATCAACACAGCGAACGGCAGTAAACGGATCGTTGATTCCCGGTGACAAAGCGCGTGACGCAATTTCAACCAGTTGATTAATTGAGAACTCGATATCTTGCT
>JBBRPT010000189.1:0-3643 GCA_038227635.1 Leptolyngbyales cyanobacterium | reverse complement strand
GGCGGGGATGTGAGGCATGGGTTGCGGAAAGGTCTGTCGGAGGGTTTCCCTCCGTAAGAAACTTTTCAAGAAGAGCATCTAGTTAAGAGCCGAGGAAACAGGAAGGAATCTGCGTCCATACCCGAAGGGTTGGTCGTAGAGAATGTCAATAAAGATCTACAAGGAGCCAAAAAACGATGGTTTTCGCTCAGATAAAGGCGCATCCCTCCAGAGTTAGAGGCGTAGTTGTCGCCCTTCTTTTGGCAGTAGCCGTCTTTAGCTACAACGTGTTCGGCAGCAGTGCTCAACCTGCTCTTAACACTCAACTTCTTTGGTATGGACAGTCTGCGTTTAAGCTGACAACGCCTTCGGGTCGTGTGTTGTTGATTGATCCCTGGCTTACAAATCCGATTAACCCGACCGGGAAAGCGGATTTAGCAAAGCTCGATCGAGCCGATTTGATCTTGATTACCCACGGACATTTTGATCATGTGGGAGATGCAGCGGCGATCGCTCAAAAAACAAAAGCGAAACTTGTGAGCACGGCTGATCTCGGTCAAGCTTTGGTAAATTACGGAGGCTATCCGAAAGATCTCGTAGGGTTAGAGACTCAAGGCAATTTTGGGGGAGAGCTTACCCTACTCAACGGCGATGTAAAAGTGGCATTTATTCCGGCAATTCATAGCTCGGCGGTGGCATCTGATGGTAGCCCTGCTCAATTTGCGGGCAACCCTGGCGGATTTTTGATCAGCGTCAAAAATGGACCTGTGATTTACCATACGGGCGACACAGACTTATTTCAAGATATGACGCTGATTCCCCAGTTTCGTAAAGTTAATCTCATGCTCGCCTGCATTGGGGATCACTTTACAATGGGTCCAGCGCGAGCAGCAGCGGCGGTTAAGTTGGTGAATCCCGCGACTGTCGTGCCTATGCACTTTGGGACTTTTCCAGCGTTGACGGGAACTCCAGACGCATTTTCTCAAGCTCTGAAGCAGCAAGGAGTCAAAAGTCAGATGCGAGTGATGAAGGTCGGGGAAACGCTAAAAATTTGAGGGTTGAACGCTCTGAAACGCGATCGGCTCTCTATAAATTCGACCCTCAAAGATCACCACCCACCCCTTTCTCCAGTAAGATAAGAAGTTCGGCGGCACAGTTGACAACAGGAAACATTATGGCGAAGCGCATTCAGTTAGTCCTCAATAAGGACGTTAGCAAACTCGGTAAGTCGGGTGATTTGGTCGAAGTGGCTCCCGGCTATGCCAGAAATTATTTGATTCCGCAGGGCATGGGGCAAAACGTGACTCCTGGTCTTCTCAAGCAAGTTGAACGACGCAGAGAAAAAGAGCGTCAGCGTCTCGCAGAATTGAAAGAAGTCTCAACCACTCAAAAAGAAGCCCTTGAGAAAGCAGGTCGCTTGACGATCGCCAAGCAAATTGGTGAAAACGATGCGATTTTTGGAACGGTTACCAACCAAGATGTGGCAGATGTGATCAAGCAAGTCACGGGTCAAGACATCGATCGTCGGGGCATCACCGTTCCCGATGTTCATAAGATTGGTGACTATAAAGTTGAAATCAAGTTACATCCTGAAGTGACTGCGACGGTGATGATTCAAGTCGTTGCTAGTTAGGTTCAAGGGTTGAGGATTGCGTCAGGTCTTCTCATACAATCCTCAATTCTTGGTACAAAATTACTAACTTCTGCTAAACTATCGTTGTATAGTGATGGGGTCGAGCAGAGCATTGCGGCGGTGGCTCACCCCTAGTGATGCCCTTATTTTGTGGTAGCCGCCTGATCATGGCTCAAGAACAACTTAGCTTTCAACCATTTCAAGATCGAGTTCCGCCCCAAAATATTGATGCAGAAGAAGCGATTTTAGGGGGCATCTTGCTCGATCCCGAAGCGCTAACTCGCATTCTCGATCTAATCGCTCCAGACGCGTTTTATCTCAGCGCTCACAAAGAAATTTTTAGGGCAGCGATCGCCCTTCAAAGCCAGGGCAGTGCGACCGATTTGATGAGTGTCACTACCTGGCTTCAAGATCGCGGCTTGCTCGACAAAGTGGGTGGACAAAACAAATTAGTGCAGTTAGTCGATCGCACCGTGAGCGCGGTCAACATTGACCAATACGCGCAGCTTGTCACCGACAAACATCTGCGTCGCAAACTGATCAAAGTTGGGCAGCAAATTTCTCAGCTAGGGCACGAAACAGCTGAAGATTTAGAAACCGTCTTAGATGATGCCGAGCAGAAGATCTTTAACGTCACTCAGGCACGTCCCCAGCAGGGACTCGTTGCCGCCGCTGATGTTCTCACCCAAACGTTTTCTGAGATCGAGCGTCTCTCAACAGGGATGGCGACCCCAGGGCTATCTTGCGGATTTTATGACTTAGACGCAATGACACAGGGATTTCAGCGATCGGATCTGGTGATTGTCGCTGGTCGTCCATCCATGGGAAAAACCAGCTTTGTGCTAAATATTGCTCGCAATATTGCGGCTTATCATAAGCTTCCGGTTGCCGTTTTTAGTCTAGAAATGTCAAAAGATCAGCTCGTGCAGCGTCTTTTGGCGAGTGAAGTTCGGATCGAGAGTGGGCGATTGCGCGCAGGACGCATTAGTCAAAACGAATGGGAGCCTTTAGGTCACGCGATTAGTACCCTATCTCAACTGCCAATTTTTATTGACGACACGCCCAATTTAGGAGCCAACGAAATGCGATCGCAGGCTCGACGATTGCAGGCAGAGCAAGGCGGTGCGTTAGGACTCGTGCTCATCGACTATTTGCAGTTGATGGAAGGAAGCGGCAGCGAAAATCGAGTTCAGGTGTTGTCACGAATTACGCGATCGCTGAAAGGGCTGGCGCGTGAGTTAAATGTCCCAGTAATTGCGCTGTCTCAACTCAGCCGAGGCGTAGAATCGAGAACCGAGAAGCGTCCGATGATGTCTGACCTTCGCGAGTCGGGGTCAATTGAACAAGACGCTGACCTCGTGATGATGTTGTATCGCGATGAATATTACAACAAAGATACGCCTGATCGTGGCATCGCAGAAGTGATCATCAGCAAACACCGCAACGGTCCCACAGGCACCGTGAAACTTTTGTTTGAGCCACAGTTTACGCAATTTCGTAACCTTGCTTCTCCGAACCGAAGCTAGCGCTGACTTAAGATCGTGAATTAAATTAAAATCGGTAGTCGCAACGTGGGTTTGCCCTCACCCCCAGCTTCTCTCCCAAACTAAGAGACCAAGAGTTTGGCTCCCCATCTCACAGTTTGGGAGCAGGGTCAAGGGGTTAGGACAAAGATCTCGATATTAATGAATCCACATTTCTTGACAGAGACCCTGCCGCAGGCACCGTTTTTGGGTTGGACGATTCTTGAGATGGAAAGGAATTCAACTCAGCAATTCTTAATGATGCTGGTATTATAGGTAGTGGTAATCATCGTTACAAATTCACTCGGCAGCCAGTTATGGCAGCGGCTAGATACCCTTCAAATTGCCGAAACAGTTGAATGTCTTATTTAGAGGATGTCTGAGAAGCAGAAAAGCTCTCAAAACGATAGTCTGTCAATAACAATATACGCGACAGCGTTTGAGAGCCATGACACCATCGTATCCGAGTCAGTTGAGTCAAGATCAGTGGGACTTGCTATCGAGTCTC
>JBBRPT010000188.1:0-3703 GCA_038227635.1 Leptolyngbyales cyanobacterium | reverse complement strand
CGGCGCTTGAACCATCGCACCTTGCCCGATTGCATTCGTGACCTGACCAATCAAGTCGAGCAGGTCTTTGCGTGGCTCGTCTGACCTCGCACGAGAAATTGCAAGTTCTGGCTTTCCTCTAACGACAATGAAACCACCCTGGCCTTCATCTAGCCAAAGGGGTCTGCGGCAGATGGTCTCAAAATCGTTGTGAGCAAACGCATACCAGTTGATATCGCTCAGATGCCCATTGGTGCAGGCTTGGACAAAGCGAACGGGGACTGCCTGAACTTGTTTGCCCTCAAATTTCAATCCATCTTTGACCGCACTCCAGGAGACTAACGGGCGGGTGCGATAGACTTTTCTATTAATTTCAGAGGTTCTGTCCACTTGAGCTAGAAACCACGTCGGAAAGACGAAGGCATCGATCCCAGTCATGGCGGCTTGAGGATCGTTGGACTGTTGAGGTGGGCTATAGAGTTGGATATCTTGCCCGTCTGGAAGCCCTAAGCTTTTTGAAACTTTATACCGCAGACGATCTTCTCGAACAAACTGGCGATCGCCCTTCCAGTAGGTCAGCCCAGAAATCACGACGGAGCGCGTGGGCAAATCAACCATTGAGCCAGGACCAAAGGTGGTCAGAACTTGGCTTTGGCGCAATTCGCCGCTCGGTTTGCGTTTTTTCTCACTCATTTACTTTCGTCCTCCACGCTCATGCCGTATGGATCACGTACCCACAGGTTGACGGTTGCTTCCACCTCCCGCAAACTGCGATACGCCTTAAATTTCTGTCGTTCCAAGGGTTCTTTATCAGTGTCTGGATTTAAGGCATCGAGCAACAAGGGAGGCGCTAAGTCTGCTTCTTTCTGATATTGCAGTCGTTTGTCGCGATCGGCAATCTGCTTCCAAGTATCAATCAGGTCTAGAGGGTGTTATGCACTTTTGTTAAACTGGGAGCATGAGTAGAAAGCCATACCCAACAGACGTGAGCGACGAAGAATGGGCATTTGTCGCTCCATATTTAACGTTAATGACGGAAAATGCTCCTCAACGAGACCACAGCCTGCGTGAAGTGTTCAATGGCTTAAGGTATATGGCGCGAGCAGGAGAAGCTTGGCGACTGATGCCCCATGACCTACCACCGTGGCACACCGTCTACCAGCAAACGCAACGCTGGCTCAAAGCCGGGGTCTTTGAAGCGATGGTGCAGGACTTGCGCGAGATCCTGCGAATCTTAGCGGGACGCACCGAGCAACCGAGTGCCGTAATTTTGGACAGTCGCACCTTGCAATCGACGGTGGAAAGCGGTCATCGAGCAGGCTATGACGGGGGGAAACGCAAAAAGGGTAGTAAGGTACATATCGCCGTGGACACGCTAGGACATTTACTGGCTCTGCATGTCACGCCTGCGAACGAGCAAGACCGAGCGCAGGTCGCAGAACTGATGCAACAAGTCCAGCAGATGACGGGGGAATCCGTTGAGGTTGCGTTTGTGGATCAAGGCTATACGGGAGCGCAAGCTGCCGCCGATGCTGAGGCAGAAGGCATTCGCTTGGAAGTGGTGAAGCTGCCGGAAGCGAAGAAGGGCTTTGTGCTCCTGCCGAGAAGATGGGTAGTCGAGCGGAGTTTTGGCTGGATGTCGCGGTTTCGGCGTTTGGCGAGAGATTACGAGCGGCTGGCAGAAACCTTAGTCGGGTTTCACCTGATTGCCTTTGTGATGTTGATGGTCAGGCAATTCGTGAGTATCAAATTCAAAAGTGCATAACACCCTCTAGCACCTGCGCTCTCACCTGTTGTCGTAGTGTACTCGTCGCTGTCGCATCTAAATCTGGACGTAACTACTCAGGCTCTAGATTTAAATGAAAAAATCTGCAAAACACTACCTATAGTGGATAAAAGATTTTCCTGAGTCAGAATAAAAATCAAGATTCTCAATAAGGCGCTTATTTATGCCAAGAATTGAGAATTCTCTTTTTCCAGAAAACGGCTTAAAAGCTTTTCGGATACAGCTTTTAGCGATTTTCATGACAGCCTGAGTAGTTACATCTGGACTATGAGCTTCAGCTCGACTGACAATCGTTTCAACCACTCCATCGATCGCATTCTGTTGGCTACCAATATTTGAGGCTCCTAAAGCGGCAGTCATTTCTGGAATACTGAGACGAGCCAGCGCCACGACCACGCCTGCTAACCCTCGATCGAGGGCGCGGGGTGAAAATGGCGTGACGCTAGTGGCTTCCACAGCCCGATAGAAACTGTTATGCCAGCTTTGGAATCGCTCGTAGTGAGAGCGATCTCGCGGACGGTGGACATTCAGCAATGTCACGACTAAGCCCGGTTTCGTTGCCTCTCGACCGATTCGGCTGGTGGCTTGAATGTATTCAGCCGCCGTTTTAGGTTGCCCCAGTACCACCATCAGCCCCAATCGCACGATATCCAGACCGACCGAAATCATGTTGGTGGCAAGCGCGACATCAACGCGCTCATCCTCGTGGAAGGGGAGTGCTAGACGACGCTTCGTGTTCGCAACTTTATTTGTGCTAACCCGCGACGTGAGTTCTTCAGGTTCATCGTCAATCTTGCGGTCGCGGAAGTAGCTAACCATCTCTCCGTGTCGCAAGCGATCGCCGTATTTAGCAAGTCGAGAACTGACCTCATCTTCCACGATTCGACGGCTACCTCCCAGTTCGCGCAGGGAGTTGAAGTATCCCAGCAAGGTCATGTAAGGGTCGGCAGGATTGTCTTTGTTGCGCTTGCCGCCCTGTTCCATATACTGCTTGTAAGCGGTTGCCATTAATGCTAGATAGGTTCTCAGCAAAACCACTTTGAGGCTACGCCCTTGAGCGGCAACTCCTAGATAAAGCCGTCCAGGGACTTCAAAATCGGTTCTGGCAAAGAAGGAGTCATGGCGATCAGGGCTGGGCGGTGGAAAAATATCGACATGGCTGCGTCCAAAAAGTGCCTGAATCTGGCGGCTGGCGCGGCGGACGGTTGCGGTTGACGCAATAATTTTGGGGCGGATCAGCTTGTCGTTTTCGGTGTAGGAACAAAGGGTGTCGATCACCGTTTCATACAACCCAACCATTGTGCCGAGCGGACCTGATATCAAATGCAATTCATCTTGAATCACTAGATCTGGAGGGGGTAGGTAATGCTCCATTCGCCTACCTGAGACGGTCGGATCTCCAGCGCTATAAAATCCCTCGCCCTCGTTGTAGTGAGTAACACGCCCAAAGAGTGCGCCTGTCTGCCCAACCCAAGGCAGTGCCGCAAACTTGTCCACTGTCGCGATCACAAAGCAGGGTAATCGTCGATAGATCGGTTCATCCACAGCAAGAATTGGGAGGGGATTACGGCTGCGGAAATCACAGTCTCGGTTGACGCAAGCCACCGTAAGATTCTTTGTAACTACTCAGGCTGAAAAGCAGGGGAAATGGGCTGTCCGCAAAATACGCGCTCTAGAGCATCCAAAAGATTGTGCCCCTGCTTTTTAAGCGTGGAAAGATAAACCCGAATGCGACAAAAGATTCGAGCGCCTTCCCCTGAGCGGAAGCCTCCAGAGATCTTCTGCTTGAGTTTCATCATCCGAATATCCCGTTCTGCTTGGTTGTTACTTGAGTGTTGTGGTGTCGAGAGAGAAAAATTGAAGTCTGTCTGTGGTGAGATGATCAGGGGTGAGGAATGGGGGAGAGTGCAAACAAATTTAGGTTTGTCATTGAGGTGT
>JBBRPT010000187.1:0-3778 GCA_038227635.1 Leptolyngbyales cyanobacterium | reverse complement strand
TTGGGTTTCACGATCCAGACTGCGTGGTTTTTGCAGGGGTTGCAGCGTTTAAGTTGCTATGCTCAGAATTAAATCAGAACAGTCGCTTCGTTGGTCGGAGATGGGTTGTTTTTTGCCTGCCTTGCTGGGTCTCCAGCTTCGGTGAAGACCACCCGCAAGACGGCAAAAAACAACCCTGACTTTCATCCCACACCAACGAAGCGTATGGTGTGGGGATTCCCGCCGAATTAGCTAAACCGGAAGTTAAAAGTAAGAACACTTGTTGCAAGTCCTCTTTTACGCTTTGTCTGTTTCCTAGGGGTGCAGGCTAGGATGAGAGCTGCGGTGTTGCTGAATTCGACTATGAAACGATTCCTGAAAGCCTTGAGGCTCGGTTCAGAATCCGGCCGGAATCATAGCGCCATTCAGCAGCGCCAGAGCTGCTTTTAGGCGGTTTTAGAAAAGTTGCACATTGTGCTAACCAAAAAATGGGGATTCCATCTCACTTGCAGCTGGGACTGTCAGGATTAAGCTTACAGGCAGCTTGCACCGCTTGAGTTTCTGGCGGATTTAATGGACTTTTGCCGCCCTGGAATTGAGTTTTGACCGTTAAAGATACCACAATTGCTCCGACAGCAAGCAACCCTAAGAGTGACAAAGATTTGAGGATGCTCATACTTTCCAGAAAAGCTACCGCTCTAGCGTACCCAGGACACTGACTTTCCTCGCACCGCGTGGGATAGCGGCATTAATTGAAAGATTGTGTTCATCTACCCCGATCGAGGTTATTAAAGAGAGTGATCGGGTGCTGGCTGTCTGACAAACTCAGTCGCTCTGGCGATCCGAATATTGCCTTGAGGAGCGACATACGCCACTTCGGGGTGATATTGAGATGGGGGAGTTTCGGGCGCTCTCGCCACAAAATCAGCAATCCGAATTTGGGTTGGTTCGAGCTGCAGCGCCATGATCAAGCATCGCGCATTGCCCTTGCAGCCTGCATGAGCCACTCCGCGCAACCGCCCCCAGACGAGAATGTCGCCTTCTGCAATCACGCTACTGCCGGGGTTGAGATCTCCCAACACGACCACAGTGCCATTGTGTCGAATTTCGGTGCCCGATCGCAGCGTCATCTGAAGATAGAGCGGCTCTTCCATCGCTTGCCCTACCTCAATAGGAACCTGATTGAGTGGAGTCACCGGAGCCGAAGGCTGCTGCTCGATCGAGTAACCCGCAGTGGCAGCGGCGACAGCCGTTTGACGACGACTGGTAACCACGCGGTTGAGTTGAAGTTGGGCTTCGGTTAGGGCATCTGCGATCGCTTGCAGTTGGCGAGTGTCGAGCAGGCGATCGCTGACAACCAAATCCACGCGGGTTCCAGGTTGCCAAAATCGCTCTCTAGCATCTAGCTGCTGTTTAAACTGCTGCCAAATCTCGCCCCACGTTAGAGCGAGTGACGCTTTGGGGTCAGTCAATTCTGAGTCGGGAGGAAGGATGAGAACGAGTCGTCCGCCTTCGCTTTTGAGACGCACCTGAATCGTGGGATTAACCTCCAAAGCGGGGCGGCTAACCTCGACAGGTGGAGTGCTCGGCGGAGTAGAGGAAGTTTCAGGAGTCATGCAAGAGAATAGCGGCAACGGATCAAATATATGAATACTTATGCTCTACCACAAGAGCACGCGTCAAAAAGTTCGTTCTTTAGGCTAGGAGTCATTGGGCACAGATCATGAATTAATAGAAGGATTCGTCAGAAAAAATCACGCCCTCATGCTATTTGATTGGATTCGCGATTTGAGCAGAAAACTGATTGCTTTGTGGCAACACAAAGTAGGACTCAAACTACAACCTCTGCTCACGGCGGTTCGGTTAGGGGGCTTAGCACTGGCAACGATCGCCCTTTGGTTATTCACCCACATTGCAGAAGAAGTGTTTGAGCATGAAACTCAAATCTTTGACGCGAATGTTTTATTGTCAATCCGATCACTACAGAGACCGTGGCTCGATCCAATCATGGTGTTCATTACCGATGTTGGTGATCCCAGAGTGCTGCTCGTGATCTGCGTGGGGTTGAGCGTAATTCTTCTCCTACGACATCACAAAGCAGAGGCGATGACGATCGCGATCGCTGGGTTCGGAGCATTGGGGCTAAATTTTGTGCTCAAAAACTTGTTTGCACGGGCGCGTCCTGAGTTGTGGTCACGCATTGTCGATGTGACAAATTACAGCTTTCCGAGTGGTCACGCGATGCTGTCAATGGTGATGTATGGATTATTAGGCTATTTGTTAGCCACTCAGTTTCAGCGTTGGCGCGGTGTCATTGCGACGATGGCAACGCTACTCATTCTGCTCATCGGCTTCAGTCGTCTCTATTTAGGAGTTCACTGGTTCACCGATGTGATTGGTGGATATGCAGCAGGACTAGTTTGGCTTGTTACCTGCATTCTCAGTCTAGAAATTTGGAGACAGCGCCACGCTGTGAGTCACTCTAAATCTCTAGAAGTCTAAAAGGCTTCTTTACCGTGTCTTGGCTTGACTGCGTTCGTTGAGCAAGAAGATTGGTATCACCCCGAATGGTCTGCGCCTACCCTGTGAGGGTCACCCCGTGACGAGACCTGTGCGCGATCGACCCCCAAAAGTTGGGTAGAGGCACTTTGTCAGACGGTCTGGTCAGATAAAGTGGGGTGGAGAGAAGTTTGCAAACTGCGACTATTCTAGATGGGTGCACTTTCTCACGTCTATAAAATTCTCTGCATGAAGCGTTCTAAAAGCCTCTCTCGCACCTTAATCATTGTTGGCGCACTGGGTCTCACCGCTTTAGCAGCTGGGGGATATTGGTATGTCTTCATAGCAGGGGCACCACAAATTGACCCTCCAAAGGCTGAACCGGAAACTGGGCTTGTTTTTCGAGTTCAGACTTTTGATAGTGAAGCGATGGGTCAGCGACGCTACGGAGTTGTCTTGCCTCCTGGCTATGGCAAAAATCCAGCTCAACGCTACCCCGTGATTGTGTTGCTGCACGGCGGACACGGCACTGAGCGAGACTTTGAAGACAAAGCTGCTCTGACTTCAGTGCTACATGACCTCTACAAAGCGCGCAAGCTTCCCCCTGCGATCGTTATCACCCCAGACGGCAACGACAGCAGAGGCACGAGTCCCTTTTGGGACCCTCAATATTACGATGGAGCCAACGGCAAAGTTGGCACATTGATTGGCTCAGATCTGGTCAACGAGATCAAAACTCGCTATCGATCGCTAAATGATCCCCAGTTTTGGGCGATCGGGGGATCGTCGTCGGGCGGTTGGGGCGCATTGAATATTGGGTTACGCTACCTCGATCAATTCCACATTTTCTTTAGCCACACGGGCTATTTTATTGACAATAGTGGTGAAGCAAACAGTCCGCAATTCTTTGTTCAGCAGATTCCCGCAGAAATTCGTCCTCAATTGCGAGTGTATTTAGATGCAGGGAAAGAGGATGCTAAATATTTGCAAACTACTCAGCAATTTCATCAAACCCTCGATCAGTTGAAGATTCCTAATGAATTTCATGCCTTTCCAGGAGGACATGGGATCGTTGGAAAAAATGTAGGCTGGAATTATTGGCATAAGCACCTGACAAACTCGTTGAGCTTTGTAGGAAAACAGTTTAAAGCCGCTCTTCCTGACTCTAAGTCTGATGCCACCCCTCTAGAAAAAACAGACCTGAAAATGCAGGAAACCAATCAGCCCAAGTTAGTAGACCCCTTGCCTGCACCTTCTGTGGGAGAGTCTAAACCATGAGTGCCAAGGGTCAGCACAAGAT
>JBBRPT010000186.1:0-3783 GCA_038227635.1 Leptolyngbyales cyanobacterium | reverse complement strand
TGCTCATGACCAGCTCTTGCAAGGACAGGCGGCAGCACAGGTGTTCACTAATTTGTTTGCTAAGCAACAGAAGCAATTCTCGCATTCATAGCCCACCAGTCCCTTGTCTTATTTTCCTCTCGTGACATCACAACACTCAAGGACTTAAAATTGATGCTTGTAGCTCTTTGCGATCGCAGAAAGCCCCAATTCATCCAAGCACTCTATAAGCTAACCCCCGGCTGAAGCACGGGGCGCGATTCGTTTCCTCGAAATAAGTAGCAATCCTTAGGGATGAGGAGCAAGTCGTGCCCAGGAATGACAGCATTCCTATCTGTACCTTGACAACTTGATATCCATGCGGGTGAAATTCCTGCCCTCCTTGGTGAGCTACCGTGTACACACAAGTCCTCGTCGCTTCGCTTGAGTCGGCTTATGCCCCCTAAATCCCCCAAAATTGGGGGATTTAGGGGGCGAAAGGTTTTGGCAATGATGGAGCGGATCAACTTGTGTGTATATGGTAGCCTTGGTGAGGGAGTCGCTGCTAGTAGATGAAATTGGAACGCCTAACGCGACCACGATCGACCTAATTCAGCTTCCCACCACGATCGCAAAGAGCAGTTAGAGCAATTGGTTTTGCGAGAGTTGTCGTGATCAGAAATTGACGATTCAACCGCCTTTTTCCGGTTGATTTTTCTGCCACGGCGCACGTTTGCCGACATACTTGTTTTGGGTTTTGCCATTCTCATTCCAATAAGCGTACCAGTACGGTCCGTGCCCGACCTCTAAAATCTCTCCATCCATGCACGAGCAATCAAGCTTGCCACAGCGTCGCTTCTGGAAAACGTAGGTTCTGCCTTCGTAGTTGCGTGTTCCCATCCCACTTTTGGGAACCTCAATCTCCATGAGCGATCGTTCCTGCAAATGCTGACCTAACCAGTCATAAAGCTGCTGCTGTTCGTCTGCATTGAGACGATGGATAGAGGCTTGGAGCGAGGGAATTGTCGATCTATGCGGCATTTTTCTTGTGTAATAAGCCCAGCTTATTTTACCATTTATTACACAAGAAATAATCAACAATTACAATCAAACGGCTCTGTGCCCAACTCTCTCTTTCAGAATCTTGACGCAACAGGCACAATAGAAGAAGTACTCTTCTATTGTGTTTGTCATGACAGAGACTTCGTTGATTGATTCCAACGCTCGTTCGATCCAATCGGCTGTTGCTCCAGAACGATCAGAAGAACAGGCAGCAGAGTTTGAGGAAGTCATGCAGGGCGATCGAGTCTTCTTCCTCCAGCATCCCGATCGCGATTGGTATGTTCGACCCATCACTCCCGTGGAAGTCGCAGAAGGGAGAGCACTGGGAAACTCCGTCATAGAGGACGCGCTAGTTTTGGTGGGGGAGCTGGCTCCTGGCAGTCGAGTGCGCTTGATATTTTGGGATAGTCCACCGCCTGTAGAAGAGTTTAAGGCAATGCAAAAGAGTGTCCGCAAAGAATGGGGAGTCAAGTCCACCGGAATCAAGGATCGTCTCCAGCACAGCAGCAAAGGTCGTCCAAGGGCGAAAGGGTTTGGGCAGAAACCATAGTGCAGAAATTCTGTTGAAGATGACTCCCAGACTGGGAGTTGAGAGAGTAGTGTTTGTGGTCTAAACCTTTTAGTCACATAAATAATAAGACTTCTTGTGTAATAAGTCCATAAATTACACAAGAAGTCTTCGTATTTGCCTTGATTTTTGCGGAAAAACGCAGGCAGCGATTAGAATTCAAAGGGATCAGAAATTACACTCTCGCCTCAATCATTGCTTTGCCAGAACGCCCTCGTGAGCCATTATGCCCAGGAAAGCTAAAAAGCGGAATTTAGAAACTGACGCTCAGGCTGCTGAAGTCGTCCCAGTTCTCGCAGAGATTATGCCCCCTCAATCCAGTGACACTCCCTCAGACAAGCCCATCCCGCAGCGTAAACAATCCCGAACCGCATTACGTCCCGCTACAAACTCAGACTTGTTTCCCGGAGAGTCAGTTCATCGATTGGCATCCAGTCGGCTGATCTGGGAAGGCGCGAATATCCTAACGCAGCGCGAGGACCTTCGATGGGAGGACTCTGAAGATGGACTCTGCTACGAGAGCTTAATTTCCAAGGGAAAAGGATTTCTATCGTTCTGGCTCACTCAAGACTTATTCTCTAAGTACCCGTCTGCGTTAGAAAGCGAGGCAGCGTTAGCCCTCATTGAGCAATTCGACATTCGAGCGGCGTGTATGCACCTTATTTACTCGGCACACGCCACTCAGCTTGATCGACCTTGGGAACAGCAGTTTGTTCTGAATGACCGTCAGCTAGAGCGCTACTTGGGACTTGACAAAAACAAAAATCTCAACCGCCAAGAAAAGCTGCATTTAATGCTAGAGCTTGCGAAGCAGCCGTGTCATCTACTGGTGTATGTATCCTATCCAGACCAAGGACGAGTTCCAAGCTTCACAGTGAGCCGCACTTGGCTTTGGGAAATTGCAGAACCAATGCTGCATTTTCAAGAGTGCTTGCAGGACGACTCAGGAAATTCGATCGGGGAACAAGCACTGGTCGGATTCACCCTCAGCATTCGTTGTGGCAACTGGGCAAAATACTTCTTGAACGAAGAAATGCGGCGCAATCGCGAAGGCTATTACGAATACGGCGTTTTATCCCAGCAAATTCTTCAGGACTTGATGAGTACGTGGCATCACTATGAAGGGGCGGCGCGATTGATGACTTGGTTGCTCTTTAAGACCAAGATTAATCGCGATAGCCCGATGACGGTAGAAGCCTTGCTGAAGATTGCTTTCGGAGATAAGACATTGCAACTTGCCAAGGCGAATTACCGCGATCGCGCCAAAATTGTCCGGTCATGGGTTACTTCGCTCAAGGTGCTGATGGAGAAGGGATGGAAAATCACCCGCGATGTAGAAACCTATCCAATTCAATACTGGGTTGAAGATCCTGAGTCAGGACTGCTAGCTCAAATTCCCGACGATCCAGATCAAGCAGCAGATTTCTGGGCAAAAGATGCCACAAGCGGATTTGGGGCACGTCTAACTGATAAAACAAAGCGAATGCGAGGTCAATTTGAGCAACTCCTAACGAGTAAAGTCTGGATTCAACCCCCTCAAATTGTCGCGGAGAAGCTCGACGAAATCGATGAAGCTCGAAAAATCAACTCCAAAGTAGATCCAAAGCGCCGCAGTATTAGTTCAGCGCTTGACGATATCCCAAAACCCATTTCAGAAAAAGCCACCCTCTCCATTATTGAATCGGGCACTCAACTCAAGCAGCTTCGCCTTGCAAAGGGAATGACTCAAGTTGAATTAGCTCAACAAATGGGGCGTAAAGAAAGTTGGGTCAAGATGATTGAAGGAGAGAAGCGCAAAATCCAGCCTCAGTATCAGGAAAAGCTCATTCAAATCCTCACCTAATATAGATAGGCACAACTTTTCAGAATTATCGTTTACCTTCGATGAACGTTACTAGTCAGAAGTGTCCTCAAGGGATTTGTAGCTATGGATATGCAGTTCTCCAAAAGGGTCACAATTTCTGTGATGCTTTCTTTCACCCACGATGAACGTCACAAAAATAGGGTTATTGGAAGCGCCACTTAGGAACGTGGATTTATTAAGGTGCAACGTCTGTGCCCACGAGATGCGCAACCAGTGCGAAGGTAAATGCTGAAGCTCCCATCTAGTCTAAGTTTCACGCCGGCTCTTGATTCAAAATTTTGCAATCGCGCTCACGTTAGTGAAAAGATGCCAAAGCAAGCGTGAGGCATGT
>JBBRPT010000185.1:0-3951 GCA_038227635.1 Leptolyngbyales cyanobacterium | reverse complement strand
TGGTGCTGTTCATAGCGAAGGACCTGTTTATTGCCAGGAAGATGACAGCATCATTTGGAGTGATGATCACGGTAATCGGTTACTGCGCTGGAGCGCAAGTGATGGACTCAGCGTTTTGCGCGATCCATCGGATTACCAGAATGGTAATGACCACGATTTAGAGGGGCGGCTAGTCTCTTGTTCATCGGGTTTGCGCGCGATTATTCGACAAGAGCAAGATGGACAATGGCAGGTGTTGTGCGATCGCTATCAGGGGAAACGCCTGAATAGTCCGAATGATTTAATCGTCAAACGCGATGGCACCATCTGGTTTACCGATCCACCCTATGGTATTACAGAACCAAATCAAGGCTATGGCGGTGAACAAGAACAACCCGGAAGCTATGTCTATCGCTTTGATCCGGCAGCAGGTGAAATAGATGCTGTGATAACAGATATGCTGCGTCCCAATGGATTGGCTTTTAATCCAGATGAACAACTCTTGTATGTGTCAGACTCTTCTGCTTTCAACATTTCTGATGGTTACCATCATGTTCGCGTCTACGAAGTTGTAGATGGTCAAAACGCCATCAATGGTCGCGTGTTTGCCGTGATTGATCCGGGTCAGCCTGATGGCTTAAGTGTTGATGCGCACGGCAATGTTTTTATCAGTTCTGAAGATAGTGTGCAAGTATATGCACCGGATGGAACGCACCTCGGTAAAATTCTAGTGCCAGAAACCGTTGCTAATCTGACGTTTGGTGGCAAAAATCGCGATCGCCTGATTATTGCCGCTGGGCATTCGCTGTATGCGATCGATCTCAATACAAAAGGACTGCCCTAATCAACGGTTGTGTCTACAGGATTCGCTTTTGGAATAAATTCATCCATCAATGTTACTAGCACAGCAGCAATTGGAACGGCTAGAAGAATGCCAATAAACCCTAACAGCTTTCCCATAACCAGAAAGGTCAGAATGACACCGACTGGGTGAAGATGAACTTGCCGACCCATGACTAAAGGCTGAATCAGATGAGCATCGATCTGATTCAGTACAAGAAATAGGAGCAAGACCAAAAGAAACTTTACAGGTGATAGAGTGAGAGCAACGAGTGCTGGTAAAAAAGTTCCGGCGATCGAGCCAAAGTAGGGAACGATCTCCAGCAAGCCTGCAACCACACCAAACGACAGGGCCAGTGGAACGTTCATTGCCCACAGCCCGATCGTGGCTCCTAGTCCTAAAAACAGCATCGCGATGCCCGTTCCAAAGATCCAACCGCGTAGCCGTACTCCAGCCGCTTTTAGTAAGCGGTTAAACTGCTGGTGATGCCGACGCGGGATTAATCGAGAAACACCAGCAATCAAAGTAGATGGATCATAAGCCATATAAAGCCCAAGAATCAGTGTTGCAACGATTTCGATGGTTGCTCCAAATGTTTGGCCAAGGAGTAGTGGAAACGATAACAAGAACTGATCAGCCAGATTCCGAAACTGCGCTAAACCTTGAGAGAGATCAGGCACAAAACTGTATTGTTTGTGCAGCGTTATAGATAAGCCGATGAGCGAATTGAGATAATTGGGAAGAGCAACCAGTAGTTGTTGAGTTTCAGCGAGTAAGTTAGGCAAAATGAACGATATCAGAAAAACGCCGAATCCTCCAATTAACCCAATTAAGATCAGGACAGCGATCCAACGTTGCTTGACTAACTTTTGCAGCCAGCGCAGCAGTGTTCTCAGAATCACTGCTAGCAAGATAGCAACGGCAATTAGTTTTAGTACAGGTAGAAGCTGATAGAGAATATACAGAACCGTTGCTAGCATCACAGCTAGAGGGGCACCATGAGTTAAGCGATACCACAGATTATCTTTATCTTGAGGAGGTGGAGGGTCTTTCTCGGTGTCTCTCTGCATGAGGTTCTTCAATCCCTTTTAATATTTAGATAGAACAGCTAAGGCTACTCAGTAAACTTCAACCTGAAAGTTCTTATTCTCCCAGTTGCCCTTTTCTAACCAAAGGAACGTAAAAACGACGGGTGTAGATTGCTCTATTGTGATGGGGATATCGACATAGCAAATGTTAAGAGACGTTGAAATAGAGTCTGTTTCAACAACTGTTTCCCAGCCGTTTTTTGTCCAGTGCAGTTGGAAAGAGGTAAGGGCTTGAACTCTCAGTGTAATTCCTCTTTTGACCCTACGAACCTGGCGATTGAACTTCCAGATTTCCAAGGACTTACACTCGGAGCGATCGCCCAGATACCGATTTGCCACCGCTGGAATCAAATCAAATACCTTGCCATCTTTGGTCGATCGCAGCAGCTTAATATATTCTGCATGTGCCCACATTAGCGGCATAGCAGAACCTGTGGGTTGCCCTAAAAACATATGAATGTCGGGGCGATCGGGTTCATCCCAAATCTGTTCTGGCAGCAATCCCGTATTAGAAGCAAAATGCTCCATCGCCTGAATATAAGGCTTAACATTATGTCCTGCTGCCAGCTCATAATGTCCCCGTTCACCTGTTAGCAGTGGCCATGCCCTTCCTTTTCCCCATTGCACAAACGGATCACCATCTTCCTGCTGCCCATAGCCATCATGGTTGTAGCGATGCCAACAAGAACCCAGTAGCGTATCTACCTTCAAGACTGCATCAATCACTTTGATCGAGTCGAGGATAATTGGATCATCGGGCTTACGAATGCCATAGCGGACAAGCTGCAAAAAACCGCCATCCACAACTTCTTTAACCAGAAATTCACTCGGCTGCCCCGGCGGTTGATTGGCGATGGAAACCGTTCCCTGATTGGGGTTTTCGTTGAGATGGGTATTGTGAATGCTGGCGGGTGTAATGCGAACATAATGGCGTGGGATGCCAGGAACTAGAGTGCCCTCAGTTGTGACCGTCCAGGTTTCTACGTGGCTTTCGAGAAAGTCGGCGTATTCTTCCAAAAACTGAGCCGTGGCGCTGTCTTGGCGATCGCGGGCAAATGCGGCGGCACAAATCAAAGCGGCAATGCTGGCGGCGAGCGTAGAGGGAGAAAAGCCGCTTGCCTCCTCCCATCGTTCTTGTTGGGTCACAGGACCATATCGCACTAAGTACCCGGCTGCCCGCAACACCATTGGATAAATATCAAAATGAACCAGTGCATTCTGGGTGTGCAGTTGCCACGCCAACAGAATTGGAGCCGCCACTTCATCGAGTTGAATCCCCGTCCAATAAGGCGTACCGTCGATCCAAAAGTTTTGGGCAAACCCGCCATCTTCTTGCTGGTTTGTGGCTAGATAAATCAATGCACGCAGCGGGGTATAGCGATCGCCCGCTGCCAGCAACGCAGTGACGCTGTTGAGCATATCTCGTGTCCAGACGAGATGATAGCCGCCCTGATTTTGGTCGCCTACTGCTTCTCCCCAGGGAATCGACAGGGAAGCAATGATTGCGCCGGGATAAGACTTATCTTCATGGGCTAGCAGCAAACTATAACTGCTGTGGTACAAATTTCCACCATCGCGGGTTACTGATTCTAGCGGCAGCGTATGTTTACAGGTTGATTCCCACTGTTGTTTATAGGTTTGCTGCTGTTGCTCAAAAGGTATCTCTAGAGATTGAAACAGCGTGGAGACTGCGTGATGTAGCGTCTCGCCAAATGCAATTCCCAACGTGAATTCGCGATACGCTTCAGTTTGATGGAAGCGATCGGAGTTGAGATCAAGCTCTCCCATTAGCGCAACATTGCCATCTAACGCCTGGTCAAACTCCCAATCCATCTGAAAGTTATCTGACAGATCGGTCCAGCCATCACTGTGTCCGACGAATCCGCAAGAAAGCCGACTAAATGGAATCGTCGCTGCTAACGCTAACCAAGTGCCATCTTTTTCTGCCGTTAAAATGAGTCGTCCGGCAACTTCCGCCACGCGAGCATGATTGCCCCAACCGCCAACGTTGAGATGAGGCGCACACAAAGCATAGAGACGCAG
>JBBRPT010000184.1:0-4181 GCA_038227635.1 Leptolyngbyales cyanobacterium | reverse complement strand
GTTTGTTTGGTCAACCCTCGCCTGACCTGTTTGAATGGCTCGTTCACCAAATGCCGAATCTGCCGCAAGCTCGACGACGGAAACTACCTCTCAAGTCGCAACCCTTTACCTTGCCTACTGTCCCGCCTTAAATTGGTAGCCACCCTTCTTATCAGTCACTGACGAGTTAACGAGGGAATAAGGGTTCCAGCCATTTCTAGAATCATTTGATTGATAAGTAAAGTTGAAAATCGATGCTTAGGGGGGAGAGTAGGGTATCAAGCTACGGAATATCAATCGTTTGAGTGACTTACCTAAATTAATTGTAGAAATTTATGTAGAAGAGAGCGCTTGAGTTTTACAGCTTGAATAATAGTTTGCACACGTACTATTATTACTATTCTTACCGATGAAACTGGTAAGAGGCATAGACCCAAACTGGTTAATTTAGAAGGGTCTAGGTTGGTGTAGTGTTCTAACGGGTGGCTATAGTGAGCTTATGCCCCTAAGAACACTACAAGAAATAGAGGTTAGACGATGGCAACCCAGAAAAACAGCAAGAAGACTCAATCAATCCAGTGGGATATCTCGAAAGTTGTGATTTATCGCAGAGTCAGCACTCGTGAACAGGGCGATAGTCAACTAGGACTAGAGGCACAACTTAGCCAGTGTCAAAAAGCTTGTGAGAGTCTAGGGCTGACGATTGTCGGTGATTTTGTTGAGGTTGTATCCGGTAAAGTTGACCCGCGCAATCGTCCACAACTGAGCAGCGCGATCGAGCAATGCCAAATTGAAGGAGCGCGGCTGATGGTTGCCAAGCTGGACAGGTTCAGTCGTGAGGTTTATCACGTCACGGGATACTGTGACAAATACTTTTTTGCCGAAATAACGCCCGATCTAATTTGTGCTGAGAGTCCCAAGGCAACAATGCTTGAAATCAGAATCCGGGCGGTGGTCGCACAAGAAGAGAGAGAAATGATCGGTAAGAGAACTAAGGCAGCACTGCAAGCTAGGAAAGAGCGCGGGTGTGCCCCCAATGGTGAGGCAGGGAGATCCGCTCATCAGCAGAAGTCAGCTACAGCAACCGAGCCAGCGATGAAGTTAGCGGTGTCGCTGCGTGAATTGGGGCATGGCTACCACACGATCGCGAAAGAACTCAATCAGTCAGGGCACACCACCTCTAAGGGCGGTCAATGGTACGCCGCAAACATTAGACAACGGCTGCAAACTCTCGATAAGTTAACCACTGTTGACGCGGGTTAACTCAACCCCAGAAATATCTAGAAGTCTTGGAGGAGCGGGTTGAGACGGCGATCGCCTCGCTCAGTTTTTAACTTACCCTCCCTGCCAGTCCACTTAGTTAAGGCTTTTCCGGTGGTAGCCCTAACTGTTTGCGGAAGCCATCATCGTAGTGAGCGTTTTGCCAGTCTTTAGCCTGTTTGATTTGCTTAGAGGCTATTTATAAAGTAAAGCTAAAGCGAGGCGGGAAGGGTCGAGCAGAGCCGCTAAACTTCTGGCAACGAGTTGTAAAGCAGCAATGACTGAACCTGTGTACCCCAGCGATCTGAGCGATGCAGAATGGGCGATTTTAGAGCCGCTGATTCCTGCGGCAAAGTCAGGAGGGCATCCGCGCACAACGGATATGAGAGCGGTGTGTAACGGCATCTACTATCAACTGAAGAGCGGATGTCAATGGGAGATGTTGCCGAGGGAGTTTCCGCCGAGTTCGACGGTCTACTCGTACTACCGCAAATGGCAACGACGCGGGGTGTAGGAACACCTCAACCACGCCCTGCGCGATCAAGTTCGAGAGCAAATGGGAAGATCGACTCAACCCACGGCGATAGCCGCCGATAGCCAGTCGGTGAAAACGGCGGAAAAAAGGGGGAGGTGTATGGCTTTGATGGTGGCAAAGGGGTAAAAGGACGAAAACGACAGGTGATTGTCGATAGCTTGGGATTGTTGCTCAAAGTGGTCGTGGCAGAAGCCAATGGTGGAGAGCGAGTGTTAGCCGCTTATGCCCTGATGGAGTTGCTTGAAGACCATCCCGAAGTCCTCGAACGGGTCAAGGTGTTGTGGGTCGATGCAGGCTATAACGGCGATAAGTTTGCGCTCGTAGTTTGGCTGATGATTCAAGCTCGTGTCGAAGTGATGCACCGACTGACGGAACCGTTTGAAATCTTGCCGAAGCGCTGGGTGATAGAACGCACCTTTGGCTGGCTCAATTGGTTTCGTCGCCTCAGTAAGGACTATGAGCGATTGCCAGAAATGAGTGAGGCGGCTATCTATGCGGCAATGACGCGAATCATGCTGCGTCGCTTAACTGCTTAAAGATTTACTTTATAAATAGCCTCTTAGGGGTAATACCTTTTGCACCATAGAGGAAGGCACGAGTGAGGAAGGCACGAGTGAGGTCTGCACGAGCGAGGTTGGCATCACTGAGGTTGGTACCCCTGAGGTAGGCACCTCTGAGGTCTGCATCACTGAGGTTGGTACCCCTGAGGTAGGCACCTCTGAGGTCTGCATCACTGAGGTCTGCATCACTGAGGTTGGCACCCCTGAGGTTGGCACGAAAGAGGTTGGCACCAAAGAGCTTGGCACCGCTCAAATTACTTTGACTCAAATTCAGCGTAATAATAATGAAGCTGGTGGAATTGGGTAAACCACTTCGACTCAAGTCCAGAAATTTTAGGTCGTTCTTCGCCTCTCGCCTTCCTATTACGGTTAATGCAGATTGCACGTCCGTGGTCACCTCTGGTAACGGCTTACGCTGCTCTATTGGAATCTCTAACCATCCCTTCTGTAAGGGTGACTTGTTTCGTACATACGCGGTCAATACCTCCATCACCGTCCAATGGTCTTTAGGGGAGTCCTTAGCGATGCGTTCGAGAGAGTAGATGCCCCCTAATCGCACATGAATGTCCTGGCTCCCTAACTGCTCGACTGCTTTAGCAAAGCGATCGGTTACGAGTCGGTCAGTGTTGAGTTGCCGCTCTGCTTGAGAGTTCTGATAGGTCAAATACAAGCCCACTCCGGCAAAGAGGGTTGCCAAGACACCAAACCCCGAAATCACAACCTTGACTACATCCAGCGTGAAGTCTCGATTATCCTTCTGGGTCGCTGTCTGCCAAGCGTGACTTACTTTCCAGAGGGGCGATCGCTCTTGTTTTAGCGCTGCGATCGCTGCCTGCCAGTTTTCTTCCGACGTGCCTTGCTGCCCACGCTTTTCCCAAAGTTCATAGGCTTTGGTGCTAATCTGCTCCTCGGTAAAGGGAAGGAGCTTAGGTTTCGAGGCACGTCGTTTCGGTCTTTGCACTTATACGAGACTCACTATTTCGTCATCGCAAATTTAGCCTGAATTGGTGCCAACAGGTGAGAAGACTTCACTGCATCTGTTTTCCCTTTAGTTCGGGACTAACTCTGTGGCGCATTAGTGGGCACAAGTCCCTTGATCGGTGCCATTATCATCAACATGGCGCTGTTGCCTGCAAGCTTCGTGCAGCTATCTCCCTTAATGCTGCTTTGGTTGATAGCGGGAGCAGGTCAATCTCTGGTGAATCTGCCGACTCAGACGTTAATTGCCGATCGGACTCCTACTGCCCTACAAGGGCGAGTTTATGGCGCACATTTCGCGTGGAGTCATTTGTGGTGGGCACTTTCTTACCCCTTGGCAGGCTGGCTAGGAAGCCAGTTTCCTCACGTCTCATTCTTCTATGGCAGTTTGGTCGATGGGTTGTTGTTACTCATCGTTCAGTTGACGCTTTCACCGCGTGAGACAACCAGCCTGAGCAAAAATGGAACGGCTGCGATCGAAGGACATGACCATGACCATAGGCACGAGTCCCTGTTGCATAATCATGAACATCTTTATGATGACCATCATCAGCACGAGCATGATCCGGGAACCTTAGTAAGCCAACCTCACACTCATCCTCATCAACACACTGCTTCACGCCATCGCCATTTCCACGAACACGGTTTGCACCACCTCCATCACCCAGGCTAGAACTGGGTCTTCATGGTTGAGGGAAAATCGAGCCGTTAGACTCTAGCCACTTAATACTACTGTTTACAATGGCTCCAGACTCCCCAGTTGACCGTCAACGAGAACATCAAGCCAATGAACGAACCTTTCTTGCCTGGGTCAGAACCTCGATCTCGCTGATTGGATTTGGATTTGCGATCGCCCGCTTTGGCATCTT
>JBBRPT010000183.1:0-4224 GCA_038227635.1 Leptolyngbyales cyanobacterium | reverse complement strand
TTGCTCGATCGCAACCTCCGTGCCCAAGTCATTGCTGCTAACCAAGCGAATCCGGCTCTTCAGTTAAGCAATCTTGACGGCACAGGTCATGAATTTTACGTCGATTCGTCAACTGGATTCTCGACCTCTCAGCAAAACGATCTCGTCAATTTCTTGATGGCACTTGACGACAACCCAGGCAGCTTTTAGGGTCAAGCTGTTACTAACAAACCCGGTTCACCCGCCGCTAGTCCTCTTTTGGACTCAATCAGTTACTCTGATGTGGTTAATGCAATCGGGTTTTTTAGTATTGTCCAGTAGTTCTAGCAGTCCACCTGTGAGATACGATGGGGAGAATTAAACTCTCTAAACTGTCTCAAGTTATGGAATCGTCGGACAGTGCATCAGAAAAACTTGCTTTGAGCGAGATTGATACCGCGTTGAAACGCCTGATCAAAGTCTGGGCTGCGGTCAAGAAATCGCGCAAAGAATGGGACTTTAAAACCTCGACGCAAACGCTAGAGGTGTTGACAGAAGAACTCGATAAACTAGGCGATCGCTGGGTTGAGCAACAGACCGTGATTCGCGAGGGGCTGCAAGCCGACCAGGATTTTGTCTCGTCTGATCAATACCCAATTGAGTTAGAAAATGCCCTCAAAGCGGTAGGAATTCCGGTTAGAGGTGAATTTCCTAACTATGAGTTTCCTCCCTTTAAACTCACGTTTAGCCGTGACCAAGGCGTAGTGAAATTGAGTGTAGGGCGACGATCGCAGCAAATCAAAGCCTTTGCACCCGAACAGTTAGCCCCTTGGGTCGCCGGACAGTATCGACGAGTGATTGATAGCAAGTTCGACGCATCGCGCTTTTGCCGAGAACTGATCAGCACCTATGAAATGTTGAATCGGCTGATGCTCCAAAAAGAGGAGGTTGTGTGGGGGCAGTCTGTTCCGCTTAAAGATATTTATCGCCTCTTGACGCTGAAGCAGTCCACTAAACAAGATTATCCTGAGCCGCTATTTATCTACGATTTGGCTCGATTAAAAGAACAGACTGAAATTCGCTACGATCGCTATCAGTTTGAGCTAGAACCCTCTCGTAACCAGGCTAGTAGTTTTTTGCTGGTCAATAGTCAGGGGCAAGAAAGTCGAGTCAGCACGCTGGCGATTCATCTCGTTGAAACAGAGGGATAGGGCTGCCGATGCAAATTGACGAACTGGATATTGAGGTGTTGCTGTCGGGTCAGCCTCCGGTAAGTCAGGAACTTCTAACAGGGATGACGCTGGGACACGATCGCTGGCTCGACTATCTCCACGAGCACTATCTGGCAAACTACATTGCCGATGGCGGCAGCAAGGTCAAGGTGTTGGTGGGCGGTGAGGGAACGGGAAAAACTCATCTGTTACGCTGTGGGCTGCAAGATGCCAAAGCCAGAGATTACCAAACCGTTTATCTCTCAGCACGAGAATATCGTTTGAATGATTTGCCAGGGTTTTATCGGGCGATCGTGCAACAACTCGACAAAGAGCGCTTGGTGAGTGGTCTATGCCAACTTGTCACCAAAAAACTCGGCTATGGGCAATATGACGACGGCGATCGGATTCTGTCTTTGCTGATTGAAGATCAAGGGCTAACCCGCGATTTGGCAGTGCATGAGATCAAACGAGCGATCGGGCTGACGCTCAGAGACGTCGATTTTGGGTCGTCGTTTCGGGCGTTTGCCTACAATGTGATTAGCAATCGGCTGATCAGTGGCAATGAAGATAGCATTCGGCTGGCGCTCAAGTGGCTGTCGGGCGAGAAGCTAGAACGGCATCAAAAGCAATCGACCTTACTTTACGAACGGCTGCAAAAACCGAACGCTCGCTACTGGTTAAACTCGTTGATTCGGCTGCTGCATCTCGCAGGAATGACGGGGCTAGTGGTGGCGATCGACGATTTAGAAGTCATGACCGAACGCCATCCCGAAACTCGCCGCTTTCGATACACCGCCAATGCCATCAAAGACACCTGCGAACTGTTTCGCCAGATTATTGATGATGTAGAACTGCTCGATCATTTTCTATTGCTGCTGGCAGGTCGGCGCGAGATGATTGAGGACGATCGTCGGGGCTTTAAGAGCTACGAAGCGCTGTGGATGCGGTTACAAACAGGCTTGCTGCCGATTAACAAGTTCAATCCCCTATCCGATATTGTGGACACTGACAGTCATCTGGTTGCCCAAGGCAAAGCCTTTCCCGAACAGGTGCAGATGAGACTGCGGCGATTATTTCAAGAAGCGGGATTTGAAGTGGTTGATCGCGACCTTCCCGCTCTCGATAACTATAGTCAACTTCGAGCTAACGTAATTGGTGCAACTCTGATGGCACTCAGCGACGGATGAACCGAGTTCAAAAATCAACATCATTAAGGTAGGTGCAATGGAACGATATGACGCTCACCGCAGAAAATCGATCGCCGTTGTCGAATCTCTTCGCGCCGGAATTCCCACCCGCGCCT
Organism: Leptolyngbyales cyanobacterium; assembly: GCA_038227635.1. Taxonomy (GTDB): domain Bacteria; phylum Cyanobacteriota; class Cyanobacteriia; order Leptolyngbyales; family Leptolyngbyaceae; genus Phormidesmis_A. The sequence goes on along the minus strand of JBBRPT010000183.1, from coordinate 1,749 downwards.
CGACTAGAGAATTGCCCGATTTGCGAGAATCGCTAACCGATCTAATTCGGCGAGATTTAGAGCAGTTCTCTCAGGATAAAAAACACCCCGCAGGACGGTTAGCGTGGGGACCTTATGGACAAGGCAAAACTCACGCGCTGACCACGGTTGAACACGTCGCACTCGATTTAGGCTTTGCGGTTAGTCGAGTTTCTTTAAGCCGAGAAGTGTCGTGTCATCACCTGCTTAACTTTTATGGACGAGTCGCTTCGGTGCTTCGCACGCCCGACTCTAGACTGGCAGGACTGACCAAAGCATTAAGCTCTAAAAAAGCAGGCGATTTGCTCAATAGTCCTCTGGCTGATCGCGATCGCTACAGTCATCCGCTCCCAGAGATCGTTTTGGAAGACTATTTTTTTACGTCTGGCGAAGAACAAGATCTCCTCTACGGCGACTTGATGGGAACGCGGATTACCAGCCCCGAACTGAAACGCATTCATCGCAACTGCCGGGGTGAGTCAATGCCCAAATTTGATATGAACTTCCGCACGACACAGCATGGAAGCGCTTACTTTGGCGTGATGGCAGACGCGATCGCTCTCTGTGGCTATAAAGGTTGGGTGCTGTTGCTAGATGAAGTCGAGCTAATTGGGCGACTCGGCAAAGTCGGACGACTTCAGGCATATCGCAATCTCAACTGGCTGCTAAATTGGTCTGATCATCCGGTGCGTCGAGATGGAGATCAAGAGTTATTTTGCGAGAACCCTTACCCGATTTACACTTTTGGGGTCGTCGCCTCCAGTTTGCGTAACGATGTCTGGTTTAGCGGCACCAGCACGCCGAGCGCTAAAAACGATCGCAGTCAAATTCCTGAACTGGCGATCGAGAAATTCGGCACCGATGCGGGGCAGGTGATGCAAAACTTTTTTGAAACCGCGATCGGGTCTACCTGTCCCACGATCCGTCCGCTCGAAACTGGTGGTTTGATTGAGTTACTCGATCATTTGGTCAAACTTCACGGCACAGCCTATGCCTGGGATGCCCAACTAGACGTGCCTAAATTGATTCAGACGATCGGGAGCCAGCCGATTCGCACTCACATTCGAGCAACGTTAGAAGCATTGGATATCGCCTATCTCTACCACGAAGACGTAAAACTGGGCGCGACCGATTTGCTCGAAGCCTCTCTACAAGAGCAGGCAGATTTCTTTGCGATCCCCGAAGAATCAGACCGCTAAAATTCGCGTGATCGACGCAGCTTTTGTTAAGATTTACTTACGATTTTACAATCCTCACCGATTTTCTCTGGAGCCTCCCTCATGTTGCGACTCGAACACGTCAGCAAAATCTATCCGACTGGCGAAGTGTTGAAAGATATTAATTGGGAGGTCAAAGTTGGCGATCGTATTGGCTTGGTCGGGGTCAACGGGGCAGGAAAATCGACGCAACTCAAGATTGTGGCTGGTGAAATGGAGCCAACCACAGGCGAGGTGATTCGTCCTTCAAGTTTGCACATTGCTTATCTGACGCAAGAATTTGAAGTCGATCCGACGCGCACGGTGAGAGAAGAATTTTGGCGGGCATTTAGCGAAGCGAATGACGTTCACGACGCGCTGACTCAAGTGCATCGCGACATGGAAACTGCTAACACTGAAGAGTTAGACAAGCTGATCCACAAAATGGACAAGCTGCAACGACGATTTGAAGGCATGGATGGCTATGGACTAGATGCCCGAATCGAGAAAATCATGCCCGATTTGGGCTTTGAGA
>JBBRPT010000182.1:0-4276 GCA_038227635.1 Leptolyngbyales cyanobacterium | reverse complement strand
AAATGGGAGAGTAGAGAAAATCTGACCCGTGATATCTTGACTCCATTACCCTACCCGATCGCCCTATGAACCTCTCTCAACACAAACAGCAATTTACCGCAATCATCGAACGAGAAGGCGATGGATATGTTTCGCTCTGTCTGTTAAATCAGCGTCACTGACTATTCTTGCCCAGGGGTCGTTCGACAATTTAGTGGCAGATCCTTCAGAGAGAGCTTCTAGTATTTCAGAAACTCTCCTCGCTTGAGGAAATCCTAATTTTGCATTAATGTCAAATAAAAATGCAATGACATAACCCTCATCAATCCACAAAACTCTCTCAACCAATGGATTGTCCGAGCTATTTTTCCACTCTATTAAATCATTCGTGAATAAGTAGTCGTACATGTTTTCGATTGAGAAAAATTAGTGAATAATTCTTTGAATCGTTTTAGCGGAAGGACAACTCGATATTTTTGTATTTAGAATATCCATAATGATCTCCTTTCTAGCTACTAAGTGTTTGAAGAGATAAAGCGATGTCCCCATCTCTAGATTTTGCTCGTTGTCTAAAGCCGTTGTAATTTGATTGATAGTAAAATCACTTCCTTGAAGTCTAAACTTCAGCGTCTCAGCGAGAGCTTTAAGTTCTTCAATATTCATCTCAGTAGTTGCTTCTAGCCAATAGGCAGAATGAATCCACTCAATATTATCTGCCAAAAGCCTGGGAATCCCCTCTTCTGTAACAATATCCCAATCGATTCCTTCTGCTATGTAGTAGCGTCTTTCCACCTCCAATCTCTCAGCAACTGATTGCTTCTCTAATTCCTGTGTCATCTTGACTGTTCGAGCCACCTGCACTGGCTTACCATCTCGTTTTACGGTCAGCATAAAATCAGTGGTCAGCACATAAGGAATCCCACTTTCAGAATCTTTAGGATATTTCCATCCCATCTCATCAGCAATTTTTGTTGCTAAATCCAGGTTAGACAGAGGAAACTGTTCTCTGATGTCTGTGATGCTCTCTGACCACTCAAATAAGTAAAAGAGCCGTTTCTCATTGTTCGAAAGTAGGTGATGCTCTCGATTAGTCTTCCAGCTAGGCGGTCTCGATGATCTGCCTCGTGAAGAAACGTCTCGAACAGTGATCCAAGGCTTGTAGCTCTTACCTTCACCTTGCCCCCGACCTTCCTTAACATAACGATCAAATGTAGCTTGCGTCCACTTACGCCTTTGTGCACCCATAAGAATATCCTTGAAATTGGTGAATGGCCATGACAGCTCTACACACTTTTCAAGGATTGTAGTTCACTCAAACTAAGAGGATGTCTGAGAAGTCTACTGAACTCCGGTTCACCTACGGTGGAATAAGCATTTCAGATGTTGTGCCCCGACGAAAGAATACGGGTTTCAGCTCTCTCACTTACCTTTTAAGACATCCTCTAAATTGTTCAACCGTTTTGTAAATTGTCCAACCGTCTTATAAATTGTCCAACCGTTTTATTACTCCACAACTACACAGTTGCATAGGTTGACCTACTCCACAGTGACACTTTTGGCGAGGTTGCGAGGTTGATCGACATCCAATCCGCGTCGAGCCGCAATGTGATACGCCAACAACTGGAGCGGAATCACCGTCAAAATCGGAGACAGCAGTTCATCCACATGGGGCACTGGGATGAGCGTATCAAACGTGTCTGCCGCTTCTTGCTCATCCATCGGGGTCACGCCAATCAGTCGAGCATCTCGCGCCCGCGCTTCTTGAGCGTTAGACAGCACCTTTTCATAAACGGCTCCTGGCATCGCGATCGCCACCACAGGCACTTTTGCATCTAAGAGCGCGATCGGACCGTGTTTCATTTCACCAGCAGGATAGCCTTCTGCGTGAATGTAGCTGATTTCTTTGAGCTTCAAAGCACCTTCGAGAGCGATCGGAAAGTTGATTCCCCGTCCCAAAAAGATAAAGTCTTGAGTCTCGGCAAAGTCGTGTGCCAATTCTTCGATATAACGTTCCTGGCTTTCTAGCACGACTTCCATCTGAGCCGGAAGCTGTCGCAGTCCAACTAAGATTTCTTCAAGCTGCTCTGGAGACTTCGCCGCGCGGCGATAGGTCAAATCCAAAGCAAGAGCGTAAAACGCCATCACTTGAGCCACAAAAGTTTTGGTTGCCGCTACGCCAATCTCGATGCCCGCGTGTGTGTCAATGATATTCGGAACTAAATCACCCAATGAGCTTTCAGGACGGTTAGTGATGCCGAGCAGACGGGGCAACAGGTCTGGATTGTGAGTGAAGCCGGATCGTCGTTTCTTCTCCATCTCCAATGCGGCTAATGTGTCGGCAGTCTCACCGGATTGAGTGACCCCGATCGTCAGTGTGTTAGGCGTAATTGGTGCCAGCGCGTAGCGGAATTCTGACGCGTAATGCACCGTAGTCGGAACTCCTGCCACCTGCTCTATCAGATATTTGCCGATTAAACCTGCGTGCCAACTCGTCCCACACGCCACGATTTGAATGTGCTGTAAATCTGTCAATAATTCAGACGGTAACCCCAGATGAGTCGGTGCTTTATCTGCGTCCGTTGCTGCCCATTCTCCATCAAAGTAGGCTTCTAAACAGGCTCTCACAACTCCAGGCTGCTCATAAATTTCTTTGAGCATGAAATGTTTAAATCCCTGTTTCTCAACCATGACAGGGTTCCAATTCAGCGTGCGGGGAGTCTTTTTGAGGCGGTGTCCATCAAAGCTGTAAATCTCCACCCCTAACGGAGTCATTTTCGCTAATTCGCCATTCTCAAGGGGCAACACGGCGCGAGTGTAAGGCACCAGAGCAGGCGTGTCTGAGGCACAATAAAACTCGCCTTGTCCGAACCCCAAAACGACGGGGGCTTGCTGTCGCCCAACGATTAATTCGTCTGGATAGTCGGCAGAAATGACGGCGATCGCAAACGCTCCTTTGAGTCGATTCACGACGAGACGAACGGCTTCTAACAAAGAGGTGTCGGCAACAGCGAGGTGTTCGGCAATTAAATGAGGAATGACTTCGGTGTCGGTCTCCGATCGAAACTCACAGCCGCGACTTTTTAACTCTTCCCGCAATTCGCGATAGTTTTCAATAATGCCGTTTTGGATCACCGCAATTCGCTTGGCGGTGTCCATGTGGGGATGGGCATTATATTCTTCGGGTTTGCCGTGGGTTGCCCAGCGAGTATGCGCGATGCCAATTCGAGCGGGGTTGTCTTCGCCAGCCAGTTTTTCTTCGAGGTTGATGAGTTTCCCTTTCGCTCGGACGCAGTGAATCTCACCTTCTAAGACGGTGGCGATTCCAGCAGAGTCATAGCCTCGATATTCTAATTTACGAAGCCCTTCGAGCAAAATGCCGCTAGCTGCTTGAGTTCCGATGTAGCCGACAATTCCACACATAGCTCACTCCTAGGTGAATCGGATCGTGACGTTCTCCGCTAATTTAGCTTGAGTCTGAGCAAGATACCACTATTAAAGCGTGCTCGATCGAAATGGGAGAATTGAAAGGGGCGTGAAGTGGAGGATCTGACTGAAGATTACTATGACTTGATCGAGGTTGATTGGTCTTGACTGATGCCCATCTTGCTTTTTGAAACCTTCCGGCTGTCTCAGTTCAATCGCTCATGCTTGTCAGGTATTCTTGCAGCTGGTTTTAGATAAAGCGATCGTGCAAACTTCGCTACACGTTGCCTCTGCCGAGTTTCTATAGAAAAAATCGTTCTGTAGGTTGTTAAAGAAAGTCTATGTCCAAATTTGGCTAAATCACCTCAAACAATTCACGAGGAAGACCAGACTGGCGAATAATAGAGCGTAATGTTCCGGCACGAAGTTCTGAATGGTTTGGTACAGGAACTGTTACAGTCGTTTCATCGATTTTAAGCTGCATAATGATGTGGCTGCCTTTTTGTCGAACTTCGACAAACCCCTGTTTTTCTAGAATCCTGCAAACTTGCTGTCCTGATAATACGCGAAACTTACCCAACGACGACCTCCAAGCGCGTGATAAACACTTCGGTTTGCAAGCGGTTTTTGATTTCTGAAGAGTCGGCAACTTCAAAAAATAGCTCTACTGCTTCGGTGAGATTTTTTTTGGCTTGCTCTACTGTGTCACCTTGACTGGCAATATCCAGTTCAGGACAGAGCGAAACATATCCATCGCCTTCTCGTTCGATGATTGCGGTAAATTGCTGTTTGTGTTGAGAGAGGTTCATAGGGCGATCGGGTAGGGTAATGGAGTCAAGATATCACGGGTCAGATTTTCTCTACTCTCCCATTT
>JBBRPT010000181.1:0-4401 GCA_038227635.1 Leptolyngbyales cyanobacterium | reverse complement strand
CAGGGCGAACGCATCTTAAATTCGCATAGCCCTTGGAGTGAATAGCTGATTGTAAGAGAGGAGAATGGACGAATCTATTCTATTTTCTAGCGATGAAGCTCAAGCCAAGAACCCGCATTGCTGAACATTTCGACTTAGTAGAAGACCCCCGGGTTGAGCGAACCAAACGACATAAGCTCATTGATATTCTGATGATCGCGATTCTGGCGGTGATTTGTGGAGCAGACAGTTGGGTGGGAATGGAAACCTTTGGACGAGCGAAGGTCAAGTGGCTGAAGCGAATTCTAGAATTACCCAACGGCATCCCGGCTCACGACACCTTTGCCCGCGTGTTTGCAGCGCTCAACCCAGAACAGTTTCAGCAATGTTTTTTGAACTGGGTGCGGTCGCTGAGTCAACAGAGCCAAGGGCAAGTGATTGCGATTGATGGCAAGACTCTGCGCCAATCTCGTAATCCCAGCGATGGCAAACGAGCGATCCACATGGTCAGCGCGTGGGCAACCGCCAATCGGTTATTGTTAGGACAGCGCCAGGTGGATGAGAAATCGAATGAGATTACGGCAATTCCACAATTACTGAAAGCACTCGAAATCGAAGGAAGTATTATCACCATTGATGCCATGGGATGTCAGAAGGCAATTGCTCAACAGATTGTGGAGCGAGGAGCCGATTATGTCCTGGCTCTCAAGGGCAATCAAGGTCACCTGTTTGAAGCGGTTCAGCAGATCTTTGCCCAGTCTCAGAAGACCCGGTTTGCTGGGATGGAGCATGATTATCAGCAAACCATCGATATCGGGCATGGTCGGGTCGAAACTCGTCGCTGCTGGGCAATAGGACACCTTGAGGGGTTGGTCGAAGCAGAACAGTGGGTGAAGTTGACCAGTATCGCGATGGTCGAGGCAGAACGTCGAATCAACGGCAAAGCCAGCCTGGAAACTCGCTACTACATCAGCAGTTTAGAGAGTCATGCCGGTCGCTTAAATGAGGCAGTTCGCACCCACTGGGGCATCGAAAACTCTCTCCACTGGGTCTTGGATGTGGCATTTCAAGAAGACAATTGCCGAATTCGCAAAGACCATGCCCCTGAAAATTTAGCGATTGTTCGCCACATTGCCCTCAACTTGCTGACTCAAGAGACCACAGCTAAGGTAGGGGTCAAGAACAAACGGCTTCGAGCTGGATGAGATGAAGCCTACTTGCTGAAGGTTTTGCTGGAATAAGATGCGTTTGCCCTGGAGATCCAGTATTGACTTTTAAGGGGGTGACGGTGTTCTGCCCAACTTCGGAAAAGCTGGTACAGCCAGTTATCTAGCTTCGAGTAATGTTCGCTGCTGACAACCGTGGAGTAGTAATTTGACCACCCAGTGATGACCGGATTGAGTTCATTAATTAGCTGCAACTGAGTTGAAGCCTTGTGAACCTTGATGATCTTTTTTAACTTTTCCTGGTGTCTGCTGATTCCCTCTTGGCTAGGTGTGATGAGTGTTTTGTAACCCAGTGGTTCTCCTTTGGTGTTCTTGCTGGTGTGGTGTTTCCCCGTGGAATATTGCCGCACCGTGAATCCTAAGAAGTTGAAGCCAACGTTCCCTGCATGTTCATGCAGGGAACGTTGGCTTCGTCTTACTGGGTTTTAGCTCAAGCCCCATTTGCTGTAACCAGTCCGCGATGATTTCTTGGCATTGTTGGACTACTTCGAGGTCTTCGTGCAAGATGACGAAATCATCGGCGTAGCGAACAAAATGAGCCGGATTTCTGCGTCCGATGACTTTGTTCTTTGACCAAATTTCCTTTTTGGGAAAGGCTTGGTTTATCCGTTGTTCCATTCCATGCAAGGCAATATTCGCCAAGAGCGGGGAGATAACTCCGCCTTGTGGCGTTCCTTTTTGGGTTGGAAACAGTGTCTTTCCGTCTAACACTCCTGATTTGAGCCAACTTCTAATCTGTCGGCGCAAGGTTGGAAATGTTTTCAGTTTTGCCAAGAGCGCTTCATGGTCAATGCGGTCGAAGCATTTGGAAATGTCAGCGTCGAGCACGTATTTGGCTTTACGACTGATACACCCAAAGATCGCTGCAATGGCATCGTGGGCTGAACGTCCGGGTCTAAAACCATAGCTGTTTGGCTCAAATTTCGCCTCCCATTCTGGTTCTAGTGCTTGTTTGACCAAGGCTTGTAAGGCTCTGTCTGCTATCGTTGGAATCCCTAGTGGGCGTTTTTCTTCCGTTCCGGGTTTGGGTATCCAAACTCGGCGCGTCGGTTTTGCTTTTTGGGAAAATGACAGGGATCTAACCAGGTCTAGTCTCTGCTCTGGCTTAAGGGATTTGATCCCATCAACGCCAGCCGTTTTCTTTCCCTGATTGTCTTGTGTCACTCGACGAGTCGCCAAGCATTTTGCTGACCAAGACCTCATCAGCGTTTTCTGAAGTCGCCTGACTGTTTTGACATCGCCACGTTGCGAGGCTTTGAATATGCGCTTTTGCAGCTTGAAGACTTTCCGTTCTAGCTTGCGCCAGGGAAGGTCTTTCCATTCCATCATCAGATCGCTCTGTGCTTTAGACATATCCACTGCTACTTGTACCGATTCATTCCAAGACATCGTGCCTACGTCTGCGTATCCCAGACATTACTCTGGGCATTGGCTTCTTAGGCAATCTTGCCGCTTCACTGCATCCGGTTAGCACCTACTCCGGTATCGAACTACCGGAGAGCATATGAAGGGTTACTTCGTTCCTGGTCATCATTAGTGGAATCGTTAGGATGATGCTCTCTGCCGGGTTTATCAGGGGTGCTTACTGGTCGGAAGTGTAGCCGTCAGTCCCTTATCCTTTGCCTTTTGGCGATAGCCTGTCAGCCTGATTTGGCTATTTAGCTGTTGACGACAGTTCAAACACATCTTCGCTTGCGCTATCCATAGATTCTTGCTCGACGGGGTTCCAGATTGGGCTTCCAGTTACCGCCTTTTCATCCCGCTTTACGGATTGAGGACTAGTCGCTACCGTAGGGATGATGCTGTCACCGCTGCACCTGCGGGGAGGGACTTACACCCTCATGATGATCAAGTTGTAAGGATTGGCATTCTCCGAAGAGAAAGCGTTTAATCCTCCCATCCGTCCCTAAGTACAAGACTCATTTAGGATGAACGAATCGCACACACTCCCCGGTTTAAAGACGCGGGGATTCTTGAAGAGTCCAAAATCTGAACTTCAAAGGTGCTGGCAAGTCACCTCTACTGATTCCGCTAAGGTCAAGCCCTAACATCATCGCTACTTTGCTGAGAATGTTTGCAGCCCCATTGCAGTCTGCATTGATTCTGAAACCATTACTCGATTTGTACAAACCACGTTTAACGCGATGACCCGACGCTTTCCACCCTTCGGGTTTTTCACCGTGCTTAGGGAGAGAATCAGAGTCTAAGAAACTAGCCTTAGAGGTATACGCTTCTTCGGTTTCGACAAATTGAATTCCGTGCTGTTCACACAGTTGTTTGATCCGTTCTTTTAGTCTGGCAGTGGGAATCTGCACAAACTTCTGATTGGTCTTTTTGCCCATGTTGGCACCGTCTTTCTGACCGCGATTCCAGCAAAAAACCAGAGTACCAATTTGATTGTTTAGGCAGTGGTTAATTACCAATCGAGCGGTTTTGTTTACAGCGTCTCGCATCTGGCGATTGCGTTTCTCTGTCAGGTTAGCCAGCCGCCTAGACCAGAAGCCGTTATCCTTTCCTTCCATCAGTCTCGCAACTGATTTGTTGTACCACTGGTTGGTTGATTTCAGGTGTTTGCCGTCAATCACAAAGCTGGTTCCAACATTGCTCACGCCCGTTAGCCAGTTATTCAAGCCATGATCCAAACCTAAGCATTTAGCAGGATCTAAGTCAGTCTTAACGACCGAAGCAGGGTAGACAAACTCAGCATAAAAGCACCCGTTTCTAGGAAGAATCCGAACCTCTCGCGAGGCTGCAAAATCCAGGTTTGACGGCATTGGCAGAAAGAATTCTTTTAATCCAAACCACGCTTTAACTTGCAGACCAAACGGAAAGCGGATCATCCCGTCAATTAGCTTTAAGCAAACTTTTGGGAATGCCGCTAATTGATAACCGGGCTTTCGATAGTTTGGAACTCTTGGCTTCTGATCTAGAGGGTGTTATGCACTTTTGTTAGACTGGGAGCATGAGTAGAAAGCCATACCCAACGGATGTGAGCGACGAAGAATGGGCATTTGTCGCACCGTACTTAACATTAATGACAGAAGCAGCCCCCCAGCGAGACCATAGTCTACGCGAAGTGTTCAATGGCTTACGGTATGTGGCGCGAGGGGGAGAAGCTTGGCGACTGATGCCCCATGACTTACCCCCGTGGCACACGGTCTACCAACAAACCCAACGCTGGCTCAAAGCCGGGGTG
>JBBRPT010000180.1:0-4490 GCA_038227635.1 Leptolyngbyales cyanobacterium | reverse complement strand
TTGCGGGGGCGCAGCAATTCGGTCGCATTCGCGGCTATATCTCGACCCTCAAGAAGCAAGGGTTGAATGTCCTTGATGCTCTTCAGCAAGTTTTCTTGGGCAATCCTACTCTGCCCACTATCTTTCAACCTGAGTAGTTACTCTTAGCTAGGCTCAAGAGAAGCAAAGCAACTCTAAAGGTCGTCAAACTTGCTGTGATTACCTTTGCAACCTGGCTTAAGCCGGACGCAATTCTCCTGGTTGCAGTTCTTGAGTTATGCTTCCTCTTCCTAGAGTCACAAGAAGGTCTCAGAATAGCAAATCGAAACACAAAGCTGTCTGCATCCAGTAAGCGCGAACCTTAGACTGTCTTACATATCAACTAAGGTATTGTCCGTATGCTTTCTGCATTGGCAGGAAGCATACAAATCTCAGGTTGAGCCGCTAAAATCTGAAGTCATAGCGTCTTACCTGATTACATAACTCTTTTCGCCAAGCGAACCACCATGACATTACAAGAGCTTCAAGATCAAGCACTTAGGCTTTCTGTAGAAGATCGATGGCAACTCATCAACAGCCTAATGCGTTCTCTTCAACCAGAAACACAGCCATCAACGGTTAAGCCCGAAGGTCTAGCCGCAAGTTTAATCGGCATCGCAAAAACGGATGCGCCAACCCCCACAGATGAGGAAGTGAAAGCCATGCTGGGCGAACGGTTAACGCAAAAATATTTGTAATGCGAGTTTTATTCGATACTAATGTTCTGCTAGATGCTTTGTTAGCACGAGAACCTTTTGTAGCGAATGCTGCTTCTTTGCTAGAGGCAGTTGAAGCAGGACGCTTTGAAGGGTTTATGTCAGCAACGACTGTAACAGATGTGCATTATCTGGTAGAACGGCAAACTAAAAGTGCCGAAATTGCCATAACAGCCATGACCCGTTTGTTGAAGTTAATCGAAGTTTGCCCAGTCGATCGCGGAGTATTGGAGCAAGCAATCGCGCTTGAGTTTGCTGATTTTGAAGATGCACTGCAAGTGGCGTGTGCTATCTCGCTAGGGTTAGAAGCAATTGTCACTCGTGATATGGGTGGGTTCGCAGGTTCACCCGTATTAGTTCTGTCTCCTGGAGAACTGAAAGATCTTTTGAGGTGAGCAAGTGTCTAAGCTTGCAGAGATGACCCGCTTGATTGCACCTCACCCCAACTCACAAAGAAATTTTTCATACTGAAAGAAGAGTGCAAACCTGACAGAATTTTTCTAACACTTGAAACTAAACTGCTGACACCGCAAAATCGTTGAATGTCGATCGTAAGAGATAATCCAACTATGCTTGAGTCCTACCGCCAACATGCGGCTGATCGTGCCGCTCTGGGCATTCCACCGCTTCCGCTCGACGCTCAACAAACGTCAGACCTGTGTGAATTGCTCAAACACCCTCCGGCTGGAGAAGAAGAGACATTATTGGCATTGCTGCGTGATCGTGTGCCTCCCGGCGTTGACCAGGCTGCCTATGTGAAAGCAGGGTTTTTGACAGCGATCGCCAAAAAAGATATCACCAGTCCCCTCATTTCACCTAAAGATGCTGTGATGCTGCTCGGCACGATGATGGGCGGCTATAACGTCCATTCGCTAATTGAGCTGCTGCAATTCAATGATGCAGAATTAGCCGCAGAAGCAGTGACCGCTCTCAGCAAAACGCTGCTGATTTTTGATGCGTTTCATGATGTGCAAGTCTTGGCAGAGACGAATGATAATGCCAAGCAAGTGATGACTGCCTGGGCAGAAGCGAAATGGTTCACCGATCGTCCCGTGTTAGCAGAGGCAATCACCGTTGTCGTCTTCAAAGTGCCCGGAGAAACGAACACTGATGATTTGTCTCCGGCAACTCACGCCACGACGCGCCCGGATATTCCGCTACATGCTCTAGCGATGCTGGAAACCCGGATGCCCGGTGGATTGCAAACTCTGGCTGAGTTAAAGCAAACAGGTCATCCTGTCGCTTATGTGGGCGATGTGGTGGGTACGGGGTCGTCGCGCAAATCGGCGATTAACTCGGTTCTCTGGCACATTGGGCAAGACATTCCCTTTGTGCCCAACAAACGGACGGGTGGCTATATTTTGGGAAGCTCGATCGCGCCAATCTTTTTCAACACGGCTGAAGATTCTGGGGCGCTGCCGATTCAGTGTGACGTGTCCAAAATGGAGACGGGCATGGTGATCACGATTCACCCGTTTGAAGGCGAAGTGACGAACGATGGGAACGTGATCGCGACGTTTAGCTTGCAGCCTGATGCGATCGTCGATGAAGTCCGAGCGGGTGGGCGCATTCCCTTAATCATCGGGCGCGGATTGACCGACAAAACTCGCACTGCTTTGAATCTTGCGCCGAGTGATTTGTTTATTCGCCCCAAAATGCCTGTTGACACAGGCAAAGGCTTCACCCTGGCGCAAAAAATGGTTGGCAAAGCCTGTGGTTTGGCGGGTGTGCGTCCTGGTGCATCATGCGAACCTGCCATGACCACCGTCGGATCACAAGATACGACGGGACCAATGACTCGCGACGAACTGAAGGAACTCGCGTGTTTGGGCTTCAGTGCTGATTTGGTGATGCAGAGTTTCTGCCACACTGCCGCCTATCCTAAACCTGTGGACATCAAGACTCATCATGATTTGCCCGACTTTATCTCGTCGCGGGGTGGCGTTGCTTTGCGTCCGGGAGATGGCATCATTCACTCGTGGCTCAACCGGATGTTGATGCCAGATACGGTGGGCACAGGTGGCGATTCTCATACTCGCTTTCCGTTAGGGATTTCGTTCCCAGCAGGGTCGGGATTGGTGGCATTTGCAGCGGCGATCGGAGTCATGCCCCTCGATATGCCCGAATCGGTTCTCGTCCGCTTTAAGGGCGAAATGCAGCCCGGAATCACGCTGCGAGATCTGGTGAATGCCATCCCCTATGTGGCGATTCAAAAAGGGCTGTTGACCGTCAGCAAAGAAAACAAACAGAACGTGTTTGCGGGTCGCATTCTAGAAATTGAAGGATTGCCTGATCTCAAAGTTGAGCAAGCCTTTGAGCTAACTGATGCGTCTGCCGAACGCTCTTGCGCGGGATGCACGATTAAACTCAGTACCGAAACGGTTGCGGAGTATTTGCGATCGAACGTTGCCCTGCTGACGAATATGGTGGCACGCGGCTATGAAGATGCTCGCACCCTGATGCGTCGCGTCGCCAAAATGGAGCAATGGCTAGCAAATCCGAGTCTTCTCGAAGCCGATGCCGATGCTGAATATGCTGAAGTCATTGAGATCGATTTGAGCGAGATTAAAGAACCGATCGTGGCGGCTCCTAACGACCCTGACAATATCAAATTGCTGTCAGAAGTTGCAGGAGACAAAATCGACGAAATCTTTATCGGCTCGTGTATGACTAACATCGGTCATTATCGCGCTGCTGCCAAAGTTTTAGAAGGCGTTCCGCCAGTGAGCAGTCGCCTGTGGATTTGCCCTCCGACTCGCATGGATGAACATCAACTCAAAGAAGAAGGGGTGTATGGCATCTTTGGCGCATCGGGAGCTAGAACCGAAATGCCCGGATGTTCTCTCTGTATGGGCAATCAGGCACGAGTAGGCGACAACACAACGGTCTTCTCGACTTCGACCCGCAACTTCAACAACCGCATGGGCAAAGGTGCTCAAGTCTATCTAGGCTCGGCAGAACTGGCGGCAGCGTGTGCGTTGCTGGGTCGCATCCCCACGGTTCAAGAATATTCGGAGATGATGGCGAATAAGATTAATCCCTTTGCGGACGATCTTTATCGCTATCTCAACTTCGATCAGATTGCCGGATTTGGAGATGAGGGTCGGGTGATTCCGTTAGAAGAAATGCCTCGCATTGAGGACATCTTAGGAATGCCTGTGGCGGCTCGTTAAATTGTGTCGGGTGAGCGATCGTTCAAGATTTGCTCACCCGATAATGACATTTGGGTTTGTGAAACAACGCTTTAGGTCTACAAAACCACGATCAAGGTCTACAAAACGGCTTTTGAGACCTATTAAGGGAGCCAAGTTTCCCAAAAGGGAATCGACGGCTCCCCAACTTTTGGGTCTATCGACTGAATTATGCAAGTCAAACGCTAAATTAGGACAATTCGACGTATTTCAGGGCTTTGAGCCTTCTTGGTCAGTGTGAAACGTTCATGGCGAACATCTACATAGTGATTCCTATAGACCCCAACTTTTTACAGTTGAATGGTGGTTTTGTTGTGCAACTCCTCCAGTTGACTTAGGGAACCGTTACTTAGGACGATATTAAACTTCACGCTCGATCGTTCAACTTGATATCCCGGCAACGCTCGAACAATCTGAAGAGACATGAATCAAATCAGGTCGGTTTTTTGCATAGACATGGCAAAGCCTCGTCAAAATCAGTCGCCCCCTTAGGCTTTAGATGCGCTTGCTGATGTCTTTGCATGAGCTTAATCCCAATAGGTCTGGCGAATTCTACAACTTTTAT
>JBBRPT010000179.1:0-4705 GCA_038227635.1 Leptolyngbyales cyanobacterium | reverse complement strand
GACTTCGGAGATAAATTCTTGATTGGATGATGCAGTTGAGAACATAGAAAAATGCCTCGAATCAATGCAAGAAGGCGGCTTTCGCCTTGGTGATTTTTGACTTGATTCTCCAAAAGAAGGCTTTCGTCGATGTAAAGCACCAGCTTCAAAGCCTTGGAATTGGAATGGCTGACCCACTCAATTATTAACTTCATAGTCTTCGCTTCGACGACTCGGCACACGACTAAACGTTCATCCATCTATAGTTTTTGTGCATAGCGGACAGACCACCAAAGCTTTGAGAGCGGCTTTCGCCTTGGAACTTTACCCAAACGGGCTTTCGCCCTGAACTTATAGAAATATCCTCAAAAGGAGATCATGATGAATACGACTTCAATCATCGGCTACGTTGGGGCTAAACCCGAACTAAAAGAAATGAAGAGCGGTGCTAAAGTTGCCAAGCTGCCGCTCTACTACAATCGTCGCTACAAAGTGAACGGTGAAGTCCGGGAAGAAACTCATCGATTCAGCATTGAGGCGTGGGGAGCAACCGCGACCTTCGTGATGAATTATCTGGATAAGGGAAGCCGAATTGCTGTCACAGGGGAGCTTCGCACCTCGACGTGGATGGTTCAGAATAGCGAAGGTGAGAGCGAAACTCGCAGCCGCGTCTTTATCTTGGCAAAAAGCATCAACAATCTGACCGCTAAGAATTGTGTAGATGCTCAATCTGAAATCGATGAAGATCCTGGCTTTTGAACCCTAAAAATCTCTCTCCGAGCGCCGGAGGGGGATTTGTCTTCTGCGTGGAATTTTAGGTACAGTTGAAAAAATAGAATTTGCTATTTGTCTCTATGGAACCTGCTTTCAAGCTGAAACCAAAGCGTACTTGGATTGATAGAAGCTTAACTTTTCTAGAATGGACTCTATCAGTTCTATGTGTACTTTCAGGTGAAATTATCTTTGCTTCTGGAAATCGTGTAAGTGGAATTGCATTGGTCATTACAGGCGGTATTCTATTTCCACTGAATCAATCTCCTCAGTGGTTAAAGTATTTAGTTGTTGCTGTTGTATTCTTCTTAATTTAGTATTACTGTTTCTTTAACACAACTATTGATTGCTGACATAAGTTAAGTAAGGCTTTCGCCTTGTAATTAGTAACGCTTGGAGTACTACAAGCAGGTTCTTCCGCAACAATCAGCACCCTCTACACGCTGAGTTGTAGCCAGTCATTACCAAAATTTGAAGGAAACTAACTCATGATGCAGGATATTCTCACCACTCTTGCCACCGCAATTGAAATTGCAGCTTTAGCTTATTTTGGATTGAGCTTTGTTCACTATGTCAACCAACAAAATCAATCTGCACCGCGAGAAAATCAGCCACTCGAAGTGGTGTCTAGTAAAATAGAAGTTGTCGTCGCTGGTTCGTTGGAAGTCGCTGAAATTGCTGTAGAAGAGCCTATCCACTTCAATGAGCCTCAGAAAGGAGTTCTTACCGATGTTGTTAGCTCGACCAGCGAGAAGCTAGGTGTCCGAAAGCTTCGCCTCCTCGCCCGCGATCGAGGCATCACCGGATTTGCCCGAATGAATAAGGCTGAACTATTGACTTTTCTCGCCTAGTATCGCTTCCCATGAGTTCCTGGAGATTCGCTTCATCCAACCTTCAGGAACTCGAAACCTACGCTATTACAATCTGGATATCAAAGCGTCGAGCACGAGTTTTACCAACCGTCAGCCATTGCCTACAATGAGTTAGAAACCCCTCGAATCTTGGAACCCCATGAATCTACAAGAAATTCGTGAACAAGCTCTACAGCTATCACCCGATGAACAGCGATCGCTCATCAACACGCTTACCGAAGTTCTCCAACCCCTGAACTCTCAACCCAAAGAACCTCGGAAAAGAAATCTCTCTCGTCTCAAAGGAATTGCCAAACGCGCAGGCTCCGTCCCTAGCGACGATGCCATCACCCAAGATTACACCGACTACCTGACGCAAAAATATTCGTAATGCAAATCTTGATTGACACAAATGTAGTTCTCGACTTTCTATTAGACCGTGAGCCGTTTATCGAAGATGCGGAAATATTATTTCAGAGAATTGATGCAGATCAGATTGATGGATTCATTGCAGCAACGACCCTCACAAACATCTACTACATCGTCAGAAAGGCAGAGGGATTCAAAGTAGCTCAAGAAACAATTGCTCAGATTCTAGCAGACCTTCAAATTTGCCCCGTTGATCGCCAGATTCTAGAATACTCAGTTGCACTCAATTTCCGAGATTTTGAGGACGCAGTGCAATGCGCCTGTGCGATTGCTCAAAACGTTGACGCGATCGTCACCCGTGATCCAAAAGATTTCGTCAACTCAACCATCCCAGTCTTGTCTCCCCGCCAGTTACGCGACCAACTTGCCTCAAGATCATAGTCCTCCATACCATGCCTCAAGTTTGAAAAATCGGAATTGAACAGATGAGTTGTTCTAAACGCAATCCGTTGAAATTAGGGTTCTTAGAAAAAGATATGACCCTAATTTTTCTTGGAGTCATCGAATGTACGTTCCTCTGGCGGAACCACCCAAAGAGTGCAGTACCCAAACGTAGAAGGTTTGCCTTGGACTTTGAGCGTTACGCCTAAGCGATCGACATCTTTGGTGCAATCCAAGCCAGTCAACAGTCCATCATTCCACCGGATTAAGTTCCGAGCTAATCTACCTTGATCGGTCTTTGACCAGCGCAGCGTTTCAGCTTCTTCCAAGGTCAGTTGTCGCGGTGCGCCGGGAGCAAGTTCGGGCTGAGTTAGTTGAGTGCTTGCCCAACCGAATCCTGCACCGATCGTGACCATAGCTATACCAAAAGCAGAGATCGGAAGTGCAGCCGGACTCAGTAACTCATCTTTCCACGTCGTGAAGTCGATCGTCTTGGAAGGTCGAGTCGTGGTCTTTAAAGACTTCAGTAGACTGGGATTTCCGGTCTCTTTTAGCAGAGCTTCGACGCTTTGAGTGAGGCTCTGCTGAAGGGATTGGATATTCAGAAGAGTCTGGTTCAAACTCTTCTGAAAGGTCGAAAATTGCTCGATCGAGAGACTCTGGTTCTCCGACTCTAGGAGTGTCGGAGTCGGTGAGGGTTCCCAACTCTGTAAGGTATCGTTCAGTTCGGTCGTTACTTGCTCGAAGTTGGTGAGTTGCTGCTGCAACTGACTCAGCAGCCGACTGCCTTTCTCGTAAGATTGCGCCGATCGCTGCACTTCCTGCGAGTTCAAAACGATCACCTTGAATAACTCCTGAGTTGATTCCAGAAGCACTCGGTTCGTGTTTATCCATGTGTCTAACTTATCGCTAACCTTACGCGACTCTTCAACGGTTGAAATCTTTGCTTCGTCAGCAGTCTGCCACAACTTCCCAACCGCTTTCTGAAGTTCCGCAATTTCTGTCAGGAGCTTGTCGTTACTTGCTACCACTGGCTGCAACCTCTGCCGACGGCTCTTCTACTTTCGGGTCTGCCGCTTTTTTCTTGCTGGTTGATTTTGTATTTTTTGGGGGAGTTGATTCAAGTTCAGAGGGAGGTAGCCCTAAGTACTGACTCGCTTTCTGCAATTCTGGCAGGCTCAGATTCAGGAAACTGTTCGCTAGAATGCGATCACCAAAAGGAAGCTGCTCCTTCTCGAAAAAAGACAGGGCTTCTTCGTGCATGACATCAAACGTGCTGAGTTCGAGCAATGGCAAGTCGATCTCAATGCCGCCTAGTTCAAGAAATCGCCTGTGTTCCTCAGATTTTTCCCAACGGCTGAAGTTCAAGCCTTCCTGCGCCCACATCAAGCTTCTCACTGCAACGTAATCTGCCTGAGTGCCGCAGAACTCCATCATGATGCGGAGGCTGTTAATTGTGTTGTAACAGTTGTTGAGAACCGTATCGAAGGTGATGCGGTAGCCGAGATCCTTGGCTAGGTCAAACGCTCCAAATTTCTGCAACTGCTCTCTGGTCGCTTTCCCAGAGGCTCCAGGCATGTCAATCAGCACTACCGTGGGCTTGTGTTGGTCGATGTCGCTAAAGAGTGTTTTCGCCTCAACAGACTTGAGAAAGTTGAGGCGCTTCACTTTGTGCTGACATTCGGTGTGATAGTCCTCAAACTCTGGGTTCTCAACATCAGCATCGTAGGCAAGACAATTACTGCCTGCTTGTACCAGGTAGTAATACAACTGCCGACAGTGCAGCGTTTTCCCAGTTCCGCCCTTGCCTCCCAAGATAAAGATAATGCGATTGAGAGTGGAAGTCATAAACGATTAGCTCCTACGCTTTTTAGGTCTAGTTTGGATAGTGTTGAATTCTGGCTCAACCCACCTTTCATTTGTGAGCGGCTCAGATGAGGCTATGAGGGCCTTAGCAGCAGGTGAAGCAGCTTTTTCGCTGTCATTAGGAATCTCTGCTAAAGCCTGTTGAAGGTCAAACTGAGATGAGTCTGATTCAACGCTTGAATCTAGCTGGCGATCAGGGGTAATAATCGAGGAGCTGGATGATTCTGGTTTTGATGTTGAGCCGTTATTGTCTAGCGTTGTCTCGGTCAAGCTCTGCGCGATCGCAGGTGAATCTGTGCCTCTAGAGCGCCGATTTTGCTGACGAGCCGATTTTTTGCGAGACTTAGTTTCTTCTGCAAAATAGTTGTGCAGTGTTTTTGGACTCACATCGAGTCCAATCATCTCCTTCAAAAAGTCGGCAATTTCAT
>JBBRPT010000178.1:0-4895 GCA_038227635.1 Leptolyngbyales cyanobacterium | reverse complement strand
CCGCACCTCGGCTCAACAGCCCGACGATTTTTCTGGATTCCGGAGTCGAGCACCTGCACCGGATACAGAAGCCGCGATCGCACTCTCGTTCTCAGAAGCCTTTCATGGGATTCAAAAACGGTTGCAGTTGGACGGTGAAACCATCAATGTTCGCATTCCCGCAGGGGCTACACCCGGTAGTCGGATTCGGCTGAAAGGCAAAGGTCGCCCTAGCCCTTTTTCGCAACAGCGTGGTGATTTGTACCTGACGATCGACCTCTTTCCCCATCCATTTTTTCAGTTTTCAGGTGATAACTTGACCTGCGAAGTTTCCATTCGCCCTGATGAAGCAGTGTTAGGCGCTCAAATTCAAGTGCCCACGCCAGAAGGTCGTGTGACCATGACTGTTCCAAAAGGGGTACGTTCTGGTCAATCGCTGCGGCTGCGAGAAAAAGGATGGAGATTGCCGAAAGGAAGGCGAACGGATTTGATTGTCAAACTTCAGATTATCTCTCCGAAGGAGTTGAGTGAGCTTGAGCAGGATTGCTATGAAAAGATTCGGGCAAACAGCAGTTTTAACCCGCGTTCTGAGATCGAAGAGGTAACACTATGACCGAATTTAGCCTTTCCACAACGGTTGTTTCTCCAGAAGGCGATCAACTTTATACGTTTGAATATGCCGCTTTAGTAACAGAGACTTCCACGATCGTGATTGAACAATTTGTGCAAGTGGGAGTCATTGAACCGATCGGCTCAATGCTGCACTCACGGGAAATTGCGCGCATTGCTCAAATCCTCCGGTTGCGTCGAGATTTAGGACTCAATCTTGTTGGAGCGGCGATGGTTCTAGAGATGGCGCAGGAAATCGCCCAGCTAAAGACGCGGCTTCAAGCATTACAGTCTCCGTTTAATTCCCCTGAGTGAGATCTAGCAGATGCCAACTCGACGACAAGCTATTTTAGCGATCGCTAAGACGATCCCTTGATCAGGTAATCGTTGCATGAATATGAACTCAACCCCAATTAGAAAAACTGCTATTGGTCAGCATCTTCTATATTTATTGTGGCGCGATCGTCGGATTGGTGCAGCGATCGCGACGGCTGCGGCATTGCTACTCGGTTTCGCGATCGTGCACGTCATGCCCCGTAGTCCAGCAACAGCGACCCAAGCCTTGATAGTGATGGTCACGAGTTTTGCTGTTGGCGGTGTGGCAGGTCTGGTGATGCGATCTCGATGGGCAATGCTACTGGCGACCATCGCCTACATGATTGCCATTGAAATCAAACGGCTCAATATCATTGGTCTGACTGCGGATGCAATCCGTCTGAATGAGCCGCTTGGAATTTTGGCGCTAATCTTGTGGCTTCGATGTGAATATCTAATTAAGCCTGCGCGGGCTGCTTCGCAATGTGAAATTTACGACCCAAAAATAAAACAATTACTTGTAGTACCGCAATCACAATCAGTCCATGACCCGCAAATTTATGGAGTTGACTGTTCAAAGCTTCATTTGTTATGGAGTCGCTAGAGAGGGCAATTCCTGTAGGGCTTGCTAGCAGAACCAGCAGAAAAGTTGCAATTACCAGAAATGTGGCACTACGCTGTATGAGATATTGATACTTTAAATCTTTCCTGTGCGATTCAGTAGCGATCATCTCTGTCATGTTTTGATCTTTCACGTTTCTCTCTATGTAAAAATGGTTTGTTGACCTTTATAGCTGCGACTATAACATCTTGGTATTTGAAATCACGTTTGATTGACGTATAAGTTAGTTGAGTTGTATGAAAACGAAATAACTCTTTACATAAGCAATTAGTGAGCGTAGATTACGCTAAAACAGCAAACTATTCTGCAACCTGAATTATTTAATTTATATAAGTATTAATAGCTCACACCAAACTTTACCAGGAGTTTATAAGTGACGGTTTCTATTATTAGAAAGATATAATTCAAAATTAAATCCAGCGCCAAAGCGATAACAAAATCACTATTTAGGATGATACAAACTTTTAACTTGTCCTACTATATTATTTTCACTGCAACTATGTGAGCCTTGGAATAAAGCATAAGATGCTTCTGATGCTAAAAGAGGCTTCAAAGGAGCGATCCAAGCTCTATCCTAACCCTCGACCAAGCCATCTCCAACACGATCGAACTGACTCAATATCTGCGCGAACGATTTGATGAGAAAAAGATTTACCTGCTGGGTGAGTCGTGGGGCAGCACCCTTGGGGTTTTAGCTATTCAACGTCAGCCAGAATTGTATTATGCCTGGATTGGCAGTGGTCAGATGGTCAGTCAGAGTGAAACCGATCGCCGAATTTATCAGGACATCTTGGCACTGGCAGCAAAAACAGGAGATACCTCACTGGCGACCAAAATGCGAGCCTACGGAGAGCCGCCCTATGTAGACAGCCCCTACGCCAATGCTTTCGTGATGGGTCAGTACGATCACCTCTCTCCGCCTTACAGTCCGCCACAATCTTACATCCAGCGTGGCAGCGCGGCTAATCTCGGTCCCTGGGGTATTTTTGGCTCCGAATATAATCTCGTGGAGAAGGTGAATGTCCTGCGAGGGTTGATCGATATGTTTGCGGTGATGTACCCACAACTGCAAAACATTGACTTTCGCCAAACCGTCAAACAGCTTGAAGTACCCGTTTATCTGCTCGATGGCGCAGCCGAACTCAAGGGTCGCCGCGACTTAGCACTGGAGTGGTTCGACCTATTAAAAGCACCCCGCAAGCAACGGTTTACCTTTAAGAACGCCGCGCATTCCGTCGCCTTTGAGCAGTTTGAGGCATTCTCCAAAATTATGACTGAAACCATCTTGCCCGAAACCTATCCAAAGCGCTGACTTGACTACCAGAAGATGTGACTATTACCAGAGTGGAAGAAAGACCCCATGAAGAGATTGACACTGCTCAACATCGGATTAGTGATTGGTTTGGCGGGATGCATTATTATTAACCCCGGAGGAGTTAAAGGCAGTGGTATTGCTAAGACGGAAACTAGATCTCTTGGCTCCTTCAATGCTCTAGATGTAGAGTATGCTGGTGCGATCGCAGTGCGTTCTCAAGAGCAGCAGAGTCTCGAAATTAGCGGCGACGATAACATCATCCCATTCATCACAACTGAAGTTAAAAACGGTACTTTATACGTCCGAGCCACGAAAGGATACAGTCCTGAGCAAAAGTTACAGATCAGGGTATCTACTCCCAATGTGAAACGGTTCGTCTTCGATGGGGTCGGTGAAGCGAATCTATCCAATATCAAGAATGATCGACTGGAAATAGTGCTGACCGGGGTTGGGAGTTTCAGCGCATCGGGTGAAACCAAAGAAGCGGACATTACAGTATCGGGGGTTGGCAGTCTAGACGCGAAGAATTTACGTGCTGTCAATGCCAAGGTCAATTCGAGCGCAGTCGGTAATGCTGACCTCTATGTGACAGGGCAACTGGATGTAAAGGCATCTGGCGTAGGAGAAGTTAACTACTATGGAAACCCGAAAATCGTCAACAAACAGGCTGAGGGGATCGGGAAAATAAACAAGAGATAGATGACGTGCCATGAGTCTCGACAAACCATCAAACAACTTGAACTGCCCGATCGATACTTTAAACCTGAGGACACCATGATTAACGCTAAACCCATCTCAATTGAAGACTTGTGGGAATCGACACCAACAAGTAATCGCCCATTCGACCCAGCATTATTAGGCAATCTTCCCCATCTTGCTCGGCGCTATTTAGAACAGGCGACCCCTTGCGGGTATCTCGAAGAGCACGCTCCTGGCACCCTGCTTGCATCCGCCGTTCGATTATGGATGCATGGAGAAATGAAACTCGGAAAACATTGGCATTCATTTAAAGCGGAAGAAGTGATTTGCAGGGATCGAGGCATGATTTGGCAGGTGACGACTTTGATGAATAGCAAGCCGATTTTGGGAGAGGATCGCGTCGTGGATGGCGTTGGAAACGCTTCGTGGAATACCATCCAGAGAAGCGGAGAGGATATCACTCGATCGTGTGTGGGACGATTTCAGATAGAGTCCATATGGCTACCATCCGTTCTCTGCAACTCTGACATCATCTGGACGGAGTTAAACGCTTCCCAAGTTCAGGCAACCTTCACAGCCCTCGGAGAACCAGCCAAACTTACCCTAACGGTTTCCAATCAGGGAGCCTTGGAACAGGTCAAAGTCGATCGCTGGGGCAGCCTAGAAGGTGAAGCGTTTCACTATGGCGATTTTGGTGGCATAGTCGAGGATAGTGGTACCTTCGACGGCTACACGATCCCGACTCGTCTTCGCATTGGCTGGTTATTTGGCAGTGAACGCTTTGAGTCTGAAGGCGAATCCTTCCACTGCACGATCGACAAAGCAATTTACAAGTAATCGACAAATTCTGCCCATCGTTACTCCTGGCGATCGCACTCACAGCAGTATTTGGAAGTACCAATCTCTCTCGCCGACGAAGAGTTTGTACGAATTAACCATGCGTGGATAGCTAAACGTCGATCGAAGCTCATTAGACATTGACGATCATTCTGTTTCTCACCGAGAAAGGTTTTATGCGGACTATAGCGGTTTTCAGCTCAGTTAAGTACAATAACATCGGTAGGTGAACCACCCTTCAATATCTTTTAAGGTCACAGACTTGAGGGCATCCGTAATTCCTTGGTCTCAGGCTTCGTGAGAGCGAGCCGCAACCGACCGTAAAAACGCCTTGACTTTCGACCAGCAGTTCTCAATCGGATTAAAATCAGGAGAATAGGGCGATAAATAGACCCGCTTTGCCCCTGCTGCTTCAATCAGGTCTCGAACTCCATCCACCCCATGAGAACTCAAGTTGTCCATGACGACACAAGCGCCGACCCATAAGTTAGGCACTAACATCTGTTCCACAAAGTATTT
>JBBRPT010000177.1:0-5189 GCA_038227635.1 Leptolyngbyales cyanobacterium | reverse complement strand
TGGCTGGTTCAATTGGTGTCGTCGCTTGAGTAAGGACTATGAGATTTTGCCAGAAACTGCAGAAGCGTTTATCTACATTGCCAACATTCGACTAATGCTGCGACGACTTGCCTGATACTCTTCTCAGACATCCTCTTAGACATTCGCATTTAAATTATTTTACGATTAGCGATCGCCGCGATAGACACACATGGCTAAGTCTAAACTGATCATGAGTCAGCTTACGGCGCTCCCTGGCTATAAAGTTCGGGAAAGCTCGAAGGCAAAACACGTTAGCCTGAGAATGACCGTTCAAGGTGGGCTAGAAGTCATTGTTCCGCAAGGGTTTGACCACAGTCGCATTCCTGAGATTTTACAAACTAAGCAAAGCTGGATTGCCAAAACGAGCGAGCGACTCGAAGAACAACGTCAACACCTGTCGCTCGAAGCCTCCCATGAGCCACCTGAGAAGTTGCAGCTTACAGCGATCGATCAACGTTGGCAAGTTGAATATAATTCAACTCAATCCAGTCGCATCACCCTAACCGAAAAAGACAAGTCGCGGCTGATTTTGAGAGGCTGTACTCAAAACGAAGATGCCTGTAAATCGTTATTGCAGCAATGGCTCAGTCACAAAGCCTATCAACGGCTAGTGCCGTGGCTGTGGTTAGTCAGTCAAGAATTAAATCTTCCCTTCCATAAAGCGTCTGTTAGGGGGCAAAAGACTCTCTGGGCAAGCTGTTCTCAGCAGAAAAACATCAGTCTCAACTACAAGCTCTTATTTTTACCGACTCATCTGGTGCGCTATGTACTGATCCATGAGCTTTGTCACACGATTCATCTCAATCATTCATCGCAGTTTTGGGGGCTAGTCTTTGAAAAAGAATCGAATTATAAAGCGCTCGATCAAGAACTTCGTAGGTCAAGTCACTATGTTCCTAGTTGGTTAGAACCTTCAGTGTTAGGCAAAAACGAAGATCAAATCTAGCGATGCGCTCCATAACAAACTCATCCTATGGAGAGACGTTGTTGTCACGATCGCCTCTCTAAGCTTTAGCAAGTTGTCATTTAGAGAATTTCTGATGAGCAGTGAGCCGAGCGAAAAAATTCCTGCCCCAAGCGATGAGGCAGAGAAGCGTAAAGCGAAGACCGTTAACCCAGCAGATTTGGTGTATTCAGGCGGATATGTTGGCGATCCCCGAGAATTGGTTGAGAATCCAGCGGTGACTCCAGAGATGCCGAATGAGCCAGGAGACTTACGGGCAGACGAGCTAAATGAAGATTAATCAGTCTGAGATCGCAGGTATTTATTTTTGCATTAGTCTATTGACTCGTGCCATTAGACCCAGAACAGATAATGTCAGATCGTCCAATAGGACGATGATTAATTTTTTATCTAGAACTAGAGTACTGCGGTGAGTGATAGCCTACAGCAGTTGATTGTTGATATATCGTTGCCATTATTTAAACCCACTTAGATCTATTAATCACAAACCACTTTTCAAAAATTAGCTCCAAGATTATTGTCTCTGCTCACGGTGCAGTTATGAAAGTTGCTCTCGTCCACGACTATTTGACGCAAAGGGGTGGAGCAGAGAGAGTTTTTGAGTTGCTCTGCAAACATTATCCTGATGCAGATATCTTCACCTCTCTCTATGAGCCTCAGAACTCGATCGATCTGGGCAATCGTCAGGTTCACACTACTTATTTACAGCAAATTCCCTATGCAGCTAAATACTTTAAGCTGTTAGCGCCTTTCTATTATTCGGCATTTCGTGCCCTTGATTTAAGTGCCTATGATTTGATTATCAGCAGCAGCACAACCTTTGCAAAAGGGGTAAGAAAGCGTTCTGATGCCAAGCACATCTGCTTCTGTCACAATGTCACTCGCTTTTTGTGGGACACTAAAACCTATTTGCGAGAATATACAGTCTATCAGCGATTTTATCCTTTAATTGAGTCGCTGTTTCAATACATGCGAAAGGCAGATCTGGCGTTTTCTCAAGAGCCAGATCTCTATATTGCAAACTCTAGCGTCGTGTCAGATCGGATTCAAGAGACGTATCAAAAACCAGCTTTGGTGATTAATTATCCGATCGATAGCGATCAGTTCACGTTCTCAGACCAGAAAGAGGACTTCTATCTAGCATCGGCTCGGTTACTCAGCTATAAACGCATTGATGTAGTTGTCGAAGCGTTTAACTGGCTTGGGTGGAAGCTCGTGATTATGGGGGACGGACCTGAACGGGAGAACTTGCAGGCTCGTGCTTTAGGAAACATTCAATTTATAGGTCACGTCAGTGATGCTGAGCGCAAGCAACTGCTGGCAAAATCTCGATCGGTGATTGTTACCGCGCTCGAAGACTATGGGTTGGTTCCGATCGAGGCAAACGCCAGTGGAACGCCCGTGATTGCCTACGGTGCAGGCGGAGTATTGGACACTCAAATTCCTGGCAAGACCGGAGTTTTCTTTAAGTCCCAAACGCCAGAATCGCTGCATACCGCCTTGCTCGACGCAAGCAAGATATCTTGGGACTACAACATCATTCGTCACCATGCCCTCAGTCATTTCTCAGAAAGCGTCTTTTTCGACTCGGTGGATCAGGTAGTCAAAGAAGCCTGTCTAGCGTAGAAGCGATGAGTTCAAAACTCAAGATTTTTCCAGTTAAGGAGTTCCTATCGTGGCTCAGAGCAATCTAAATTTAAGTGCGGCTGCCGATCCCGATCCAGGCTATAGACAACTGCTATCGGTGTTGATGCGGCGGCGGCTATGGCTGATTGGTGGGCTAGGGCTATCGTTGTTGGCAGCAACGGCGCTAACGCTGTCTTCTAAACCGACTTATCGCAGCTCAATGCAACTGATGAGCGAGTCTAATTATCGCAGCCGCAAGACGGATGCAACCGCTAACACCCCGTCGTTTGCAGACTCCAATGTTGAGATCGATAACGCTACGCAGCTTAATTTAATGCGATCGTCACAGCTTCTACAGCGGGCAGTCGGTCAGTTGAAAGCGACCGACCCAGATCTAGAGGTCGCTGATCTCAAAAAAGGACTCACCGTTAGCCAGGTGATGGAACAAAGAGGCAATGACAAAATCAACACCAGCATTTTTGACATCGCCTACGTTGACCACGATCGCCAAAAAACTCAAGCCGTTTTGCAGGCAATTCAGCAGGTTTATCAGCAGTATAATCTCGAGCAGCAAAAGTTGAGATTGACAAAAGGCTTAGGGTTTATTGATGAGCAGATCCCCAAAGTTGAGGCGCGAGTCAATCAAGCAGAAGCCGCACTAGAGAAGTTTCGCAAAACTCAAGATTTGATTGATCCCGAACTTCAGTCAAAGTCAATGGTTGATTCTCTTGCAGCAGTGCAGAGAGATCAGCGAGCAAACCGGACTGAGTTGCAAGATTTGCAGGCTCGCTATGGAGCGCTTCAACAGCAGTTAGGGCGATCGCCTCAACAAGCCACGATCGCGGCGCGTCTTAGTCAATCGCCTCGCTATCAAGCATTGCTGAACGAGATTCAAAAAACTGAAGTGGCAACCGTCCAGCAGAAATTGCGGTTTAAAAAGGGTCCGTTTATCGATCAGTTGGGTGAACAGCGACAGAGGCAGCAAGCCCTCTTACAGCAAGAAGTGCAGCGTATTTTAGGAGCGCAAGCAGGCGTGATTTCTCGGTCGGGCGATAGTCTGATCTCGATCGGGCAACTTGGAGAAAACGATCTTAAATTTGCAAGCTCGCTGGTGGAGTCTCAAGTTAATTTAGTAGCGGCTCAAGCGCGCGATCGCAGTCTCACCAATAATGAACTGCAACTCCGGGCTGAGCTAAAGCGATTTCCGAGCCTGCTAGCTGAATATAATCGCCTTCAGCCCAACGTGCAGGTGAATCGCGACACCCTACAGCAGCTTCTCAAAGCACGACAGGATTTAGGGTTAGAGATCGCTCGTGGCGGGTTCGATTGGCAAGTAGTCGAACAGCCAAAAGTCGGACAAAAAACGGGTCCAAGCTGGTTGCGAAATCTGCTGCTAGGAGCCGTTAGCGGCTTGATGCTAGGAGGGGTTGCTGCCTTCTTGCGAGAGGCTGCTGATGATGCAGTCCGCACATCTGAAGATTTCAGAAAGCAAGTTCCACTGCCGTTATTGGGCATGGTTCCAGATGTGCCATTGGGGGAGATCATTCCTCGATCGCTGATGCCCTTTCAGAGAGCCGAAGCTCTGGCTCCTTCAATAATGCAGGTGATTCACTGGGCACCCTTCCGGGAGTCGCTAGATTTGATTTACAAAAATATCCAGCTATTGACGGCAGCAAATCCGCTGCGATCGCTGGTAGTCACATCTGCATTGGCAGGGGAAGGAAAATCGACGATCGCGCTAGGGTTAGCAATCAGCGCGGCGCGTCTGCATCAGCGAGTGTTGATTATTGACGCTGACCTACGTCGTCCAGGATTGCACAAACAGCTTGAATTGCCCAATGAACAGGGACTCTCTAATTTATTGTCGAGCGATCGAATGCCCACTCAAAGCGCCATTCAGCCAGCAAGCACCTATAGCGATTTGTCAATCTCGGTGTTGACAGCGGGTCCGACTCCCAGCGATCCCGTTAAGCTGCTCAGTTCTCGGCGCATGAAGGAACTGATGGCGGTGTTTGAGCAGACTTATGATTTAGTGATTGTCGATGTGCCCCCGGTGTTGGGAATTGTCGATGCAATACTGGCAGCTTCGTTTTGTGACGGAACGCTGATGGTGGGCAAAATTGGACAGGTGACGCGTCAGGAGGTGACGCAAGCCGTGACAGCAATGAATCGGTTGAATCTGATCGGCATAATCGCGAATGGAGCAACCGTTTCTAGCAATCAGTATTACCGAAGTGTGGCAGTTTCTTAAAGCGACCTGGAACGATTTGAAGTCCTCTAAGTGGGGACTTTTTTCATTGAGTTTCTGATGCTCGGTGCCGAAATGCAATTATAAATCTAATGTCTATCTAAAGATGGATGAATCTCTTGCAAAATTACTCAGAGTGAACGAGGTTCAATAGAACTTTTGCAAGCAGGTCTGTAGCCACAGAGCCTATCTTAGAGGATGTTTTAAAAGTTTTGAGCGGTCAAATTTTATGCCAAGCGCCTGACCATAAGCCGAATCATGGCAAGGTAGATCAACGTCTCTGAGGTTTCTGGCAACAACTCGTAATCTCTGACCAAGCGGCGACATCCC
>JBBRPT010000176.1:0-5223 GCA_038227635.1 Leptolyngbyales cyanobacterium | reverse complement strand
CTGGCACGAAATCTTTTTGTTGACCGCTTCGATGCTGCGGAGTGCCGACTCACTGATGCAGTTGATGAAACAGCAGATTGATGCGTTGGTTGCCCAAGATCCCTATCTGCAAGAGTTTTTGCGGTGGGCAAGCCAAAAATCGAAGCTCCCAGTCGAAACCAGAGAGGCAACAGTGCGAGCCTTTTATCTAGCGCTGGCTCAAACGCCCCACAAAGCGGCTGACTTTGCGATCGCCTGCACTCTCGACCAGGGGATGTTTTTGGATGTTGCCTTAGATGACCTGCTGGTGGAGTGTGCGATCGACCAAAGTTCAGATTTTGCCCATGCTCATCTATGCAGCGATTCACTCAGCAATATTTTGGGGATTGTAGTGGATGCTGGGTTTCACAAATCTCTGCAACAACTCCAAGAGCAATTGCCGCTCGAACAAAATCAGGCATGGTTTCTGAGTTGGTGGCAGGCACACCACACCGCCTGGTCAGAGCAGCTTAAGACTACGATCGCTCACTATCGACAGCTTGATCAAACCTGGCAGTTTAGCCCAGAGCAACAGCAAGTCCTGCAACGCTACTATGCTGCCAATCAACTCCTGCTCGATTGTCTACACAGCGATTGTGAAGTGACAGCCCCGATTCGAGCGGAAATTGAATCTACTTTATTGCTGCCTCAGCAAGAACTCGAAGCGAGAGAATGGCACTCGTGCTAAAGCAACCGCTGCTCCTGTAAAGAATTGTAAACTCCTTAATCAACGTATACAAATCAAACATCGACTCGTCCTTTGTGGATACACGAACTCAAACGTGAGGTGGGTATTGTAGTGAGAGGAAGAGTGTTTGAGTTAACTGAGATTTGGCACCAGATTCTTCACTGCGATTGTGTCCCGCCCGTGAATGGAATTCCGGGCTAGCCTCGTTCAGTCCCTTGAGGGGACTTCGCACCGTTAGACCGTGATTTTCAATCACGGGCGGGTGAATGCTAGCCACGAGGGAGTTCTAATCGGGTGCCAGATCTCAGTTAACGGTAACTTTTGAGAAAAAGACGGTTCGACAACTTAATTTATCAAGGAGCATCAGATGAACGATTTACTAACCCGCTCAATCTTGCTATCGAGCCACTCAGCCCTCGATCGCAGCCAGCAGGGTTTAGGCATATCTCCGATCGAAGACCCCATGAGCAGTCGTCACACCTGTCTCTGTTGTTCCACTGTCTTACTTCGACACATGCGTATAGGTAGACTTTATTGGCATTGTCGTTCCTGTCATGCAGAGATGCCCGTTTAATGAGTACCTATCAGCAACAGTTTTCAGACTCAACAATTTTGAATGAGAGGTCAGTATGTCGTTCGAGTTGATCAACTTAACATTGCCATTGGTGATCCAAGAAATTGAGGATGTCTTAGATGAGTATCCTGAACATCCCTATCAGTCAGCTTTTTCGATTCATGAATTTCGGCAAAAGCTAATTGCTCATGTTCTCAGCCAAGTTCCTAACCAGTATGTGATTTCAGGAGAACAACCCCCCCAAGAAAACCCAGTTCTCGACATTCCTCTCTTTTAGCCTACCGTGTACACACAAGTTGATCCGATCCGTCATTGCCAAAACCTTATGCCCCCTAAATCCCCCATTCTGGTGGACTTTGAGATGAAACGAGGTTCTAGAGGTCAAGCCATTTATCTTGTTCAAAGTCCCCCAATTTTGGGGGATTTAGGGGGCATAAGCCGACTCAAACGAAGCCACGAGGACTTGTGTGTACACGGTAGCTCTTTTAGCGGAGCGAATGTATCTAGAAACCGTCGTCCGAGGGGGTATCTTGCACATTCTGAGAGAAAATGCCGATCGACTGACTGAGGCATTTCTGCAAAAGAAACACTTAGAGCCTACGATTTCCCGTTGATTCTGTCGAGATAACGCGATGGTCGCATCATGAGCTACAGAGAAATAAAATAGCGATAGTCATGTTAACCTGGCAATCATTAAGATTGCACCTTATTTGTCACGTCGGTTCAGTCGGCTTCTGCCCCCTAAATCCCCCATTCTGGGTGACTTTGAGCGAGGTAGACTTGCAGAGTTAAACCCATTTCTTCCGTTCAAAGTCCCCCATTTTTGGGGGATTTAGGGGGCGAGAAAGTTTTGCAATGTATAGATCAATCGTTGCCGGATTAACAGCGTTTGCCGTTTGGAACTGATAACGCCCAACCCTGCGATAGCAGCTATAGGAAGATTGCGATCGCGGTTCCTTTCAATAGACGTGTTGTGAAATAACGCTCAAAACCGCTAAAATTCGTATGCTGTATGGCTTTCAGCCGTTTTGCTTAAGATCGCTTTAAACGCATACTGTGACTAGCTTTCAGGCATTTTCAGCCTTATTTCACAGCAACTCTAATGTAAGAGCTGTATCACAACGGAGAGATTAAGGTGGCGATCGCGAATGAACCCCTTCCAAATTCTAAAAACTCTAAAATTCCTTC
This sequence comes from Leptolyngbyales cyanobacterium, assembly GCA_038227635.1. Lineage (GTDB taxonomy): Bacteria > Cyanobacteriota > Cyanobacteriia > Leptolyngbyales > Leptolyngbyaceae > Phormidesmis_A. The sequence continues at coordinate 2,755 of JBBRPT010000176.1, read as the reverse complement.
ATTCTGGAACCTGACAACCGAACAGGTATTACAGCAGCTTAAGACTAGCGCTCAGGGTTTGAGTCGCCAAGAAGCGCAGCAACGTCTCAGCCAGTATGGTGCTAATAGTCTAAAGCAGAAACAAACGTCAAACGTACTCAGCCTGCTGCTGAACCAGTTCAAAAGTCCGATTATTTTGATTTTAATGGCGGCGGCGATTCTCTCTGGTTTCCTGGGAGATGTCATCGATACCATCATTATTTTGGTAATCGTGCTAATTAGCGGACTCTTGGGCTTCTGGCAAGAGCGGGGAGCTACTGATGCGGTCGCAAAGCTCCTGGCATTAGTGCAAGTAAAAGCCACCGTGTTGAGAGACGGTCAATCTCAAGATATCCCCAACGAGGACGTGGTTCCGGGTGACATTGTGGTGTTGACTGCTGGTGATAGTATCCCTGGTGATTGTTTAGTTTTAGCGTCAAAAGATCTATCGGTGAATGAAGCCGCTCTGACGGGAGAAACCTATCCGGCTGATAAACTCAGTGGCGTACTGCCTGCCGAAACGGGACTCAGCCAGCGCACGAATACCCTATACATGGGCACCAACGTAATCAGTGGAACTGCGAACGCGATCGTGGTTCAAACTGGCAAACAAACTGAATTTGGCAAAGTTTCAGAACGGCTCAAACTCAGACCGCCCGAAACCGAATTTGAAACGGGACTCAACAAGTTTGGCTACTTTCTGATGGAAGTCACGCTGATTCTCGTGGTGCTGATTTTTGTCGCCAACGTTTACTTGCACCGCCCGGTTCTGGAATCCTTTCTCTTCTCTCTCGCCTTGGCTGTAGGATTGACTCCCCAATTGCTACCCGCGATCGTTAGCGTGAACCTGGCTCGCGGTGCTAAACAAATGGCGACCAAGCAGGTGATTGTGAAACGGCTGCCCGCGATCGAGAACTTTGGCAGCATGAATGTGTTTTGCACTGATAAGACAGGCACGCTGACGGAAGGAGAGGTGAAAATTCACGCGGCGGTTGATGTGGAGGGGAAGGAGAGCGATCGGGTGCTGCTTTATGCCTATTTGAATGCGGCATCTGAATCCGGCTATGCCAACCCGATCGATACTGCCATTCGTGAACACAAGACCTTCGATATTTCTGGTTATCAAAAGCTCGATGAAGTGCCCTACGATTTCAATCGCAAACGCCTCAGCATTCTGTTTGCTCAGGACAATAAACATTTGATCGTGACGAAGGGTGCACTCAAACCGATTCTCGATGTTTGTTCAACAGTCGAGATGGCTGAAGGCAAAACCATTGATATTGCCCCGCAGCAAGACAAGATTCGGCAACAGGCTGAGGATCTAGGCAGCAAAGGATTTCGAGTCTTGGGAGTGGCGTACCGCAACTACGATCGCACGTCCTTCACCAAAGACGATGAAACGAACCTAACGTTTTTGGGCTATCTTGCCCTGTTTGATCCGCCCAAAGCAGGCATTGCAGACACACTCAAGGAACTGAAGGAACTCGGTGTGACCACCAAAATGATTACGGGTGATAGTCGCGCCGTTGCCATCAGCATCATTCAACAGGTAGGACTCCCAGAACCAAAGGTGTTGACGGGTGCAGAACTGCAAAAGCTGAGTGATGAAGCCCTCATGCATCAAGTCGGAAAAACCAACGTCTTTGCAGAAGTGGAACCCAATCAAAAAGAGCGGATCATCATCGCGCTGAAAAAAGCGGGGAACGTAGTCGGCTATCTGGGTGACGGCATTAACGATGCCTCAGCGCTTCATGCTGCCGATGTCGGCATTTCTGTTGACAGTGCGGTGGATGTCGCAAAAGAAGCCGCCGACATTGTGCTGATGCAAAAAGACCTCAATGTTCTGGTCGAGGGCGTGAAGGAAGGACGAATCACGTTTGCTAACACGCTCAAATATGTGTTTATGGCAACCAGTGCTAATTTCGGCAATATGTTTAGCATGGCAGGCATTTCTCTGGTGCTGCCCTTCTTACCCTTACTGCCCAGTCAAATTTTAATCACCAACCTCCTGACCGATTTCCCCGAAATGACGATCGCCACCGATCGCGTCGATAAAGAACTGGTCAACAAACCACGTCGCATGAACATCCAGTTTATTCGCAACTTTATGCTCGTGTTTGGATTGCTGAGTTCTGTGTTTGATTACCTCACCTTTGGGGCACTTTTGTTGCTGCTGCACGCCAGCCCAGCGCAATTTAGAACGGGCTGGTTTATGGAATCGGTGATTTCTGCCTCCACGATCGTATTAGTGATTCGGACACGGAAATCTATTCTCAAAAGCAAGCCCGGAAAGTACTTGTTGATGGCAACGATCTCGATCGTTGGGGTCACACTTCTTTTACCTTACACTCCGATCGCGGGACTACTGGGATTTCAACCCTTGCCGATCGAATTTCTATTAGTGTTAGCTGCCATTGTCGGACTCTATATCCTCTGTGCCGAAGCCGTCAAGCGAGTGTTTTATCAACACGTACAGTCTTAGCAAAATCTGGTGGATAAGACATCAAAGCGATCGACGATCGCGATTATCATTAACTGAGATCTGGCACCCGTTTCTTCGCTACGATGATGTCCCGCCCGTGAATGGAATTCCGGGCTAGTGCAGCGTCACAGCTTAATTTTAGGGTAGACAGAGGTCAATTTACACCGAGCATCATCGATCTTCAGTTGCCAATCAACACCACGTTGTGTGCTGTTAACGTCAGTTGACCAAGCCGCAGTTTCGTCTCGCAGGGTT
>JBBRPT010000175.1:0-5266 GCA_038227635.1 Leptolyngbyales cyanobacterium | reverse complement strand
GGCAAACGGGTCGAGGAGCGCGTTTTGCGCTATCTGGCAAAGAGTTAAGATTTGTCTTAAATCGGCATGGCTGATAGACACAGACGGCTGAATAGCCGCCATAGACCCGATCGTCTTCAAATAACGAGACCCGAAGCGACGGCGCAGAAGATTGAGACAGTCGGATAAATCGATTCATCATGGTTGCATTCAGAATAGTTGCATTCAGACGGGTTGATCGTGATTAGTGGTAGACAACGATCTTTCTAGTTCAAACTCAAGGCAAGCTGCAATTCAGGAGAGGCACTGAGAGACGCAGGTAGAGGCGTTGGGTCGGGAGTCACAGCAGGACAATATCGGGCATAGGCACAGCGATCGCACTGTTTTCCAGGAGTCGGTTCCCAGGTGTGGTCTTCGCGCAGTCGCACTGCCAAATTAGAAATTACCCTCTGTACCTGCTTTTTGTGCTTTTGAGTCGCCCGAAACCGCACCATTTCTCCAGTTCTTAAAAACAATAGACTGAGATACTTCAGGCTTTTTTGATACGTTTGCTCTAGCGCCAGGTAATAAAGCCCAATTTGCAGATCCATCTCATTGGGATCAGGCACCTTAAACTCTCGACTTGATTTGTAGTCAATTAGCTCCAAGCCATCATTTAAGTAGTCGATTCTGTCATAGCGCCCCGTGATGCAAAATTCTAGATTTGCAACTTGCAAATAAGCGTGAATCTTGCCTTCAACCGCTAGCGGTTGCCTCAGCGATGATTCGCCCGCAACAAACTTTTGATAATAGCCTTCGAGAATGTCTTTGCCTTCGAGAATTTGATTGGCAGTCAATCCGGTGGAATAATCATTCCAACATCGCTGCGCCCACCGCAGGTCAGGAATAGGATCGTTGTAGTGCCAATCTCGATGAAATTTTGCAAGAGCTTGATGCAGTGCAGAACCCAACGCCGCCGAGCCGAAGAACTCGTTAGAACTCAGTCGCCGCTCATAGCGCAGATAGTAAGCATAAGGACATCGATTATAAGCCTGGAGTTTGGTTGCAGAAATCTGGTAGGTCATAGCCCAACAATCGCAGTGAGGTGGTAGGGATGAGGCGGTAGGGACTTAAACTGGCTCGACGCTGCGCTTAAAAAGGGAGTCGAGATAGATGCGAGCAGTCTGACGATCGTTGGTCGTCCGGTTTTGCAGCAAAAACAATGAGAGAGCAGCCGAAAACACACGGTCTTGATCCCAATCGGGGCGTGACTCGACAAACGTCATAAACGATTGGTGCAGAGACTCAGGAATTTCGACCAAGATGCTGATATTGCTGTCCATGAAAACCTCTTTGTGAATGAGTAGTGGGAAATCTGCTTTCTGAGAACGAATCTGCATTAGAAAAATCCGCGCAGACCGAACCCCTTTAAAGTCCATTTCCTACAATTGCTGTCGTTAGTAGGAGGTGGGCTTTGCTGAGGGTTGGGCGCTTCAGGTCAGTCGCTATATAGTGCGCGATCGTCCTCAAAATTACAACGTCACAGACTGTAAAGAAGTAGCAGGGAGTAAAAAACAGCCAACGAGAGAATAGGGCTTTGAGGCAGTTTTTCGTTACATAAGTTTGCAAAGTACGAAATTTTTCCGACGACTTTGCAGAAGCGATCGAGTTATCCCCAGGAGAACCGATCAAGCCGATCAGAAGCCGATCCCCTGTGGATAACTTTTCTAAGGATGGGGAAAAGCTGGGGAAAAGCTGGGGAAAAGAGGTTAAATATCTGTGGAATGACTGTGGAATCTCTGGGGAAAAGAGCTGGTTATGTAAAGTTTTGTAAAGATTTTCAGACTGTGTGAAGGGTGGTCTGAATTCTCAAGATTGTTAGGGAACCTTAATGGGGCTTTACTCCCTAGGCGGCTTTTATGTAATTCTACCCTTTGCAAAAAGAGCGAAAAGAGCCTGCGCAATTCTGCTTCACTTAAAAATCCCACTTCAATAGTACAGGTGATTTAATTAACTCACAGCAGGGTTCAGACCTATCTACCGCTCAGTTCTATCGTCAAAGTGGAGAGAAGATAATTCCTCTCTCCACCGCTGTAGATTCTGGTCACTAGACGGACTTCATTAACCATCAAATGTCGAAGGTGCCCTCACCCCAGCCCTCTCCCGCAGGAGAGGGAGCTAGAGTTCGCTTCTTCTCCCTAGGGAGAAAGGGTTAGGGGATGAGGGTCTTCAGTTTAACTACGTCTACCTAACTCATCAGCCCAGTAGTCTAGATTCGTGATGCTGCGCGACTCACCGTTGCCATTGCCTCAACCAAACTGCGAACTGCCGCTACCATTGCGATTTCGCTGTTGAGTTGATTGATGGCAGACCCAATGCCGACACCAGAGGCACCCGCCGCGATCGCCAAAGGCACTGTCACGCTCGACAGCCCTGATGCACAGAGAACTGGGATCTCGATCGCACGAGAAATCTCATAAGCCGCCGCCAGGGTTGGGGCTGCTTTCTCTATTAAGCCTAAGCTGCCAGCGTGAGCCGGAGCGCTGCTAGTGCCCCCTTCGGTTTGAATGATATCGGCTCCTGCGTTCATCAGGTCTTCTGCCAGTTGGACTTGTTGATCAAGGGGCAAAATGTGAGGAACGGTGACTGACAGGGTAACGGTCGGCAACAGAGCGCGAGTGGCATGAGTGAGTGCCAAGACTTCTGCTGCTTCAAATCGACGACCTTGGGCATAGAAGCTGTCAAAGTTGCCGATTTCGATCAGGTCTGCACCTGCATTGACGGCAGTGACAAACAATTCTGGCTCGACAGCAGAAACGCAGACTGGAAGGCTCGTAAGTTGTTTTGCCATCCGCACTAGATCAGGGTCAGCCGCGATATCGACAAAGGTTGCACCGCCTCGATCGGCAGCCTTGATTACAGCCGCGACTCGCTCTGCATTAAAGTTGTTCAAGCCACTGATGATTTTTAGCGCGTGAGCGTGGTCAAGGGCATTCTGTAGAGTTGGATGAATCGTCATGATGCGTCTCAACAAACGAAAAGAGTAACGTCTATTTTGCCACCGTCTGCTGAGAGATGCTAGAGAAGAATAGGGTGTTACAAGAGTTTCAATGACAATCTTCTAATGAGGAGTGCTTCGCGAAGTGAGAGACGAAACGATCGCGAACATAATCTCTTTGAAGATTGCTAGACTCCGTGCGCCGAAGCGATGAACGGCTCGATGCCCAACGCGGACAATCCAAGGTTGGGCATCGGGGATACGCTTAAATAAGCGATCTATGGCAGTCAAGATTTCGCCTGTCACTTCAAAAGCTTCAGTTTCGATGTCGATCGCGACAATTTTGCCGTGATTGCCCTCCTCGACTTGAGGGCGCACCTGAGATTCGTAGATCTCATCGCCCCGTCGAGCGAACTCTTCTTTGCCGTAGCGGGGTTGTCGAACTGTAATGGGTTTGATCTTGTTTCAACCTTGCCCCTAAATTTTAACATGAGCAATGGAGAGGGCGATTGTCGAAGCAACGGAGGTATCAGACGAGAAGTGGTTTGGTTTCCTGAGTCAACCTGACCTACAAGGTTAGCGACCGTACTGCCATTGGGCATAAATAAAATTTACATCATGAAAAAAGTTAAGCAGATCAACTTTGAGAATTGAGTCGATGTGTCTGAATTAGAAAATTGATGGTTGACTCAACTTTATTTTTTAGAGTTAAGAGTTGTTTATGAGTATAAGGAATGGTTATTTGGTGGGTTCCTCGTTGAAAGAGAGTAAAGAACTCAATAGTCGCAGCGATATCCTTGTTAATAAAATCGGCAAAAACATCATGATTCACCGCCCTACAAACAAACAGAAGGCGAGCCTTTCTAGTAGGTCTGCCTTCATAAAAAAGATTTGGATCAGTAGCCCATCGTTGAACTTCAACATCTGGTGAAAGTTTATGAATTACGTGAGTAAGTAGCTCACGCAATGAAACAGAACAATGTCTAGCATAATCTTCGTGTCCAGATTCTAGAGCTTCTAGGGCACCTCGCCACATTGTAACTAAATCCTTATCTATTTCAAGTAGAAGTCCCTCTACGCCTCCGATCTCTGCTAATATCTCCTCCCTACTAAGGTCCTTCTCTGTTTCAAATTGTTCATCCAAAGTAGGATCAGAGATACTTTCTAAAAAAATAGTAGACTCAAGTATCTCTAAAGCAGGTTGTTCTATCGTTAATTCTCTAGGTAAATCCCCCCAAGAAATATCATCTCTCGATCGAACTAAGCTTGAATAAGAATTTGAAAATTGATTAAAATTTGCAAGTATAGAAGCCTTTACTGTCTTAGGTATGAGGAAGGATTTTCCTAACCCCTCTAGTTTCAATCTGTTCAATGAAAGTTGAGTTAAGCTTTCAATATTCAATGCTCTCGCAAGACTAGAGGTCGTCGCCAATTGACTTTTAATATCAGCTATTCCTGAAGCAGAAACAAGTCTGTTAGCCTCTACAGACTGTCTTGCTAACTGGCTAACAGTACTATCCAGCCCCGAAGCACTGATTAATCGGCTCATCTCTTTTGTCTGTTCTGAAAACTTCTTAAAGGCATCAGTTATTCCTGAATCAGATACAAGTCTGTTAACCCCTACAAACTGTCTTGCTAACTGGCTAACAGTATTATCCAGCCCCGAAGCACTGATTAATCGGCTCATCTCTTTTGTCTGTTCTGAAAACTTCTTAAAGGCATCAGTTATTCCTGAATCAGAAACAAGCCTGTTAGCCTCTACAGACTGTCTTATTAACTGGCTAACAGTATTATCTAGTCCCGAGGTACTAACTAACTGATTTAATTTCTCAGTTTGTTTTGCAAGCTGAGTGGTATGTAAAAAGAGCGAGCTTTGGATAGAAGTGCTCGTTTGATCTAAATTCTCTGATTTCTCTTCATTCATACGTAGGATGAGCCCTCTATGCTTCAAAAAATGTGTGTTTAATTTGTTGTTAGAGAAAGCTTCTTCATGTCATGTCAAAACGGGTGGAGCGGCAGACACTTTCCACATATCACTTTAAATCGGATGGGTCGATGGAAACTTTACCGTATACTACACTGGTCCATCTGGATCGGCAGAAACTTTCCGTATATCACCAGAGCATACCGGGACTTCTTAAGCATTAGCAAGCTCATAGCGTACCGTTGCAGGGCAAACGCATACGTTTCTTAACACGCTAGGGATAGCACAATTTAGACTTATACAACGCTAAAGTAGTCAATTCATTTCGCAATAAGCCCTGATTGATGAGACCATTCGCAATAAAGCAGTCAGAATTGGCGCTTGTT
>JBBRPT010000174.1:0-5344 GCA_038227635.1 Leptolyngbyales cyanobacterium | reverse complement strand
GGTTAACGACACAATTTCAGATATGCTAACTCGCATCCGAAATGCAAGCCTAGCAAGACAACAAACGACCAAAGTGCCATCCACTAAGATGACGCGCAGCATTGCCAATGTCCTCAAGGCAGAAGGCTTTATTGCTGACCATGAAGAAGCGGGAGAAGGCGTTGAGCGTCATCTCGTGCTGAGTCTCAAATATCGGGGCAAAAGTCGCAAGCCGATTATCACTGCCCTTAAGCGAGTCAGCAAACCCGGACTGCGAGTCTACGCAAACCGCAAGGAACTGCCTCGTGTGTTAGGCGGGATCGGCATTGCGATCGTCTCGACATCCAGCGGCATCATGACCGATCGCGAAGCTCGGCGCACCGGAGTTGGCGGCGAAGTCCTTTGTTATGTCTGGTGAGTCTGGATATTAGTCGTTGCTGTTGACTGGCTCACAGCGAACAGCTTTTATTCAAAAAAGGTGATCAGTTATGTCTCGGATTGGTAAGCGTATTATTGATGTTCCCGCAAAGGTGACAGTCACCATTGATGGGCAACATGTTTCAGTTAAAGGTCCCAAGGGCGAACTCTCTAGAGTGTTGCCGCCCGAAGTGATCGTCGAACAAGAAGGAACCACGATCGAGGTCAAGCAGCGCGACGATTCACGCGCCGCCCGTCAACGTCATGGTTTATGCCGCACCCTCGTTGCCAACATGGTTGAAGGGGTTTCTACCGGATTCCAGCGGAAGCTCGAAATTCAGGGTGTCGGTTATCGTGCCCAAGTTCAAGGGCGAAACCTAATTCTCAACGTGGGATACAGCAAGCCTGTAGATATTGCCCCACCCGAAGGAATTCAGGTCGCGGTTGAAGGCAACACTAACGTGACTGTCAGTGGCATCGATAAAGAAATTGTGGGAAACACTGCCGCTAAAATTCGAGCGGTGCGTCCTCCCGAACCCTATAAAGGCAAGGGCATTCGATATGCTGGCGAAGCCGTCAGACGCAAGGTTGGTAAGACTGGTGGTAAAGGGAAGAAATAGACCATGAAAATGACTCGTCGAGAATCTACCCGTCGTCGTCACGCACGGGTTCGTCGCACCGTTACCGGAACCTCAGAGCGTCCTCGCCTCGCGGTGTTTCGTTCTAACCAGCACATCTATGTCCAGGTGATTGACGACATCAAGCAACACACTTTAGTTTCTGCGTCTACAGTTGATCCAGAAGTAAAGGATAAGGTTGAGTCGGGAGCAAACTGTGAGGCTTCTACTGAGGTCGGCAAATTGGTGGCTCAACGCGCGATCGCTCAGGGCATTCAAAAAGTGGTCTTCGATCGCGGAGGCAACCTCTATCACGGACGGGTAAAATCGCTAGCCGAAGCTGCCCGCGAAGCTGGTCTAGACTTCTAGGAGAAACAACATGGCAAAAGGTCGCAAGAGCAACAAACCTCGCGAAGAGAAATCAGACTGGCAAGAGCGGGTCGTGCAAATTCGTCGAGTGACCAAAGTGGTCAAGGGCGGTAAGAAACTTAGCTTCCGCGCGATCGTCGTCGTCGGTAACGAAAAGGGTCAAGTCGGCGTAGGAGTCGGCAAAGCCAGTGACGTGATCGGTGCAGTTAAAAAAGGCGTGGCAGATGGCAAAAAGCACCTCGTTGAAGTGCCTTTGACCAAGTCGAATTCCATTCCTCACCCGGCTCAAGGGGCTGGTGGCGGTGCAAAAGTGATGATGCGCCCCGCCGCTCCGGGTACCGGAGTAATCGCTGGGGGAGCGGTTCGCACCGTTCTTGAACTTGCGGGTGTCAAAAATATCTTGGCGAAGCAACTGGGTTCTGGCAATCCGCTTAACAATGCGCGGGCTGCGGTCAGCGCATTAGATAACCTTCGCACCTTTGCTGATGTTGCAGAAGAGCGGGGCGTTCCGATCGAGAATCTCTACGCAACTTAAGCGAATGGGTGATCTGAGAGTCTTCACAGTTCACCTATTTCTTGAGTAGTCCTTACTAAGAGCAACGAATTATGAGATTAGAAGATGCTGTGCCTCAAGAAGGCTCAACCAAGCGCAAGCGCCGAATTGGTCGGGGCATTGCGGCAGGACAAGGCGCAAGCGGCGGCTTTGGTATGCGGGGTCAAAAGTCTCGATCGGGTCGTCCTACTCGCCCCGGTTTTGAGGGGGGTCAAACGCCTCTCTATCGCCGTTTACCCAAATTAAGCTACTTCACCGTCATCAATCGGAAGCACTTTACGATTTTGAACGTCGGTGATTTGGAGTCTCTTCCTGCCAATACTGAAGTGAATTTGTCTTCACTGATGGATGCTGGAATCGTCACAACTGACGATGGTCCGCTCAAAATTTTGGGTGACGGCGATCTATCCGTGAAGCTGACCGTTCAGGCAACGGTGTTTACAAAGAATGCCCGCGCTAAAATTGAGGCAGCAGGTGGAACTTGTGAAGTGCTTGCTGGCAAGCCGACCTGGCATCGCGCTAAAGCGTAGATTTAGGGTTTGTGGTGAGTCATCTGAAAAGATGTGTGAACGTCGTCCTTCGCTTTGAGGGATGGCGCTTTGCAGTCTGTGGCACCTGTCGACGTGTGATTGTGCGAGACCACTGCGAGTGTATGTAAGAGGTATCCCTTTATGGTCGTTAGTCGAGATAAAGCTCCAACCGCGCAGGAAACCTTTGTTCAGATGGCTCAAGCCGCCGGACTGAGAGGGCGTTTGCTGTTGACCATTGGCTTATTGATTCTGGTTCGGCTGGGCATTTATATTCCGCTCCCAGGCATTGATCGGGCTGCGTTTGCCGCCAACATTCAGGGCAACTCGGCTTTGAGTTTTGTTGACTTATTTGCTGGGGGCGGTTTAGGGACGTTGGGGATTTTTGCGTTAGGCATTCTTCCCTTTATTAACGCCTCGATTATTTTGCAACTGCTAACTGCCGCGATTCCGGCGCTAGAAGATCTGCAGAAAAACGAGGGCGAAGCTGGGCGACGCAAAATCTCTCAAATCACGCGATATGTAGCGGGTGGTTGGGCAGTGGTTCAGAGTTTGATGCTGACGATCGGGTTACTCCGTCCGTTCGCGTCTGATCCAGGTCCTCTCTTCATCACTGAAACGGTGCTGGCGTTAACCGCAGGCTCGATGTTTGTGATGTGGGTGGGCGAGTTAATCACCGAGCGCGGCATCGGCAACGGAGCTTCTCTGCTGATTTTTCTCAACATTGTCTCGACGCTGCCTAAGTCATTGGGCAAGACCTTTGAGTTGGCACAGAGTGGCGATCGCAATGTGGTCGGCGGGGTCGTGATTTTGCTGCTCGTCTTTCTAGCAATGGTCGTCGGCATCGTCTTCGTCCAAGAAGGGAGTCGCCGCATTCCAATTATTTCTGCGCGTCGCCAAGTGGGTCGTCGGACTTATTTGGAGAAAAGCAGCTATTTGCCGCTGCGTCTTAATCAAGGCGGTGTGATGCCGATTATTTTCGCCTCCACGGTTTTGACGCTGCCTGCACTAGTCGCCCAGGCATTTCAAAATGCCTCGATCAGTCAGTTCATCAGCACCTATCTGGGTCCTACCTCTTGGCAGCACAGCGTCTTTTATCTCGTTCTGATTCTGTTCTTCAGCTACTTCTATGCGTCTTTGGTGGTTCAGCCCGATGAGATGTCGAAAAACCTGAAGAAAATGGGAGCGAGTATTCCAGGCATCCGACCCGGAAAGGCGACTACTGAATACATTGAGCGCGTTTTGAATCGATTAACGTTTTTGGGCGCAATCTTCTTGGGTATTGTGGCGATCGTGCCGACGTTTGTTGAGACTGCAACACGGGTTCCGACTTTTCAAGGGTTTGGGGCTACATCGTTGCTGATTTTGGTGGGTGTTGCCATTGACACCGCTAAGCAGATTCAAACTTACGTCATCTCACAGCGATATGAAGGAATGGTGAAACAATAGTGGCGCGATTAATCTTTCTAGGACCACCAGGTGCAGGCAAAGGAACTCAAGCGAAAGTTTTAGCTGACTCGCGCCGTATTCCCCATATCTCGACGGGTGATATTTTACGAGCAGCCGTTTCTGAGCAGTCGGTTCTAGGTATCAAAGCTAAAAGCTATATGGATCGGGGCGAACTCGTTCCAGATCAGCTTGTAATCGATCTGATCCGAGAGCGATTAGGGCAACCCGATGCCAAACCTGGTTGGATTCTAGATGGCTATCCGCGCACAGTTGTACAGGCAGACTCGTTGGACGGATTGCTCACAGACCTAAATCAGACCTGTGACCGGGTCGTCAATTTTGATGTTCCCGATGAGGCGTTGATTGAGCGAATGCTCAGTCGAGGTCGCAAGGATGACAACGAAGACGTGATTCGCCGGCGCCTAGAGGTCTATCGGGAGCAAACCGCGCCCCTGATTGACTATTACCAGGCGCGTGAGAAGCTAACGACGATCGATGGCAGTCAATCTATGCAAGAGGTAACAACGCATCTCGGCAAGGTTGTTTAACAGGAACTTAAGCTGTCTGTTCACCCAAAGCATTGAAGATAGAAAATTGTTGTGATACGTCCTTACCACAGATTGAGACAAACAAACTGTGTCTGAGAGGCTAAAAGCAAATTTAATGATCTAAACTCAAAGAGGCGAATAAAAAACCGCAGAGGTTCTGTTGACTTCTGAAATCATTCACAGTACTGGAGGCACTCAAGTTTGTCTAAGCAAGATCTCATCGAAATGGAAGGAACCGTCATTGATTCCTTGCCGAATGCGATGTTCCGTGTTGACCTCGATAACGGTTTCAACGTTTTAGCACACATCTCAGGGAAGATTCGCCGAAATTACATCAAAATTCTTCCGGGCGATCGGGTCAAAGTTGAACTTACTCCCTACGATCTGACAAAAGGTAGAATTACTTATCGTCTAAGAAATAAGAAGTAGGATTTGCAAAAGCCGATTAAACTTAGCCATAGAATGATCTCTTTGACAACTTCTATAGAAAATTGTTAGAATATTGTGTTTGTTGCAGTGTTGCCAGGTTAGGGCATGAAAGTTCGAGCATCCGTTAAGAAGATTTGTGAAAAGTGCCGCGTCATCCGCCGTCGGGGTCGCGTCATGGTGATTTGTGAAAACCCCAAGCATAAACAGCGCCAGGGCTAGATCAAGTTTTGGTCGGAGAAAATTAAGACTTCTGTGACCAAGAGTTTGTGTGATTGTGAATATTCTCAAGCAGTTCAAGTTAGGGAGAGAGAAGCGTGGCACGGATTGCCGGAGTAGACCTTCCTCGCGATAAGCGCGTCGAGATTGGTCTAACTTACATTTACGGAATTGGGTTGACCCGAGCAAAAGAGGTGATCGCCAAAACAGGCGTAAACCCTGACACTCGCGTCAAGGATT
>JBBRPT010000173.1:0-5982 GCA_038227635.1 Leptolyngbyales cyanobacterium | reverse complement strand
GCTTGAGCCATTCGGCATCACTCAGTTCTACACGGATGGTTGGGGAGCGTATGAACGGCATCTTGAACCTGGGTTTCATACCGTGGGCAAAGCGAATACTCAAACGATTGAGCGCAAGCATTTAACGTTGAGAACTCGGATGAAGCGATTAGCTCGCAAAACCATTTGCTTTTCCAAGTCAGAATGGTTGCATGATGTGGTTATCGGACTATTCATCAATCGATTTGAGTTCGGATTGACAGTTTAGCTACCTTTCCGCAGGTCTAGAACACGACCTTAATGCCAGCCTCTATAATCAGGTTCGCCCTCAGACCGTTAATTGATGCATTATTTACAATGTGCAGCTTTGCCAGAATCGCGAACAATGTCCCTAGATCCCCCCTCTAAACCAGACCCCACTCAGCCAGCTCCAGCATCTGCTTCAACTCCACACTCACCTGCACCCGTTTTGCCTCAAAGCATGGTGCGACAAGCGCGACGGGTGCGGAATTTGATTTTAGACTACGCGCTGGGCATCTCGATTTTGGGGCTGATTCCAATTCCCCGACTGTTTACGCTCAAGCTGCTGGTAGCATTTGGCTTAATCCTCAAAATGATTTGGGATATCGGCAGGCTGTGGCACTTTCGCAAAGGGCAAGATTTGCTCGCGATCGCAGGCGTACTGTTTGGAATTCTAGGCGCTTTGGCAATGGCATTCACGGCATGGCTCACGTTTTTTGGGCTTGGAGTATTTGTACCCTATCTGAAAGGGTTAGCGTTTGCCGCCGCCCTGTTTACCCTGCCTTGGGGCATCGGGCAGTCAGTCAACCAGTTTTATGCGAGTGGTAATCAGCAGGAGTAAGGCAACGATGAAACTCAGACGACGACAAATCTTGCTGGGAGGCGTAGCGGCAGGCGTGGCGGCAACGGTTGGCAGTGACTACGCCACTCGCCGTGCTGCACAAGCTCACAGCGCCGAATTGCTCGCCCTCAACGCCAGCGATCCCACTCACCTTCTCAAACAAACCTTTGAAGCAGATGCAAAAAAAATTAATGCGGGTCTTGCCATTCAAGCCTCCCTTGGGCAACCGCGCCCCTCAATTCCTTATAGTCGGGAGATGTCGAATTTATTGATTCAGTGCAGCAAACTCGCAACTCAGCAGTATCTGACTGGAAAAACGATTCCGGCTTACGACGGCTCGATCAAATCGCTCCCTGCTTATTTCCACGAACTGGATGGCTACGCTCAGATCACGTCGTTCAAAGGACACGAAGCTGAGGTGGAAGACACGATCGAGGTAGACGTGCCGACCACCGCTCAAAACAACCCGCAAGACCCGGTGGAGCAAGGGGCGAATGAGGCACAAAGTACGATCGGGCAAACCGTGAAAGAAGCGGTGAAGCTTAGACAACTCACCCCAGTTTATTTAGGCTTTGTCCTCGTCTCGAAGACCAGAAGTATTATTGTGTTTCGCGGCACTCAACGCAATACTGAGTGGCTTTATAACTTCTACGCTCGACAGCAAGACTATCACAATCCGGCAGGCGGAGGAGCTTTGGGCAAAGTGCATCGGGGGTTTGTGGCTAACTACAAAAGCATTATTGATCCGATTCCTCGCGATATTGCAAAGCAATTAGATCCGTCGGTGCCTTGCTATATTACGGGGCATAGTTTGGGGTCAGCGCTGGCGGTGCTTGCGTCTGTTGACCTGGCGCTGAATATCCCAGCGCTAAAGCCACAGATTCAACTCTATACTTACGCTGGGGCGCGAGTTGGAGATCTGACCTTTGCTCGGATTCACGCTCGATCGGTTCCCAATCATTATCGAATCGTCAATCTAGCAGATGTCGTGCCCTTGCTGCCTCCCATTCAGTCTCTAGGTGGAACCTATGTTCATACGGGCGAAGAGTGGTCTTTTCTGTCTCAAAGTGGCGATTTTCTCCCTAACCACGTAGTCGATACCTATCGTCAGGCGATCTCACAAAGGATTGAAACAAATCAACCTCGAACTTATCCAACGTCAGGTTAGCTTTAAGCCGTTCTTACTTTTTCTGTAAAGTGGAAGTGCTAATTTTAGATGTGACCAGGGTTAGAGAGGCGCAGTGCTCTAATCATCTTGATAAATCTTGTGGTAGCGTTCTACCTTAGGGTAATGAAACTGAGCGAAACTGGTTCTGGTTTAACTTTTACCACTGCATTGTTGAGGCTGAAGTGATCTTAGAGGTATTTGGGACAATTTTAGGAGCCGTTACTCTATTCCTCGGACTGGTGGCATTGCTTCTAGAAATCCAGTATCGCTTCCGCTTCCAGGAACAAATAGAAATCAACTTAAGCGATTGGCATTTAGAGATTGACCCGTCAAACAGAGCGCGAATGACGGGCGTTCTGATGGTGTGGAATGGTTCTCACACCCGTGAAGTAATTCTCTTAGAGTTGCAGCTTCACGTTACGCCGATCTCAGCCATGAGTTTCAATAACACCGCTTACAAAGCTCACGTTTTTTCTCGGGAATCGAGTCTGCCCAGAGCGGATGGTTACTGGGAGGCGTGTATGGTGCAGGACGATCAACCATTGGGGGTCAAATTCTGGGTCGAGATCTCGGAGAATGAACTAAATCCTGCATCGGTTGAGTTACAAGTTCATACGGTTCTCTACGGTCGGGCTGGGCATATTCCTCAGGTTTGTCGTTTGGTTATCCCCTTTTCGCCATGGGTGCCTCTTTTCAGCCCGTTGTTCGTGATGGATGGGGATTATTAGATACAGCCGGACGTTGCCCGATCGACTTATTCGACTCAATCCCGTCTATTCCAGATTTTGAGTTTGAGATCGAACAAGTTCTCGGCTGGCAACTCTCCAGACCGGGACTTGCGGATTTTGCGTCAACGGCTTGATCAAAAAGTCTGGATGCAAATTCCACCCAAATAATCCAGCCAATCCCATCACGACCCCAAACACCGTTGGCAGCAAGGCTAGACCAAATAACCACCGCTTTTGAGATAGCGAGGTGATCGCTAACAGGGAAATGGCGATCGACAATGCCGCATCCGACAGATCGAACTGGTCATCGTGAAAATTGAGCGTATCGTAGGTCTTTTGGTCAGCTTCCGCGATCGCTCGTTGCTGCTCTTTCTTTTGGTCTTCTTTGGTCGCCAGGTCTTGATAGGTTTTGATTTGTTGAGTGTAAGCGGCTCGATTGGCAGACGGTTGTGAGGGGAGTTGTAGTTGCAGTTGAGCAAGCGTCGCTTTGGCAATTTCAGATCGAAGATTGCGGGCTTGATAGAGCGACCAGTCATCGATCCGGTTTGCCTGTGCCTGCTGCATTCCCTGCACGATATTGTCGTCTTTGATTTTGCACACCCCGATAAAAGTGGCAAGTAAGGCAACGGCGATCGCAACGGCGGTGTTTAATCGACTCTTGCGTTTTTCTTGAGCCAGTTCCTTATCTGCATTCAGTTCAGAGTCGTCAGGTTGAATTAGATCCATTGGGTCAATGTCCATAATGCTCGGTCAAGGTCTTCTCAATGGAAGATTCTAGGGAACGAAGAGCCTAAATCAGCCTTTTGCAAACAGCGATCGCTCGGCACATTTGATATTTTTCGGGTCGTAATAGGGCTGCCACCATTTCTGCACCGCATCGTTTCCCTGCAAAACGAGCGGCGTGACCGTCGTCGCGGTACTCATCGCTACGCGAAAGTGGAAGTGGTCAATCAGTCGAATGGCTTCAACTGCATATGCCGTCACAATAGCTGGGTCGTAAATGGCTAACAAGTTGTCACCATTGTCTTGTTCTCCTCCCGCCGCCAAGTTAGACGAACCCGTAAACACCACAGGATTCTCGCCATTGAAATCCACCACGATGAATTTATGGTGAATCACCTGTCCCATGCCCCCTTCCCACTCTTGATCAAACGGAGGTGGCACTTTGCTTTTGAGATAGCTAAACGAAACCAGTAACCCATTGGTGGCATCGGGCTTATACAGATTTAACCCTTTGGCGGTTTGAGTCACCCCATAGGAGAAAATATTGGGATTAGAGCCGAGGGCTTTGAGGTCATCTAACACCATGCCACTCCCCGCAAGTTCCATAATCGCGTAGAGCACTGAACCCTTTGCCTGCTCGATCGCACTTGCCACTTTCTTAAGGGAAGTATCCGCCGAGGTATGGGGAGAAAAACAGACCGAATATGGGGGAATACCTTTGCCTTTGAGGTCAAACCACTGCGCGGCGATCGCAGATTTTGCAAACCCTGCCATGTCCGTAAAGGCTTGGTTAAATGCCTGCTCATACAGATCAGCGGTCGGAGCGTCTTCAAAAACCAGCACATTGTTTGCCTGCACATACAGTCCGCGGACGGAGAAGTTTGCGGAACCCGTCAAGACTCTGATCGGCTTACCGTTTTTCTTTTGAATCAGGACTTTGCAGTGAGCAAAGCGATGAAAGTGTCCCGTCTTAATGTTGGCTGACCCAGCAGAGGCAATGAGTTTAGCTTTTGCCAGTGGCTCCATTGCTGTAGCGCCTGTGTGCAACGGTGCATCATCCAAGACGGCTCTGAGGCGGTTACCTAGTTTCTCTAGCGATCGGATAACGTCAGGTTCGTCCAAGTCATAAGCAAACAAATCGACGGTAACCTCTGGGTCGGCAAGGCACTCCTCTAGAAAGCTGAACACTAACGTCCGAGCATGGTAGCCTAGCCAGTCATACTGCTGTTTGTAAGGTGCGGTGTCATAGTCGATCGACTTCTGCGCTGGACGAAACGGCGCGTTTTTGAACTTGGCAGCATACGCCTGAGACGACAGATCGCCCCGTGTAAAGCCGAAGGTGAACTTCTCATTCTGTTGGGGCAGGAGGTTGACCGAAACAGCTGCCGTTGCGCCTGCTTTAAGTTCTCCACCGGCTTGAAAATACATTGCCGTGACTTGATAGTGGTAAGACCCTGGCACAATAGTTGCGGGCGCATCGACCCAGCGAAATTTCTGAAACGGTGCCTGATTTGACGGGGTAAACACGCGCTGCTGAGGAGTCGTTGTGGCGGTGATGGGAGTCTCAAAGCTCAGCCGATTCGAGAGATAAAATGGCGTGCCGTTGGGCGGAGTACGTTGAATCGCAAACCCCGCGAAATCTAGAGTGAGAGAAGGGTCTAGGTCAAACGCCAGCAGAACTGTGCCGTCGCCTGGATAGGCGCTAACGGAGAGTCCTGCACTGAGATGATTTGAATGGATCATTGCTAAACCCCAGATGACCATGATTGCTCTTCTCTTATACCCTGAGACCTGCCAAGTGCAGATGACAAAGGTGTGAACCAGAGATTGAGTAGAGGTGACAAGAGCGGACAGCTCTCTGAATCAAGGATGCAGTCGATCCAATGGGCTGAAATAACGCGATACACTAACCTCCATTCATCCAGCGAGGATTTCAATCATGGTTAACGCTCATTCTTTAAAATGGGCAGTTACTCCGATCGCGATTGGAGTACGCATCCTTTCTGGGTGTGGCAAAGAAGAAGCCTCTGCTCCGACTGCGAGCACTCAGCCTACGACTGCCTCTACGATTATCGTCAAGCCCCAGGCTGCCGGGAGTTCTTCAGTCGCTAAACCTTCGATCGGGGCAGCTCCCGCAGGAGCAATGAAAGCGCCAGCCGGAGCGATGACGGCAGGTGGAGGGATGGGCGGTGCTGAATGCAGATATGAATTGCCTTCACCCCCAACCCCTCTCCCGCAGGAGAGGAGCGCTAGAAATCTTGTTCCCTCTCCTTGGGGACTATCCATTAGGCAGAAGTCGGTAGAACGCAGGCAGGGCTTAGGCATGAGTCGCCAGACGTGCTCCTTCGAGCAAATCATGGAACTTTCCTAGTCCTCGCCAGAGCGATTTCAATCCGGGTTCTCCATCGTGCTTACGAGCCAGAAAGCCGCCGAGTTGGGCAATCCAGCGCACGACTTGGCGTAACGTGGGCGGTTTTGCCGAGCGGTTTTTGGGTTCAAATCTCCACCGCAACAATCGCCAT
>JBBRPT010000172.1:0-6009 GCA_038227635.1 Leptolyngbyales cyanobacterium | reverse complement strand
GTTTCACGCCGGCTCTTGATTCAAAATTTTGCAATCGCGCTCACGTTAGTGAAAAGATGCCAAAGCAAGCGTGAGGCATGTTCTTAATCCTGAAGTTATTCCGAGTTTACTTAAAATGTGTGCAAAAGCAGCAGTTTTAGCCAATAGCTAAAACTGCTGCTAGGCAAAGGTTTAGAAGGTTGTGTTTGCACTGGTTGCGCATCTCGTGGGCATAAATGGTTCGATGTGCAATCAGCCATTCCCGAATTTGTTTCAGAAATGCCAGCACCTTCTCCTTTTGCGGTAGGGTGAAACAGCCATCGCGGAACTGGCGGATGTGAAACCCCAAAAAGTTGAATCCTTGTTCGACAGGAACAATGTTGGTTTTGTCCGGATTCAGTTCCAATCCTCGTATCCGTAACCATGCCTCGATTTGGGGCTGGATCTCCAAGATTTCTGCTTGCGTTTGAGCGGTTACAATAAAATCGTCGCAATAGCGGATGAATCCGTATTGAGTCGATTTCGGGTTTCCCTGTTTGAGGAGCTGGTCGATGCCGTCTAGAGCAATATTTGCCAAAAGCGGCGAAATCAGCCCGCCCTGCGGGGTTCCGCTCGTCGTTGCATGAAATATCTCAGATTCAACGTATCCTGCTTTTAGCCATTGTTCTATCAGTTGGCGACCTGGAAGCCTTCCAATCGCTTGCAAAATATAATCATGGCTGATGTTGTCGAATGCGCCTCTGATGTCTGCATCTAGCACCCAGCGGTTGTTCGGGCTGCGTCGCCCTACTCTTAACCGCAGATGACATTGAGCCATTGCATCTTGAACACTTCTGCCGGGGCGAAACCCATAGGAGTGAGCCTCGAATTTCGCTTCCCACACAGGTTCTAGCGCATTCTTAACGATGGCTTGGGCGACTCGATCTCCGACGCAAGGAATGCCTAGAGGTCTACGTTTCCCATTTGATTTTGGGATGTAGATTCGTTTCACTGGCTGAACCCGCCACGGGCTGCATTCCCGCATTTCGTTGACCAATGCCACTCGTTGTTCTGGGGTCAGTGCCGTCTGACCGTCGATGCCAGCGGTTTGTTTTCCCGCATTAATTTGAGTGACTCGTCGCACTGCCAGAAGCAGGTTGGAGTAGCTTCTGAGCATCAGTTTCATCAAGCTTCTGACTCGATTCCACTGATGGTTCTGGCTCGCACGATAGATTCGCTGTCTCAAGTTCCTCACACGCTTCTGAATGGGCTTCCAGTTGAGGGTTGCCCAGTTTTGAAGGGGTGTCTCTGCTCCGATGTCATTACTGACTCTATCTTTCACAGTCGATTCGGTTCCTTTACGTTGAATCTTCGTTGAAGACCTGCTGGAAGTCTGCCCTCTTTCAAGGTGTGGCAAAGTTTGAACCACTCTCTTCTGCGTTACCAGAAGCATTCGCTTGCTCCAGCATCCTTTACCCGCTGCGTGTTCACCGCCTTTACAGTTGGCTTACTCTGAGGTCTTCAGAGAACGCATCGGGCTTACCGTGTTGCACCAATCAGACATTCAACCGCGTCGGGTTTCGTCGGTATTCCGGCAGGGGTTGTGTTCCTCTACTGATCCCTTGTGTCCTGAATCAGCCGACCTGCTCACCTTTTGGTCAGGGTGTTTCAGCCTGATTTCACCCCATAACTAATAACGGAACCTAAGACGATTCACTCTTCGTTAACCCCATGCGATTTTCCCCTTGCCCTTGTACCGATGTAGGCTATCCGTGCTCAGGCTTTCGTGGTCTGCATTCCACTGGCTTCATTGCTGAGTTCCAGTGTGACCGGAGTCGGTGACTCTGTTACGAGGGGACAGGGAAG
Source organism: Leptolyngbyales cyanobacterium (assembly GCA_038227635.1). GTDB lineage: Bacteria > Cyanobacteriota > Cyanobacteriia > Leptolyngbyales > Leptolyngbyaceae > Phormidesmis_A. The sequence continues at coordinate 4,185 of JBBRPT010000172.1, read as the reverse complement.
AGGAATTCCCTGGAGGAGACGGCTCCTCAGTCTTTCAGGTGAGAATAGACTCACCTTAATTCGTACCTTTCACGTCGCACACACAAACTAATTTACAATCCCAGGTTGAGCTATCCGATGCCCTTAGCAATTTGAAAGGCTTCTGCGATCGGATCAAGTGCCAATACAGGAAAGAACGTCAGCGCACCCATAATTAAGATGATGCCTGCGGTAATTCCGGTAAACAGCCCCGTGTCAGTGCGAAGTGTGCCGCTCGTCATCGGGACAGGCTGCTTGCGCGACATACTATCGGCTAATAGCAGCAGGGCAATAATGGGCATATAGCGACTAGCCAGCAAGCTAAAGCTAGCGCTCAGATTCCACCATAAGGCTGTTGTTGTCGTCGTTGCGCCTCCAGCGATCGCAATCGTCGCGATGAAGAGGCAATTTCTCAACAGCAAGCCAAACTTCAGTCACAAGAACAACTCGCGAATCTTCGAGAAGACTTTGCTTCAACACTGACACACGAATTAAAGACCCCATTACTCGGCGCGATCGAAACCCTAAAAGCATTTCAAGAGGAGAATTTCGGAACAGTGCTACCTGCTCAACAGCAGGTGTTAGCGATGATGGCACGCAGTCATCAAACGAGCTTGCAGTTTGTCGAAACTTTGTTAGATGTCTATCGCAACGATACGCAAGGACTAGCGCTTCAGATCGCACCTGTCGATTTGACGAACATTGCAGAAGAAGTTGTAGGAACATTAACTTCGCTGGCGCTGGCTCGGCGCGTTCATCTTTCTCTCAACTTTGGTCAGTCAAATTTTCGCCAGTTTTTGTGGGTCAACGGCGATGCGTTTCAACTCAAGCGAGTCTTCTCAAACTTGCTCACCAACTCTATCAATCACTCACCGCGTGGCAGCAAAGTTGAAATTGAGCTACAGCCTCATGCAGCTTACCACGTTGTAAAAGTGCTTGACTCTGGAGCAGGCATCACCAATCAAGAACTGCCTCATTTGTTTGAACGGTTTTATCAAGGAAACAGCGATCGCCAAGCGAAAGGCTCTGGATTAGGACTCTATCTCACTCGCCAAATTATCGAAGCTCATGGCGGTACAATTTGGGCAGAGAAACGGCAGCCGACGGGAGCAATTTTTGGATTCTGAGTTCCCGCTTTCCCTTATGAGTCGCCCTAACTAAAAACGAAATGCCTACAACTCCCCTCCGAATTCTATTAGTTGAAGACGATGAACTATTCCGTTTGGGTCTGCGAATGCGATTACAGCAAGAACCCAACTTCGAGGTCGTTGCAGAGGCAGAAGATGGTGAAACCGGAATTGAATTAGCGAAATCTCAAGCCTTGGACATTGTGCTACTCGATGTTGGGCTTCCTGGAATCGGAGGAATAGAAGCCTGCCGCCAAATCAAACAGCAACATCCTAACTTACCCGTTCTGGCTCTGACTTCTCGCTCAGACCCTTCTTTGATTCTACGGCTGATTGAAGTGGGGGTACAAGGCTACTGTCTCAAAGGGGTGGCTTCAGAAACGTTGTGCTTAGCCATTCGATCGATGATGACTGGAGCATCTTGGTGGGATCAGACGGCAACGACGGAAATTCGGGCTGCCTTTGAGAACCAACCCCCTTCCAAAGTGGGTCATTCTTCAATCAGTCCGTTAACTCGCCGTGAGCAAGAGATTTTGGCTTTAGTTACGGCGGGAAAAACAAATCAAGAAATTGCAGATATGCTTTATCTGGCTCCCAGCACAGTGAGAGTGCATATTCATGCTGTGTTGCAGAAATTGAATGCCCACGATCGCACCCAAGCGGCAGTCATTGCGCTTCAAAAGAACCTGATCGCTTCAGATTTATTGCCGTAACTCTAATTCAACTAATTTGTTTTTGATGTATCGTAAAACCGCGATGTCATGTAAAGTTACAGGACAGTTTTAGTGCTCGTTCTTCATGCGGAGATACCAATGATTATTGTTTGTGGTGGAATTAAAGGAGGGGGCGGAAAAACGACGATTTCTACCAACCTTGCCGTAATGAGATCGCTGGCTGGAAAAGACGTACTGTTGGTGGATGCCGATGAGCAAGACAGTGCAAGTGATTTTGTGGCGGTTCGTGATGAGACTTTCGCTAAACATGGAGGAGCAGGCTTTACATCAGTTAAGCTACGTGCGGCGGCAGTACGGAACGATGTGGCGAGGATGGCTGAAAAATATGATGACATTATTATTGATGCTGGAGGACGAGATAATCCAGGGCATCGAGCAGCGCTGCTAGTCGCCAATCTTTATGTGATTCCATTGTTTCCTGGTAGCTTTGACGTGTGGACATTGGAATCTGTGTCAAAGTTGATCGAAGACGCTGTTTCTTTTAACCAAGGTCTAAAATCAGTTTGCTTCCTCAATCGGCTTGCTTCAACAGGCAGCGAGAAAGAAGAAGCGGCTGAAATTGTCAAAGATACTGCCGGGTTGCTCTATTTAGAGCAGTCGATCGGATATCGCAAAGTTTTTTACCAATCAGCCGCTGATGGTAAGGCAGTGGTTGAATATCGACCGAGAAATATAAAAGCGATCGAGGAAATCCAACGCGTTTATGAAGTGATCTTTGAGCAAGCATGGGAGGAGAAACGATAATGGTACTTCGCCGTAAACCCACATCCCCGGAAGCCTTTATTGAAGCTGCAAATTCTTCAGACAGTACTGAGTCCCTTAACAGAATTCAGCAGCTTGAAGAGGAATTAGCCGAAAAACAGCAGCAATCTCAGTCTCTAGTTTCTGAAATTGATCAATTACGATCGAGAACGCTTGACGAGACAGAGAAGACCCAGCTTCAACTGCAAATCGACGAGTTAAGAGATCAACTCAAAACAACTCAGGGTGAGACTGACTATCCAATTTCACGAATTCGCCGTAACGAGCATCAACCGCGTCAAACCTTCGATGTAGAAGTTGCGGCAATGATACTCTCCTTGGAGCGTGAAGGACAGCTTGACCCAGTGATGATTTTTGACGATGGCACTTTATTTGATGGTGAGTGTCGCTGGCGAGCGGCATCCCAAATCGGTTGGAAAACCCTTAAAACGGTCTTTGTTCCCCGCCCCGACGATCGAACGATTCGCCGTAGAGCCTATTTAACTAGCTTGCATCGGCAAAGTCTCAATCCTCTAGATCGCGCTGAGGCGTTGGTCGCGATCGCCTGCGATCATGTTGAAGGTATTTCCGCCGTAGAGGTGCCGCGAATTGTCAGTCGTGTGCAAAAACGTATTAAACGAAAGAGCTTAAGTCTTGATTCAGAACTTCACCGACAGTCTGTAGACGTGCAGCAAGCGTCGCTTTTAGCATTGAAGAGTGAGGGGATTAACATCAGCGATACGGAAGCAAGCGTATTTCTCACCCTATTAGGGCTGCAAGAACACCCAACGTCATTGGAGCGAAACGTCTTCAACACCCTCAATCTCACCTCGGATCTGAAAGATGCAGTGAGACAGCAGAGACTTGGTTGTTCACAGGCACTGATCTTAAATGGATTAACTGCCGAGCGATTAAAAATCACTGAAAGACGAGCTTTATCACTGCGACAAAAGGGAGTCAAAATGGTTGTTGAGCAGTCTTTAACAGATGCTCAAACAAAACAGTGGGTCGCTGAGCAGAAGCATCGGTTAGTCTCGCCAGATGGCAATGCTCCAGTACGTCATGTTGAAGCAGATCGATTTATCAAGTCTATCAATAATTTCGACTGGGAAGAAGTTGTTCCTTCAATGACGATCGAGCAGCATCAAGAGTTGAGGCAGCACCTAGAATTGTTGCTGGAACATCTGAATTCAAGGGAACCTTCGTAAGAAACTCACGGTTATGGTTCAGAGGTAAAAGGCAATAGAGGTGGCACCCGCTAAAAACCAAGAAATCGAGCGATACGGCAATTTAGTCGTCATCAAGACCCGCAATGAGAAGGGTCGCTATGACAAAGAATCGTTTCTCGATCGCGACAGACAACTCACGCCTGTCACCACTACCGGATGGATCTTAGCGATTCCGATTCAACTCAATTCAGACGTTGGTTAGTGTCTTTATTTTTTCGCCATTGGCAAGAGAAAAACAACTAGCTAGACAGTAGGGAGAGTCAAGCGTTGAGAGCAGTCTCCCATGAATATCGCAGAGCGAGAGCAACAAATATTGCGGGTCAAAGCCAGCAGTTT
>JBBRPT010000171.1:0-6177 GCA_038227635.1 Leptolyngbyales cyanobacterium | reverse complement strand
GAGACTCGATAGCAAGTCCCACTGATCTTGACTCAACTGACTCGGATACGATGGTGTCATGGCTCTCAAACGCTGTCGCGTATATTGTTATTGACAGACTATCGTTTTGAGAGCTTTTCTGCTTCTCAGACATCCTCTTAAAGACGGGTGATCTTGGAGTTTCTAAGTTGTCAGATTTTGTCAGTAAACAACAACTTTATCGCCTGAAGACATATCAAACATTTCTCCGCCCTATCAGTATGGAGGAACCAATGGGAGTCATCTTACCTCATGCAAATTCAGTCAATGTTGATGCGGTTGTCCTATTTCGGAGCGAGCGAAGCTTTACGGAACGCGATCGCGCCATTCTCAACCTGTTACAGCCTCATCTAATGCAAGCTCGGCAAACGGCTCACCTTTTTTCTCAAATACAGCAAGAGAACGAGCAGCTACACGATTCTTTGAATGTCGCTGGTGGTGTTGTCCTCTCAAAGGACGGGCACATCCAGTTAATGACTCGCAAAGCAGAGCAGTGGTTACGGCAGTATTTCCCATTTAGGCAGATGGGGCAATCACTACCAGAGCATTTGCAGCGATGGGTCAGGTATCAACAGTCTTTGCTTTCACAGAATGGATCGGTCTCAAAGCCTCGACTGCCGTTAAAGGTGGAACAGGAGGGTAAACAACTGATTACGAGGTTTGTCTCTGACCCTGCCCAAGAGCAATATGTACTACTCTTAGAGGAACAACAACAACAGCCCAAGCTATCAGTTGAGTCTTTTGAGCTACTGGGTTTAAGCAGACGAGAAGCTGAGGTGTTGTACTGGGTCGCTAAGGGCAAAGAGAATCTAGAGATCGCTGATATTCTTTTCGTTGGTATTACGACAGTGAGAAAACACCTAGAACATATCTATCAGAAATTAGATGTTAAAACTCGTACATCAGCGGTTGTGGAGGCTTTGAAGCGGCTAGGGATGCTGCACTGTGAATAGGAGTGACAATCTACAACTGCCCACTTTCTCCTCATACAAATCCCTTGTCGGTCTGCCAAGATGACAATGACTCAACGGTTCATAAGGGGCATTCAGCGATGCCGCTCTTTCATGTTCAAATCAAGCTGAAACCTGGATCGGTTGGGTTCCTGCGAGACCAAAAGCTTGATGAATCGCCCGCAAAGCCATTACTCCCTGATCTTCTGCGACAACACAACTGACTTTAATCTCAGACGTTGCGATCATTTGAATATTGATTTTTTGCTTATACAACGCGTCAAACATTCGGGCAGCGACCCCCGGTTAACCGACCATTTCTGAGCCAACAATGCTGACCTTGGCGATCGCCACATCTACCGCAATTTCACCACAGCCTAACATGGGCCGCCGTTTCTAAAACAGTCCGAGCGGTTTCTGCATTCATTTGGGTGATGGTGAAGGCAATATCGCGAGGGTCTATCGGAATCATTATGCAGATGGTCACTACGAACTTTTCATAGTGACCAAGAAGACTTAAAGCTCTTTAAGATGCGTTGAATCGGTCTAAACATAGGGTTTAGCTTGCATAGTTCAGTCGATAGACCCTATAGCGAGTCATCACACGCGATGTGCAACTAATTTACCCTCACCCCAAACCCCTCTCCCGCAGGAGAGGGGCGCTAGAAATCTTGTTCCCTCTCCTGCGGGAGAGGGCTAGGGTGAGGGCAGTCTTTGCGGGTGTTTTAGGAAAGTCGCACATCGCGTATCACTCTATCTAGTACCCGACAACGCTGAGACTGAATAATCATATCGACGCTGACGTTTCTATCTGCGAGAAGTTGAAAGATCTTCGCCGCCATACCGGGATGATCGGGCACATGACGAATCGCTAATTGAGCTTGCTTAAGATCTAGGGCAACGCCCCGAACCGGATTTTGATGGGCGGAGGGTTCCTGGGGTTTGGGTTGACATAAGAGCGATGAGTGAGCGATCGACGCAGAAGTTCTCATCATTGAATATCAAAATTTTGTGCATTTTTTCTCGTGCGTTAATTGAAAGTCGATCGTGTCATGCGAGCAACTGCTTTTTTAGCGCCCAAAAGCAGATCGGTTACTCTATCATTAACCCTTGGCAAGACGTAGCTTGAACGTTGAGATAAACTAAATCTTGCCAAACAGCAGCTATATCTGTCGCCAAGATTGTTAGCACAAAGGACTTGAGTAAGTTACCCTGAAATGCGTATATACACTGAGAAGACAAAGAGCATCATGATTCAGCAAGTTGGCTGAGAGGTTCTGAAATTCTAGGGGTAAAGCTAACCAGTGATTTACCCCGCGTTACTGCTGAGTAAAAAAACTATTAATGCCATCGCGATCGGAATCGAAGTTAAGCGCAGGCGCTTTTACAACAGTAGAAATGCTGCAAACATAATCAATCCTAATAGTTTCAGTAGGTAGAAAGACAGATGTAACCAAGTTGAGACAAAAAATGTAGGACAGTCTAAAAATTGTCAGCTATTCTGCTGAAGGTTGGGCAAGATATAGTTAAACTAAAGCTATGTATCTGATATTACCCGTATGTGACGGTGACACAGTTCATGATCAGGGTGTTTTTGACCTAGACATAATCACTTCTATTTATCGACCTATCACGGGCTGACCAATGCGACGACAGCTTGCGCCTGCAATCACTTACTATATCCGTAGACTTCTTCATCAACATCGCGATCGTTTAACATTTCCATTTGTTGACAGCATGGGCAGTCAAGCCGATGCCAACACAAATATGGGAGAGGTGCTCGCAAGTCTATACGTCAAAGAGCAAAAGATCGACTCGGTGATGTTTGAAGTCGAGCGACTTGCTCTGCTGCATCAATCCCTGAACCAAGCTAGTGTAAAAGACTCACAAGACCTTAAAAACACTGAGAAACAGATCTTTGGGCTGTTGGGTTGCGAAGTCAAATCAGATGACAATGCTATTGGCATTCATGAAAATACTACGCTGCCTTACACAAGCCGTTACTCTGGCTGTGAGCTTTTTCAAGCTCCTCGTCTCCAAAACATTTTGGTCGTAGATCCTGAACCCGCCAGCCGACATTTGCTAACGACCGCGCTCACGTATCATGGCTACCGCGTTCACACTGCTAATGACGGCACCCAAGCACTAGAAACCGCTCGGAGCCTTCATCCTGATGCGGTCTTGCTAGATGTAGTGCTGCCTGATATGAATGGTTATGGAGTTTGCGAACAACTCAAGGTTGACCGCTCCACTCAAAAGATCCCAATTCTATTTGTGAGTGCTATCAACCATGTTGCCAGCAAAGTTCAAGCCTTCCACGTAGGAGGAGTTGACTACATCACAAAACCGTTCCAGGTTGAGGAGATTCTAGTGCGCGTCGAGCACCAGGTTAATCTTCGAGCGGCTCAAAGGCAGCAAGAAGAATGGACTAGCCGACTTCAGCGAGAAATCCAGGATCTTAAGCAGATGAAGGCACAATCATATCAAACCACTTTGTTTTGACCCAAATCGTTGTCTTAAATCATGTAAGCGGTGTTCGTTTCTGCTTTGCTGAGGATCGTGAATTAAACAAGATTGGTCATTGCAAAGTAGGTTTGCCCTCCTCACGAAGTGGGGCGAAGCCCTCCCCAACCCTTCTCCCCACGGAGAAGGGAGTTAGAGCCTTGTTCCCTCTCCTTGGGGAGAGGGCTAGGGTGAGAAGTTGCACCTTAGTAAGTAAATCTACGTTCCTAAATACCCGAGCCTCTCTCTAGAGTTGGATCATCGCTCTTTGAAGCTTTCTTCTTGTGTCAGCCAACAGAAGGATGAACGGAATAGATAGCTGTGCCAACCTTTAAGAGAAATACAGATTTTAGTATCGATACTTGGAGAACGAAAGATGGTAATGACCCTTGATGACACAAAGCGCATGGCGATCGCCACAAAGCTAGCTGATGTGAAGGCAATTCAAGAGCTTCTAATTTCCAACGAACAAAAATTTATCTCAGCTATTAATGACAGTGAGATTGTTGATCGGTTTAGAGACATGCTCAAAGACGACCAAAAGAACTTGGGCATTATCGATACTACGATCGTTCAATATGGCGTGAAGTCAGAACCGAAAGATACCGTAGTCGAGATGATCAAGAAAATCGATGAACTGATGTCTGGTTCTATGCTGACAACCTATGAGAAAGTCTTTCAGCACGAACTGTTAAAGCATCAGCAGGCCATGACTGGAATCGTGATTCACAAGGCGGCTCAAAAAGTTGGGGCTGACGTAGATGCGGCACTTGGACCCCTCAACACAGTCAACTTTGAAAACCGTGCACACCAAGAGCAACTCAAGGGAGTTTTAGAAGTTCTAGGTGTCCGTGAAATGACTGGGCTAGAAGCAGACCAAGGTCTATGGGCACGGGTGCAAGACTCGGTTGCTGCGCTGACAGGAATTGTGGGCAGCGTGGTCACTCAGACCAGCGACAAATCTGATATGAATCTCCAAGATGTCATCCGGATGGATCACCAGAAGGTGAATACATTATTTATGGAGATTGATGCGACTCAAGATCCTCAGAAGCGACAAGAGTATTTCGGTCAAATCTATAAAGATTTAACGGTTCATTCTCGTGCTGAAGAGGAAGTTGCTTACCCCGCAGTTCGAGGCAAATACCCCGATGGCGATCTAAAAGAACTCTACGATGAGCAAGCAGAGATGAAAGTGCTGCTGGATCAAATCCGCTCCTTAAATCCTGCGTCTGAAGATTTTATGAACGCAATTCATCGTCTGAAAGACATCGTGATGGATCATGTCCGCCAAGAGGAAAGCACTTATTTTGCTGCCATTCGTGAGAAGTTTAGTAGCGCAGAAAGTGAACAGTTAGCGACTCAGTTCAAAGCGGCTAAAAGCCGAATCCAGGACGAGATGAGTGCTACGAAATAGTGCTCGATCGTCGCTATTTGTTGAGGCAGATTGACGTTGAGAACTAATTCTTTGTAGACTGCGATCGCGAGGCGAGTGTCATGACTTCCTCGCGATATTTTATGGTTAAGTTTATAGCTTTTCTATAGCGAAACGTGTCGTAGGCGAGCGAGAAGCGGTAGGGTGAGGTTTCTTTCACGCGCCAATTTTGAAACTTATGAGTTCTCTAAGCCAGCTTTTGCAGGAGCTACTTACCGAACAAGCCTCTGAGAAGATTGCTTCATCTCTGGCGACATTAACATTAGTCGATCGCCAACGCGCCCAAGCGTTTGAGATTACTCCTGAGACGATTCACCAGGTCATCGACTTTAGAATTCGATTATTTAAGAAAATTTATCCTGACTTCCTTAAACTGTGTCAGCAGGCTCTCAAACTTGAAATCGCTCTTGATGAAACTCTCTGGAATGTGTGGTTGCCAATCGCGATCCAAATCGCCGATCGCCGCAAGCAACAATCCCATCCCTTTGTTCAAGGGTTTTTGGGTGGACAGGGCACTGGAAAAACTACACTGACAGCCGTTTTAACCCTAATTTTGAGCCATCTGGGATATCAGACAATCAGCCTGTCTTTAGATGATTTGTATTTGACGTATGCTGATCGCCAACTCTTACAATCCCAAGATCCGCGCTTGGCTCACCGGGGTCCTCCCGGAACTCATGACTTTAAGCTGGGACTAGAAGTATTAACCCAACTTAAGCAGGGCAACCAAACGGTAGAGATTCCTCGTTTTGATAAATCGCAGTGGAATGGAGCAGGCGATCGCACTCAGTCAGACGTGACTTCAAATGTCGATATTGTTTTGTTTGAGGGTTGGTTTGTGGGCGTGCGTCCGATTGATCCCGCTTTATTTGAAACGCCACCTGCGCCAATCTTGACCGACCTTGATCGAGCCTTTGCTCGTGATATGAATGCCCGATTACACGATTACTTACCTCTGTGGCAGCAGCTAGACCGTCTCGCTGTGTTATTTGTCCCAGATTATCGCCTTAGTAAACAATGGCGCAAACAAGCCGAGCATCAGATGATTGCTCAAGGTAAACCCGGCATGACAGATGCAGAGATTGATGAGTTCGTGGATTATTTCTGGCGATCGCTGCACCCCGAATTGTTCATTAGACCTGTTGTGAAATAGAGCAGAATAGGAGAACGAGCAAGCGGAGGGGAACGAATGCTAGATGTTGATCGAGTGCTAAGACAAGACCGATTGGTGCGAGCAATGACAGGCTTGAACCTGAAAGCCTTTGCTCGGCT
>JBBRPT010000170.1:0-6180 GCA_038227635.1 Leptolyngbyales cyanobacterium | reverse complement strand
CTCGTAAGCACGATGGAGAACCCGGATTGAAAACGCTCTGGCGAGGACTAGGAAAGTTCCATGATTTGCTCGAAGGAGCACGTCTGGCGACTCATGCCTAAGCCCTGCCTGCGTTCTACCGACTTCTGCCTAATGCATAGCCCACAGAAGAGGGCTAGGGTGAGGGCAGTCTTTGCGGGTATTTTAGGAAAGTCGCACATCGCGTCTCAACACAAAAAGCGATCGTCTGCCACAGATCTAGCCTCTATGTGGGGGTATGGCGACGACTCGTGTAAAAAAGGGTCATTTGCTTTGAAGCGGTATAAAGCCTCATCAGACTTATGATTGAATTCGAGCAGTCATAGGGTTTGTTCATAGCCTTGTGGAGCCTGGTTAGCTGCGCCGCTCCGCAGAAGTCCCAGCCGAAAGCCTCGATTTAGCGTGGAGAGTGTGCCAGTTCGAGTATGAGAGAATGCGGGTTTGAGGCTGTCTCAATTCTGTCTCATTTTAGTTTCTAGTTCAAAAAGAGTCCAGAGCCGTTTTTTAGGGGCGATTGTGCCAGTTGATCCCGGCACTTTGAAGGACGATCGCTCTGGGACTGCTCTTTTAAGACTTGGACACGGACAGAATGGCTTTATGCACGAGAAAAATAGGTCGAGCGATCGCTGGATTGTTGATTTTTACGTTGAAGCTTTCCCAACCGCTTGAGGTTGCAGCACCGAAAAAGTCGGGCTTTTAAGATTTTCTCTGGGTGTATGGAACCATCCTGTCTGAGACTTAGACATGATTGCTCAAATGCCAAATTATGATGAAATGACTCTAGCGTCTTGAGCGAAAAAAATTGATGCCATCTCTCTCTGCCAAACTTAACACCCACCGCCGCCGTCCTCGTCGTGTCCAAATCCGCATTGAAGATGGACGGTTTGAAATTGTGGGAATGAATGCTTGGTATTCTCATTGGCGTGATCCCTATCATTTGATCCTGACGATTCCCTGGCAGGGATTTGCAGCTTCAATCATTGGAGCTTATCTGGGTACCAACGTAATCTTTGCGCTGCTATACCTAGCCGGAGGAGACTGCGTCGCGAACGCTGCTCCCGGTGCGTTTTGGGATCGCTTCTTTTTTAGTGTGCAGACGTTGGGTTCGATCGGCTATGGCGCCATGTTTCCCAAGACGGTTTACGCGAATGCGATCGTGACGATCGAGTCGATGTCGAGCCTGATTGGGATTGCGATGTTAACCGGGTTAGCCTTTGCCCGATTTTCTAACCCGACTGCCCGCGTGGCATTTAGTGAAGTCGCCACGATCGCGCCACACGAATCAGTGCCCACGTTGAGCTTTCGCATGGCAAATCGGCGCAGCAATCAAATCTTAGAAGCTCAGCTCAAGGTTTATTTAATGCGGGATGAAGTGACTCCAGAAGGACAGTACATTCGCCGAATTCATGACTTGCCTCTCGTTCGCAATCAGTCGCCAAGTTTTGCCTTATCGTGGATGGCACTGCACCCGATCGATGAATCTAGTCCGTTGTATGGCATGACACCCGAAGCGTTGGTTGAAACCAACAGCACCCTTGTTGTCACCCTGAGTGGGGTCGATGAAACCGTCACTCAGATGATGTATGCCCGTCATGCCTATGCTCCCCAAGATATTCTGTGGAACTATCGCTTTGTGGATTTGGTGTACAAAGCGCCCGATGGCGATCGCTACCTGGACTACAAGCACTTCCATGATGTGATGCCACTTAGCTAGTTTCCGAACCTTGATTTTGCGAGTCATCTGATCTAATCCGCAGTGCATCAATCAGCGCAGCTAATGCGGGTGGAATCTGGCGGCGATTTGGATGGTAAAGGTAGTAACCCGGCGCGATCGGGCACCACTTGACTAGCACTTGAATTAACCGACCCGGTGCCACAAACTCAGCAATTTGATCCTCGAAGAGATACCCAAGTCCTTGTCCCGCCAATGCTGCCTCTAGAATCAGGTCGCTGTCATTGAAGATGAGCGATCCATCAACTCTGACCTGAAACGATCGCCTATCTTGCTCAAACTCCCACAGATAGAGACCGCCAGAAGTAGTGTATCGGTAGTTGATGCAGCAATGTTCAGCCAAATCTTGTGGGGTCTTAGGGATTGGATGACGAGCGAAATAGGCAGGCGACCCAACAACTGCCCAGCGTACTTCTAAGCTAATCTGCACTGAAATCATATCTTTGGCAACTTTCTCGCCGAATCGGATGCCAGCATCGTAGCGGCTCGAAACAATGTCGGACAGCCCTTCATCGATCGTGACCTCAACGCGGATATCTGGATGGGCTTCGAGAAAACTGGGCAGCATGGGAGACAGGATCGAAGTCGCGGCGTGTTTAGAGGTCGTAATGCGGACTGTCCCGGCTGGCTTGTCCCGCAGTTCACTCAAGGCAGTCAGTTCGGCGCTGATGTCCTCAAAGGCAGGTCGCAATGTTTTTAACAGTCGCTCACCCGCTTCAGTTGTCGAGACCTTCCGGGTCGTTCGCGCTAGCAAGCGTAACCCCAGACGGTCTTCGAGCGATCGCATGGCATGGCTCAAGGCAGAGGCAGACATACCCAGCTTTGCGGCGGCGCGCGTAAAGCTCATCTCATCGGCAACGACGACAAATGCGGCTAAGTCGTTCAGTTCGTCCCGCTTCATTGCTGCATATTTCTCATCAGTTTATGCTGATTATGCCATCTAGTCAAGGAATCGTATTCGATCTATCGTTGAAGTTCAATCAGTATTCAAGGTCGCAACACCCACTTATTCGGAACTATCAATGCGCTACAACAAACTGGGGTCTACAGGACTTTTTGTTTCGGAACTATGCTTCGGCACCATGACCTTCGGAGGTAGAGGAGCCAGCAGTGTTATCGGCAAGGTGCAGCAGGCAGAAGCCGATACCCTACTGGCTCATGCACTTGAGGCGGGTATCAACCTGATCGATACCGCTGACATTTATTCAGAAGGCGATTCAGAACGGATTACCGGACAGGCGCTAAAGAATTTAGGGACGAAGCGCGATGAGGTAATCGTGGCGACTAAAGTCTTTGGCAACATGGGTGCAAAGCCCAATCAACAAGGAGCTTCACGCAGTCACATTCTCGATGGCGCAAAGGAAAGCCTTGAACGGCTGCAATTGGAGTACATCGATCTGTATCAGCTTCACGGCTTTGATCCAGCAACGCCGATCGAGGAAACCCTCGGAGCTTTGAACGATCTCGTCAGACAAGGATTAGTTCGGTACGTCGGGGTTTCCAACTGGGCAGCTTGGCAGATTGCTAAGGCACTCGGCATCTCCAACCTCCACAACACGGCGAAGTTTGCCTCGCTTCAGGCTTACTACTCGATTGCAGGTCGAGACTTGGAACGTGAGATTGTGCCAATGCTGAGAAGCGAAGATGTCGGTCTGCTGGTCTGGAGTCCTTTGGCAGGAGGACTATTGAGCGGCAAATACGATCGCGAGCAGAAGGGGGATGAAGGGAGCCGCCGTAGCAGTGAATTCCAGTTTCCGCCTGTAGAGATGGATCGCGCCTACAACATTATTGATGTCTTGAAAGAGATGGCTCAACAGAAACGGGCTTCTGTTGCACAACTTGCCCTTGCGTAGCTGTTGCATCAGCCCCGCGTCACCAGCGTCATTCTTGGAACCAAACGGATGGAGCAGCTCACGGACAATTTGGGCGCGATCGACATTGTTCTCTCTGAGGAGGAGTTGCGATCGCTCGATCAAGTGAGCCAGCTTCCCGCCGAATACCCTGGTTGGATGCTGAAGTTTTGGAGTCAAGCCAGAGTTGAGCAGTTGGAAAATGTACGCACTGTTGTTCCCCTTAAAAGAGAAATTTTATCCCTATGAACCTTACTGCTTTTCTCACCCTCGGTCGCTCTGGTTTGATTGTCAGCCCGATCGCCCTTGGCACCATGACCTTTGGCACTCCACGCTGGGGTGCGCCTGACGAGGTGGCTGAGTCTATCTTTCACGCTTACGTCGATGCGGGCGGCAACTTTATCGACACGGCTGACGTGTATGCCAAGGGACGCAGCGAAGAATTGATCGGTGGCTATGTGCACGATCGCAGCCTGCGCGATCAACTGGTACTGGCAACCAAGTTTAGCTTTCACGGCGGCGAACCCGGCAATCCCAACGCGGGCGGTAACGGACGCAAGAATCTGTACCGGGCGATCGAGGGTTCGCTTCGCCGCCTGCAAACCGACTACATCGATCTCTACTGGATGCATGTTTGGGATAGCGTGACCCCCGTTGAAGAAGTTCTACAGTCGCTCGGCGATCTGGTTCGATCGGGCAAAATCCGCTACTTTGGCTTCTCGGATCTACCTGCTTGGTACGCAACCAAAGCCGCTACACTCGCCTTGGCGCACGGCATTCCTGCCCCGATCGCCCTCCAGCTTGAGTACTCCTTAGTTGAGCGAAGCATCGAGCGTGAACATTTACCTGCGGCTCGTGATGGCGGACTTGGCATTTGTCCCTGGAGCCCTCTAGCAGGGCAGGGCTGGTTTATTGAAAAAAGGAAAATGCCTCCAATTCTGATTCTTTCGTTCAACATGGGCGAACACTCATTTACAACTAAACGTAAGAATGAGGGTTGTGGATTTTTCTCTTCTGAATAAACCAGCCCTGCTCTAGCAGGGGGATTTCTAGCAGGCAAGTACCAGCGAGTAGAGGCGGGAGCTACCGGAGAGGGACGGCTCAGCGGCAGCAATCCGTTTGGGAATACTAAGTTTAGCGATCGCAACTGGCGCATTCTCGATACGCTACGAACAGTAGCGACACAGGTCGATCGCCCACTGGCGAAGGTTGCCCTCGCTTGGGTTTCAGCACAGTCCGGCGTTACCTCGCCCATTTTAGGAGCTAGTAACCTTGAGCAACTGCACAGCAACCTGTCCTCGCTAGAGATTCGCCTCACCCCAGAACAGCTTCAGTTGCTGGATGAGAGCAGTGCGCTCGACCCCGCCTTCCCCTACGGCATCTTCACGAGCGAGGTGAATCGGGGCATCTTCGGCGGTGTAACTGTTCAGGGTTGGTAAGTGCTGCGAAGCGCGATCGCCCAGTCTCTGTTCTGTTATGCCGTGGCTTTTTATGTGTCGTGAAGACACATTAGCGTCGTTAAAGGAGCAACCCAGATTTAGCCTTGTTTCTCCACCTAAAGTCAGCTTGGAAATCCTGCTGACCTGGTGCTAGGCTGCTGATCGAACTC
Organism: Leptolyngbyales cyanobacterium; assembly: GCA_038227635.1. Lineage (GTDB taxonomy): Bacteria > Cyanobacteriota > Cyanobacteriia > Leptolyngbyales > Leptolyngbyaceae > Phormidesmis_A. The sequence goes on along the minus strand of JBBRPT010000170.1, from coordinate 971 downwards.
TCTCTGCAACCCTTCAACAGAAAGGGTTTGCTCAGCGACACGAATTTGTCTTGATGTCATTTAATTTGGCACTGTACATTAGTCTTAATTTACGCCGCGAAGTTTGCGCGTGTTGTCAACCAGACTTTGAGCGAAGCCATCGAACCGTTCAGCAAGTTTTTCATCTAAAAGTTTGCCGTCGTCACCAAAGGCTTTCCATGCCTGCGCGATGCCAATCTGCTCAGGAATCACCCACGCATTGACCCATCGCATAATCAAGCGCAAATCGTTGAGAGCATTGCTGTTTGCCTGCCCCCCTAAAACGCTGATGATCCCGGTGACTTTGCCCGCCATTTGGTCAAAGCTCATTAAATCGAGAGCGTTTTTAAGCACTCCACTGACGCTGCCGTGATATTCGGGGCTGGCTAACACGATCGCGTCTGCTTCTTTGACGACATCTTGCAATCGCTTGACATCTGGATAACCCGAATAGTCATCTCCACCATCACAAAATGGGAGATTCATCGTTCGCAAATCAAGCAGTGTGACTTCAGCGCCCAAAGCGGTGAGGCGATCGACGGCTTGGTTAAGGGCTAAATAAGTTGAGGAACCCGATCGTAAGCTTCCCCCAATTGCAGCGATTTTTACCATGTTTAATGCTCCTGAATCTTTGTATAAAAAGCGTTTGTGACGAAAGCGCTTCACCCACCAGTGTGCAGAAGTTAGGGTGAAGTCGCCTATGTCGAGAGAGATGAACTGCGAAACAACTAAAATGAAGTCGTTATGACTACACTTAGTTTAGCAAGTGAAAGAAAAATGTGCCAATTTATTCCATGAGCAGCCAAACGTCTTTAGGGACTTGCAGAGAAATACTCTACCAGCTAAGTTGGAACAATAGTGATGTCCCATTTGGGTAATGTTTCAGAACACTGCCAGAAGAGTTGGTACTCTTTTAAGGCTTCTAGTTGCACTTTGATTCCCGTTTCGTAGGT
>JBBRPT010000169.1:0-6408 GCA_038227635.1 Leptolyngbyales cyanobacterium | reverse complement strand
GAGCGCTATTTGAGCTATGCTCAATTGCCTCAGAGCGATGCCAATGACCAACCGCTCAAACCGGAGCAAGCAAAACGGCAACGGCGCTTTGACATCACAACTGAGGCATACCAGATTTACGAAACAGACAGTATTGAACAACCCCGCCGCAAGCGGATAGGGCTAATTCGTTTTCGATAGTAAATAGGGAATGCCGTTAAGTTTGCTAGAAAGAAGGTCTATCTAACCCTGCTGTCTAGTGGAGGTTCCCTAATGTCTGAAGTCCCCATCTTAACCAGTCCGCTCGTGGTCGCCTTGACCCAAATACGGGACTATCGTTCGCCTCAAGGTCGGCGCTATCCGCTCTGGCTGATGCTATTAACCACCATTCTGGGCGTGATGAGTGGTGCAAAAGGGTATCAAGCGCTCGAAGATTTTGGGGTGCGACACTATCCGTCCTTGGGTCAAGCGCTAGGCTTATCGCTGTCTCGCTTGCCCTCGGACACGACCTTGAGAAGACTGTTCCGTCAACTCGACTTCCACCAGTTAAATCAGGCGTTCAGTACCTGGGCAACGTCGCAGTTTTCCACCCTAGAGCAAGAATGGGTATTGATGGATGGCAAGAGCATCCGGGGAACGGTACAAGCGAGTCAGTCGGCGGTGCAAAACTTTATTGCCATGGTCTCCGTCTATAGTCACCAGCGTCGGCTTGTCCTAGGACAACAGAGCTATGAAAATAAAGGACAAAGTGAAATTGAAGTGGTGCGCCAACTTCTCGACCAGTTGGACTTGAAGGGCGTAGTGTTCAGCTTAGATGCTCTCCACGCCCAAAAAAACAGTCGAGGCGATTGTCGCGCAACAGAACGATTACCTGATCACCGTCAAGGGCAATCAACCTAAGTTGATGCAACAATTTCAGGCGGCAGTAGACCATCAAGTGCCAATCTCGCAAACGGAATCCCCTGACCTCAGTCATGGTCGCCAACTGACGCGACGGGTGCACGTTTATCGAGCATCGCCTCAGTTGTCCCAAACCTGGAAGAATGCCCAGTCATTAGTGGTGGTCTATCGGGAGGGCATTCGAGAGCGAACGCCGTTCCAGACGGTCAGTTTCTATTTATCGAGTTTGAGCGCGACTGCGGTTGAGTTTGGCTTAGGCATTCGCCAACATCGGGATATCGAAAATGGACTGCATTGGGTCAAAGATGTCATCTTTGAGGAAGATGATGCTCCCTTCTCTGAATTCACGCCTGCTCTTAACTGGTCTACAATTCGCGGGTTTGCCCTCAATCTCTTCCGTGGGAATGGCTACGCTTCCTTAACGAAAGCCATTCGGATCTTGGGAAATGATTTGTCTCGATTGCTTTCCCTCTTAACAACGAATTAGCCCTACCCAAAATTGGGGGACTTTGAACAAGATAAATGGCTTGACCTCTAAAACCTCATTTCATCTCAAAGTCCCCCAGAATGGTAGGGATGATTCGCTAGATAGAGAAAAACTTTGGAACCCGCATTGTTATGTCACTCACACTTTGACGTTTAACGAGGTTGCAGAGTTAAAGCAGTTTTTATCTTTTAAGAGAATCAGCCCTACCCCAGAATGGGTAGGGTTGATTCTTTAGAGGGAGGAATTAAACTGAAAAGTTAGTTGCGACTCTCAACATGATGGGTATGGAAACCTTAATCGAACAACTCAAGACGATTCCTGATTGGCGACGCGGCAGAACCGTGCAATATCCGCTTTGGCTGATGTTGCTGATGACCTTACTCGGCGTGATGAGCGGCTATAGTAGTCTGCGAGGATTAGCCGACTTTATGGCGCGACATCAACAAGAGGTCGCCGAGTACTTCGGGTTAGCGAAGATGAAACTGCCGAGTTATCCCACGCTGCGGAGAATGGGACGCTCAATCGATCCGCCAACCGTTGCCTTCGTCTTCCAAGCTTGGGCAAAAGCGTCGGCTCCAGTGGCGGTCGGAGATGCCGTGGCAATCGACGGGAAAGCGCTAGCAAGTACCGTGCAAGAGTGTTTCGGCAACCAGCAAGATTTTGTCATGGTGGTGAGTGCGTGTGTGCAATCGTGGTCTGGGGTGATGGGGCAGGTGAGTTTTCAAAACGGCAAAACGAGCGAGATTGGAGCGGTGCGAACCCTGCTCGAACAGCTTGACCTCAAGGGTGTATGGATTACCCTCGATGCGTTGCACACCCAAAAAAACCGTTGAACAAATCGTCAAGAGCGAAAATCACTACTGTATTGGTCTCAAAGGCAATCAAAAAACCCTGCTGCACGCTGCCCAGCATCTCACTCAAGTTGAACCTCCGTTGAGTGAGTTTCAAGAACAAGACTCCACGCATGGACGCACCGTTCACCGGACGGTGCGCGTCTTTGCTGCCCCTGCGTCACTCTCGCAACACTGGTGTGGACTCGAAGCTATCGTTGCGGTGGAACGTCGGGGAGTCCGAGAGGGACACGACTTCCATCGCCACTCCTGGTTTATCCTCAGCCAAGTCATTCCAGCCGAGCAAGCTGCCGCGTTGATTCGCAACCATCGCGGCAGCATCGAAAACAAGCTGCACTGGGTCAAGGATGCGGTGCAAGGCGAAGACGATTCAGCCATTCGAGCGGCGAAACCAGCGACGCTTTTGGCACTGCTAAGCTCTTGGGCGATTTCTGTCTTTCGCAATGCAGGCTATGACTCGATTACCAAAGCGATGCGGTTATTCAAACATGACCTGCCGAAGCTGCTTTCCTTCCTTTAGAGAATCAGCCCTACCCCAATTTTGGGGGATTTAGAGGGCGAAAGATTTTGGCAATGACGGATCGGATCAACTTGTGTGTACACGGTAGCTTCGTGAGGAGGGCAGAAGACGCTCATAAGTCTTACAGGTTATTGAATCCACGATCCTTAGGGTCACAGAAAAACTCGTAGATTCTTTCACCCACGATGAACGTCACAAAAATAGGGTCACAATTTCTGTGATGCTTTCCTTCACCCACGATGAACGTCACAAAAATAGGGTTATTGGAAGCGCCACTTAGGGTCACAGAAAAACTCGTAGATTCTTTCACCCACGATGAACGTCACAAAAATAGGGTCACCACTTCCGTTCACCTCTAATGAACGTCACTAGCCTGTGTGGGTCACTCCAGCTATTTTAGAGTCACAAATTGGCTAAAAGGGCATTCACTCACGATGAACGTCACTCATTTTGCTGTTTAGATCCACTCACTCTAGATGAACGTCACTTGGATCTGCTGCAAAACACCTTTCACCCTAGATGAAAACACCTTTCACCCTAGATGAAAACACCTTTCACCTTAGATAAACGTCACTTTTAAAAGCTGGAAATACAGTCTGGGAGAGCTTTTCAGAAAAGGTCACAGTGCTGATCATATTGATCAGTTTGATCGCTCAGGGTCACAGCTTTACTAATTTGACTCTTGGTACTGTACGGCAGTTAGAAAGTTGTTCCATAGCTCTAATAAGGCATTGTCCGAATCGGCACTACTTGTAAATGTCTAAGCCAGTTACCAATACACCTTTTCAATTTTCCGCTTTGCTCACTAGCGAAGATGGTTTTCTTGCGCTCTTCCCCCATCGCTATGATTTCATTTGGGCACAGTACCCAAATTCTGGAGAAACCGTCGAGTGGCAAACTGAGCGACGCTATCCTTTAAGCGATCACCTCATTGACCAAGGCAGCACTCTTTATGGGGTGCGCTTCGGAGCCAAAACGCAATACAGCTTGCTCGATATTGACGCAGGAAGCCTGTATCACCCTCAGCATGATCCATTCGCTACTCAACGAATCATGGCTGCCCTAGAGCCGCTCGGACTCGTCAGCCACCTTGTTTGCGCCTCAAGCTACAGCGGCGGACTTCACCTCTACTTGCCATTTGAAGATCCTCAAAGCTCTTGGCAGTTGTCGATCGCGATCTCAACCTTGCTCGAAAATGCGGGCTTTATTCTCAAACCAGGACAACTCGAAGTCTTTCCCAACCCCAAGCCCTATCGCGGCGATGGTACCTTTAGCTTATTCAACGCGCATCGACTTCCGCTTCAGATTGGCTCCTATCTGCTGGATGATGACTTGCAGCCGATCTGGAGCGATCGCCATGCTTTTTTGCGCTGCTGGAAGGCAGCGAGATCGCGCAACACGGTAGATGCAAAAACCATCAGAAGGATTATTAAGCAGTTCAAACGACATCCGTTTCGCATTTCGGGCAAAGCAGACAAATACCTCAATGATTTGAATGCTGAGATAGAGATAGGCTGGACTGGGACTGGACAAACCAATCGGCTGCTGGGTCGAATTACGATGCGGTCGTATGTCTTCCACCACGTCTTGACCAGTGAGAATCCTCTAACGGGAGCAGCACTGGTGAAGGAGGTGGTGCGCGTGGCAACATCACTGCCGGGATATTCAGACTGGTGTAGGCACCAACATGAGATTGACCATCGAGCGGAAGAGTGGGCGCGATGTGTTGAGTCAAGCCGCTACTTTCACTACGGGAATGCTCTAGGAAAGTATAAAGCTCAATCGAAAGAAGTGGAGAGTCCGATCGAAGACTTGCCCAGCTGGAATGAACAGCAATCTAATTCAGCAAGAGAAAAGATTCAGAGTGCGATCGCCGACTTACTCGATCGAGGAATCCTTCCCAGTTCTGCAACTCAACGATTCAAACAGTTGCTTGACTATCGAATTGGTGGAGGATCATTGTATCGTCATAAAGATCTCTGGCATCCTAACTATTTGAGAATTGAAGACTGTGGAGTAAATAGCATCAGTGAGGAAGCAGCTCCTATAATAGAATCTGAAATTGGCACAAGCTTATTATCTGGTAATGGCGGTAATGATACTTCTAGCGATGGTTCTAGCGATTCTGAACTATTTGTCCAGAAATCAACCGACGAACATCAGCCCGTTGATAAAAATGATTCGTTTAGCGATATCAACGTGATACCTAAAGCCTTATCCGTCAGTGATGAAGCTTGGCAAGCAGTGAATCAAGAAGCCTTTCAAATGGCTCAACAGCAGCAGGTACAGCCTCGCAGTCCGAAGCAACTGGCACGAATGCAGCAATTTTTGGAGTCTGGTGATCCCATCTTGGTGGCAGAAGCAATGGCTTGGTTCCGCCTTCAATCCCATCAGGTCAATCATTCAGCGTGGTAATAGGGTAACGATCGTTGGCTGAGGTCAGTATCGCTTGATTGCCGGATCGATGAAGGTGCTGTCCAGACTTGGACTTGAGTTGATCGATCGAGACGGCGAGGGACACAATTCTTTGAGGGTTGAAGGACATCCCTTCTTGTGTAATAGCCCTCTTATTCTCCTGTTTATTACACAAGGCATTTTGCTGGCTCAAAGTTCCCCATTCATGGGGCGAAGATCTCAACCATGACGAATCAAGAGATTTGATTACAAGATTGACAGGTTATTTAATCCACGATCCTAAGTGCTGAACTGGATATCAGGATTTATGCTGCTAGAGAGCAATTTCTGCTTTTACCACAGAGCGATCGTCCGTTTTGTGAATGTGAAATCCAAGTTTTGTACACACTCGCTGCATGGCTAAATTCTCCATCAGGATTTCGGCGCTGATGTGGCTCAGATGTTCATCACGCCCGATTTGGAGCAATTGTTGGAGCAATTGGGTTCCTAATCCCTGGTAGTGATAGCGATCGCTCACCAACAGTGCAAATTCTGCTGCATTCTGACCATGTAACTTACTTAAGCGGGCAACCGCGAGAATGTCATGTGCCTCTGTTTGGAGATTTTGCTGGTCTGCAACTAGGGCAATGACTCGATCGTAGTCAATGAAGCAGAGGCGCGTGAGGCGATTGTGGGCAGTCCGTTGACTCAGTTTGATCAAGTGAAAGTAGCGAAAATAAACGCTTTCTTCGGACAACGTTTTATGAAATTGAACCATCAGCGGTTCATCTTCTGGACGAATAGGACGCAAGGTAATCTCGGTTCCATTTTGCATTGTCCAGCTCGAAACGTATTGAACCGGATAGGGACGAATGGCAGGTGTGGGAAGTTGGTCTTCGCAAACGTCCGCAGACTGTAAAACAATCCGAGCATCGAGTGCAATGAGCGGTGTCGTAGTTCCAGGCTCGATCGAGGTCAGTAGCGGATTGATATCAATTTCTTTAATCCAGGGTTGCTCGATCACGAGTTGACTAAATCGCACTAGCAGTTGTTCTAATGCTGCAAGGTCGATCGCGCTCCTGCCTCGAACACCCCGGAGTGCTGCGTAGATCTGAGTCTGTTCCATCATCCGCCGTGCCAAGGTGGTGTTGAGCGGAGGTAGCCCAAGGGCGCGATCGTGAAATACTTCCACCAACTGTCCGCCAGAGCCAAACAGAATCACAGCCCCAAATTGCGGATCAAGATAGCTCCCGATAATTAATTCGTAGCCCTCTGGT
>JBBRPT010000168.1:0-6498 GCA_038227635.1 Leptolyngbyales cyanobacterium | reverse complement strand
CTCTCAGGAACTGCGGGCGGCTGAAGACCCCGAGTTTGAAACGTTCTACACCAAGAACATCTTGCTCAATGAGGGCATCCGCGCTTGGATGGCATCTCAAGACCAGCCTCACGAAAAATTTGTATTCCCTGAAGAGGTTCTTCCCCGTGGTAACGCTCTCTAATAGTTCTCTCGTAGCGGGCAATCGCGACCAGGAATCCTCAGGATTTGCCTGGTGGTCAGGTAACGCCCGTCTTATCAATCTCTCTGGTAAACTGCTGGGCGCACACGTCGCTCACGCAGGTCTGATCGTGTTCTGGGCTGGAGCAATGACCTTGTTTGAGGTCGCTCACTTTATCCCCGAAAAACCGATGTATGAGCAGGGCTTGATCCTGCTGCCTCACTTGGCGAGTCAAGGCTGGGGCGTGGGTCCTGGCGGTGAAGTCATCGACATTTTTCCTTATTTTGTAGTGGGTGTTCTGCACCTAATTTCTTCGGCGGTTCTCGGCTTTGGCGGCGTTTATCACGCTGTTCGCGGTCCTGAAACTCTAGAAGAATATTCCAGCTTCTTTGGCTATGACTGGAAAGACAAGAACCAGATGACCAACATCATTGGCTATCACCTGATCCTCTTGGGTGTAGGCGCATTCCTGTTGGTTGCTAAAGCGATGGCGTTCGGTGGTTTGTATGACACTTGGGCACCGGGCGGTGGAGATGTTCGGGTTGTCACGAATCCCACCCTTAACCCCGCGATCATTTTTGGCTATCTGCTCAAGTCTCCTTTTGGTGGCGACGGCTGGATTGTCAGCGTCAACAACCTTGAAGACATCGTTGGAGGTCACATCTGGGTTGGTTTAATTTGTATTGCTGGTGGTCTCTGGCACATTTTAACCAAGCCTTTTGGTTGGGCACGTCGCGCTTTGGTCTGGTCGGGTGAAGCTTACCTCTCCTATAGCATCGGTGCTCTGTCTCTAATGAGCTTCATTGCATCCTGCTTTGTTTGGTTTAACAACACGGCTTATCCGAGTGAGTTTTATGGTCCTACGGGTCCTGAAGCGTCTCAGGCTCAGGCGATGACGTTCTTGGTTCGTGACCAACGCTTAGGTGCAAACGTCGGGTCTGCTCAAGGTCCTACAGGTCTGGGTAAGTATCTGATGCGTTCTCCGACGGGTGAAATCATCTTTGGTGGTGAAACCATGCGTTTCTGGGACTTCCGTGGTCCTTGGTTGGAGCCTCTCCGGGGTCCCAATGGTCTTGACTTGAACAAGATTAAGAATGACATCCAACCTTGGCAAGCTCGCCGAGCGGCTGAGTATATGACTCATGCACCGTTAGGTTCGATTAACTCGGTGGGTGGCGTGGCAACGGAGATTAACTCGTTTAACTACGTGTCTCCTCGTGCTTGGTTGGCATCCTTCCACTTTGTGATGGGATTCTTTTTCTTGGTGGGTCACCTGTGGCACGCAGGTCGTGCTCGCGCAGCAGTGGCTGGCTTTGAGCGGGGAATCGATCGCGAATCTGAACCCGTATTATCGATGCCTAACCTTGACTAATGTTGAGATTAGCTAAATAACAGTTAAGGCTCCTGTATAAAAGCGGGAGCCTTTCTCGTTGGCGGTCGCCGATTGAGGTTGTTTTTAGCGTTGCTGATTGCGGAATAAACTTAAAAACGCTGAACTTATGTAGAGAATGGCAGAGATCACAATGCTGAAAATTGATCTGTCATGATGAAAGCTAAATACTCTCGGTAACAAAATCAATGTCAGACTCGAAGTTAGAAGAAACAGTTTGGATTGTCACGGACGACACGCTAGAAGTTCCTATAGAGGGCAAAAGAGGCTGGGGAGAAGAAGTTCAGCAGCGAGTGCTTGCTGCCAAAAAGATCAGTGTGACAGAACTCGAAACCCGAATGAGTCACTTTTTAGGCGTGGTGAATCGGTTGTTTTGTCAAGCAGAGGCGCAGGCTGCACAATTGCCGACAGCGAAACCTGGAATGAAACTGGATGAAATTGAACTTGCGATCGAAATTACAGGCGGCGGCGAGATTAAGCTAATTGCAGGAGGCAAGGCTGAGGCGAAGGGGGCAATCAAGCTGAAATTTAAGCGAGTAAGTTAGAGACGGATGGCAAGAAATCAAGCGATCGTCATTGGAATTAATCAGTATGAGTTTTTGCAGTCCCTTCGGTATGCAAAACAGGATGCGCTGCTGATGGAGCAGTTCTTGCGTCAGGAAGCTGGATTTGAGGAGGTGTTTTTCTTCTCAGACGATTCGCAACCTCGCAATGGCAAGTCAACTCGTCCGTTTCGCAACAATCTGCTGCGGGTATTGCGCGAGATTTTTGAGACTCGCTTTATGCAGGATGGCGACAATTTCTGGTTTTTCTTCAGTGGTCACGGCATTCGTCACGCTGATCGTGATTACTTGATGCCCTCAGATGGTGACCTTAAAGATATTGAGAATACTGCCATCCCCATTAACCATGTGACTGAGCGGTTGCGGCGATGTGGGGCAGACAATGTGGTGCTGATGTTGGATGCCTGTCGAAATTTGGCTATGCGATCGGGCAAAGGTATTGGCAACCAGACCGCAGACAAAGTGCGACAAACTGGCGTAGTCAGCATTTTTTCATGCAGCCCCAGCCAATATTCTTATGAGATAGAAGCGATTCAGCAGGGTGCATTTACTAAGGCACTGTTAGATGGTTTGGGAATTCAAGGTCGTTGTGCCACTGTAGAGCGACTGAACCAATATCTAGAGCATCGCGTTCCTGAAATTGTGAGTCAGCACCATCCCAACGCTCAACAAACGCCTTATACGATCGCTGAACCTGTCACTAAATCTCACCTGATTCTGATTCCTCAATATGCAACGGTTGGGGATAAGCAAGCGCTAAAAATGGATGCTTATCGAGCCGAGTCAAAGCAAGACTATCGACTGGCAAAACAATGTTGGCTGAGAGTTTTGGCAGTTCCTCCACCCGACCCTGACGCGATCGACGGCATCGAACGACTTGCCCGAATGTCGCTCACCCCTCCACCCCCCGTTCAACCAGACTCTTCTCCAGCGCCATCAACCCGTAGCGCCGCTCTACTTTCTCCAACCTTTGAATTTGAGGTGGTGACACTTGAAGTTCAAACCTCTGGTCTGTTTGGACGCAATATTGAATTCATTCAGCGATCGCGCCCCGCAAAAGCCGAATATTTCCGCGAAACATTGGGCAACAATATCTTTCTGGATATGGTTTCTATTCCCGGTGGTTCGTTTCAAATGGGAGCCGCCAAAGATGAAGCAGGCGCAGGTTCTGATGAATATCCGCAGCATTCAGTGACGATCGCGCCTTTTTATATGGGCAAATTTGCGATTACTCAAGTGCAATGGCAGGCGATCGCCACTCTCCCCAAAATTAATCATGATCTCAACCCAGCTCCGTCAAACTTCAAAGGAGCCAATCGACCTGTTGAGCAAATTTCCTGGTTTGAAGCGGTGGAGTTTTGCGATCGGCTCTCCCAAAAAACAGGAAAGTCTTACCGTTTACCCAGTGAAGCTGAATGGGAATGTGCCTGTCGTGCTGGTACCAGAACCCCTTTTCACTTTGGCGAAACAATTTCAACCGATTTAGCCAATTATCGAGGTACAGACTGGACATACGAAGGTACGACCTATTCAGGTTTCTATGGCAAAGGTGTAAGAGGAATCTATCGAGAACAAACAACCGATGTTGATAGCTTTTCACCCAATGCGTTTGGGCTGTACGATATGCACGGAAATGTTTGGGAATGGTGTAGCGATCGCTGGCATGATAGCTATCAAGGCGCTCCGATCAATGGCAGCGCTTGGGAAACTGGACATAGCAAATATCGGCTCCTGCGCGGCGGTTCGTGGAACTACGATCCGTCGCACTGCCGCTCTGCGAATCGCCTCAGGTACTCGCCGGAGAATCGCCACAACCGCATCGGTTTTCGGGTTGTCTGCCTTTCCCCCAAGACTCTTTAGCTCTTGACCCTCTTCCTCTCTTGCTCTTTATCCTTCGTCACTTTTCACTTTTCGCGCTCAAAACTTTTATTTTCCTAACATGAGCAAACTGCCCATTATTCAAAAAACCTATGACTTAATCAAATGGTATATTCCACTACCAACCGCAAATACAGAAATCGGGGTTCTGCTAGGAATTAAGCGCAACGCCCAACCATTTCGTAAGAACTCCGATTTCTAACAAGACTTTGTCAGGCAACGGTGATTGCTCAAATACAAAAACCGGGGTTCTGCTAGAAATTAAGCGCGATCAGATTCGCTGTTTGTTGATGACTGATCATCGTCCAGAATCTCCCCCATTCGTTTGGCAAGCGTTTGATCAAGTGTGAGGAGTTCCAGATTTAAAGCTTTGGCAGTTGCGGCAATCAGAGCGTCAGGCGTTTTGAAATTGTGCTGACGACGCAAGTCGATCGTAGTGTCTTCTATCTCTTTAGAGAGTGAGATGTAGTGCATTGTCGCCAAAATACTTTCCACAGACTCAACTTCTGTCTGCGTAATTAACTGATATCCCAGTAGCTCAATTCGGGTGATAAAACTGTAAGCACACTCGGCTGGAGCCATCGTCTTTTCGGACAGAATAGCTAGAACCGCTTCACTTCCTCTAATGATGCCAATGATAAAATTTGTATCCAAAAGGAATCTAATCCCAGTCACTTCGCATTCTCCTTTGGATCTCTACCGGATCGCCACCAAAGCTATGGGAGTCCTTAAGAATGCCAAAGAAATCTAGTAGAGATTTTTCTTGTTCTAAAGATTTCTCCATCTGTCTTTTCTGTAACGTTTCTGCAAGCTTTAAAACAAGAGATGCCTGCTCTTCCGGCATTGTTTTCACCAATTCATAAATTGTCTCTGCGGTGGTCATCAAATGTTCTCCCGATTTGGCTAACTAACTTCACTATGAACTCAAATAAGCTTGTTTATGGGGGCGATTTCAGACTTTGTGACCCTATTTGTAGAACGTGCCGATCGAGGTTGATTAGCTTGCGATCGCAAACTCAATCTACTCACACAAAGTCTTCGGTGGAATCGGTAACCCATCTTCCTGAATTGCCTCTAAGTGCATTTCAACGGCTTCGCGCATATTTTCTATTAACTCTTCCACAGTGTCACCAACCGTGACGCAGCCAGGAAGATCAGGAACATAAGCCGAATAGTTTCCTTCTGCTTTTTCAATCACGATCGCATATCGCATTATTTATCCCTACAGTTACAAAAAACGTCCTTCAACTCAGGGCTGAAGGACGATCGTTGATCAAATGATCTACAGCTTATTTAGAGTCGGCTGTTTCACGGGCGGCAGTTGCCTCATCGGGGTGAATGCCTAATCGCGTCAGGTTGACTCGACCTCGGTTATCGATTTCGCGAATCTTGATGATCACCTCATCGCCAAGCGCGACTTCATCTTCAACTTTGCCGACTCGATGATCGGCGAGTTGGGAGATATGCACCATGCCTTCTTTGCCAGGGAGAAACTCAACAAAAGCTCCGATCGGAATGATTCGAGTGACTTTGCCGACAAAGACATCGCCTGCACTCAGCTTGCGCGTCATGCCCTCAATGATGCTGCGAGCGTGTTTCGCCTTTTCGCCATCGACCGCAGAAATTGTAATGGTGCCATCGTCGTCAATATCGATTTTAGCTCCGGTCTCTTCAGTGATGCCTTTGATGTTCTTGCCACCAGGACCAATGACCATGCCGATAAACTCAGGATCGATCTTGATGGTCAATAGTCGAGGCGCAAAAGGTGACATCTCAGCGCGAGGCGTATTGATTGCTTCCATCATTTTGCTCAAGATGTGAAGTCGAGCAGGTTGCGCTTTGTTAATGGCTTCTGCGATTACTTCCATCGGCAAGCCTGAGATTTTCATGTCAAGCTGCAAGGCGGTGATTCCGGTGTCGGTTCCGGCGACTTTGAAGTCCATGTCGCCTAAGAAATCTTCAAGACCCTGAATGTCAGTCAGAATGCGAATTTCGTCGCCTTCCTTGATTAAGCCCATCGCCGCACCGCTCACAGGTTTGACGATCGGTACTCCCGCATCCATCAGCGCCAGCGTCGATCCAGACACCGAACCCATTGAAGTCGAGCCATTGGAGGATAAGACCTCAGACACGACGCGAATCACGTAGGGAAAATCCTCTTTAGACGGCAACACCGGAACCAGTGCCCGTTCTGCCAACGCGCCGTGACCCACTTCTCGACGACCTGGCGTTCGCATCGGTCGCGTCTCACCCACCGAGTAAGGAGGAAAATTGTAGAGATGCAGATAGCGTTTGTCATCGTCAGGATGCAAATCATCTAACATCTGAGCATCCCCAGGGCTACCCAGCGTGACGGCTGACAGCACCTGAGTCAAGCCCCGATTAAATAAGCCACTGCCGTGAACGCGACGAGGTAAGACGCTGACTTTGCAAGAGATTGGACGAATCTCGTCTAACTTGCGACCATCGACGCGCATCCCGTCATCAATCACTTGGCGACGCATTAG
>JBBRPT010000167.1:0-6674 GCA_038227635.1 Leptolyngbyales cyanobacterium | reverse complement strand
TATACAAATATCTTATCTATCTTACCTGCGATCGCTGTTTTGATTCCTCGATCGCTGTTTCATTTCCCTCGATCGCTCATTTGTGCCACCAGATCGCCTTTCCCCTAGCGGGGATCGCTCCCTTCTATAAGTAATCATCCTTTCCCTACAGGAGAGTAGAGGCTTGAAAGCATCGCTGTGTATAGGTTTGTAGCACTTTGGCGTTTATCCTTGCCTGCTGAGTCCTTTTGAATATCTTATCTATCTTATCTGAAGGTTATGTATCTTACTCTGTGGTTATAGTTATCTTACTTGATACTTGAGTTGGGCTATGCTCATAGATAAGTAAGTTAAATCAGTCTGTTTTAAGATGGACTTGGAAAAAGATAGAAATATTCAATCAGTTGAAATCGCTTGTAGGGGAGGTTCGTCGGTAAGCTGCTTTGTGAGCGGAGGGAGGTCAGGGTTTCGATCACTTGCCTGCTAAACTAAACGAGGTTTTCCTTGATGCGTTGAGTTATGAGCTTTGACAACCTCTGTAAGTTGCTGGCTGAAAAACATCCAGATCGGTTTGCCGCTTGGCTCTTGGGCGAACCGTCTACGACCGCCATTGAGGTGCTCAAAACCGAGTTGAGCATTGAGCCAATTCGGGCAGATTCAATCACTTTGCTACGAACCCGTGGGCGAATTTTGCACTTGGAGTTCCAAACGAATTGGCAATCTGAGCCACCGATCCCATTACGATTACTGGATTACTGGGTGCGGCTGCATCGGCTCTATCGCTTGCCTGTCACTCAAATCGTCGTGGTTCTGTTGCCCCCCAGCGAAGGAACCACGATCGAGACGGTGTTTGAGGTCGAGTTGACGCGGCATGAATTTCAAGTGGTCAAGCTCTGGGAGCAAGACCCAGAACGCTTTTTGCAGGATGCCGCGTTGCTACCGTTTGCTTCGCTAACTCGGACTCAAGATGCCAGTCAATTACTTGATCGCATTGTCCAGCAGGTGGCTGAAATCCCTGAATCAACGGAGCGACAGGAGTTGTCGGCGTATGTGCAGCTTATGGCAGGGTTGAAGTACGATAAAGAGGAAATCCGGCGCGTGTTTCGGGAGGGGATGATGCGGGAATCTGTGATTTATCAGGAAATCTTGCTCGAAGGCGAGGAGAAAGGTCGGGAAGAGGGTAGAGAGCTTGGACAGCGATCGCTCATTTCTCTTCAGCTTGAACAGCGCGTTGGGTTGCTTTCTAATGCACAGCGCGATCGCATCTCCTCCCTAAATTTAGATCGACTTGGAGCTTTAGCGATCGCATTACTCAACTTTTCCAGCCAAGACGACTTGGACGCTTGGCTCAATCAACATCTGTGACCCTGGGTTGAGTCTTACGGTAGAGGGTGAATGACCTATCCTTTGAGACCTCCTAGAAAAGTACACCGCTTCATTTGAGAGTCTCTGTTGGGCAAGCCTCGAACAAGGTCGATTTTCGGCTGGTTCGAGGCTTGCTTTTGGGCAAGAAATTCAGCAAAGTCTCTTGCTTTGACAACCCTTTCGTCTGGCAACTCGTTCATGATCGGCGCTCACTGCTTTCTAGCTCTTCTCTGTGGAACTCGCGCTGGGCGATGGACTCATAGGCAGCATACTCAGTTGACTCAGAGTAGATAAGATATGCTTGCAGAAGATGAGTAAGCCAGATAAGATAGAGGGGCCGAGTGAGGTCAGCAATCATGCGGAAGTGGCTGCAAGCGTTGGTCGATCAGTTTTTACCGGCTGTTGAACTGTTACAGAACACGCCGGAGGATCGGGCGGAAGGGCAGAAGTGGGCGACGTGGATGCGCCAGCAGTGGGTCGAGCATGGACTGGCTGATCTGAAGCAACAACGCAATCTGATGACGGATGTGAGAAACGCGATTAAACAGCAGTTGGGGGAGGATCATCTGGCGCTGGACTGCCTCAACTTTACGGTGGCGGAGTGGACAACGATTAATTCGCCGATCGAGGAGCAAGTCGCGCGGCGCAACGAAAATGTCGTGCTGTTGGAGAACCCGGACGCGATCGTCACTCAGGCAGTTCGCCTGTTGGAAAGCCGGGAGTGGGCAGACGTGGCAGCCGGGTTGGTGGTGCTCACGGGGAGACGGTCAAGTGAAATTTTAGGGACGGCACAGTTTCAACCCAAGTCTCAGTGGAGTGTGACGTTTACAGGGGCGTTGAAACGACGGGGGGAAGCTCAACAGCTCTCGTTTGAAATTCCAACCCTGACGACCGCAGAACGGGTAGTGAAGGCGTTGGAGAAGTTGCGGCAGATCTGTCCGACTGAAGGATTGACGGCGGGGCAGATTAACCAGAAATATGCTCAGGCGGTGGCGACGGCGTGCGATCGTCACTTCTCAGATTTAGTGCCGAAGCGCGATGGACGAGACAATCTATTTTCTCATCTGTTTCGCTCTGTCTATGCTGCGATCGCTACCCTCTGGTATGCACCGCCTACTCTAGATGCCAATGAATACAAGGCGGCGATTCAGGGACACTATGCAATTCTGGAGGCGACCGATGGATCGCTGAAACGATCGCTTGCCGCTTCTCGCCATTACAACGACTATAAAATTGGCGACCTCAAGGGCAATATCGATGGCAGGCAAGGCATCAAGTTGAGCTATGGCGGGGTGGAAGTGATCGAGGTGTTTAATCCGGAGAGGCAGAGTGCGCTCAAGGCGGTAACGGAGGAGGGGCATTCTGAGCAGGGAGAGCAAGCCATGACAGATGAGGTGTCTCAGCAGGCGATTGAAGCGGCTTCACTCGCACTGTCAGCAGTGGTCAGACAAAAGCAGCCGGAAGCTTTCAAAGCGGCGACTGTGACGCAACGCCGGGAAGTTCGACGAGTCAAACCCCTTCCCGTGGATTTGGAGTTGCTGAAAACCGTTGCCGATCGCTTTGACATTCAAGTGCGTGGTGGCAAAGGTCACGGCTATGACCATGCCCTCCTGGAACTCCTGTCGAGGCTCCAACAAGGGGCAATTGAGGTGGGGAAAGCAGGGCAGTCGATTGAAGAACCCGTTGTCTCCGTCTCTCAAACTGTAGCGGATCAAGCCAAAACCCTTGCTTGGCTCACCGGACGGGTCGAAGCTCTAGAGGCGGAAGTCGCTCAGGTGAGACGTGAAAAGGAAGCCGCAATCCCAGAGGAGAACCCTCAAGCAACGGAACAATTGCACCAGGAGGTCGAGCGGTTGCAAGCAGAAAATCAACGCCTCAACACCGAACTCCAGCAAACTCAATTCAGACTCGAAGGCATTCAACGTTTTTTGAGTGGAGGGGCGGCTCCAGTAGTTCAGGAGAAGGGAACGGCGATGCAACGAGAATCTCCGAAGTCAGATGTACCCCAGACGACTACGCCAACGGCTTTATCTAGTCCTCAAAGACCAGTGGGTGCGCCATTACAGGCTGACTTAGACCCAGATGCACTGCGGGCACTCCAGGCGATTTTCGATTTCAACAATCATGTCACCACCGCTCACTCAGAAAAGTGGGCGGTGAGTATTCCGGTGATGAAAGATCTCCTCAAGCAGGTGGGCAAAGCCACTCAGCCCAAAATTGAAGCCGTGCTCAAAGCTAAAAGTGAGACGGTTCATCAGCATCATCGTGAACATGGGTTGGGCGAACGCCACAATCGCGTTCACAGGGGGCACAGCATTTCTGAGATCATTAAACTCTGATGTCTGAACAATTAAGCAATCCATGTCGATGAAACGAGAAGACACCCTTAATCCAACCCTCTCTCACTCCACTGATTTACTCAACTCAACTGAGATCATCGATGCCATGATTGAACTCCGGGTTCAGTTACGAGCGATTGAAGAGCAGATTCAAGCGCTTCAACCTGCTTTCTTTACAGCCTGTCTTGCACTTAACACGGACAAAATTGCCCTGGATCGTGCCACGATCTCGCGCCGTCTCACACCCGGTCAATGGGCTTATTCTGCCCATGTCTTGGAGCAGGAAACCTTGTTCAAACACCTCAAGCAGCAGTTTCAACAGACCCACGAGCCGATCGCGGGCAGAGAGATCATTTGGGCAATTAAGTTACTGTTGACCACTGTCTAAGTCTTTGGACTGGGAACCGATCCCTGGCGATTGCCGCAGCCTCTGACTTGACTGCTGATGGGTTTGCATCTGATTGAATAACAAACCACACGGTTCACAGCGCCCGTTCTCCCAGAAAGCAGGAGTCCGAAAATCGGTGCCACAGACCGGACAAGCGGACAACAGGCGAAGGGCATGACGTTTGCACCCATTCGTTTTTGCCCGCTGCCATGTCGATCGGTGGACGGGCGTTTCGCCATAACACACGGCACAGAGGCGCGTTTGCAGATGCAGAGGCGCGAGCGGCACCATTCTTGCCAGTTGCTTTGGACTCACCTCGACTAATTTCGATAAAGCAATCCGTTGAAGCTCGGTGGGATTGCGCCGCCGTGACGGGATTTCCCAGTCCTGCACCCACGCCTCACGCACGCCCAAGTGCTCGGCGATCACCCGATGGCTCAACGCATTCGCACGACGAAATCGTCCCAGAAAATGCCCTAAACTTTCTTCAGAATGGGGAACGACTCGAAACACCCAGCTTTCAGCAGACATCAGTGATACTCCGCTGCCGCTTGGCTTAAAAGAGCAAGGTCAATTTGCGACCGACCCGATTGCAAGGCTCGTCGCGCTGCATTGCGGAGAATATCATCCAATAATCCCAGATATCCGCGTGTCGATGTACCCAAAATCTTCTGCATCGGCGCACTGGTTAAGTTCGAGGGCTGTGGGAGTCTCAACACATATGCTTCCCAAATTGCAGTGGTGTCTTCGAGCGATTGGCTGTCCATCCGGTGAAACCGATGACATGCCATGAAGCGGTTATACACTTGCTCATCCCGCCGCACGACCGCATCAAGTCGATCCGTGCCAACCAGAACGACTGAAATGTTGAGCAGATCAAAAATGTCCCGAATTTCCGAGAACGTTTTTGGACGCAGCCGATGCGCTTCATCTAGGATAATCATCTCGACTTGGCAAGTTTTTAACAATCGGTACACGCGATCGCGTAAATCTGAAATTGTGCCCTTGGTGATGCGATATTGCAAATATTCCAGTAGCCCGACAAATAGTTCTCGTGGTCCCGATTCGGTTGGAGCATGGAGGTACATCACCGGAACGATCGGCGCATCACCATTTGATCGCTGATCACTATGCTTATGACGATAGGCATTACAAGCAACCGTTTTTCCAGTCCGTGAGTCACCGACTACGCGACACGCTTGCCGACAGTGGCGTTTGTCGTCGAGCCAGGTATGAAACTGCTGCACCATTTCCAGTTCGACAATGCTGTGATTTTGCAGGCGTTCAATTTGCTGTCGCGCTTGCAAATCTAATTTCGAGGTCTGAGGGGGTAGCACGATAATTTCTGGTTTTGTGGGGTCTAGCATTCCGATCAATTGTTCTCCCGTCTAAGCTGGTCATAGTCTTCGTACACTCGCACGTAGGGCACGGGCTTCTTCAGTTTCACAAGTTCAGCGTTCGGTGGAATTGGCGCAGCGATTGTTTCTGTGTCTGTGGGTTTATCTGGGATACGCTCTGCACTGTGTAAGGCTTGTGCTTCAGGTTCACAAATTTGTGTTTCTGCTGTTGGTTGAGTTGTTACTTGAGTCTTAGGTTGAGCAAAACTAATCTCTTTTTGCTTTCGCTTTTTCTGGCGTTGTATTTTCTCGATCGTCACATCTCGATCTCGCACTTCATTGAGGAGCGATCGCGCACTCACTTCCTGCCCTGCTGCTCGAATTCTTCGACTCATCGCTTTCGCTTCGGCATACGCTAAGATTTCGGTTTCTAGTCCTTGAGCATGGGCACGAGTCAGAAACACTTCCTTCGAGTCTTGAAGCTGATAAATCCAGAGGGTCGTAATGTCTCGCGGGTCGTACCTCAGAATCACCGTTTCACCGGCATACGCCGCTAAATGTTCTCCTTGGTAGGTCAAATTGGCGAATTGGATGTAGCCATTGCGGTAGATGGTGCGTTGGTCCCGGCGCAGCAAACAAATGTCTAGCTCCCGTTCTCCAAGTAAAGGGAGTTGAGCCATCCGTCCGGCTTCCCAACGACCCATGCGGCTTTGGTCGCCCATTCGGGCATCAATCCGTTGATTGTAGTGATCCACCACCTAGCGCACGAGCAATCGTTCTAATTGCAGCAAGCTGAGGCAGGCTTCGGTTTCGGCGACGGGCGATCGCTCGAGCACATTACTGCTGACATATCCAGGGAGGGTGCTGAAAAATTCGCGGTTAAAGGTGCCAAAGGGACGTTCAACAATGCCACCATCTGACGGTTTGCGGCGCAAACATAAAACGATTCCAAGCTCGGTTGCAACTTGTTCTAAATGCTGCGATCTAAAATCCTTACCGCCATCCGTGTACAAATACTGAGGTAAGCCATAGGTGTGCCAAGCTTGCTGCAATTCATAAGCGGCTGGGTACTGTTTGGGCAGAATTGCATGACGCAGGGCTAACCCGACGACTTGAGCGCTGGGGGCATCAAAGCCAAGATGTAATCCCATAATGCAGCGCGAATACGTGTCTACCACGATCGTCAGCCACGGTCTCCCTAATTCTTTACCCGCTTGATCTACAACTAGAACATCGATTTTCGTGTGGTCGCACTGCCATACTTGG
>JBBRPT010000166.1:0-6770 GCA_038227635.1 Leptolyngbyales cyanobacterium | reverse complement strand
GTAGACCGTCCCCCCTAAGATTCTTGAAATCGAGATTTAGCTAGGGTCACCACACGGCTTAAACTCAGAACCACCTCGAATTATCGGCAGGGAACTGAGACCGTCTGAGTATCCCGTATGACGCAAGGTAGAGGAACCTCTGAGACTCCTGCCATCTCCTGCATCCTATTGGGAGCAATCTAGATGAGTGACCATCTCCATTCAATTGGCATTGATGTGTGTAAGCGGTTTCTGGATATTCATGTTTATCCCACGGGCAAGTGCTGGCGCGTTCCCAATACCAGCGTTGGATTGGTATCGGTGCAGTCCCAGTTTCCTGAACCCGACCCCGTTAAGCGAGTCGTCCTAGAATCGACGGGAGGCTATGAACGAGAAGCGGCTTTGTGGTTGAGTCAAGCGGGCTACCCTGTGGCCGTGATTAATGCCCGTCAAGGACGCAACTTTGCTCGGGCGATGAATCAACAGGCAAAAACGGACAAAGTCGATGCTCACGTTTTAGCGTTGTTTGGCGACAGAATCCCCCCCGCTGTGCGACCTTTGGCGAGTGAAGCCCAACAGCAACTCGATGATTTAGTCACCCGTCGTCGTCAGTTAGTGGACATTCTCACCGCCGAGCGCAATCGTATGGCTCTCTTACGAGGCAAAGCGCAAGCGAACGTGGAAGGTCACATTGAATGGCTCACGGAGCAGATAAAAGAACTCGATGGCGAAATCGAAGCTCAAATTCAAGCGTGTCAAGCGTGGCGACACACTCAAGAATTAGTCCTGAGCGTGCCCGGGGTGGGAAAAGTCAGGGCTTCCACGCTGGTCTCTGCCTTACCGGAGTTGGGCAAGCTGAACCACAAGCAAATCGCTGCTTTGGTGGGCGTTGCTCCCTTTAACGATGACAGCGGGCAAATGAGAGGAAAACGTCGAGTCTCGGGGGGGCGTGCCAACGTCCGACAGGTGTTGTTTATGTCGGCAATGGTGGCGGTTCGGTACAATCCGGTCCTGAAGGAGTTTTATAATCGATTATTGCAGCGCGGTAAAGAGAAGAAGGTTGCCTTGGTGGCTTGTATGCACAAGCTGCTCACCACTTTGAATGCAATCGTCAAGCAGGGTAAGGCTTGGGTGTCTCCTATCGCAGAGGCTGAAACCGAAAAAGTTGCCCTTTCCGCGGCTCTTCCAAGCTTTTGGTGATCTTGCGCCATAATCAAGGCGTCCTCCTTTTCAGGATTTAAGAGGTCGTGGAACTGCTGCAACATTTTCTGCCCGATAGCCCACAGATTCATCTCGAAAGTTGGCAGTTAGATAAAGTCAACACTCACTTGCAAGCAATGGTTTCTTCTACGCAAAGGACGGCTGAATGTCCAGTTTGCAAAGGGGTCAGCCGTCGTATTCATAGCCATTACGAGCGCACTCTAGAAGATTTAACGTTGGCGCAACACCGCCTGACCCTGCAAGTTCAAGTGCGTAAATTCTTCTGCCTCAATGCAGCGTGCATTCGACGGATTTTTACCGAGCGGATTCCAGAGATTGCGGCTCCTTGGGCAAGAAAGACCGTTCGCTTGGTTCAAAGGTTGCAGAGCATCGGTTTAGCGTTAGGCGGTGCCGCCGGGACGCGACTGGCTGACCAACTGGGCTATCAGGCGAGTGGCAGTACACTATTGAACTAGCTCAACCAGTTACCCCTGCCTCAATTCAAGACCCCAAAACTTCTAGGCGTGGATGATTTTGCCTTTCGCAAAGGGCGACAATACGGCACCATTCTGGTGGATCTAGAGCAGCATCGACCGATAGTGCTACTCGCAGACCGCAAAGCCGAAACGTTGGCAGAGTGGTTACAGCGCCATCCTGGAGTGGAAGTTTTGTCGCGAGACCGCTCTAAAGTCTATCGCAGCGGAATGAACCAAGGCGCACCGAACGCTGTGCAAGTGGCTGACCGATTCCATTTGGTGCAAAACTCAACTGAAACCTTGGAAAAGGTGATCAGCAGATTTAGTGCGAATCTCAAAGCGATTGAGCAGCAATATCGACCGATAGGTACTGCTCCTGAAGTTGCGATTGCCAGAGCAAAACCAACCGCGACCGTGAAGGCGCAAGCGCGATTCCAAGCGACTCACAACAAACGAGTGGAGCAACAGCAGCAGATTAAAAGGCTGCATCAACAACACTGGTCACACGTTGCGATTGCTCAAGCCGTTGGGGTCAGTACTCGAACCGTGCGGCGTTACCGAACACGACCGGACTTTCCAGCCATTCTTCCTCAGCGTCAGTCGTTTGGCAGGAGTGTGCTTGACCCCTACAAGCAAAGGCTCTTAGCGTGGTGGAATGGCGGGATTCGGCAACCCCCATGGCTGCTCAGTCTCCTCCAACAGCAGGGATATGATGGGAGTCTTCGCACCCTAACGTGCTACATTAGCCAACTGCGTCAGGCTCAGGGTCTCCCTGCTCACTTAGGACACTCCCCTCAGAGTTTGGTCAAAGTCAGCGATCCACAGTCTCGCCCCTTGACCGCTCGTCGTGCCAGCTATCTGATGGTGAAGCGCAAAGAGAATCGAGTGCCTGAAGACCGTGAACTCTTGAAGCAGACTGCTGCACAGCATCCAGATCTAGCCCTTGCAATTGAGCTAGCAGATGAGTTTTTAGGCTTGTTGCGACAGCGACAGGGGGAAGCTTTTGACGGTTGGCTAACCAAGGCACTCACAAGCTCATTAAAGCCTTTCCAGACGTTTGCAGAAGGGCTATCTGATGACTATGATGCGGTAAAAGCCAGCATGACCTCAACCGTGAGCAATGGTGTCGTTGAAGGATTGAACAACCGACTGAAGATGCTGAAACGGCAGATGTATGGACGAGCAGGATTAGCGTTGCTCAACAAGCGTTTTACTCTAGCATCTTAGCTCAGTCCGTCTCACAACCCTGAGTTGACCACATCATTCCTGATCACCAAAAGCTTGGAAGAGCCCTACATAGTCCGCTTTCGTGCATCAATTTTCTCCTCCTTTTTTCTACAAAATTGAACTTCAAATCAATGGAATAGAATCTCATCAAAAACGAAAGAACCAGATAGAGCGCTTCACTGCCCGTAGTGGTCGCGACTGCCCAAAATGACAACTAAAATTGCTGTACTCCCCGAATGGACTAATTTTGGACTGTGCGATTCGTTCGTTTGAAATGAGTCATCCGACTCAAGGAAAACGGCGAGGTTTAGTTAGGCAGGACACTGCTTAACTAAACCTTGATAACTTGACTTCTGTGCAGTGAGTCTAGATCGGTTGCCCTATCTAGACAATTCTTGCCCCCCAGGTGCAGGGGTGACAGCCTATCCCCCACTGATGCGACTGACTCTCAATTGGGTGAAGCGGGGATAAAAGGTGGTCACGCGGAATCCAACCGCGAATCCCATCGAGCAGAGATGGACACGAGTAGGACTACGAACTCCTTCAACCGTCGTTAATGAGACCAAGCCTACGTGGATTATTGGCTTGACCCAAAACGGGACCGGATACCAGAGCCAGGCAGCTAGTCCACTGACCTGGATGCACTCTCGATAAACCCGGCGGATAGGGAGACTCTACCTCCATCACAAAACGGAAGTCAGGAACGAAGTAACTCCTCTAGCCCCTCTCAATCCCAGGTCGAAGGGTTGAGCAGTCAGTCAGGCGCATGGGCTAAAGGAGCAGGATTGCCTCAAAAGCAAACGGTCTGGGGAAAGCCCAGACATAAGCAGACAGAGGCACAGCAACTTGGAAGGTAAAGGAGAAAGTCAGAGTTTAGACGTTATGAACACGGTTTTACGACCGATGTATGAATGGAAGCAATTGCCCTGGAAACGGATTCAGCGGCAAGTCTTCAAGCTCCAAAATCGCATTTACTGAGCCTCGTGTTGTGGCAACGTCAAGGTCGTCCGCAAGCTACAACGACTGCTGCTGAAGTCCTGGTCGGCACGGTGTTTGGCAGTTCGGCGAGTCACTCAGGAGAATGCAGGCAGGAAAACTGCCGGGATTGATGGCAAAGCGTCGCTGAGTCCCCCAAGCCCAACTCCATCTGGTTGCAACCCTGAAGATTGGTCAGACTGCCAGCCCAGCCCGACGGATCTGGATTCCCAAACCCGGAAGTGAAGAACAACGTCCCTTGGGAATTCTGACGCTCCACGACCGTGCTTTGCAAGCACTGGTAAAATTGGCACTTGAACCCGAATGGGAAGCCAAATTTGAACCAGGGTCGTATGGGTTTCGACCGAGACGCTCTGCACAAGATGCGATTCAAGCCCTCTATCTGAGTCTGACCCAGGCTCCCAAGTATGGGTTAGATGCCGATATCTTGCAGTGCTTTAACCGAATTGATCACCGCAAGTTACTCCAGAAACTGCACACGTTTCCTGCCCTACGTCGCCAAATTAAGGCATGGCTGAAAGCAGGAGTGATGGATCAGGGCAGGTTTTCGAGGACGGAAGCCGGGACACAACAAGGGGGTGTTCTCAGTCCCTTGTTGTCCAATGTGGCGCTACACGGACTCGAAACCGCCTTGAAGCAACAGATTCCGCCAGGGAGGGCGAAACTCACGGTATCGAGATATGCCGACGATTTTGTGCTCCTGCATCAGGATTTGGATGTGATTCAACAGTGTCAACAGTTCACCAACGAGTGGTTGCAGCAGATCGGACTCGAATTAAAGCCGAGCAAAACGCGCCTTTCCCATACCCTGATCCCCGTGGAGGGTCGGATTGGATTCGAGTTTTTAGGGTTTGAAGTCCGGCAATATGAGGTGGGGAAAACTCACTCTCGGCGAGGCTTCAAGACCTTAATTAAACCGTCTTCAACGGCAATCCACCGCCACTTGCAACAGATCCGCGACATCGTAGACCGTCATAAAGCAGTTTGCCAGTCAGCGCTGATTTCCCATCTCAATCCCGTGATTGGGGGATGGAGTCGGTACTATGCCAACGTCTGTAGCAAAGAGGTGTTTCAACGAGTCGATTGGGCAGTTTGGCAAAAGCTGTGGAAATGGGCAAGACGGAGACACCCCAATCAGAGCCGAGCCTGGGTTGCCCACAAATATTGGCACCGCAAGGCGGGCAGAAAAGGGTTCTCAAGTGCGGGGAAGGGTCTGAGATTACATCAGGATTGTCCCATCAGCAGACATATTAAGGTCAAAGGCACTAAAACCCCCTTTGACCAAGATTGGTTGTACTGGAGCGAACGACTAGGAAAGCACCCGACCATTCCGGCACGAGTCGCTTGGCTACTCAAGCAACAACGGGGGAAATGTAACCATTGCGGGTTGTACTTTTGTGCAGAAGACTTGCTAGAGATTGACCACATCATCCCAAAAGCCTTGGGTGGAAAGGATGAATCCCAAAACTGGCAGCTTCTGCACCGACATTGCCATGATACGAAAACAGCCGGGGATGGATCTCATCCAAACCATCGCTGCGGTACTGATGACAACAGCCAAGAGGTTGAGGAGCCGGATAAGCCGAAAGGCTTACGTCCGGTTTTGCAGACCAGCGGGATTGGGCGACCGTCCCACTGAGTTTAACAAATCCGAATAGTACAGGTAGAAAAAAGGTAGCACAAATTGTTTACGAAAACTTTCGGCTTGCATCTCGATAATGGTCGCGTGATGGATTATGCGATCTATCGCAGCCACCGTCATCATTGAGTCGGTAAAAATGCTGTCCCACTGGCTGAACGGCTGATTTGCCGTAATTAGAAGACTACGACGCTCATACCGATGAGCAATCAGTTCAAACAGCACTGAGGTTTCCGCCTCTGATTTTTTGCTAAGTACAGGACAAAACTTGCCAATAGAGGGCAGGAAAGGGTTTCATGAGAATTACCACATTCTTTAACCACGAAACCCTTATGAATCAGGTTACTCTACTGCGAGATGCGTTGCGACCCCATTTAGGTGGCATGGTGCCCGATTAAGCTTTTTAGCCGCCTTTCTCATCGCCCTGTTGCGGGTGAAGACCGTTAACTTCAGCGAACTTGTCACAGGCTTTAGTGGTAAGGCTCAAATGGATTCTCACTACAAGCGTCTGCAACGCTTTTTTCGCCACTATGAGCTGAACTACGCAGAGATGGCTCAAGCCGTGGTGGCGCTGATGGCGATTCCAGAGCCGTGGGTGCTCTCCCTTGACCGCACCGAATGGCAGTTCGGCGAGTGCATCTTCAATATCTTGATGTTAGGCGTGGTGCATGAGGGCGTTGCCTTTCCGGTGGTGTGGTGCGTGCTCGATAAGCGAGGCAATTCCAATAGCGATGAGCGCATGAATCTGTTTAATCAGTTTATGAGCGGTTTGGGGCACGAGAGATTGCCTGCCTCACCGCCGACCGCGAGTTCATAGGCAAGGAGTGGTTTGGCTATCTGCTGGCAGACCCCGATACGCCCTTTCGCATCCGCATTCGTGAAAATCACACGCTCCGTCACGGTCGTCATCGTCTCAGCGTCCGGGTGCTGTTTCAGGATTTACAGGTCGGAGCGCACAAAGTCCTCCGCCACAGGCGGCACCTCTGGGGACATTGGCTCTACATTGCTGCCTTACGCTTAGACGACGGTTCCTTGCTGGTGATTGCGACCCAAACCGCTCCCAAATCGGCAATCGCGGATTATGTCAAGCGATGGGGGATTGAAACCTTATTCGGCATCTTCAAAACTCGGGGGTTTTGCTTGGAATCGACCCACCTCACAGATACTGACCGACTCAGCAAACTCCTCGCGTTGCTGTCATTAGCCTTGTGTTGGGCGGTGCTGACCGGAGAGTGGTTGCATCAACTTAAACC
>JBBRPT010000165.1:0-6846 GCA_038227635.1 Leptolyngbyales cyanobacterium | reverse complement strand
GTAGCTAGTCATGATTGCTCTTCAAAATTTGGGTCTTGGGAACCAGGACTCCTGCCCTTGGAGGGAATGTCAGACCAACGGAATTACGAAGTTCTAGAGGCAAGTCCCGATGAATTGGGAAGCCCACAACGTACCGCCTAGCGGTCGGTGTGTGGTAGTTCACCTAGATGCACTTGTATAAAAACGCAATGCAAAGCGCCAGAAGAATCGAGATGCCAAGAGAAGCGCGATCGCACAGACAATCAGGGAGAGTTTGACAGCCTAGTCGCCGTGCTAAAACGGAATTTCTGGAGTCGTAACTGCCACGCCGCCACCGTAGACATCATAGGTAACATCTGTGGTTTGAGACACCTTGATTTGCATTCTAGCGCGTGAGAGCGAGGCAATTCCGACAGATAATTTTTTGTAGTCTGCGCTGTTGAGCGTTTGTTTTTGACGATCGACTCCTAAAAAACCTACCCCATAACGAACTTTGATTGAAGCACCAGCAGGAAGTTTGAAAAAGGCAGTTCCATTCGCATTCCAAAAGCTTTCAACCGTTCTCCAATCTCCTGCTTCAATCCGCTTAGTGCGAATCATAAGTTTATCCTCCTTCTCTTTTTTAGTAAAAGCTGCCATTAGACATCGCAGTGTTGCGATTCTCAACCCAGTCTGGTTTTGGGACAGAAACTTGACCAGCCAACTGCTTAGAGTAAGCTGGTCAAGTATGAGCAATTAGGGTGCCAAGTTAATAATTGGGGTCTTCCTGACGATGGGAACTCCTCCGGTCGTGAAGTTGCGAAGTTGGATTTTCGCGTAGATTTCTTCCCCACCTAGCTCTGTGTCCAAGTCATCTCCTTTCACAACAGCAGTTAGAGTGCGCTGAACAGAATTTGTGGAGGGATTGAAATTGGTGGCGGACACCGATCCGGTGATTTGGTCATCGCTAAAGGTGTCAGATTCCCAAATTTGGAAGGAGTCGCGGAAGGTGTAGTTGAGGGGCGGATTTTTCTCCTGGTCAGTAAATGTTGCAGTATAGGTGGCTCTTAGCGTCCAGATATTGCCGGACTGCGACGCAACAATGGGCTGGACATTCGTAATGTTCATGTCAATGTTCCTTATGGGTGACTGCAAGCTAGAAGCGAACTTGCTGTGAATGGTTTGGAGGCTATGGTGAGAGGTTTTCCTTCCACCAGAATGAAAACTGGATGAACGACCCGCTTCGTGGTCTATTTGAGTTCACCCTTCAATCATTTACTTGCCTTCCCTAATATTGGACTACGTCCAGGTGATGACTCTTACCCTCATGGCTACTCTCTAGCTAATGCTTTGCAGGATTTCAGTTTGCCTAGCTAGATGCGCTGGTGTAGAAACGCAACGCAAAACGCCAGAAAAATCGAGATGCCAAGAGAAGCGCGATCGCGAGAAAGGCGGCTGCGATCGTCCATCCTAAATTAGTCCGTCCCAGCATCGCTTCTGAAGGAATCGTCGTCAGAAACGCTACAGGCACCACAAAGGTGAAAAAGAATCGATAAGTGGCAGGATATGCCGCCATCGGAAATCGACCTGCTTCGAGCAACCCCCTGAGAACTTCGGTGACGTTATAGATTTTCACAAACCAGATGCTAGTTGCCCCTAACATAAACCACAGACTGTATAGAATCGCCAACCCAAACGTTAACGGAATCAAACTCACCAAATAGCCTTGCAGCCCAACACTCAGCTTGCTCCCGGCATAGATGACGACAATCAACCCAAAGATTAAATCAGGCAAGCCCCACGGAGATAGCGTATGAGTAGATAGCCAAAACTGCGAACTGATCGGTTTAAGCAGTACAAAATCCAGCGTTCCTTGTTGAACATGACGCACAATGCGATTGAGATTTGGAGCCAAAAACGTCGCCGAAAAGCCTTCTAGCAGCGTAAACACTCCGACCACAATCAGCGCTTCTTCCCATCGCCAACCCGCAAACGTGTAGCCCGTTCGGTAGAACAAAAACAATCCGAAGAGGCTCCCCGCCAGTCCGCCCAAGCTAGTGAATGCTGCCACTAAAAAGTTTGTGCGATACTCCAGTTCCGCCGCGATCGACGTACTCCAAAACAGCATCAACAAACTCCAATATCGCTGCATACTTAAGCTCCCATCCCCGAATATTGTTTAAGTCCTTTGCGCCAAAGCCATCGATTTAGCCCAAAGAACACCACGCTCCAAATCGCCATTACCAGAAAACCTTGCCCGATCTTTGTCGGTAAGCCGACTAAAATGCTAGCTGGAAAATTCACCAAATAGGGAAACGGAGTAAACAGGGCGATCGTTCTCACCACGGGCGGAAACACTTCTAACGGGGCAATCACGCCCGATAAGAATAAATAAAACAAAAACCAAAACTCTTGAATAGAACTTGCACGCTCTGTCCAAAACGACAGCATTGCAAACGTGTATTGAATGATGAACTGCAGCGCAAACGCTAAGATAGTCGCGATCGCAAATAGCAAAACATCGCTGAAATTTGGCAACCAAAACGCAGCCGGATACAGCCAGAAAAACAGTCCGATTAACAGAAATGCAAATGGCAATCGCGCAAATTTTTCTGATATGTGAGAAATGACGTGATAGAAAACGGGGTCGATCGGCTGCATTAACCGAAACGATAATTTGCCCTCGACAACCTCCCGCTCAAACTCCCAAATCACCCAAACAACCGTTAATTGCCTGACGAGAAATACGGCTAAAAAATAGCGCGCAAAGTCTGTGGGAGACAAGCCGAAACTGCCTTTCTGAGCTGCTTGAGTCCACACTCCCATGAGAATGATCGGTAAGGAACCAGACAGCACCCACAGAATGAGTTCAGCTCGATACTCCACCATGTAGGCATAGTAAACGAGCAGCATCGTTTTAATGACTCTAAAAAGTCGCTTCATCGCGTTTTAATGACTCCCTTCTCGCCAAAAGATTAGAATTTTGATTCTCCGATCGAATGCTGCATCGTCTAGCTTAATGATAAAGAAGCAGCGCAATTTAATCTCAACTGATTGGCATGATTATTCTGATAATGGGCGTTTCTGGCTCTGGAAAAACTACCATCGGGAACCTGTTAGCAACCTCTCTAGGGTGGGAATTTAGAGATGCCGACGATTTTCACTCAGCAGAAAACGTTGAGAAGATGCAACACGGAATTCCGCTCACCGAAGCAGATAGAACCCCTTGGTTAAACGATCTACAATCCGCTATTAAACGCTGGATGCACGAAAACAGAAACGTAGTTCTAGCGTGTTCAGCATTGAAAAACAGCTATCGTCAATCACTTCTCATAGATCACGATCGTGTCAAGTTAGTTTACCTCAAAGGATCGTATTCGTTAATTCAAACACGATTGCAGGAGCGATCAAGCCACTATATGCCAGCACAACTGTTAAACAGTCAGTTTGACACCCTTGAAGAACCCCTAGATGCCCTGATCGTCGGAATTGAACAGTCTCCCGAAACGATCTTACAGACGATTCAATCTGCGTTAAGAATTTAGGCTAGCCTACTGATATCCAGCGGCTTGAAGGGTGAATAAATGGGCATATCGTCCTTCAGCGTTGACCAGATCTTCGTGACTTCCTTGCTCTAACACTTTGCCCATTGACAGCACCAAAATTCTGTCTGCCATGCGGACGGTGGAAAAACGGTGAGAAATCAAAATCGCCATTTGATTAGAGGTCATTTCTCGGAAGCGATCGAAGATTTGCACTTCTGATTCGGCATCCATTGCAGAGGTTGGCTCGTCTAACACGAGAATATCGGCTCTAATTCGCATAAAGGCGCGAGAAAGCGCAATTTTTTGCCACTGCCCACCCGACAATTCTCGTCCACTCTTAAACCAGCGACCTAAGCGAGTTTCAAACCCTTCGGGCATCTGCTCAATAAACGGAAGCGCATTGCCTTTTTCAGCCGCCTCAAACCAGCGATCGTGATCGTCTAAATAGTTCACGTCGCCAACGCCCACGTTTTCACCCACTTTGAACTGATATTGCATAAAGTTCTGAAAAATCACCCCAATGCGTTGCTGCAAGGTTTCTAAATTCCACAGCTGCAAATCTAAACCGTCGAGCAAGATGCGTCCAGAATTGGGCGTATAGAGCCGAGTCAGCAGCTTGATTAGCGTCGTTTTACCCGACCCGTTTTCGCCCACGATCGCCAGTTTCTCACCGGGCTTAAGATGAAATGAGACGTGATTCAAGGCGAGGTCGTCGCTACCGGGATATTGAAACGAGACCTCCTCAAACCGCAAGCCATCACCCGGAATCGTGCCCCGATCAGCATATCCTTTGGGTTGAGGAATCTCTTGTTCTAGAAACTCGTACAAATTAGAGAGATAAAGACTGTCTTCATACATGCCGCCGATCGCGCTGAGAATCGACGCAAACGCATTTTGTCCCTGACGAAACACGACGAGATACATCGTTAACTCACCGAGGGTAATGGTGCCGACAATGGTTTCGACTACGATCCAAATATAGGCGAGATAAAAGGCGGCAGTGCTGACTAGACTGAGCAGATAGCTCCAAGTGCCACGCCGAATGGTGAGATTGCGATCTTCGCCATAGAGTCGATTAAAAATCGCAGTGTAGCGATCGAGTAACGTCTGTCCCAATTGATAAAGCTTGACCTCCATTGCGGGAGCTTCATTAGCAATCAAAAACTCTAGATAATTTTGCTCACGGCTTTCAGGTGTGCGCCAGCGAAAGAGCCGAAATGCCTCTCCTGCAAAGCGCGTCTCTGCCACAAACGCCGGAACCGCCGCCACCATCAACACAATCACCGCCCACACTGAAAAATGAATCAGCAAGCCGCCATAAGTGATCAGCGTCAGGGTGTCTTGCACGAGTCCAAAGGTGCGCCCCACAAGACTAAGAGGACGGCTCGACGCTTCTCGTCTCGCCCGCGTCATCTTGTCATAAAATTCTGAATCCTCGAAGTGAGTCAGATCGAGCGTTAAGGCTTTTTCTAAAATCAGGACGTTGACTTTTTGCCCTAACAGCACCCGCAACAGCGATTGACACAGCGCTAATCCTTGTTTGCTGCCTGCCAAAATTGCGACGACAAAGGCTTCTAGTGCTAAATAATGGAGGGCAGTCCATTGGTCAGATAGAAGCTTCGATCGAGAGGCGATGACCACGCTATCGACAATTAGTTTCCCCGCATAAGCGACGACCGCAGGTAATAATCCTGCAATCAGCGTCAAAAGTGCCAGAAATAGGGTGAGACGACGATCGGTACTCCACACTAGCGCGATCGCCCGTCCGCAATATTGAAAAATCGAGAGAGATTGAGAAATGCCTCGCAAAGAGCGTTTGATCGGTGATGTCTGATTCATCCTTTAACGATAGCGTTTTGCTTGGGCGCGTTGATGCCTACTTAGCGGGACTTTAGGCGTTGCTGAATGCAAGTATAAATTGCCCTCCTCACGAAGTGGGGCAAAGCCCTCGCCAACCCTTCTCCCCAAGGAAAAGGGAGCTAAAGATCTTGTCCCTTCTCCTTGGGGAGAGGGCTAGGGTGAGGGTCAATTTGGAAATTCATACATTAATTCAGCAACGCCGACTTTAATCTGCATGGATAAAGTTAAGCTTAAGCACCGATCGCAGATTGATAAGCGATTACCTGCAAATCAATTCCTGTAATTGCGGTGCCGACGACGACGGTGCTTGCACCCAACTCGATCGCGCGACGTGCCATATCTGGAGACGCGATTCCCCCTTCACAAATTACCGGAACGGTTAGGGTTTTCACCATCTGAATCAGCAGGTCAAACCCTGGAGGCGAAACGTGTCGAGTCTCAGCCGTATAGCCGTAGAGCGTTGTTCCGACACAATCGGCTCCTGCTTTAACTGCCGCGATCGCTGCCTCTAAGCAATCGACATCTGCCATCACAGGCTTGTTCAAATCGGCGTGAATTTGAGCAATCAGATCAGCAACCGTTGATTTATCGGGACGCTGGCGCAACGTGGCATCGATCGCGATGATATCTGCACCTGCTTGAGCAATCTTCACCGCGTGGTGAAACTGCGGCGTAATATAAACGTCAAACCCTGGAATCTGCTGCTTCCATAGCCCAATGATTGGTTGATCGAGGCGCGATCGGACGGCGGCTACATGGGTTGGCGTATCGATTCTGACTCCGGCGGCTCCTTGATTGACGGCGGCTTGTGCCATTGCTGCGATCACGGCTGGTTCGTGCAAGGGTGAGTCTACTGGAGCCTGACACGAGACCACTAGCCCCCGCAGGCTCTGAATTACTTGAGCAAAATCAGTCATGCTAGAACTCCATTCTCCGCACAGGCATGATACCAGGCTAGAGAATCTCTGGCTCCGAATCCTGATTGAGAGAAGCTGACTAGATTTTTGCTGCCTTGACGTTGCCTAACGCAGATTGACTAATTGCTCTCCAGTCGGTTTGCTCGTCGTAGCTGCTTCTCACCAACTCTGAGCCGACAAACATTCGACAAAACAGCACGCTTTCGTCACTGCCGGGTTGAGGCGCGATCGTGATCGGCATCCGAAGCTGTTGCGGGGTCAACATCGCGACCGATGACAGCAACCCTTTTGAAAAGTGAGAATCATAGCCCGACTCGACGCAATAGGGACGATCGCCCCTGATAAATGCCTGAAGCTTGATCACTTCTTTGCCGCGTCGCTCAACTTTCTCGAATTTGAGTTCTTCGAGATAGCCTGTGAGCGCAGACTGCTGAACGGGTGACACTTCTCCGTCTCGAATGGTGTACCAGGGGCAATTATTAGAGCGGTTGGCGTAAATCCATAAAGTGCTGGGGGTTTCGACGAGACCGAGTTTGGGCTGCTTGAGTTGGTCGAGAATTTGACTC
>JBBRPT010000164.1:0-6952 GCA_038227635.1 Leptolyngbyales cyanobacterium | reverse complement strand
AACAAGCGCCAATTCTGACTGCTTTATTGCGAATGGTCTCATCAATCAGGGCTTATTGCGAAATGAATTGACTACTTTAGCGTTGTATAAGTCTAAATTGTGCTATCCCTAGCGTGTTAAGAAACGTATGCGTTTGCCCTGACACTCTCTCGCCTCGGTTGCTTCTAGCAGTGGTAAATGGGGTAGAATTTTCGCTGTTTTTTTAGGGCGTTCCACGGGCGTTTCTTTGACATCCTCACCGCCCTAAAAGTGCGACCACTTCTCCACTACGCCACAAACCACGAAGTGGAGAAGTGGTCGCTGAATGGGGGTCACCCATAGTCAGGTGAGTTTCGATATTTGTACGTGGTCAAAAAAACTGCAACTCGGTCTGGATTTGTCGTTATTTAAGAAATATTTTTGGGCAGCTGTCACTGGCATTCCTCAGATCGGTGTCGCTTCTCCAGCAGTCATCTCCAGAGACATTTTCGTTGTAATGCGGGACACGTTTAGTAGTAAGATACTGAACCTATTGGGGTCATTTTTTGATTTTCTGACTCAGCAGGGTTAAGTTTGATGACAAGTCTAGATCCTTGCTTTCATCCGTACCGTTGGGTGTATTCATCAACTGCTTTTTTCACATAAAAAGCATTCTCTCAACTGTTATTAGAGTTTTTGCAGTTTGCTTTGAGTTGTGTCACGAAGGCATTGTTTTTTAACCGCATGATTAAAGTCGGTGTCACCAATCCCAATTCTATCTAAGTGAAATTAGAACAAGCCCTGAGCGGGTCTATCGATCGTTTGAGGAAACTGCTGAATGTTTAGAACTAGCCGTAAATCGTACAGATCGAGCCTGTCATCGTATCAGAAAAAGAAAAAGTCTTTGCCTCGCTGGGTGGTTTTGAGTGCCATTCCGATCGCGCTGATCACCTTAGAATTGTTGGCGCGGCTAATCACTGGAATCATTGGTAAAGCACCCGAATTGGCTGCTTATGATGGCGAACCGCTGAATGTAACCGCTTACCGATTGAACTATCTCGATCAGTCTGGCTCCTCCTATGATGGGTTGCCCGATCGCGGTCAGCTAAATGCAAAACGGAGTCCGCTTACGGGCTATAAGCTGGTTGGCAATCAAAAAAACTCATTTTGGCAAATCAACGAGCAGGGGTTTCGTGCCAATCAACCCGTAGCTCAGACTAAGTCAAAAGACGAAGTGCGAATTTTTGTGTTGGGTGGCTCTACTGCATTTGGGCAGATGAGTTCTACCAATCAAAGCACGTTTGCCACTCAGTTAGAGACCCGTCTTAATCAGCAGGTTGCCACTCAAAAGACAAGTTCTGCTAAATTTCGTCCTGATGTGTTGCCTTACTACGCAGATGAGTTAGCTAAAGTGATGGCACTGCCGCCCCGCATTCGAGATAGTCGCTATCGGGTCATTAATGCTGCTGTTCCAGGCTATGCGTCTAGTAATGAGCTATCGCAACTTGCACTTCAGGTGTTGTCTTATAAGCCTGATTTGATCATCGTGCTAGATGGCTATGCTGATTTGCTATTGCCTAGCACCCAAGAAGGAGCCGATATTCCAGGCATTGAGTCGCTGTTAGATAATTCATTTGGACATTTCACCGCCGCGCTGTCAGAGCGATTTAAAAATTGGATGAGTCAATCCTTTCTAATAAAGAGCGTTCAGTATTGGGTGCTGCGTCCACAAGATTCTCTCAAGCTGTTAATTCCTCCAGCAATGGATGGTGATAATCTCTCGCAAAAGCTTTCAAGCAATGCCGATGAACTCGATCGCCGGATATCTCGCTATCGCAACAATTTAGAGCAAGTTGTGCGGCTGACATCGGCGGCAAAGATTCCGATCGTACTAGCACTGCAACCCGAAATTACTAGCCGCAATGTCAACGCTCTAGCTCCACGGGAAAAGAAGATTCTTGAGCAAGTCGGACAACCCTACACTGATCGAGTCAAAATTGGGTATACCAAGCTTCAGCAAGCGATCTCTCAAGTCAAACAACAATTTCCCCAAGGAGTAACGACGCTAGACTTATACGAGGGAACTAACTTTCAGGGAGAATCGTTCTATGACACCGTGCATTTAACCGATGCTGGAAACGCGGTGATCGCAAATCGACTCTATGATACGATCGCACCCTCTCTGATGCTGCAACCAAAACCTTACGACGACCAAGTGTCTCCAAAACGCTAGAGTGGGTTTCACCAGCGCCAGCAGGGTACTCAGGCACATTTTTAGAGTGTTTTTTGCCAGAAATTAGACGGGCAAAATGCTTCTTTACAAGAACTGCGACCACGATAGCGTAAGCATTTTACCTATCTACAAAAGATGGGAACTTAAGGATTATTGGACTTAGCTGTCCAGCCAATCTTTTAGCTTTGCTGAGAGCGATTGTCTAAGCAGTTTTTAGGCAATCGCTCACGTATTGTTTGCTACACATTTACTTAGGAATAAATGTTTGTATTAGCACTGTGGGCATAAGATACCATCAGTATTAGCAAAACAATGATTCCGATCGTGAGCATAACTAGAGAACCCCAACTTGCCGAGTCGGAGCCGATTCGTTGTTTTAAGTTGTTGAGCTTGTTAGAGATTGCCATGTCAGTCTCTCCTTTTGCCTGTGCATCTGTTGTAAGAGCAAAAGTTGAGGAACTTGTGAAGAACGTCATAAAGTTCACAAGTCTAAATTTTGATGAGGCTGCTACAGTAGTCAACTGTCAAACCTCATATTGAACATTCAAGAATTTTTATTGATCAGGCTTTAATAGTGTCTAATTTAATGTTGTGAGGCGTTAAGTTATCGCTATAACGAGTGCGCCTCACAATCTTCGATACATAACTAGTCTTTAGGTTATAACTTCACCTTTCGTTGCCACTCAGCATCCAGAACTCCTCATGAATACAACTTCATCTGCTCAGGAAGTGGCTGGACTCAGGGTGTCTCTTCAAGCGCGATCGAGCAACTTCAAGCAGATATTCAAAACACCCTTGGCTTTATTCCTACGTTTTTTTCTCCTGCCATCCATACGCTTCAAGTCTTCGATAACCTCTGGCAGCAGACGCTTTTTGCTTACGTTCATAATCCTCTACCTGGCTCGTTTAAGGAAAAACTATCTGCCTATCTCTCGTGTTTTTGTGCCGTTCCTTATTGCATGATTTGCCACCAGGAGATTGCGGTAGGGCTGGGAGCCTCCTCTCTTTAGAGCGAGGAGGAAAGCCCGCACGAGCGGTTTTAACCGCCTACCTCTTTCAAACGCCATAGCTATAGCCATCGTTCTTTTGCACAATTTCCAAATATTTGGGATGAACATCAAACACCTGGGTTGAACTTAGCTTGAAGCTAGGTCTAGCTCTAACGCTGATGCGACCCAACCAAGCGCCCGTGAACTTGCCAGTCAGCACCAGTGCGCGAACCAAATCGCCCGTCTGAAACCCGAACTGAATCTTGTCGCGAGTGCGATGACGAGTAGGAAATCCATACTTGTCAGTGCCGCACATTTGCCGAGTGCCCTGCCCTGTTGATCTGATCAGCAGTGGCTTAGAGGTCAGCACCTCCAATTTCTCAACTTGACCGACATACGCGGCATCAAGCCAATGGGTTTTAGGCAGGTTGAGTCGAGTTCGATTGAACTTGGTCAAGCCGCCTGAACCTGTGGAGACAGGCAAGCCCGTCGCCTTGAGCGCGTTGAACAGCGCCCAACGAGTCGAGTTAACGGCTGCTGCGTCTTTGAGAGGGCGTTTCGCTTGAGCTAAGATGCGTTTCAAAACATCGGGTTTTTTGATTAGAAATTGCTCAATCGTCTGGCTGCCCTTCTTGATATTGCAAGGTTCGCACGCTAGACAGAGATTAGAAATGCGATTCGTGCCGCCCTTGGCTTTGGGCTGAATATGCTCGACCTGAAGGGGGATGTTTTCAGCGCTGCAATAAGCATACTTCCTCTCCCATTTGTTGAGTGGGTGCATCCCAGTTCTGTAGTGAGCAGAAATACTCAAGGGTTTCCATGAGCAGAGTTCTATGATGCGGAGAGTCATCAAGTTGTACTCCGAGGAACGCTGCCCATGGATGCTGATAAACAGGCACAAATTCAGGCTCATGTCCGCGCCATTGCCGCCTTGTTGTATGACGAAACTGCCCCAGAACAATTGACTACGCTAGAAGGCATTGAAGTTGCAGTACGCGGACACCTCTTGGAGCAGATTAGTCCTCAAATCGGTCTTTTTTTATCGAAGCTGCGAGCGGCACCCGCAGTGGGCGAAGTCGGCACCTCAAAAGCATCCTCGGCAAAATCAGCCTCACGGAAGCTCAAGCAACGGCGTTGAACGTCAAAGCCCATACTCACTTGAGTCCCTACTTAGAGAGATGCTGCTTGTTGGTCAGCGCGAACGCTTCCTATGAGCGCAGCGCCCAAGACCTGAGCGTGCTGACAGGGATGAACGTCTCGCGAGGAACGCAGCAGCGATTGGTGCATCGCCACATCTTCGAGTTGCCTGGGGTGGAAACGGCGGTTGAGGAGATGAGTCTGGACGGGGGAAAAGTGCGCCTTCGCACCCCGCTCGGCGAGGTTTGCCGATGGCAGGACTATAAAGCAGTCAGTCTGCATGGACAGTGCCAAGAAGCCTTTCTGCAAGAGAACGAACGGCTAGTGGGCTGGGTGAATGCCCAACCGCTAGCGACCCCCTCCTCTGCCTAGGTGATCAGGGTGGTTTCATTGTGGCAGTAGGAAAATGAGGATGGACTGAAATCACGAAAATATCCATCAGTCCATGACCCTCATAGCACAATTAAAGACGATCAAAGACCCTCGCAAACCACGAGGTCAACGCTATGCCCTATGGCTTGTGATGTTCTTGGCACTGCTCGGCAGTTTGTGTGGCTACTACGGCTATCGCCCCTTGGCAAAGTTTGTGCAGAAACATCACGAGCTGATTTGCGGATTACTGGAATTGGAGCCGACCACGACGCTGATGCCGTCGTCCTCGACCTTTCGGCGCATCGTCCAACAAGTCGATGCTCACGCGTGGGTCGAGTGCTTTAACGTGTGGGTACTCGCTCATGCGCCAGACCTTGCAGGGCAACTGTTGTCGATTGACGGCAAAAGTATCCGTTGCACCTCCACGGGCGGCAACACGTCAGCGCAAAACTTTGCCTGTTTAGTCTCTGTGTAGGGACAGTCGGTTGGGGTGGTGCAGATGGCATTGATGGACAATGCCAGAGTGAGCGAGATTGCGGTGGCAAAACGCTTACTCACCGCCGTGCATCAGGCTCCAACTTTGGCGCAATCGCTCAACCTTGGCTTTAGTTTAGATGCGCTTCATGCTCAAGTGAAGACCTTGGACTTGCTGCAAGCCCAGCAGCAGCCATACATCGTCGGACTCAAAGCCAATCAAAAGACCTTATATCAGCAGATGCAGCACTTGTTTGCCACTGCCGCTCCCTTGAGCGATGCGACCCAAGCGTTGGAGCGAAGGCGTGGACGACAGGTACAGCGCACCGTCTGGGTCTTTGCCGCACCCAAGGACTTACCGAAACGCTGGGCAAACTGCGGCATCACTCGAATTATCTGGGTCAGACGTACAGGACTGCGCTCTGGCAGACCGTTTGAGGAAATGCACTGCTACCTGAGTAATTGGAATTTAGAGGCAGCGGAGTGTCTGCATCTGATACGTCTGCATTGGCAGATTGAAAATGGCTTGCATTGGGTTAAGGATGTCACGCTCCGCGAAGACTATCCGCCGCGTCGCGGCGGATTTGCCCCAATTAGCTGGGCTGTGATCAATTCCTTCTTAATTACCTTGGCGCGGCGCTTGAACCATCGCACCTTACCCGATTGCATTCGTGACCTCACCAATCAAGTTGAGCAGGTTTTTGCTTGGCTCACCTGACCTCCCGCGAGAAAGTGCAAGTTCTGAATTTCCTCTAACGACAATGAAACCACCCTGGTTTTGCAAACAAGGGGGTTGAGGTGATGATGATTCTGGCTTCTCGCTCCAACGGACGATAGGTTTTACCCCCTCCAGAGCGTTGGTAGACGTGACGCTGAACAACGACTTCTCCATAGGGCGTTTGATAGGCTTTGGGCTGTTCGCCTTTGGTACGCATCACCTCTCCAGCCATCTCAATGGCTGACCCATCCGTATCCAAGTATTTGAGGGCAACTTCGGTGGCAATCCGCCCTGGTTTAGGCTTTGCTGGATGGCTTCCTCACTCGTCAGCATGGAGCGGCTCAGGGCGATAGTCACCTCTATCTTCACCTGCGACTCTTCGATGCTCAACAATTGAACGCTCATACTTGCTCCTTTTGGTTTCACTATTGAGCAACATCACAAGCCAATTGCTAAATCAAGTGGGGGTCGCACCCGTAATGACAAGGCTCCAAAGAGGGGGGCCGGTCACTATAGCTTGCTGGTCTATCTCCGCTCGTTAGAGCCGGACAGTCCGCAAGCTTCGTTCTTTAGAACGGGGTTAGTGACAGTTGTTCTCTATACGGGCTAGGAACCAAGGCACGAGAAATTTTAGCGCTGCTCGAATCGCCCCCTCCGATCGAGTCCACCATTCAAGATCACTTACTCAGCCTCTCTAGAGGGTGTTATGCACTTTTGCTAGAGGGTGTTTGAAAAGTTCTGAGAGGTCAAATTTTATGCCAGTCGCCTCACCATGAGCCGAATCATCGCAAGGTAGATCAAGGTTTCCGATGTTTCTGGCAAGAGCTCATAGTCTCTGACCAAGCGCCGACAGGGCAGCAGCTAACCGAAAGTCCGCTCTACCACCCAGCGCTTCTTGACCAGCACGAAGCCTTTGGTTTGCTCCGGTCGGAGCACGACTTGCACAAGCCAACGACAAACATCCATCACCCACATCAGAAAGGGTGCACCATCAAACCCGCCATCGACCCAAATTGTGGTCAACCGAGACACCGCTTTGTCCATCCGTTTGACGCGTTTGAGCACGCGTTT
>JBBRPT010000163.1:0-7019 GCA_038227635.1 Leptolyngbyales cyanobacterium | reverse complement strand
GCTTGGCGCAGCTTTATAGAATCGCTGTCTAGAAAAAGGTGGAGAGGAGTTTACTGTGCAAGTTGTCAAGGAGTACGTGCGGCGCTGGTACGAAAGCGGCTTAGATCCCGATGAGTACATTTGCCACAAACGCCAAGGAAATTTTGTCGAGATCGAGGAGGCTGAAACGGGAAAACGCCGTACCGTTCTCACCTTTTGCACCAATGATGTTCTGGGGCTAACTCAAGAAGAATCAGTGAAGCAAGCTGCCGTTGATGCCATCTGGCAATATGGAACGTCTAACAGTTCTACCTCGGTATTGAGTGGTCGCATTGATTTGCATCGTCAGCTAGAGAATGAGATTTCAGCGTTTAAGCATCTGCCACACACACAGCTTTTTTTAAATGCGTGGATGGCTGTGCAAGCGTTGATGGATGCGTTTTGCCATTTGGCGATTCCGATTTCGGGCTTTCAAAACGATCGTGAGACGCTGATTTTGACCGATGTCTTAAATCACGGCTGCATCGTCACAGCCGTCGCCAATGCGGGAACTCGCTCTGGCAAGATGTTTGGGCACAGTCCGAGAGTGCGGGTGCGGGCATATCGTCACTGTGATGTTGAAGATTTGGCACGAAAGTTAAAGCGCTATGCTCAACCTAACGATCGTATCCTCGTCATCTCTGATGCGGTGTTTTCGATGGATGGTGACATCGCGCCTCTACCAGACATGATCGATGTGCTTGCCAACTATCCTGACTCAGTATTGGTGATGGATGAGGCACACGCGAGTGGTGCGATCGGGGCAACGGGTCGCGGCATTTATGAACACTTTGGACTCACGCCGCAAGATGCGATCGATCGAGGAATCACCCCTCTGATTATGACGACGTTCTCAAAGTTTGCAGCGTCAGCAGGCGCAGCCATCAGCACGCATGTGCCTGAACTCAAGCCCCTGTTGAACGTATCGCCCACCTCGATCGGGACGATCTCCTTACCTGCCCCGACTACAGCCGCCGCTTTGGAGAGTATTCGGATTGTCAGCAAAGAACCCGATCGAGTCAAGCTTTTGCAAGACAACACGCGCTATTTGCGAGCGCGACTTGAAGCTCACGATTTTGCGGCGATCGGTGAGACAAATGTCGTTCCGGTTTTGCTGCCGCCCGAACTCAATCCTAAAGTCTATGCGAGAGAGTTGCTGAACTGCGGAATTTGGGTGTCGCCCATTTGGTTTATCGCCAAGCCGAGAATTCGCATCACTGTCAACACGTTGCACAGCAAAGAAGAGATGGATCGCCTGGTGACAAGTATGGTGAAGATGCGTGATTTAGTCTATAAGCCCACCATTAGCGCCTAACTTTAGTCGCTTTAGGACCTTGAGAGCGATCGTTCTTTGGGGTGATCGCTCTTTTTGTAAGTTACATAACGCTAGAAACCGAACTCAACAAAGGCTGGTATTATTCTCCATAACAGTATTAAGAACTGTCAGACGTTCAGAGAAAAGGCTGTAAATCTGTGAATTCTTCTGTTGGTGTGACCTCAGATACGTCTCAGGTGATTTCGGTTACGAGCGTGGTCGAGCAGAACTTGTTCTTGGACGTTCCGCTCGTCGTGTATGCTCACGATCCTCACTGGGTACCACCGCTTCGCAGCGATATTGCTAAAAAGTTCGACCCTAGCAATCCCTTTTTTCAATACGGCAGACTTCAGCAATTCGTTGCTCTTCGGTCTGCAAAACCCATTGGGCGAATTGTGGCAGCAGTCAACGATCGGTTGGTCGATCTTGAAGGCAAAACCATTGGCATTTTTGGCTTCTTTGAGTGCATCGAAGACTTTGAAGTTGCCCAAGATCTTCTGAATACAGCGTCTCAATGGCTAAGAGAGCAGGGAATGACAGAAGTCAGAGGACCGATCGATCTCTCGACTCACAATAATTGCCTATTTTTGGTAGACGGTTTTGACTCGCCGCCAATGGTGATGATGCCCTATAATCCTGCCTACTATCCCAAGTTTTTAGAGCAAGACGGCTGGCATAAAGCGAAAGATGCCTATGCTTACGACTTTCCGCTCGACAAACCGCTCTCGCCAGAATTTGAGAAAGGCTACAAAATTGCCTGTAAATCTGGAGTTAAATTTCGCCCCTTGCGCACCAAAGGCGAAGGATTTGAGCAAGATGCGATTAGTCTCTATAATCTGTTCACCAAAGCCTTTTCTGACAACTGGAGTTCGACCCCTCGCACCCAAGAGGAGTTTTTAGATGAGGCAAAATCGCTGCAAAGCTTAGTCGATCCTGATGTGTTTCCGATCGCTGAATATAATGGCGAAATGATTGGCTTTTGGATGGGGTTGCCCGATTACAACATTCCCCTCAAACACGTCAACGGCAAACTGAACTGGCTCGGAATTCTCAAGTTTCTCTGGTATCGTCGTCAAATTGATCAGGGGCGTGTCATTGCAATTTGTTCACTTCCAGAGTTCCGTCGCAAAATGGTTCCGCTCGCGCTAATCTACCTAGGCATGAGTGGCGGAATTCAGAGAGGCAAACCCTACAAACGAGCAGAGCTTTCTTGGGTTTATGAAGACAATGCTCCCTCCCGAAAGTTGATTGAAGCCTCTGGAGGCAAAATCTATAAAACCTATCGGATGTATGAAAAGACGCTGGTTTAGGGATAGATATGAAAGCACTCGTTACCGGAGCAAATGGGTTCACAGGATCTCACTTGGTGAAAGCACTACAAAAACGAGGCGATTCTGTTGTGGGGCTGGTGCGAAAGTCGAGTAATTTGGATCGATTAGCAAATTGTCAAATTGATCTCGTCTATGGCGATATCACCGATCGAGATGCTCTCACCCGGGCTATGCAGGGAGTCGATACGGTCTTTCACACCGCAGCTTATGTCGAGCTTGGGCTTGTTAATACGATCGAGATGGAGCGAGTCAACGTCGAAGGAACTCGTGCGGTTTTAGAAGCAGCTCAATCGGTCAGCATTTCTAAATTAGTATACTGCAGCACGATCGGAATTTTTGGCGACACCCAAGGCACCGCGATCGACGAGACCTTTCAGCGCACTCAAAAATATTTTTCGTCTGCCTACGATCGCACGAAATATGATGCTCAACAACTCGTCGATCACGCAGCTACTCAAGGATTTCCAGTTGTTAGTGTAATGCCCTCTGGGATTTTTGGCGTAGACGATCCTCACTTTATGCCTGTTCTCGATACGTTTCTCAAAGGACGGCTAAAAGTTTGGGCAGGCGGA
This sequence comes from Leptolyngbyales cyanobacterium, assembly GCA_038227635.1. GTDB lineage: Bacteria > Cyanobacteriota > Cyanobacteriia > Leptolyngbyales > Leptolyngbyaceae > Phormidesmis_A. The sequence continues at coordinate 3,783 of JBBRPT010000163.1, read as the reverse complement.
CAGCGAATTACAGGCATCGTTCATGTAGATGATCTGGCTGCCGCGATGCTGCTTGCCGCCGAGCAGGGTCAGATTGGCGAATACTATATTATCTCTTCAGGAGATTTAACGACTCGCGAAATGTTTGAGATTTTTAGTCAAGAGACAGGAATCTCTGCTCCTGCTGATGCTCCTGAACCAGTCGTTCGCGTAGCTGGCATCGTCTTAGATGTGCTCGGTCGAGCTTTTTCATGGCAGCCCCCGATCGACCGCGAGCGCGTTCATTATCTTTACGATCGCTGCGTCCGAGTCAATGCTACCAAAGCGAGAAGAGAATTAGGATGGAACCCTCGATCAGTCAAGGAGACGCTCAAAGAATTAGTCAAACGGTAATCACGGCAAAATCCCTCAAGATGCGATGAGGGATTTTTTGATTGATCGAATCAATCGTCAGAATTTGTTGTTCGATTTGCCCGATCGCTTTAATAACCTCAGCCGGAGTTTCATAGTCTTCCTGCAGCTCTTCCAATATCAAAATCAGTTCATCATCTGCCCCGTTTTCTTGAGCATGTTTGGTCAAGTCTTCACTGATCGGATAATTGATTCCATTCAAATGCTTCTAAACCCAAATGGGATTGATTCTCCTAACGGGTGTGCACTGATGTTATGAATAAAATTGTGGATGCTGTCTCAGGGAAGCCACCTCTTTCCCCAGGCTCGCTTTGAAAAGCCATCAGATTCATCAGCTTCGAGATTATCTCTTCAAACAAAAAACCGCTGCCCGACAGGGCTAAAAGGCTTACCAAATTAAAGCTAGTGAGCAGAAAATTTCCCGATCACTGCTTTGCACTGAAAGCCTAGAAGAATCAGATGAGGCGTTATTCCCATTAACAGCACTGATTCACGAGAAAAAAGCCCAGCGATCGCTGGGCTTCTCCAAAACCTATCTAAAATCAGTCATTAGAAGGTAAAGGTTGTTCTAACTGTACCGATCACAGCATCATCATTGTTGTTATTTTGACCAGGGTTGATAATCCAAATCAGACCAGGTGTGATCGAGATGTTGTCATTCAACTGATACTTGTAGAAGCCCTCTAAGTGCAGAGGAATGTCATTTCTCACGCCTTGCCCTTTTTGGGTGGTCGTTGGGTTACCAAGGTAAGGTTCTGCACCTGCCACGAAACCAAGAAGGTTGCCTTTCTTACCAAAGTCAGGGAATGCCACCCCAACACCGTATGTCCAGATATTGCGTGTGCCAAACCCATCGTCTACGAAGTTAGCGTTGATATAAGAACCAAAGCCGTTGAGCACAATATTTTGGCTCAGTCTGAAAGCAACTTCAGCACCAAAAGCGTTCACTGCCGCAGCACCCGTAGACAGATTAGCGAACCGCGTACCAGACACGCCAGAACCACCACCACCTGCGTCAAAAATGCCGCCTTGTCTGTAAGCATTAACGTAGGTCAAGCCTAGAGAAAGCGCTTTACTCGCGTTGAACGTAATCTGACCCAGCGCAGAATAGCTGCCGTTAAACAAGCCATTCTTATCAGAAGGGTTGTTAGCACCTGTGACTATTTTGCCACCGAGACCAGAATTATCAGCCAAGTAGCCGCCACTAATGGTTAGTGCAGGGCTTAGCTCAAAGTTCACGCCGATACCACTACCACCGCCAATTAGGTAAATTGGGTTGCGTTGAGCAAAGAGCGAAAGAGGACCCGTACCACCGTCAAAGGCATCAAGAGCAGGGCTAACGGTCGGCGCATAGTCATAGTGCAAACCGCCAACTGCTGGGATATAAACCCGAACCTTTTCGCTGAGGTTGAAGTAGTACGCAACCCAGTCGGCATAAACTTGGTTGCCACCCGTGTTGCCAAAGTTGAAGGTTTGAAACCCTTCAGCATTCGTACCACCGGGTTGGGTTGGATTTCGTAGGTTGAAAGCTCCTGCATTGCCAGCCGCAAGACGAGTAACCAACAGGTCTTTACCTGTGAAGCTGGTGTTCAACGCGAGACGAACTCTGTCCTGAAACACTGTGTTGTTGCCACCCGTGCCTCTAACCCCAAACTCATCAGTGATCGCGAAAATTGCCTCGCCAGCTAGCTTGGTGGTTGTAGAAAACTGCTGCTTCTCTAGGGTTGATGTACGAGCTTCTAGCGCATCGACCCGACCCCGTAGAGTTGCCAATTCTGCCGCGAATTCTTCTTGCAGCTTCTGCAGAGTTGCCAAGTCTTCTTTCTTGACCAGATCAGCTGTGGATGCTGCAATTAGCTCGTTGACACGATCGAGACAGGCATTCAAGCCTGCCGCGAACTCATATCTGGTTAAAGCGCGGTTTCCGCGATAAGTCTTGTCAGGATAGCCTGCGATACAACCGTAGCGCTCAACTAGAGACTGCAACGCTTGAAATGCCCAGTCAGTTGGTCGAACGTCAGATAGTTGGGAGACAGAGGTGACTTGCCCAATCGGTGCTCCAGACTTTCCTTCACGACTGTAACGGTTGATCTGATTGATAGAGTCCGTTTCAGAGTTGGACGCAGCAGGAACCTGAGCTATTTGAATCGGAGTGGTTTTGTCTGCTTTGAACCCTGCTGATTTAGCGGAAAGTTCTAGCTTAGGCTGGTTAACTTCGGGAGCAGCAACCTCAGCAAGTTGAATCGGCTGAGCGGTCACAGACGGTGCACTGAGTGCCTCAATTTCTGGGGATTTAGCTTCGATCGCAGTCACAGGAGACGACGAAACCACTACTGACTTTTCTGCAGCGATCGCGCCTGAAGAAACTGCTAAAGCAGCACCCAAAAGCGCTGGACTCACGACTAATGAATTCAACAGAAGTTTAAACATGAATACTTTCCTCACACCTAGTTACGATAGAGCGACTGCTCGAGCCTTCTATACCCTACAGTTTACACGTGTAAACGGCAGCAAAATCAAAAACCTACTCAAGACTATCATTTGAGTGGCTAGAGGCTGTGCGCCAGATCACAAATAAACACCAACTATGAAAACGATAACAGATGTTTGCTTCAGGCGCAGTCCACTTTCACAAATATTGGTTCTAGAAAGCTACTCGTTCACTAAAATTATCTTAAACTTCTCAGAAGTCGATCTTGAATCGCTTCCGTCGTGGGAAGAACATTCTACGCAAACCCTTCAGCCTCGAAATCTTTTACGAAAGCAAGCTGAATGCCGTTCATGGTTAGTGAACTTCCCAGCCCGCAGCGTTGCTCTTTAAACGACTATCCGCTCCTGCCATCAAAAATCTTGGCAGAACCAAAATCCCAGAGAGCAGAAGCGGTGTAGCGGGTCTTCAGATTGAAACTAGACTGCCGGAAGGGACTCCAGGCTAGTCAGCCGTCATGGATGAGCTATCTCTACCAAAGTGGAAGATCTAACTCTAGAGAACAGCCCCGGCGCGCAGCCAGTTTAACGCAATCTGATGACCCAAGCGTATACTACTATCTTGCATGGGCATCACCTCCTATTGCCTGAACGGCTTTGTTATCAAGGGTTTACAGCGTCAAGGTCAGGTAATCTGTACCTCTTCAATTAAGATAACACAGACTCTTTCGAGTGTGGGATGGTTTCATAAAAAAGCCCCCACCATAAACGGCAGGAGCAGTAAAAAAGATGCGTACTGAATCTTAGAGAGCGTTACCGCGAGGCAGAACCTCTTCAGGGAATACAAATTTTTCGTGAGGCTGGTCTTGAGATGCCATCCAAGCGCGGATGCCCTCATTGAGCAAGATGTTCTTGGTGTAGAACGTTTCAAACTCGGGGTCTTCAGCCGCCCGCAGTTCCTGAGAG
>JBBRPT010000162.1:0-7117 GCA_038227635.1 Leptolyngbyales cyanobacterium | reverse complement strand
GGTGCTTTACATCGACGAAAGCCTTCTTTTGGAGAATCAAGTCAAAAATCACCAAGGCGAAAGCCGCCTTCTTGCATTGATTCGAGGCATTTTTCTATGTTCTCAACTGCATCATCCAATCAAGAATTTATCTCCGAAGTCTAGCGTTCAGCTTGTGTCACTTGCAGTTTTTCAACAGCCTGGAGATGCCCGATCGCGCTACGGAAATTTGTAACGTCTCGGCGCATGGTTTTGCGTTCGTTAACGCTGATCGTAACTTCCGAACTTCGGAAGTCTGGTGGTGGAGAAGCATTACCATTAAGGTTGCCCTGTTCCTGGTTATAAAACTGCCTCAGCCGATTGCCCAACGCCTTGATTCCTTCTAGCCGAGAAACATCCTCTCGTGCTTTGACCGCAGTGTACCAGTCCAGCAATTCTTGTCTAGAGGGAGCGTAGCCTTGTTCTGGCGTGATGGGTGGTGACTCTGGCTTTGCTTGGACAGGTTGGGCTTGAGCAATTTGCGCTTGTGAAAATGGCACAACTCGTCCATCCACGTAGTTCCCAAGGTGCTGAAGTGATCGAGCAAGCGGTTGAGCCACGAGTTCTACCACTTGCAGGTGTACGATGTTTCCGGGTTCTCGATTTAAGACTGCCTGCGCTTTTTGGAAGCGTCCGGGTTGCAAAGCCCCGGAGTTTTTCAATTTCCGCTCGGAAGCCGGGTCAATAATCCCCAGCGTTTTACGAAGTCCATCGACTTCCACCTGCGCGATCGCGGAGCTATCCTGATAGCCAACGTAAAGCGTCGCTGACTCGGCTTGCCAGGTGCGATTTTGCAAACCGCCTTCCAGAACCTTCTTGATAGTGATAGCTCCAGACTGAGTTTGTGCCGTTACTTTGTCAGCTAACGGCGTTGCAATTTCAGCTTTGCAAGTCGTACCTATTGGAAGCCGCACAGATCGTGGATCGATCGCTCCAAACTGTTTTTCAGTACCGTCCATTTCAACGATCGCAATCGACTGAGCCGTGCGAGTTTCACCCTCTTTGGTTTCATAATCGTACTGGCTGAATCGAACTGTGTACTCACCATCAGGGATACGACCTGCTTTATTCGTATCTCGCTGAATGCCCGTCAACGTCAGTTCAGGAACAGCTTGAAGTTGCTGACAAACCTCTTGAGTGAAGGCTTTAAGAACAATGCCCATTCCTGAACTTTGCCGCCACATTGCAGAGGCATACGCCATGCGTTCTTCGGCGGGAATGGCTTCAGCAGCAGCTTGCAGATGATGCGCTGCCTTGGCTAACTGCTCTCTAGTATCACTCTGCAACACCAGTGGCGGACAAAGCTGAATGACTGGATTTGAGACTGGGATGTGATGGTGCTGTTTAAGGCGTTCTTCAAAATTGTGTTCAGCCGCGGACTCTGGCGAAATAAACCCTAAAGGAACTTGCGTTGCTGTCCCTTTCTCACTCTTTAAAACGCGCTGAACGATGAATCGCTCCGGGTTGTTTTTTGTAATGTTGGGATTTGCTTCGATAAACGTTTGCCAGTCTGTTTTACCCGTCGTTTGCCAGTCTGATGAATCGTCGGAATTGACATCACAAATTCGTTGCAGCGTCAGTTGCTTTCCAGTTTTGGGCGACGTGAGAATAAGTGTGGGCTGCTGATCTTCGGGACGTTTTTCGCGCAGCCGCTCCTTGGCTTCGATCGCTTGCTTGACTAGACTATTGTAGGTTTCCACGATCGCGAGGGCTTTTTCTTCCTGCTCCGACGTAAAGTCTTTCGGAAAGAGATCTCGAAATGCCTCGTTTGGATATTCTGAAAGTTGAGTTGCCTCATAGAACTGATTTACTGCTTCCACTCCCCACCCAATCGGTTCTTGGGTATTTGTGGGCATCAGCTTGCCACTGGTGTAGATTGTGGTGTCTTTCTGGTGCTGGCGAAGCTCATGCGGCTTGTGAGCCAGCGCCCTAGCAAATGCCTGAATCGATTCGTCAATTCCCTTTGAGCTTTTCGCAGTATCGACCGCCGTTTGCAAATTAACAGCATTGGGTCCATCAACAATGTCGGTTAGTAGGTGATGCACTTCCAGCAGTTGTTCTTCAACAAACTGCTGACGTTGCTCAACCGCTTGAATCAGGGGCAATCCCTTGGTGGATTGTGCGATCGCATCTATCCGCTCCCTAAATCTATAAGCAGGAAACCCATTTGCGGTCAGGGTTTGATCGTCAGGAACCGGGGTGTTGAACTCTAGCAGTTTCTTGTAGTGGTTAGAAATCTGCACCAGCAGCGGTTCTTTTTGATCTACGGCAATGTACTGCGTCTCCAGGGCTAAAGACTGGAGAATTATGCCTGCGTTCGCAACTTTACCCGTTGGGTTGTTTGCCGTAACTTCCCATGCCCTCCAAGTTGCTTGTGAAAGGGTCTCCTTGCCCTGATTCCATGTGTGTTTTACTTTCTGTTGCTTCACTACTTCTGGGGGCTTGCGGTCCGGCGCGTTGCGATCGATGATTTCTGCAACGGCAACCGGAAAAGCACCAGAGCAGATCAGCGCTTGATCCGGCTCCATCTGCATCTGGGCAATCAACCGCCCAAACAGCGATCGTCCTGCTTTATACTGCTCGGCTGAGGGCTGCTCACCAACGGTCGCTAATTCTGCTCGAATACGATTGGGTAAATCTTCAACGACTGGCAGATAGCCGACGAAATAGCCGTTGGCATCCTTGTCAAAATCGGTAATTGCAATCTGCTTCGCTGTCCAGGGATTGAGATAGGCAACGCCTTCCTTGCGAAACGCTTCAAGGTCGTTTTGTTTAAGAGTTTCAGTATTGTTGATCGCGATCGCGGCTGCGCCCACATTGGGAAATGGAGAGCGGTAATACGCCACGATCGCGCCATGTGGCAAATCCTTATTACACACTTCCCAAGGCATCAGTTGCTCGTGATTCTGTGCCATTGCGGATGGGACGTAGATTCCACCGACCGCCAAATCGACTCGTTCACCGCGCAAATAGCGGTCAAGTTCATAGTTAACTTTGCTGAATTGATCCAACTGCCCGAATGAGTCGGCTTTTAGAACGTCGTAAAGCCAATCGGAGCGATCGTCCTGGTCGTGACCTTCTACTGCCAAAGCCTTACGTTGTTTATTTTTCTGGTCGAGGTAGTACTGCCCTAACCGCTTCGGATCGACCGCGACTTCTGCCAACGCCTCGATCTGCCCCAACAGAAGCGGATTGAATTCAGTGAGTGTCGCTTCGGGAATGCAGCCTTTGACCTGCGGACCGACAACCTGTTCGCCGTATTTGCCATCAGATTTACGGTTAATCCAAAACTGGCTAACTTCCTTGATCCCCGGTTCAGACAGAGTGCCGTCATCTCCTTTGATGTCATTTTTGGAGAGAATGACATTTACGCCCAACCGCTCACACCACCGACTGGTTGCCATCGTCCCCTTTACCATTCCTGGTAAATCGAGGGTGGCGGCACGAAATTGGGTCACCGTGGTGTGAGTTAGATAGTTCAGGTGCTTGTCGATCGCCTCACTAACTTCAACCGGAATCGGGAATGATTTGAGTGTGCCTTCGCGCTGATAAGTGCTGATAAGTTCAGCAATATCTGCTTTCACACCTGCTTTTTCTAAGGCGTTCACGATCGCTTGTTCAATTTCTGCTTCAGTCAGCAGAGCTTTCATGATAGGTGTTGCAACCAACATGGTTCCGTCACCCATTTTGTCGCACAGCTTATTGAGATCTTCGATGGAAATGGAGCGTCCATGCCGATCCTGTAAACCGACACGTCCCCACGATCGCGCTTCATCATCAATTACCAGAACTCGGACGTTGTGACCTGTGGTGGCGGAATCAACCAGGGTGGAACTCATCCCATCTGAGACGATAAGACTACCGTAAGCCACAGCATTATGGGCAGTGTTGCGGTCAGCCGCATAAATGGGTGGAATTCTCTGTTCTGAATCTCCCCGTGTCAGCAGTTGTGCTGTCTCCGAATCGGTAAAATAGCCAGTCCGACCATTGCTGAACACTAAGACTTTGCCGTCTGCTTCTAATCGTTGGCGGTCTGCATCCGTGACGCGATCGTAAAACTTCCCCAAGAAAAACTGAGCATTCTCAATCCTGTTCGCCCTGAACCAATGCTCAAGGAAAGAATGCTCGATCTGTTTTTGCTTGAGTTGAAGCTCCTGAGTCTCAGGATCAAATTCTTGGAGATCAATTCCAGTTTTGACATCGAATTCTGTGATTTTGAGCATCAGAACTCCTCAGCACACGACTCGTTAGAGCCAAAAAGGGGTTCAGCGAGCGACTGTAGCAGTTCCTTTCCTGCCACTTCTCGGTTTCGCTGCTCCTGAAGTTTTTCTTCCCTAAATTTCCAGTCACCGAGAACACCTGAATCCTCAAGGTCATCGGTAGTGACTCCCCCAGCGAGTAGCTCTTCAATAGTCTCGCTAGCGTTATCCAGCCGATGCAAAGCAAGCTCTCGATCGATGTCGAGGGGTATTAATTGATTCATAACCATTCCTCAAATCAGCACATGCTGCCAAGCGACAGCCGAACAGCTATCTACAAGATTACGCTCAGTGAAATTTTGGAGAGTTTATGTTGATTTTAGTGATATCAACGCCAAACTTCAAGACGCAACGCGCTTTGTGGTGTCTTTACAATATTGACAAGAACCTAATCTACGCAGCAGATGAAGAACCTGTTAACCTCACCATGCAGAAATTACATCTGGAGAATCAGGGCAAAATTTCCAAAATCAGCGGCTCAAATTAAATCGACGAGATGATGTAGCCTCTTGCGGAGGGGATTGAGCATCAACCGTCTCAACTTGCCACTCTTTCTTAGAAAACTGAGTTTTCATGCACACTGGAAAATAGTATGTGCGTAGACCACCCATCGGAGTGAGAAATTCTGGGTGCAGCTCTTCAACCTTGAGCAACGCTTGTCCCTTGACCTCACTGTCCACGTCATCAAATAGTTGAGGCTCTATTGAAATTAATCGGATGTAACGCACGGTCTGCTTCGTTTTGTGAACCAACTTGAGCAAATTTTTATCCGTAAACTCGATGCTGCCATCAGCTTGAGTCGTGTAGCTGTACGAAATTCCTTGGGTAGGGGCAAGCATGGCTCCCAAATACAAATCCTCATGGCTACGATCGCGCCATCGAACGTAAACATAGGGATTGTGCTTGGTTCCTTTCTTGACCGATTTGTAAGGAACGTTTTTGATTTCAATCTTGACTTCGCTCAAGGCGGTAGACTCTTGCCGCTCACTAGAGTAAGTTCGCTCCAAGCGTTCAAGCTCGATCGCCTCTTTTAGCATGTCACACTCTTGCTCACTGAGCAGTGGTAAAAGCTCATCGATTAGGATTCGGGTGCGTCTAGGCGCAACAGCCTGTTTGATAGCTCGAACTGCCTGCAAGAGCGTCACTCGCGAAGCATTGGTAGATTCCATATGAACGGAGCACTGTTTTGAATTGAACCAGGATTTCCACAATCGTACCCAGAAGTGAGTCGCTTCACCTATAGCTCGATCGCTATCTACACCATAGCCACATAATAGAGGTTTATTTTCTCTTGCTCTGAGAATGGGTGTGATCGCTTATCTGTTAAGTTTGCTATCTAACAAGAAATAAAAGTCAGATCATCCAAGCAGAATTCATTCCTAGAAGAATATTTTGATCCACTCCAGTAGATAGTTCTATAAGTGTAGAGTTTCCTAGTGGATCAAAGCTGCAAAAATATGGACAATTGAAATTTTTACCGTGTAAGCTGAGGGTTGGGATATTCTTAAGCCAAGCTTCCTAGTTCCGGCATGAATCCGTCTATTTCTACTCCTATGACTTTTGGCGATTGGCTGCACTTTCAACGTCGTAAAAAAAGTATTCGTCAAGAAGACTTGGCGAAGGCATTGGTAGTGAGTCCCCAAACGGTCAGTGCGTGGGAAACAGGACGTAACGTTCCAAGATTCACTCCTCAACAGATGCAAGTTCTTTGCGAGATGCTGAATTGTCCGCTATCTGAAATTGCCCAGGCGTTCACTCAAGCTCAAATGCTTGATGATTCGGAAAACAGCGCGTTACCGAACGTGGGTTAGACGAAGATGAATCAGGTTCCGCCCAATTCATCTTTGTCTAACCGTTGCTCTGATATTCTCAATTACCCAGCCGCTCTAGAAGTTCATGTCATGACGAATGAAGAATAACGTTCATTCTTTGTCGAGAGGATAGCTGTAAAAGTTCAGGGTCGATTTGGGTAAGAGCAGCGTCTAGAGAGCCAAAAATTTTCCTTAACAAAAGCTTCGACTTCTTCCCATTGGGCTTGTCTAATAATTTCTTCACGCCTAGGAATTGATATCCACTTCGCCATTCATGCTACTTGGTGGCTTGGTGGGAATTAAGATGGGCGATCGCGCGTCCCTAGAACGTACTCCGCGATTGAGGCAGCACTAAACTGAACTAGATGGGTGGACAGGATTCTCAAAAAGTTAAGCACTGCCTACCCCTTCTTAAGATTAGTTGATTGAGATGGCTGCCAAGGGAGTGAGGATTTGGGAATGACGTTAAAGAACGTGCCAAATATCCAACCTGCCAAAAAGCTTAATAACATGACCTTGATGGACGAATTTCGAGTTCCGTACATGATGATCCATTTCTCCTAACAGTAATCAACAGGCATTTCTTAACAGGATTGGGCGCTGCCCATTTGACCGATATGGGGAAATGCCCACTTTTTGCCCAATCCTAGAGGCTATACACATTAAGGATTTTGGAGGCGTGTTGGGCAGGTGCCTAACCGTGCCTAATCTCTTGCCTAAAATTATGGGCGCTACAAGCTGACCTTGAAATTGTGCTCACAGTTCTTACATTTCATGTAGTTACTGTTGCCGTCTTTAGTCTTTCCCTTGTTTCTTACGTTGACTGACCCGCATTCAGGGCATTCTATCTGAGGCGGTTCAGATGTTAGTTGACCCTCAAAAGAAGATTGGATCGCTGCTGATTCTTCCGTCAATTTTGACCAGTCGCAAGGAATTGAATCTGCACTTGGCAGTTCAAAGAACGTTGCTTTTCCACTCGTGACGAGCAGCCCTAAACGGTACTGATTGCCGCCCTCTAGATCCAGGTCT
>JBBRPT010000161.1:0-7183 GCA_038227635.1 Leptolyngbyales cyanobacterium | reverse complement strand
GCCAAGGTGGTGTTGAGCGGAGGTAGCCCAAGGGCGCGATCGTGAAATACTTCCACCAACTGTCCGCCAGAGCCAAACAGAATCACAGCCCCAAATTGCGGATCAAGATAGCTCCCGATAATTAATTCGTAGCCCTCTGGTTTGATCATCGGTTGAACCGTGACTCCAGTAAAGTGATTGGCTCCGACTCGCTTAGTCACAGACGTTCTAATCGCAGTGTAAGCCGTCCGAACTTCCTCGTCATTTCTCAAATTTAACTGCACACCGCCTACGTCTGTCTTGTGGGTAATTGTTTCAGAGAGCAGCTTGAGTACAACGGGATAGCCCATCGGGGTGGCGATCGCAACGGCGGCTTCAGGACTCATTGCGATTTGAGTATCAACAACTGGAATGCCGTAAGCTGCGAGTAACTGCTTAGATTCTACTTCTGTCAGGAGTGTGCGTCCTGTTTGTCTAATGTTTTGAATGAGTGCGTTTACTCGCATTTGATCGGGTGCTGCAATTTCAGTGGTTACAGGTGTTTCATAAAGTCCGCGCAGATTCTCGCTGTAGCGCCACAGGTAATTGAACAACTGAACTGCTGTATCGGGGTAGAGAAACGTGGGGATGTTCGCCTGATTGAGAATTTCCGCACCCGCTTCTACATCGGCATCGCCCATCCAACTGGCGAGAATTGGCTTACCCAGGTTGGCGTAAGGTTTCAGCAGTTCTGCGGTGCGAGTGGGATTGGTCATGGCTTGCGGGGTCAAAATCACGAGCAGCCCATCACTGTTGGGATCTTTAGCGGCAATTTCTAGAGTTTTGGCATAGCGATCGGGGTCAGCATCACCGAGAATATCGATCGGATTTCCGTGACTCCAGTGGGGCGGTAAACAGTCATTTAATGCGAATTGAGTCTCTGGTGACAGCTCGGCGAGTTGCCCTCCGCCAGCCAGTAGGGTATCCGTTGCAATGACACCCGGTCCACCCGCATTGGTAATCATCGTCAAGCGTGGACCGTTGGGTCGAGGCTGTTTGGATAAAACCTCTGCCATGTCGAATAGGTCAGAGATGCTATATACTCGCAGAACTCCACAGCGTTTGAGGGCGGCATCGAATACCGCATCACTGCCCGCTAAGGCTCCGGTGTGCGAGGTAGCGGCTTTGGCAGCCGCTTCGGTGCGACCTGATTTGATGACGATGATCGGTTTGGTGAGGGCGACTTCTCGTGCCGCAGAGAGAAAGGATCTCGCATTGCCGATCGACTCCATGTAGATCACAATGCTCTGAGTGTGAGGGTCGTCTCCCAGATAGTCAATCAGGTCACCCCAACCAACATCCAGCATGGAGCCAACGGAAATAAATGCACTAAAGCCGACATTCTCATGGAAACTCCAGTCGAGAATGGCACTACAAAGCGCTCCACTTTGGCTAATGAAGCCGACATTGCCGGGTTGTGCCATCGCATTGGCAAACGTGGCATTCAAACCCAGGTGTGGATTCATCACCCCCAAGCAGTTGGGACCTATCAGCCGCAGTTTGCCGCGCTGGAGTTGGGCTTGAATCTGGTGTTCTAACTCGACCCCTGCGATTCCTGCTTCTTTGAATCCCGCAGAAAGGACGATCGCGCCCTTCACCCCCGCATCAATACATTCTCCAATAACCCCTGGAATCGTCGCTGCCGGAGTGGCAATAACGGCGAGATCGACCAGTTCGGGAACGACCGCGATCGTGGGATACGCTTTGATGCCTAAAACGCTATTGCGATGGGAATTGACCGGAAAAATCGTGCCTCCAAATGGATGGCTCACCAGATTCCAGAGAACGGTTCGCCCCACGCTTCCCTCTCGTTCCGTTGCGCCAATCACGGCGATCGTTCGGGGGGCAAAAATGGCATCCAGGGGGCGAGATTCGGCGCGGAGAATATCATAGGCGCGATCGGGGGCGCAACGCAGCGACTCTTGTAGCATGGCGAGATCTTCCTCAAAATTCAACCGGATCGAACTGATTAGGGCGGTGCTTTCTAGTGAGGTAGTTCATCCTAGGGTAGGTTCTGTTCTTGCACCACTAAAACTGAGCAAGAGGTATGGTGCAACACATAATTGCTGACGCTGCCCAGGAACAGTTGGCTTAGCCCAGACAGTCCTCGACGACCGACGATGATTAAATTTGCTTCCCACGTTTTAGAGAGTGTGCAGATGGTATGACCCGGATCACCCACACTCTGAGTAAACTCCGTCTCAACACCTGCTTTTTTGGCTTCGGCTTCTTGAGAGCGCAGCCACTCCAAGCTTTCTTGTTCTAGGATCTTCCATTGATCCAGGTAGAGTTTCATCGCTTCTACACTCCCTCCAAAAAATGCCCCATTGATGCCTGGATAAGTGGCACTGGAGTATCCTTTTTCAAAGGGAGCTAATACATACAGCAACATCAAAGAAGCCTGGGTTGCCTTGGCAAGGTCAACGGCTTGCTTAAGGACTTGTGAACTGAATTCAGATCGATCGAGCGCCACTAGAATTTTGCGAATCATCACACTGACCTTCTATAAACATTTAACATCTGGACGTTAGGACTCTGCTTCGGCTTTGGCAATTTCCAGTCGTGTCTTTAAGACAGAATCTGGGTTGAGACTGATCGAGTCAATGCCTTGAGCAACTAAGAACCGAGCAAATTCTGGATAGTCGCTGGGCGCTTGACCACAGATTCCGATCTTGCGTCCCTGCTGTTTGACGGTTGAGATCGCCATTTTTATCATTTCTTTGACTGCCTCATTGCGCTCGTCAAAGAGATGCGCCACCAGTGAGGAGTCTCGATCGAGTCCCAACGTCAACTGAGTTAAGTCATTTGACCCGATCGAGAACCCATCAAATACCTGACAGAATTGCGCTGCTAATAGGACATTGCTCGGCAGTTCGCACATTACATAGACCTGCAAGCCGTTTTCACCTTTGACCAATCCGTGTTTTGCCATTTCTGCTAACACTCGTTGTCCTTCTTCTGGCGTTCGACAAAACGGAATCATCAGAATCATATTAGTTAAACCCATGTCATCCCGGACTCGCTTCATCGCGTGACATTCGAGAGCAAATCCTGCTCGGTAGCGATCGTCATAATATCGCGAGGCACCGCGCCAGCCGATCATGGGATTTTCTTCTCGCGGCTCAAACTGCCGCCCGCCTAAGAGATTCGCGTATTCGTTGCTCTTGAAATCAGACAATCTGACAATCACAGGTTTGGGATAGAACGCTGCCGCGATCGTGCCAATGCCATAGGCGAGTTTATCAATGAAGAACTGGGATTTGTCTTCATATTGAGCGGTGAGTTTGGCAATTTGAGCTTGAGCAACGTGATCGTCTAATTCATCAAAGTTAAGCAACGCGAGGGGATGCACCTTAATCTGATTGGCAATGATGAATTCTAATCGCGCTAACCCAACCCCATCATTGGGAATGGCAGCCAGTCCAAATGCCTCTTGAGGGTTGCCCACATTCATCAAAATCTGCGTCTGGGTGGGGGGCAACGATTCAAGCTGAGTTTCCTGCACTTCAAAGGGCAACAATCCGCGATAGACATGACCTTCCTCGCCTTCTGCACAGGACACCGTGACTTCTTGCCCATTCTTTAAAATAGACGTGACCTGATCACATCCCACGATCGCGGGAATGCCAATTTCTCTAGCAATGATCGCTGCATGGCACGTTCGTCCCCCCTGGTTCGTGACGATCGCGCTGGCTTTTTTCATGATCGGTTCCCAATCGGGATCGGTGCGATTAGTGACCAATACTTCTCCTGCTTGAAACCGATCGAGCTGATGCACATCCAAAATCACTCGCGCTTTGCCCTGTCCAATCATTTCACCTACGGCTCGCCCGGTCGCTAAGATCGCAGGATGGTCAGGCAAGGTCAGGTGATAGCTTCGCAAAACAGTCTGCGACTTTTGGGATTGCACGGTTTCCGGTCGCGCTTGAACGATGAAGAGTTCGCCTGTGATGCCATCTTTTGCCCATTCAATGTCCATCGGAGTGGGCAGTCCGCGCACTTGGGAATAGTGGTCTTCAATCAGACAAGTCCACTGGGCGAGTTGGAGAATTTCATCATCGGTGAGGGCAAACTGTTGACACTGCTCAGACGGCACGGAGACATTTTTGGTCAGCTTCGAGCCGCCCATGTCGTAGACCATTTTGATCTCTTTACTGCCCAACCGCTTGTCGAGAATAGAGCGAAATCCCTGCTTGAGCGTGGGCTTAAACACAAGGTATTCATCGGGGTTGACGGCTCCCTGAACGACATTTTCACCCAATCCATAGGCAGCCGTAATCAGCGCGGCATCTTTGAACCCGGTTTCTGTATCGATCGAGAACATCACACCCGATGTGGCTAGATCAGACCGCACCATTTTTTGCACGCCGACGGATAGGGCAATCTCAAAGTGATCAAAGCCCCGCTGTTGACGGTAGGAAATCGCCCGATCGGTAAAGATGGACGCAAAACATTTGTGACAGGCTTCTAACACACCCATTAAGCCGTGAACATTCAAGTAGGTTTCTTGTTGTCCGGCAAAGCTGGCATCGGGGAGGTCTTCTGCCGTCGCACTCGATCGGACTGCCACATCCGTATCCGTTCCATACTGCTGACAGAGGATTTGATACGCTTCTGTGATGGCTTGCTTGAGATCGGCTGGAAATGGGGTTTGGAGCATCAGCGATCGCGCCTGTCTGCCGCACTGACGAAGGCTAGTAAGGTTCTCCACATCTAGGTCAGCAAAAATTTGACGGAGCTGGGCTTCGATTCCCGCTGTTTGAATGAAGTAGCGATATGCAGTGGCAGTTGTGGCAAACCCAGTCGGGACATTGACCCCCTTGGGAATGAGTTTTTGGATCATTTCTCCCAACGAGGCATTCTTACCGCCCACCAGTGGAATATCTGTTATGTCCACTTCGTTAAAGGCAAGAATGAGCGCTTGTGCTTTACTATCTCGACGGTTGGTTGCGCCACTCTCCAAACGGTTGGCGGTTTGATTAACTGAGGTGTTGACCATAGCGTTTTTCCTAGACACATCGTTCAGCCGTTAGCGGTCTCGATTTAGTTATAGACAAACAACTTGAGAAACTTGTGAGGAAAAACGCTCTTTTGTCTCTAACCACAATCGCTGAACTGGTCTACCCCAAGTAAGAAAGGTTTCCAGCAGGCTCCGTTGAAATATTTCCCGCATAAATTCCTAAAGAGCAAGCCGTTTTCTGCCCCTGGGCAACCAAATCGACAGCCGCTTTACCAAATGCGCTGGCGACTAAGCGATCGAGGGCTGACGGAATTCCGCCTCGCTGGGTGCATCCCAGTTATGCAGTGAGCAGAAATACTCAGGAGTTCATCTGGGAATCGTCCTATGATGCTGAACGTCATCACCTTATGATCTGAGGAGTGCCGCTGATGGATGCTGACAAACAGGAACAAATTCAGGCTCATGCCCGTGCCATTGCCGCTTTGTTGTACGACGAAACGGCTCCGGAACAATTGACGACCCTAGAAGGGATTGAAACCGCAGTCCGAGGGCATATTTTAGAGCAGGTTAGCCCTCAAATTGGTCTTTTTTTATCGAAGCAGCCAGCGGCACCCAGAGTGGGCGAAAGCGGCACCTCAAAAGCATCCTCGGCACCCTTAAGATCACAGAAGCTCAAGCAAAAGCGCTGACCGTCAAAGCCCACACCCACCTGAGTCCCTACCTGGAGAAGTGCTGTTTATTGGTGAGCGCCAATGCTTCCTATGAGCGCAGCGCCCAAGACCTGCCTGTTCTGACAGGGATAAATGTCTCGCGAGGCACGCAGCAGCGGTTGGTGCATCGACAGACCTTTGACTTGCCCGTGGTCGAAGCGACGGTGACAGAACTCAGTCTGGACGGGGGAAAGGTGCGGATTCGCACGCCTTTAGGAGAGGTGTGCCGATGGCAGGACTATAAAGCAGTGAATCTGCATGGACATTGCCAAGAAGCCTTTCTGCAAGAGAACGCCAAGTTGGTGGCATGGGTGAATCAGCAATCCCTAGCGACTCCCCTCGTCTGTTTAGGCGATGGGCATGACGGCATCTGGAATCTGGTTCACGACATTGCCACCGCACCCCAACGCCAAGAGATCCTAGACTGGTTTCATCTGGTCGAAAATCTCCACAAAGTGGGGGGGTCAGAGCGACAGTTAGAGAGGGTAGAAGCTTTGCTCTGGAACGGAAACGTCGATGCTGCCCTTGAGCAATTCAAAACCTGGCGGCATGAACGAGTCGATACCTTTGTTGCCTATCTCACCAAGCATCGTCATCGGATTGTCAATTACAGCTACTTTCAAGCAGAAGGGATTTCGATTGGGTCCGGACCTGTCGAATCAACCGTCAAGCAAATTGGGGCACGCATCAAGCTCTCAGGCGCACAGTGGAAAGCCAGTAATGTTCCTCAAGTTCTGTTGCAGCGTTGTGCCTACCTCAATGGACAGTTCTCAAATTAAGACTTGCAAGACTGGGATGCACCCGCCTCGCTGAAGGATAGATTCGCTTCACCAACTCCATTGAAGACAAACCATTTCACATTGGGAGTAGATACCCTGATCTGTAACTTTTGCTCAGGGCTGTATCCTTTCGTGGCTCGGACGTATAAAGTACCGTTTTTAACTAAACGTTACTTATCCTTCACTTTGAAATGTTCAAGTCAATAGTCTAATTACAAGAAGCAGAAGTGCAAATGCGAGCAAGCCACCATAGAATATGAACATGCGATCGCCAAACCACTTTGGCAAGAAGAAAATATCGGTTGTTTGACCGCGATAGGATTCTAAGTTTTCGGCGTAAATTGTCAGAGGACAAGTCCAATTGTTGGCGATGAGAACGATTACTTCGATCGCGAATAAGGCAACCGCAATCCATGTAAGGATAGAGATTTTGTCAAAAACAACTTCATATAATAGAACTGCCATGATGACATTGAAGAATACGAAGATTGCAGTATGAAGGGATCTGATGAATGAGATCGAGTGCAGCATTTAAATCGATTCTCCTCGCTCAGTAGATTGTTTGAAACTCAGTGTTATAGCGGTTTGCAGCTCAATAGAGTACATTAGAGGTAGAGCAGTGGTCACTCAAGATTTAATATGAAAGCTTACTCTGTAGACCTGCGTCAGAAAGTGGTGGATGCCTATGAGCACCAAGAAGGAGCGCAACGGGAATT
>JBBRPT010000160.1:0-7188 GCA_038227635.1 Leptolyngbyales cyanobacterium | reverse complement strand
AGAAAAGGACAAGCGAAAGGAATCCGTAAAGGGGACAGTGTGTCTCAAATGAAGTTTATCGAAGAACTGTTTGGAGTGAGCGCTTAAGACAATACGATTGGCACAGATCATTTGTCACTTTAAAAACTTTGCGACAGAACCCAACGCCGCAGGTTGCATGGATGGAGCTTTGCTCAGTTCCAGGCATTCGTCACTTACAAATCCGAAGCGAGAGGTGCGAACGTTGGTTTTGTTGACCCGCGCTACACGAGTCAAAAATGCAGCCAGTGCGGACACATTGAGCGAGGGAATCGCCCGTCTCAGGCTAAGTTTCGGTGCAAGAAGTGTGGGTATGAATGCCATGCGGATTACAACGCTGCCGTGAATATTCGTGCAGATTTTCTCAAACTTAGCGCTCAGCCTTGAAGGAGGGTTTCCCTCCGTAGGGGACTGAGTAAGAAGGGCGGCAGTCAATCCGCCTATTGTGGTCTGCCCAGAAATGGGAACTTGAATCACAAGCCCCATCCCCTCGTGGGTGGGGTCGTTGACTGTCTGCCAGTTCTTTTAGCATTTGTAGAACCCGCTTGGGTGGAACCGGAGCAGCGATCGAGGGAGAGTCCATGTTAGGAGATCGCGTCTTCTTGGTTTTTCCCCAGTCCTCTTCAGCATCTTCTAGGTCAATTGATGCCGCACTGTTTTAACCTTAATGGCATTTCTCGAATCCACCAGCCTCCGAAAGCGTTTTTGATGCCTGTGTGACCTGCGGGTCGGAAGGGATAAAATCCTACTGGAATAGTGCTGGGAACGGTAGCGGGTGGAAGATCAGAATTCCAGCCAACCTGCTGCTCAAATCGTAAGGAATCTTCATAGCTGTTTCCCTTGAGGGTTCGCCAAATGGTTGCTTGGGTGCTAAATCCAAAGCGTCCACCGCTGGCAGTCTTCCAGAGCCGATCGGCAGTCTGCAAATCTGAGCAGGCTAAATTTCGTGTGTCCGTCGCCCTTAAATAACCCTGTTGCTCCTGACGAGCGGCTTTGAGGACTAGAACCGAAGTCAACTGATTTGCTTCCTGCCATTTCCTGGCTTGTAGCAACTGTTGAAGCGAGGCGTAGTCAATTTCTGGCTGCGATCGTAAGGGACTTGGATCTGGTGACGCTTGTTTCGATAGCTTTGGCAATGTTGTGGGAATGGGCGAGGCAAGCAGACGCGAAGCGAGTAACCCACTCAAACTCATTACGCTGAGTCCAGCAATCATCAAGCTTTGACTAAAAAATCTGTGTTTTAGCATTTTGTTCACTGGGTCAATAAATCTTCTGGTGAAGACTACAGCCTGGATCTCGTAATTTTCGATAGGAAGATAAGCCGAATTTCTTTGAAACAGGAATCTTATCTCTTGTCCGAAAGGAAACTGCTTGGGTCTATCGCCTGAATTATGCAAGCCAGACACTAAATTTAGGAAGATCTAACGCATCTAAGAGAATTTGAGACTTCTCAACTCCCTCAAAATGTTCGTGATGAACAAATGCATAATGGTTCCGATAGACCCAACTGCTTCGCGGGCGGCTTTGCTGTGCCAGAGGCAATGCACTGCTCCAATTTTTATGCTCATATGTTGGATGATTCGGCATACTGATATATAAATTGCTACGGTCAGGCTATCCAAAAGCTCTGAAGCCCTTCTATCTAGAGAGTTCAAATCTAAAATTTGTTGAATAAATAAGGTGCTACAAAAGACATCGATCAAAGTACGCAACGGTAATTGTGATTCAGGACGGTCGTGAATGGCAGCGCTAGAAAATATCAAGGCAGGGACGTTCATTAAAGGCTTGATGCCTGACGGTATCGCTAAAATTGTCAACGTGGAGTGGTATGGCGATCAAGCGATCAAAGTTGTCTTTGAAAACGCGGACGGCGCAGTTAAGGGTCAGCTTCTCTACCGGACTGATGAACCCAAGCTAGAAGTGGTGACTCAGGGACGACCTTGGGCTTTCGATGCCGATGGTTCGTTGTTTCGGTTAGTGTCAGAAGCTTACCGAATTCGTTTGGCCTATCTGTTTGACCCCTACCTAGCCATTCATACTTCTCTCGTCGAGCCGTTACCGCATCAAATTACGGCAGTTTACGGTGAAATGTTGCCTCGTCAGCCTCTGCGGTTTCTACTAGCAGACGATCCAGGCGCTGGTAAAACAATTATGGCTGGATTGCTCATCAAGGAATTGATGCTGCGAGGCGACCTGGAGCGATGCTTGATTGTGGCTCCAGGGAGTCTTGTAGAGCAGTGGCAGGACGAGCTTTACAGTAAATTTGGACTGTCTTTTGATATCCTTTCTCGCGACCAAGTGGAAGCTTCTCGATCGGGCAATCCTTTCAACGAAAAGAACCTGCTGATTGCCCGACTCGATATGATGAGCCGGAATCATGATCTTCAAGCCTGTTTTACTGCGTCCCCTGATTGGGATTTGGTCATTTGCGACGAGGCACATAAGATGTCTGCCAGCTACTTTGGCGGAGAGGTGAAATATACCAAGCGCTATAACTTGGGGCGCTTACTCGGCTCGCATTGCCGTCATTTCTTGCTCATGTCGGCAACGCCTCATAACGGCAAGGAAGCAGACTTTCAGTTGTTTATGGGGCTGCTAGATAGCGATCGCTTTGAAGGTAAGTTTCGGGATGGGGTGCATCAGATGGATGTCACTGACTTGATGCGTCGCCTCACAAAAGAAGAGCTGGTGAAATTTGATGGCAAGCCTCTTTTCCCAGAACGATGCGCCTACACGATGACCTACAAGCTGTCTAACCCAGAGGCAACTTTGTATCATGCCGTAACTGCTTACGTGCGCGAAGAAATGAATCGGGCGGAGCGATTTGCCGCAGAAGACCAGAAACGTAAGCTGAATGTGAGTTTTGCGCTCCAAATTTTGCAGCGACGATTAGCCTCTTCTCCTGCGGCGATCTATCAGTCTCTAATCAACCGTCGAGAGCGGCTAGAGAATCGTCTCAATAATGAAGAACAAACGTTGCAGCGAGGTCAGGCTGGACTGTCTCAGCCAGAGTTTAGTATTGACATTTATTCGGAGTTGTGGGACGACGATGATAACCCTCAGGAAGAGTTAGAGCGGTTTGAGCAAGAGGTGGTAGACCAAGCGACTGCCTCGCGCACGATCGAGGAGTTGGCGATCGAGATTGCAACGCTCCGACGATTGGAAGCCCAAGCCAAGGTAGTCAAAACTTCGGGTACGGATACAAAGTGGATGGAGTTGAACGGAATTTTGGATCATCCGCTGATGCGGGATGCCCAAGGCAACCGACGTAAACTGATCATCTTCACGGAGTTTCGAGACACTCTGACTTATCTGGCAGAGCGAATTCGGAACCGCTTAGGGAAGCCGGAGTCGGTGGTTGTGGTACATGGGGGAGTGAGTCGAGAAGAGCGACGTAAGCTGATTGAAGCCTTCCGGCAAGATAAGAACGTTTTTGTGATGCTGGCAAACGATGCGGTGGGGGAAGGGGTAAACCTGCAACGGGCGCACCTGATGGTTAACTACGATTTGCCTTGGAATCCGAATCGATTGGAGCAGCGGTTTGGTCGGATTCATAGAATTGGGCAAATGGAAGTTTGTCACTTGTGGAATTTGGTTGCAGATGAGACTCGCGAAGGGGATGTTTATGCCAAGTTGCTTAAAAAGCTGGAGGTAGAACGAAAAGCCCTACCAGGTCTGGTGTATGACATTTTGGGCAAAGTCTTTGCTGAAAAAAGCCTTCGAGATCTGCTGATTGAAGCGATTCGGTATGGCGACGATCCAGAGCGTAAACAGCGTTTGGATCAGGTGATCGAGAACGCGATCGACCGCGATCACATTCTTCAACTTTTAGAAGAAAAAGCCTTGGTGAGGGACACGCTGAATGCTTCTAAAGTGGAAGAAGTTCGTGAACAAATGGAGCGGGCACAGGCGCGACGACTTCAGCCTCACTTTATTCAATCTCTTTTTATTGAAGCGTTTCAAAAACTGGGGGGACAGATTGCTCCTCGTGAATCGGGGCGGTTTGAGATCACACGAGTGCCGGGAGCGATTCGCGATCGCGATCGTCAAATTGGCATTGGAGAGGCGATCCAACCTCGCTATGAGCGCATCTGCTTTGAAAAGAGCAAAATTAACCAGTCTCCGGTTGCGGCTTTTGTCTGTCCTGGTCACGCTTTGCTGGATTGCACGATCGATCTGACGCTAGAAAGCTATCGGGATTTGCTCAAGCGGGGAGCGATTTTGGTGGATGATGCTGATGAAGGGCAAGAGATTCGAGCGTTGTTTTATCTAGAACATGCGGTTCAAGATGGGCGAATGCAGAAGAATGGGCAGCAGCAAATTATTTTTCAGCAGCTTCAGTTTGTTGAAATGGGTGCGGATGGGGTTCCTCAGAATGCAGGTCCAGCCCCCTATTTGGATTATCGCCCCTTGACTGATGTGGAGCAGAGGGCGGTGATGCCGATCGTAGAGTCAACGGAGTGGCTAAACCAGGATTTTGAAGCTCAAGTAATCAGCTTTGCGATTCAGCATGTGATCCCGAAACACGTTCAGGATGTGCAGACGCGGCGACTGCCGATGGTGGATAAGGTTGAGCGAGAAGTTACGTCTCGGCTGCGAAAAGAGATTAACTATTGGGATCACCGAGCCGAAGATTTGAAGCTTCAGGAAAAAGCGGGGAAACGGAACGCCAAGCTCAATTCTGCCAATGCAATGACCAAGGCAGAGGATTTGAGCGATCGCCTTCAGCGTCGTCTCAAGGAGCTAACTCAGGAACGAGAAATTTCTGCGCTGCCGCCTGTGGTAAAGGGAGGTGCGTTAGTCATTCCCAAAGGTCTGCTCACGAGGCTAATGGGAGAGCGGGTTGAGCGTGAAGAAAAAGAGGTGCCTTATGGTCGAGATGAGATTGAGCGGTTGGCGATGGCAACCGTGATGGAGACCGAGCGGCAGCTTGGCAGAATGCCTCGTGATGTATCGGCTGCGCGAGGCATCGGGTATGACATTGAATCTAAAGATCCTGTGACGGGATCGCTGCTGTTTATTGAAGTGAAGGGAAAGTGGCATCAGAAAGCGGATGTGACGTTAACGAAGAACGAGATTCTCTGTTCTCGAAATGAGCCAACTAAGTTTCGGTTGGCATTAGTGCTGGTAGACGAACAAGGAGCCAAACGCCCTCGGTATCTGAAAGGCTACTCGTTTGGTGAACCTGATTTTGCTGAGACAACGCGATCGTTTAGTTTGACAAAACTTTTAGAGGGTTCAACCCAACCGATTTAATCAGGGCGATAGTAAGAATAAGAATGAAAACGGAGGTGAACGATGGTAGCCACTCCAACCCAACAAAGGCTCAGTTTTGAGCAATTTCTGGATCAGTATCCAGAAGACGGTCGTTATGAACTCGTTGATGGAGAACTTGTGAGGATTTTAGCCACACGTCGGCATGAAAATGTTGCTGATTTTGTTGAAGATGCGATGCGGGATGAAGTGAAGCGATTGAAGCTGAACTATAGGGTCTCGAATCGGATTGTTCTGGCAACCCAGTCTAAGTCTGGCATAGAGCAAGGGCGACACCCCGATGCAAGCGTGGTGGATCGAACGGTCTGGGACTCAAACCCAAATGCCTACACGGCTTTTCGCGAACCGATCCAGCTTGTGGTTGAGGTGGTATCAACCAACTGGGAGGATGACTACATCGATAAGCTGGACGAATATCAACGGTTGAAGATTGCGGAATATTGGATTGTGGATTATTTGGCGATCGGGAGTCGCGACTTTCTAGGAAATCCCAAGGAACCCTCGGTGTTCGTCTATGGGTTGAACGCGGAGGGGCTGTATCAGTTCACACGGTTTCAGGGGACAGACCGAATCATATCGCCGACATTTCCAGAATTGAATTTGACAGTTGAGCAAATTTTGGAGGCATAGTGCCATGACTCAATACTCGATTACTCAGATGCAAGAGAATCCTGAGGGTGTTATGCAGGCTGTTGAGAGAGAAAAGGCGATCGAGATTACACGGCAGGGGAAACAGGTGGCTGTGTTGCTGTCTATGGATGAGTATCGTCGCTTGGTCGGTGAACGGCAGCCAGATCTTGATGTTGCGTTAGCAAAGTTTCGTCAGGGATTGGTTGAAGAGGGGCTTGATATTGACCCTGATGAGATGTTTAAGGATGTACGGGATCGATCGCCAGCACGTACAGTGATAATCTGATGAATTGGTTGAAGTTAGGAGGAAATAACGTGTTTGAGCGAATTACATTTGACCCCCAAGTGATGGCTGGGCGTGCCTGTATTCGAGGAATGCGGATTACGGTTGCTCAGGTTCTTAGATTGATGGGGAGCGGGATGACGGGACAGGAAATTCTTGCTGCTTATCCATACTTAGAACTGGAAGATTTGAATGCCAGCCTCCAGTATGCTGCTTTTCTTGCGAGTGAAGAAGTTTATCCTCTTGCGGGTTAGCTGTGAAGTTTTTAGCTGATATGGGTGTTTCGCCCTTGACGGTTCAAGCTCTGAGTCGGCAGGGATATGATGCGATGCATTTGACGGACGAACGCTTAGAACGTCTGCCAGACTCAGAAATTTTGGCAAAAGCCAGACGTGAGGAGCGCATTGTCTTGACGTTTGATCTGGATTTTGGCGATTTGCTCGCGGCTAATGCGGATGTTTTGCCGAGTGTGATTATCTTTCGTTTGAAGATGCCAAAGCCAGCTATTACGACTCAACGTTTATTGGCGGCACTCTCTGAATACAAAGCTGTTTTGATGAGTGGTGCAATTTTGACTATAGAAGACGGGCGTTATCGTCTGCGTCGTCTGCCGATTCAACCGATCGAAACTAGCCTTGAAGATTAAATAACGCCCCATGACTGATTATCGAAAGAAACTGATTGAAGTTGCGCTGCCGTTAGAAGACATTAATGCTGAGTCGGCGCGGGAGAAGTCGATTCGGCATGGGCATCCGAGTACGCTGCATTTGTGGTGGGCGCGTCGTCCGTTGGCGGCTTGTCGATCGGTGTTGTTTGCTCAGTTGGTAGACGACCCGGAGCAGGAGGTTCTGTCGCAAAGTTTTTAAAGTGACAAATGATCTGTGCCAATCGTATTGTCTTAAGCGCTCACTCCAAACAGTTCTTCGATAAACTTCATTTGAGACACACTGTCCCCTTTACGGATTCCTTTCGCTTGTCCTTTT
>JBBRPT010000159.1:0-7276 GCA_038227635.1 Leptolyngbyales cyanobacterium | reverse complement strand
TCACGCCCGATCCACCCAAATCTTCCGTAATCAGGTACGTCCCATACGCCGAAACGAGCGTTAACGACTGTTCCACCAGGGGTAAATCAAACCGCTGAGTCAGGTAAGAGATGCCAAACCCCATTAAGCCACCGATGCCAATACCAATGCCAACCACTTGCAAGAACTGAAGCACGATGGGTTGTACAGCCAGTTCACCCGTTCCGAGCGCAAACGCGACCAAAAAGCTGAAGGCAACGACCGCAACCCCGTCGTTAAATAAGCTTTCTCCTTCCATCAAAACCGACAGGCGTTTTTCGACTCCCAATTCCCGAAAGAGCGCCGTCACTGAAACGGGATCGGTAGCGGACAGGCTCGCCCCCACCAAAAGCGCTGTCGTCAAGGATAATCCTGCCAATTGGTGTAGCCCAAAGGCGACTCCCGCAATGGAGATCAGCACACCTACGATCGCAAACAGGCAAATGGGAATGAGGTCGCGTTTTAATTTTGACCACTGCAAATTCCAGGCAGCTTCAAACAGCAGTGGTGGTAGGAAAATCGATAAAATCAACCCTGGCGAGAGGTTGACGAGACGGACATCGAGTAGCGCTAGCCCCAGCCCGACGATGACCAACAGCAACGTGTAGGGAATGTGGCGAAACCAGCTAAAAATTTGGGGCAGGGTCGCCACGCTGAGCGAAACCGAGAGCACCAGTAAAAACTGCTTGAGATTGGCTTCAATCGCGACTTCACCCAAAGAGGATTCGACTGCCATAAGATTCAGAGAAACGTTGCGTTCACCTTTAGTCTAGGGCGACCTGGCTCCTAGTTCTCAACGACCGTTAGAATCGCGAGTACGATAGGGGGGATAAAGAGGGCTTGGAGCTAAGAAGGAGAAAAGTATGGTGAATAACCTGCGTAAACGCTTCCAGTCCTTTCGGCGCAAAGGCACTGCGCTGGAGCAATTACAGCAGCTTCAGACAGACTTGCTAACAGAAGCCACACCGGATTCATCCTATCTGATGTTAGTAGTTGGTTCTTGCGCGATCGCCACCTTTGGCTTGCTGTCAAACAGTGCGGCTGTCATCATTGGCGCGATGATCATTGCCCCTCTGATGCTGCCGATTCGGGGCGTGGCCTTTGGTGCGTTGCAGGGAGATCTGCCCCTCTTTCGGAAGGGCATTGTTGCCATCAGCATTGGTACGTCATTGGCGATCGCAATTTCCTTTAGTTTAGGGAAACTGGTCGGGCTACCCAGCTATGGCAGCGAAGTGCTGGCTCGCTCAGAACCGACTCTGCTAGATTTGGGCATTGCGATCGTGGCGGGCAGCATTAGCGGCTATGCCAAGGTGCAACCCAAAATCTCAGAGAGTCTCGCAGGCACAGCGATCGCCGTTGCGCTGATGCCGCCTATCTGTGTCATTGGCTTAGGGCTATCGCAAGCGGACTGGTCGTTGAGCTGGGGCGCAACACTGCTCTACCTGACGAATCTTTTAGGCATCACATTTGCCTGTATGCTGACCTTCTTGGTGGCAGGCTATGCCTCTCTGCAACGTGCTCGCAGGGCGTTACTTTGGACACTGGCATTAACCGCTGTTCTAGTTGCCCCACTGGGCATCGGTTTTTTTCGTCTCGTGCGGCAAGCGCAACTCGAAACGAGCCTGAAACAAGCGCTGCTCAATCGCACCGTGACCTTTCAGCGTTTGGGACTATTGAAGATTCAGACGAATTGGCTCATGAAACCACCAGAAGTATATTTAAATGTACGCGCTCAAGACCCCATTACACCCAAGCAAGTATCTTTGCTGCAAGCTTTTGTCGAGCGCGAAATGAAACAGCCGTTTACACTCGTTTTTATTGTCGGTCAGGTGCAAGAAATCCGGGCAGAAGGTGCTTCATCGGTCGATAAAAACAAAAAGATCCCTACAAACCAATGAGCCAAGAGCAAAATCTCTTAAAGCCCATTCAAGGAGCGTCAAACACCATTCATTTGAGGTTTGGATAGTGCTTGTAACTCTTCCCAGGAATAATGAGCGGGTAACTCAGGTTCTTTGGTATCTGCACCCAAGCCTAAGCTGAAGGAGGGTTTCGTTTCCTGAAGCACCTCTTCTGTAAACTCTGCGATCGCGCCTCCAGCCATGCCACCCGCGATCGCGCCAGCCACAGTGCCAATGGCTGCACCCACTTTACCGGCGATCGCCTTTCCTATAGCAGCACCCGCAGCGCTCCCCCCTGCTGCTCCTACACCTGTGGCGATCGGATAATGGGTCGGTGATTCTGGCTGCTTTTGGGTTGATTCCATCGATTGATCTGGCTCATGCATCGTTCTGCCTCCTAAAATTGTTGTACTTTGCCTATTTACGATCCCAATCGTTCCATCAAGTGATTTCCCACTCTTAACGCATTTGCCATAATTGTGAGCGTTGGATTGACCCCGGAGTTTGACGGGAAAAAACTACCATCCACCACATACAGATTGTCAACATCGTGGGTGCGACAGTTTAAGTCTAAGACTGAGGTTTGAGGATCGGAACCAAAGCGGCAGGTGCCACATTGATGACCCACCGCCTGTACGGGCACATGGGTGCGGGGATAAATGCTGAACGGCAACACATGCATGGCTTTGCGCTCAAGGGATTTGAGTACCGAAGTCCAGCGATGGAGCAAGCGATCGCGCGCTTCCGTATTGTTGATTGTGTAATTTAAGTGAACCTGATCATTAACGATTTGAACGCGATTATTCGGATCAGGTAAATCTTCTGTTTGCAGCCACCAGCCTGTGGTTCGTTCAGCAAGCAAATGGCGTACAAATTTGGGAATAAGTTTGACAAAGGGAGCCATGAGCGGCGGGGCTTCTGCTGGAAGCATATCTGCCAAAACATTTCCCGTATTTTGCACCATCCCCATTGGGTAGGGAAAATCAGGTTCGCCCCAGTAGAAATCATTGACCGCGATCGTTTTTTGGAAACTGGCACGATTGACTTCTACATGTAACGCCACTAATGCCGTTTCCACATGCTTCATAAAATTGCGTCCAACCTGATCCGAACGGTTCGCCAATCCATTTGGGTGTTGAGCGTTGGCTGAACGCAGCAACAAGACGGCAGAATTGATCGCACCGCAGGCAACTACAACAATATCCCCTGTGAAAACGTGATGTTCTCCATGCACGTCCGTTTCAACTCCGGTAATCTCTCGTCCAGATTCACTCGTCAATAGCCGTAAAACTTTTGCCTGAGTGAGTAGGGTGAGATTGTCATACGCTTCGCGGGCAGGGCGGATGGCATTCACCTCAGCATCGGCTTTTGCACCGACTAAACAGGGATAACCATCGAAGGTATCACAGCGAATGCAAGGACTTTTAGTACGGTCTTGTTCATTCAGCTTCAAACCAAGTGGCAGATGAAAGGGATAGTAACCCAGCTTGCGAATGCAGTCGGAAATGTCCTGCATATCGGGTTCGTGACTGACGGGCGGATAGGGATACGGATCGCTGCACGGTGGCTCGGTGGGATCTTGACCGCGATCGCCATGCACGTCATAAAGCGTTTCTGCCTGGGTGTAATAGGGTGCAAAATCTTGATAGCTGAGTTCCCAGGCAGGTGAAATGCCTCCTTTGTGAGTGACTTGCGTAAAGTCGCGTTCGCGCAGTCGAATTAAGGCTGCACCATAGACTTTTGTATTGCCACCCACCCAATAACCGGTTTGCGGACGGAATGGATTGCCATCACTGCCGATCCAATGTTCGTCGGTTTGATAGCGTTCTTTTTGGTAGACTTCTAACGCATTCCAATTTGCCTTTTCTCGCGGCAAAAAGTCGCCTCGTTCTAACACCAAAATCTTTTTACCTGTGGGCGCAAGCTGGTGTGCTAAAGTTCCACCACCTGCCCCTGTGCCAATGATGATTAAATCATAGTGGTTGGTTGCTGTTGTCATCCGATCGCCCCTTTGCTGTTATTGATCTCTTTCTTGATCTTTGGCATACACTGTCAATTCACCCTCCAGGTGCATCACTTTCCATTGGGTTTGTTCTTCTTCGCGCCAGAAACGTAGCGTTACGGTTGCGTTTCCGACGCTCAAATTTACCAATTCCAGATCAGGCAACCAATCAGGTAAAACAGGTTGGACGGTGAGCGAGCGATCCGCTGCATTGGCTTCGAGTCCTAACATGGCGCGAATCAACAGGAAGATTGAGCCAGCAGCCCAGGCTTGCGGAATGTTGGCATCGGGATAAGGAACGGGAAAATGCCCAGGTTTGCGTTCCATGCCACCAAATAATTCAGGCATCCGTCCCGCTTCAAAATAGCTGGCAGCGGCAAAAATCCCTTCTGCAATCTGGTTGGCTTCCTGATGATAGCCGTATCGTTTCAATCCCATCGCGATCGCCGAATTGTCGTGAGGCCATACGCTCCCTAACTGATAACTAATCGGATTGTAAGCAGGATGCTGGCTTGAAAGCGTCCGAATGCCCCAACCACACCAGAGATCGGGCTGAAACAGCCGTTTAACCAGGCGATCGACGCGTTCTTTAGGCACAATACCTGACCACAACAAATGTCCGGGATTCGAGGCGACCGAACGAATTTGTTGCTTTTTGCTATCTAAGCCAAGACAATAAAAGCCTTCATCTTCCATCCAGAAGCGATCGTTAAAGCGCTGATACAGGTCGTCTGCTTTCTGCCGTAGTCGTTTTGCTTGCTCTGGCTCTCCCAGAACGTCATAAATAGTTGCCGCATCTTTCCAGGCATTGTAGACATAGCCTTGTACTTCACAAAGCGCGATCGGCGGATCAACCTGAGTGCCATCAGGATAAACGATCGCATCCCCAGAATCTTTCCAGCCCTGGTTTCGCAAGCCCATAGACGAGCGAGTTTGATACTCCACAAACCCATCCTGGTCAAAATCACCATACTGATCAATCCAGGTCAACGCTTTCTCAAATGAGGCGCGGCAATCGTGCAGTAAATTCTCGTTACGACTCCATTGATACGCTTCTGCCAGCGTTGTAATCCAAAGAATCGTAGTATCGATCGTGCCGTAATAGGGCGTGTAAGGGAGTTGCTTGAGTTCTGTTAATTCATCGTGGCGTAATTCATGCGGCATCTTTCCCAGTTGGGCATCGCGCCAGTCATCCACTTCTGCTGCTTGCAGTTGTGCTAGTCGCAGCAAGGTGCCATAAGCAAATTCATGGTACACCGCCATTGTTTGCATACTGACCACAACAGAATCGCGCCCAAAAACAGCTACAAACCAGGGGATGCCTGCGGCGGGCATCCAGAAATCACGTCCATCATCTTGAACTTTGATACGCAATGCCGCCATATCAATCAACGCCTGTTGATAATAAGACGCAATGTCGGCATTGGATGACCGCAACTTCGTCGCCTGAGCCAAAAAATCTTGACTGACCTTTTTTGCTTCGGTGGCGTGTTCTACGGCACAGGTATTTTGAGGATAAAACACGTCATCACCAACGATCGCTGCAAAGTTAATGCAGGTGTGCCACGACTCTCCCGGAGCAAGCACCACATCAAAGAATAAGCGACCATTGGCATAACGAGGTTGAGAACTGGCGCATTCTGGCTGGGTAATCAATCCTCGATGGAACGAACCGTTGTGGTATTGAGTGGTCAGCTTTCCATCTTGCCAAATGGTTTCAGTTTCGCCGCGCGTCAGAATTTGCTGCGACTTTACTTCAAAGATGTCAGCAAAATCGGAGCGAATTGCCAGCATCAATTGAAATTCAACTGGTTCTGAATGATGATTCGTAATATCAATGTCTTCGTGCATGCCACCGACAATATCGCGGCGTATGCCGATCATCAAGCGACCGTTAGGGACGATGCCATTGATGGTGCGAAATTGAGGATTGGTGAACTGATAAAGCGCACTGTGATGGTTGATAGGACTGGAGGCAAGCAGCAGCAGACGATCGCGGTTAATGGAGACCTCATAATAGGACAGCAGGCGTGTGTCGGCGACAAAAAAGCCTTGTGCCCGTGTGTCGTCAATCCACCCATAGGAATCGGTGACTAAAAACGTAGAGCCATCGTTTATTGTAATTTGCCCCGAATTCACCGAAACTTTTGTTGGCATTTTCTACCCGCCTTTGGCAAAACCAGGGTACAACGTCATCCCCCCATCGACAAATAAGGTTGTACCGTTAACATAATCGGAGTCGTCAGACGCTAACCACACTACGGCTTTACCGATGTCATCGGGTATCCCAACTCTTCCAGAGGGGATCAGTTGCAGTAATCTTGCCTTCGCTTCTGGAGTGCTCCAAGCAGCGGTGTTGATCTGAGTTTCGATCGCGCCCGGTGCGATGCTGTTAATCCGAATTTTCTGCGGTGCCAGTTCCTGTGCCATGCTTTTCATCAACATATCAATGCCGCCTTTACTGGTTGCATAGTTGACGTGTCCTGCCCAGGGAATCACCTCATGCACCGAACTCATGCAGATGATTTTGCCAGCAGCACAGGATACATCCGGTTTTACACCCCGGCGCAAAAATTCTTTTGCCGCTTCACGAGCGCAGAGAAATTGCCCTGTGAGGTTGACGTTGATGACCAGATTCCACTCATCCAGTGTCATGTCAGTAAAAGCAGCATCTTTTTGCAGTCCGGCGTTATTGACCAAAATATCGATCGTGCCAAACTCCCGCAGCATCTGAGCAAACATCGCCTTGACTTCATCTTCTTTGGCAACGTTGGCACCAATGGCGATCGCGTCTCCACCCCCAGCAATAATGTCGTGGACGATCGCT
Source organism: Leptolyngbyales cyanobacterium (assembly GCA_038227635.1). Lineage (GTDB taxonomy): Bacteria > Cyanobacteriota > Cyanobacteriia > Leptolyngbyales > Leptolyngbyaceae > Phormidesmis_A. The sequence goes on along the minus strand of JBBRPT010000159.1, from coordinate 531 downwards.
TCTGCCTCTTCTTTCTCTGAATGGTAGTTAACAACAACCGCTGCACCTGCTTTTGCCAAACATCTTGCCGAAGCTTCACCAAGACCAGAGCTTGCGCCAGTGACCAGCGCTTTTTGACCTTTGAGTAAATAGGGAGAATAGCTCATAGGTTCGTTAAAGAATTATGCCTTAGTCTAGAGGGCAAAACTTAACCAAACCTCTATCACAAGACTTAAGCGGTACTTCCTCCACTTGGCTTAGGCGCTTTTCACATCAATTTCATGATTGGAGTTCTCTAATGGAATCGAGAGTTTTGTATCATGACTATCTCTATGCCTGCATAAATGTAATCAATTTCGATGACGAATCATGATCTACAAATTTGCGATCGGTCTTGCCGTCGCTGTCCTACTCACCAGTAGCAGCGCATCTCACATTCCAGGGCTAAATATTTTGAGCAGGCTTTATCCAGGCTTCCCATCTGGGATTGAGGGGATTGCGTTGCTTTTACTACGTGTGGGGATGGGAGTGTTGTTTCTACTGCATGGCTAC
>JBBRPT010000158.1:0-7577 GCA_038227635.1 Leptolyngbyales cyanobacterium | reverse complement strand
TTGTTTGGTCAACCCTCGCCTGACCTGTTTGAATGGCTCGTTCACCAAATGCCGAATCTGCCGCAAGCTCGACGACGGAAACTACCTCTCAAGTCGCAACCCTTTACCTTGCCTACTGTCCCGCCTTAAATTGGTAGCCGTAATAGTTATCCGTTCGCCTGCCTCTCTACACGCGGCGATGGAACCCCCGTAATACATTGCGCCCTTCCCTTCATGCGGCGCTTTGATACCCATAAAGGAATTTAAACAATGGAATATTTTGTGACAGGAGCAACCCTCTCACTGATCGGCGTGTTTACGCTCACGGCGATCGGCTATCAGAAAGGGTGGCTCAAGCGAGCGGCAAAACAGCTCGCAAACGAAGCGGAAAACAATTCGAGACGGAGACTGTTGACCTTCATTCAAGACCGAGAAGACCTGCGCGATTTAATCAAGCAGTCCAATCGGCAGGGGGAACAACTGGTCTCTCAATTAACAAGCGACCTGAAATCTCTTTCGGTGCGCGAAAGCCGTGAACTGGCAGAAGAAATCTGGCAGATGAGCAACGATTTTGAAGGCACCGCTGCCGAGCTGGTAGCAGTATGCGAACAGATTTTGCAGTCTGAAGATAACGACCTGAGTCCTCGGCTTCTGAAGAAGGATGAGGAAGAGGGCAAGCAGTCAGTGAAAAACGGCAGAACGGGCGCAACCGTCGCAGAAACGAAGTTCTTCGACGATACAAAACAGTACGCCGTGATGGACAGCACGACCCGAAACACCTGGGTTATGGTCACCGGAAAACTGCTGAATGCGCGAGTAGCCCAAGGCGAAATCCCGTGCCGCGACTTTGTCGCCATGCCCCAAGAGCTATGCGAGAACCCGTAATCCCCAACATCCGGATAACGCCGGTGGTGCCCGTCATCAAACTGATGCGCTCCGCCAATCCGGATAATCAACAGCCTCCGGTGTCCCTAGACACTCTGACGACGGCGACCATTAGGGTCAAATCAGTGCCCACCCCGGAACCAGTCGATCGGAACGAGTCCAGACCGCTAGCGGAGGAATCCGTCAATCAGTTGACTGAACTCGTACTAGCCGTTTTGTTCGGACGAGGAGCGATCGACATTCTCCCAACTGAAGATGTGCTCACCTATGAAGATGGCCGCATTTACATCCACGGGGATGGCTCGACGAAATTGCTTCACGTCAGCATCTACTCACCGACCATCGCCGAGTCTTTAGACATTGATGGGGATTGGGTGACGGTGCTGCACCGAGAGGCAGACGGTAAGCTCGTGACCCTCAAGCCCTGGATCACGATCGAGCCTGGCGATCGCGACTGGGTCACCTACGTGACCGAGCTGGCAGATTGCCCAGGGGTTCAACAGTATCTAGAGTGCGATCTTGAACCAGATCCATTCAGTGATCTCGATCCAGTCATCGAGACCCCCGGCTCAATCGCTTTGCTTTCTATCTCAACGCCTGGGTCGCCTGTATGAACGGCTTCCTGGACGAAATCACCACGCAGCTAAACGCTATTCTCAACTTTTTTTACCCTTTTGAGGAAACGATCGCCATTGCCGATCAAACGCTGCAAATTCGGTTCTGTATCCCGGTATCAAAACTATGACCACCACACAAGACGAGGCATCGATCGTGACGATCGATGCCCTAGCCTATCTAGAGGTTTCCAAACTTCACTGGAAGCCTCTCACAAAATTTGCCGCCACGCCGAAAGAATTGGAGGCACTCAGATCCCGAATGGCAGTAGATTCTAACCTCACGATGGTTCACTACCGAGATGGCGATCTGACGGCAACCAACGGACACGCTGTGCTAAGGGTTGAAACCAACCGACCGGATGAAGCAATGCGGGCGGGCAGATTCTTAATTGACCCGAAAGTCAGCCCTATATCCGCAGGGGTGATTAGCCATAGCCATACGAAAGAAGACCCTGAAGCAGGGTTGCCAAAGCTGATTCCGCAGTTTGATGCGGTTGCTCAAGATCCTCACAAAGTGATCGCGACGTTCGACGCGCGACTTCTGAAACTATTTTGTGAAACCGCGATCGCGATCACGAAAATGGGATTCATTCGCCTGATAGTCCAGAACCCCGCGACTCACACATCGGGCGAGCGCGAAGATGTCCTCACCCTGACGCGGGTCGAGTTTCCCGACGAGCGTGATGGACATTATAAAACCAGTGGAATTCTTGCCCCGGTGCAGTGCCGAGAGGATTCAAGACGCGTCGGGCTACCGATGCTCAAGAATGCGACCCGCACTCAGCTCCAGTTAGAGTTACTCCGTCGCACGTCCAAGTCAGGATTAAACCTGGACGGTCAGTATGTTGCGGCCGACCTGGAACAAAACTCACACCTTTGGCGGCTCATCAAGGTTTCTCCCGCTTGCTTGGAGAACCTGTTTTATCAAGTCAAACTGGCTCCATCCGTTACCGTAGCGATCGCTCCTGCGCGTCTACCGGCTCTCGAAGATGAGCTGATGATCTTGGCGCAGACCTGGCGCGCTACCCTGCGGTGCGGCCTCGAAGATCGCGAGTACATCCAAGTTCAGTGGGGGTGTGGTGATGGCAACGGTTGAAGAGCAAATTGAACTTCTGGTCTCCCAGTATGCAAGAGGTTTGCAGAACCAGGGGAATGTGTTCTCGGTTAACGATCCGGTCAATCAGTACATCATTCGTGAGCTTGTGGAGCTGGGCGATGTCGTCAGCGCCTGTACCTGCTTGAATCTGGCAGGACTTGCACAGTCTCAGTTAAACTTTCTCGTCGGTCCCACGATTCCTCGAGGGCAGGATGTTGAAGACACTGACTTCAATTCCTATATTCGCAAGCTCTGTGTGCGGTCTCGACTAGAGCAAATTTTTGAAGAATCAAAAGTTCTGATGGTCGGCAATTTGGCGACCGTGGCGGACGTGTTCTTCTTCCTCGACAACGAAAAGGAGCTAACGACTCCCTACCGATTGGTGTACGCCTGGTGCGCTCACTACATCATGAAAGAAGACGACGAATATGTACCGACGTTTGTCCGGCAAGAACTGGCACAAAACAATCACAGACCCCCGAGCTATGAAAAAATTTCCGACAACTTTGAATCGACCGCGCGAATGCTGTATCGGGAAATTTGTCGGCAAGCGATCGAGCTAGGACTGGACAGAACCTATCAAGGGTGGAGTCCACCTCAGAAGACCGTGACCGTGTCGCCTAAAATTGGCACGATCCGCCCCCAGTTCGTGACTCCAAAAATTCAGGTATCTCAGCCGAGCGGAGGGTTAACGCCCCTGGGTCTAATGATGGCCGCTACTCCGAAAGCGTCGTCTGCCCTTCACCCAGCGGCTCGATTTTATCCAAACGGCTGGGTGCGATGGACCAATACATACCCCAATGCCAATCACCCCTCGGAGCCGATCGGCGAAGAAATTGGTATCATCCTATCGGAACCATCCTGGGTGCAGTACCCAGCGGTCAATCAACAGGCAGGATGGCACTATTACATCCTCCGATTAGACCCCGAAACGCTGCAATCGCTCGCTCGCATCTGGGTCTACGAGTCGCACCTCACCCCATTCGATCCGAACTCTGTCTGCTGCTCCGACACTGAAGCCAATTGCGTGAACGGATGCTGGGTTGTTGCAAGACGATTGGAGCTAGGGGACGAGGTCTATTTTGAGAATGCGGATCAGGTCATGGGGCAAGTAGCCTCACCGATCGTCAATCCGCAGATCCGAGTCAGCGGAACCGTCACGGCAGCACCCAAAGTCTTGGGACCCGTGATTAATCCGGTTCAGCCAAACCGACCGGCTCTCCAGCCTCAGATTCGGATTGCGCCAAAGCCGATGACGGTTCAGCCTCGAATCACCATATCGAAAGCCTTGCCGAGTGACCAGCTAGCGCTGCCGCCAGACTCCGAAGTTTAAACAGCAAAAAAGCGCGATCGCTTCTAAATAAATTAGAGGGGTCGGTGATTATCTCTTCAGCTAACTTGCCAATGCTAAGAAGCGCTCACTCCTTCAACAGGCTCGGAGCATCTGAGAACGCTAGCAAATGGTCTGGTGAACTAATTGTCTGTCTAGGGAAAGGTTTACTTTACCCCTCACGCTGGTACAACTGGATGCAACAGACAGAGCCCGGCAACTACTAGACGAGCGCTGCCCGAAACTTTGATCTGAGTGGGTCTGAATCCTTCAACTTGAGAGATGCTGATGAAAGCTGCCCTGATTCACTGCTATGGTGCCCCGAATGTGTTCCAGTACGCAGACCTTGAACGACCCGCAATCGAGCATCATCAACTGCTGGTCAAGGTTCATGCTTCTAGCGTCAACCCAATCGACTGGAAAATGCGCCAAGGAAAACTCAAGCTGATTACGGGCAATCGATTTCCGATCGTGCTGGGATTTGATGTTGCCGGAGAAGTCGTAGAGGTGGGCGAAGCAGTGACTCGATTTCAGCGAGGTGATCAGATTTATGCACGACTCGATCAGATCACCGGAGGCGCGTATGCAGAATACGCGGCGGTGTCTGAAACGGTTGCCGCCCTCAAACCAACTACTATGACTTATGAAGAGGCGGCTGCCGTGCCCCTCGCGGCGATGACGGCTCTGCGAGCGCTGCGGGATGAAGGCAAACTAGACGTGGGGCAGACGGTATTAATTAATGGCGCGTCAGGCGGAGTCGGAACCTATGCAGTGCAGCTTGCCAAAATCTTGGGAGCCGCAGAGGTGACTGCCGTTTGCAGCCTCAAGAACGGAGGCTTGGTGAAGAGTCTGGGAGCAGATCGCGTTATCGACTATGCTCAACAAGATTTCACCCAAGGCTCTAGCCATTACGATATTGTGTTTGATGTCGTTGGCAATCGCTCACTGGCAGAGTGCAAATCTGTGTTGCAGCCCAACGGCGTTTACATCACGACCCAACCTTACCCTGGTAACTATCTTCAAAGTTTTCTTACCGCTCTGCTGCCAGGTCAAAAATATAAGGTGATTCTGCTGCGATCGAAGGGGTCTGATTTGGCTTACCTTGCTGAACAAATTGAATTAGGCAAAATTCGCTCGGTCATTGATCGGACCTATCCCCTCTCCGACATTGCTGCCGCTCACGAGTATGGCGAAGCCGAACGCACGATCGGGAAAGTTGTCATCACGATTTAGGGTCTTGCACCTGTCGTTAAAGAGTAGCTGTCCCATTTTTGAACACGAGTTCTGATATTGCATATGCTTCAACTGCCAGAGAGATGACTTCTTGAAAGCGTTGAGGAACCCTAATCATGCAACTCAAAAAGCTTGGATTTACTGCCTGTCTGTCGCTCTTTGCAGGCATGATGCCCCTAATCGGAATGTCTGCTCAAGCTAATTCGCCTCGTCCACTAGTTGCGTCTGAGAACCGAACTCGACAAGTAGGACAAACAGACCAAGTTGAGCGATGGTTTGAGGAAGGCAAGCAGCGACTCGATGCAGGCAAACCCGCAGAAGCCTTGGTGCTGTTTGAAAAGGCTCTCAACGTGGATGCAAATTATGTGAACGCGTGGATTGGCAAGGGCTATGCACTGTATGACCTGGAACGATTTCCAGAGGCGTTTACCCTAAAGGGGAACTGCTTCGCAACGCGGCTTTCCAGCAAGCAACGAAATTGAATCCGAATGCGGTTGGGGCTTGGATTGGGTTGGGCAATGCGTTAAATGATAATGGACAACCCGACGAGGCGTTGACTGCTTATGATCGCGCCCTAAGTACAGGACAAAACTTGCCAAGAGAGAGCAGGAAAGGGTTTCATGAGAATTACTACATTCTTTAACCACGAAACCCTTATGAATCAGGTTACTCTACTACGAGATGCGTTGCGCCCTCACTTAGCGTGGCATGGTGCCCGATTAAGCTTTTTAGCCGCCTTTCTCATCGCCCTGTTGCGAGTGAAGACCGTTAACTTCAGCGAACTCGCCACCAGCTTTAGTGGCAAGGCTCAGACGGAGTCTCATTACAAGCGTCTGCAACGATTTTTTCGCCACTATGAGATGGACTACGCAGAGATAGCTCAAGGCGTGGTCACGCTGATGGCGATTCCAGAACCGTGGGTTCTGTCAATCGTTTGCTTTGCAGTTCCCGAAGGGTCATCGCACCGAATGGCAGTTTGGCGAGTGCATCTTCAATATCTTAATGTTGGGCGTGGTGCATGAGGGCGTTGCCTTTCCACTGGTGTGGTGCGGGCTGGACAAACGAGGCAATTCCAACAGCGATGAGCGTATGACTCTGTTCAATCAGTTGATGGAGCGGTTTGGGGCACGAAAAATTGCCTGCCTCACCGCAGACCGCGAGTTCGTGGGCAAAGCGTGGTTTGGCTATCTGCTGGCAGACCCCGATACGCCCTTTCGCATCCGCATTCGTGAAAATCACACGCTCCGTCACGGTCGTCAACGTCTCAGCGTCCGGGTGCTGTTTCAGGATTTACAGGTCGGAGCGCACAAAGTCCTCCGCCACAGGCGGCAACTCTGGGGACATTGGCTCTACATTGCTGCCTTACGCTTAGACGACGGTTCCTTGCTGGTGATTGCGACCCAAACCGCTCCCAAATCGGCAATCGCGGATTATGCCAAGCGATGGGGTATTGAAACCTTATTCGGCATCTTCAAAACCCGTGGCTTTTGTCTGGAATCAACCCACCTCACGGATGCAGAACGCTTGAGTAAGCTCCTCGCGCTTCTGTCATTAGCGTTATGTTGGGCGGTACTCACGGGGGAGTGGTTACATCAGATCAAGCCCCTGACAATTAAGAAGCATGGTCGCAGAGCCAAGAGCCTCTTTCGTTACGGATTTGACCATCTCCGCACCATTGTCCTCAACTTAGGCGACTTCCAGAAATAATTCTACCCATTGATAGGACGAATCAAGATATCCCATTTCGGGAGTTCTGGATTTCGTTCTAATCTGTACTCAATCTCCCGCATCGCTGCTTTGGCAAGTGAAATTCCTTTTGAATAGGTCTTGGTGTTCAACTTGACAATCGGATGAATGCCTTTCCAAGTCATGCTTTGTGCCCAAGCTAGCATCGTCGGCACATCGCTCAGTTGAGTGCCGTTCCAGTGTTGTTCTAGAATCCCCCAACACCGCTCAATGGGATTGTACTTACTGTGGTACGGCGGATAGTAGAGCAGCTGAATGGACTTGCCGATTTGGTCTGCAAACTCGACCATGCGTTTGAGGAACTGGGTGCGGACACCGCTACTTTCGGGTCCATTATCGACTTTCAATTGCAGCAGATTCGTTGTTCTCTGTTGCGGAGGAGTCAACCCCTGCCACCAATCTTGGAGCGTATCGACAATGAAATCACTGGTCTTATGAGAACTGCCGAAGCGGATGTGCAGTTGTCCACTGTCCTCATCGACAATGCCACAAGGAATGTACTTCTCCTTGCACCCCATATCATGGTCACTTGCCTGAGTATCACCTCTGGTGTGACCTCCACGAGAATAGGTTCCAAGGTTCACCGTTGCCTTGCAATCCAAGCTCAGTCGCTTGATGCTGCCATCATGGCTCCGACGGTCTTTGGCTTTGATGTGGTCGAAGATCGCATCGGTTTGGAGCAGTTTTTTTG
>JBBRPT010000157.1:0-7881 GCA_038227635.1 Leptolyngbyales cyanobacterium | reverse complement strand
CTCCAGACCTTCCCTCGCGAGAACGCCCTTGCCTTAAGCTAGTGGTTATCGTCACTCGGAACTTTTAGGTTCATTTGGACGCTGGTTCCACCACAGGGGACTTTCACCCCATCAGATCACGCCCATGCTGGGCGTACACACGTCACGGCAGCGGACGGCAGAAAGCTGCTGGTGCCTAGCTTGAGGTTATCTACCGCCGCTGTGTTTTACCGTCATGCATTACAAATTGTGTCCCTAAAAATCGTATGGAAAAGCAGAAGATCGTAGCACTGCAAAATATCTTCAGTTCTAGACTTGATACCTTGAGTCATCTTTTAGAGGTAGCGGAAAGTCATTTCGCGGACGACGTGGAATCCCTGTTGCAGCGCCGCATAGCGCCCGACATGCTTCCTTTTTGTACACAAATTGCATTCACTTGCAATCAGCCTCGCAACTTCGCGTTGTGGTGCTTAGGAAAGTCAGATAGCAACTTGAACCAAGACGTAGCATCTTTGGCTCAGGCTCGTAATCATATTTCATCCACTAAGGAACTTCTAATGAGTATCGATGTTGACGATACTAAGTTATCTGATATCAAACGGCTTGAGCTTGGGCAAGGACTGTACTTAGAATTATTTGGACTCTCTTACGTAGATGATTTTCTGATGCCAAACTTTTATTTCCACATGACGACGGCATACGACATCATGCGTATGGCAGGAGCACCAATAGGTAAGAGTGATTTTATGATGCATTTGGCACCTTTCGTGAAACATCAAGTTGATGTATAACAATTCCAATGCACCGGGACAATGCTAAGCGATCGACGAGTTCTAGAAGTTATCTATGTCAGGTGATTGGGACTGTTATGCCGCGAGTCTTCAGTAGGTAGTCTCAAGTTTGTTGGTTGATATTCAGGAAAGAAGCACCATGACTGAAGCAGTTAAAACTCAGATTAGAAATATCGAAGAACGACTCAGGCAGGCAATGCTTGCTTCTGATGTCAGCGTTTTGAATGAACTCCTCGCCCCCGAAATTATCATTACCAGTCATCTTGGGGAATTATTAGAAAAACAAGATGATCTAGCCGCCCATGAATCTGGTTTGATTAAAATTCATGAGTTGAACCCTTCTGAGCAGCATATTCAACTCCATGGAGAGGTGGCGATCGTTTCAGTCCGGATGCAATTGTCTGGTAGTTATAATGGCAGCCCTGCAAATGGTGACTTTCGTTTTACGCGAGTTTGGGCTGTCTCTTCGAGCAGAACTTGGCATATCATTGCGGCCCATATAGGCATAGTGGCTTAACAAAGGGAAATTCTGAAGCAATTGCTAATTGATCAATGAAAGTTCGATCTGCCACTCCCGATGATATACCTCTGATTTTCTCATTCATTCAGAAGAAATCAGAATTTGACCAAAGTATTGGCGTATTCTCTGGTGTACTGCAAGTATCTGAAGAAAAAATTCGCAAGACACTTTTCGGAATAACTCCCTTCGCTTACGTTTTGTTTGCAGAGCTTTCAGCCCATGAGGCTGGTTTTGCATTATATGGATTTAGGTACTCATCATTTGCAGGTCAGCCAAGTATTTGGCTTGATGACCTATATGTGGAGGACACGATGAGAAGTCAAGGTGCAGGAGCCGCATTAATGGCTCAATTAGCTCAAATTGCCAAGGAAAATGACTGTACCCATCTTGCTTGGAATGCTGATGCTCGAAATGCCCGTGGGCTTCACTTTTACAATCAGTTGGGCGCAGAAATTACGGAGCGGTATGGTAGTCGATGTTTTTTAAGATGGGTTCCGTATGCGGATGCATAATAAGTCGATGAAGCGGACAGTTGAGAGATTTTGGCAGGGTTGCAAAAGTCATCTGATGCCGCTTAACTTAGTCGTCAGATGACTTTTCCAAATCTCTTCTATTAGAAGCCCGTTTTCTTTTTGGTCAGACGGCTGTGTAGTATGAGTATGAGTTAAACACTCGCTCATCGCAGTAGGTATCACCAGCATGACCGCAGTAACCCCAATCCCTCAGTCCGCCGCGCCTGCGTTTTGTGAAGGCATTCAACATTTTGGTGACTCGCTCCCCGGTTTTGATCAGTATGGCGAAAGCCCCACGATCGCCTCAGGCAAAACCGCGATCGCTGACCCTAACGACCTGACCGCAGCCTATCAGACCATGCTGACGGCAGATGCGTTGCGCTATCTGATCCTGCAAGTGACCGCGAGTAAGGCATCTGGACACCCCGGCGGGTTTGCCAGTCAAGCCGAAGCCTATGCCGCACTGGTAATGTTGGGTCACAAAAATATTCTCACCGAAGTCGGACATCATGCTCCTGGTTTCTATAGCGCGATGTTTTTGGATCGATCGCTCGAAGATATGGGCATTCAGACCGTGCAGCAGTTGCGCGATCGCTTCCGCGAAAAGCACGGGTTATTGGGGCACCTATCTGGCTTTATTCCAGGAATTTTGGCTCCCGCAGGTCCGTTGGGGCAGGGGCAACACTTTGCGATGGCAGCCGCGACTCTGCATCGCGATAAGCTGTTTCCCTTCACAGTCGGCGATGGGGGATTAGGCGAGCCATATATTGTCAGCGCGATCGCTCACTTCCATACTGCCTACCCAAAGGTGACTAACTTTTTGCCTGTGCTGGTGTGGAATGGCTACTCGCAAGAGCATCACAGCATGGTGTCTACCAAATCGAATGAAGAAATGATTGCCTACTGGAAAGGCAACGGCTTTGAAGAAGTGGTGATGGTCGATGCCAAAGACTTTGATGACCAAAACCAGCCCGGAGATTATGTAGACAGCACGGCATTCTCATTTGAGCAGCGTCTTCAGTTTACAAAGTCGATTTTGACTGCGATCGATGGCGCTGCCCGGTCTGCCCTCGGAGGAAAGCTGACAGTCTTCATCATCAAGCAGCTTAAGGGTGCCGGAATGCACGCAAGAGGCGCAAAATCTCACAACCTCTATGCTCAACACACCCTTGACAACGCCGATATTATCGCAGCGCTAAAAGGTCGTGCGCTCACTCCCGCAGCCTGGGAACTGGTGCGAACCAACTGCGAACGGGCAGGCGGCGGACCTGCAAGCAAAACAGCGGTGACTGAATCGGTGTTGCCCTTACCTGATCTGGGTCAGTTGCCCTTAGAAGAATTCACCGTAGGCGGAGATCCCAAAGTCTCAACGACTGCGATGGGTAAACTAGTCGGTTATGTCGGGCAGGTTGATCGTGCCTTCACGGTCACCAATGCAGACGGCAACGAAGCCTCCGGGATTGCCAACATCAACCAGGCACTGCGAATCATTCACCCCGTTGAAGACGCACTCTATAACCAATCGCCCAACGGACAAGTCTATGAGCCGCTCAGCGAAGATGCCTGTGCAGGGTTGGCAGCCGGATTAGCGCTGATGGGGTCTCGATCGCTCTGGTGTTCTTATGAATCGTTTGCGATCAACGGCTTACCGATTTGGCAAACGGTGACTCAGGCAATGGCAGAATTGCGTCGTCCGACTCCCTCGACCATGACGCTGTTTACGGCGGGGGCATTAGAGCAGGGGCGCAACGGCTGGACTCACCAACGTCCTGAAATCGAAGCGTATTTTGCCGCGATGATGCGAAATGGCAATATCTTCCCACTCTTTCCACCCGACGCGAACAGCATCCAGGTTTGCTATAACTGGGGGCTGACGACCAAAAATAAGGGCATTGTGATCACGTCGAGTAAGTCGCCCCTGCCCATTCACACAACGTTTGAGCAGACGGGGCAGGCATTAAAAGATGGCGCGATCGTGCTCAAAGAAATGCCGAGCGCTGAAAGTCCGGATGCCAAAACCGTGGTATTTGCGGTCGTCGGCGACATGATCTTGATTCCAGTGCTCGAAGCGGCGGCACATCTCGAAGCCGAGGGGCTGTCGGTACGAGTGGTTTCGGTTGTGAATCCGCGTCGTCTCTATCGCGCTCACGATGTCGCCTGGGAGCTTTGCTCAGAGCCAGACGGTGAATTTCTTGACGATGCCAAGTTTGAGGCGATGTTTGGCGGCGACGTGCTGATCGGGGTGACGGGAGGAGCGGGTGGCATGTTGGAGCCAATTATGCTGCGAAGCACTGCTAAGCGCGATACCTTCTCGTGGAAGCGGGGCGAAACCACGGCAAGCGCAGGTGAACTGATGGCAGTCAACGGCATCACGGCTGAAGCAATGGCAAAACGCGCCCTGGATTTAGCGCACTAGTCCAGGAGGATTGTCTAGCGATCGCTCACTCTTAACCAGAAGCGATCGCTGTTTGATGTCTTCACTAAATTTTTATAGGTTTGATGGGATTGTTTTTTGTGGATGTGATGATTGTCCGGGTCTTTACCCCTTTGAGTTTCGGCGAAGCGTGATCGAACTTGGCAAGCGCCAGGGCAAACGAGAAAAAAGGATGGACGCAAGTTGAGCGCGGGAAGAGAGCAGCTCCGGCGATCACAGTCCAGAATGCAAAGGACAGGACTAGCGATGCTGAGAGTGTTGCGATCGGTGCCTGCAAATAAACTTCTTGCTGTGTGTCGAAAAATGCCGTGAGTCTCGATCGTGGTGGTGTGTACTCCTGGTGAAAGCCGGGGGTTTTCTTTTGATCTATGCACCGCCGTTGCTGGTGAATCGATCGCGCAAAGCATCCAGCAGGGCATCAACGGTTGATCTAAATTCTCGACGGTCGATCTCTGCCTGATTTCGTTCTTGCTCTAAGCGCTGCTCTAGCCCGTCATGTAGAGCTAACAGCGCATCAATCTGATTTTGGGTTTGCTGCTGCCCCTCAATTAGTCTATCTATTTTGGAGTTTGATTCCCCCTGTCCTTCAATCAGTCTGTCTATTTTAGATTCTGATGCGACTTGTCTTTCAGTGAGTCTATCCAGAATTGCCTCAATCCGATCAAGCCTATCGGGTGGGTTAGTCGTCATAATTGGATTTACATCATCAATATCAATAGCGTACTCGGTCGATCAATTCACTTTAAAATCTTGCTAAGTAAAAGACTGGTGAAATTTAGGGGCGATCGCTAAGGTGTGATAATTTTACATATCTCGTGATCGCCTCTTTTTCGTCCAAACTGTGGTGTCTAACCGATGTTGCCAACCTACTCGCTGATCATTCCGATCTACAACGAAGAGGCTACCCTTCACGAGCTTTACCGTCGAGTCAGTGCAGTGATGAATCGATTGGATGCCCCAGCCGAATTGGTGTTGATTAATGATGGCAGCCGAGATCGATCGCTCTCCTTAATCCGGCAGCTATACCAGGAGGATTTGCGAGTTTGCTATCTGAGTTTGGCTCGTAATTTTGGGCATCAAATTGCGGTGACAGCAGGCTTAAATTTTGCCCGGGGTCGCGTAGTTGTGATTTTAGATGCCGATTTACAAGACCCACCCGAATTGATTCCGACGATGATCGAGCAGTGGAACCAGGGCTACCAGGTGGTCTATGCCCAGCGATCGCAGCGCCGAAAAGAGGGCTGGTTCAAGCGGCTGACAGCCTATGTGTTTTACCGTTTGTTAAAAAATCTGGCAGATGTCGAGATTCCGACTGACACGGGCGATTTTTGTTTGTTAGATCGCCAAGTCGTAGATTTGCTCAACGCCATGCCAGAGAGAAATCGCTATATTCGGGGGCTACGATCGTGGGTTGGCTTTCAGCAGACTGCGGTCAAATTTGAGCGAGATCCGCGATTTGCGGGCGATGTGAAATATACCTTTAGTCAATCGCTTGGGCTGGCAATTAACGGATTGGTTTCGTTTTCTATAGTGCCGCTCCGCATCTCGACCTATGTCGGCTTGTTTGCAGCCGTGGTAGCGCTGGTGATGGCAGTCTTGGTGCTCTATTGGCGGATTTTTGTACCCCATTCTCCCGTCACCGGACTTGCCACGATTATTGTGGCGATTTTCTTTCTCGGTGCCGTGCAGCTAGTGAGCATCGGCATTCTCGGTGAGTATATCGGGCGAATCTACGAGGAAGTGAAAAACCGTCCTCTTTACACGCTGGGAGAAGTGGCAGGGTTTGAGCGTCAACCCGAAGCGAGTCGATCGCGATAAAGGCGGCACGATCGTTGTACAAAAAGACCCTGCGAAAAGACTACAATGACTCCGCTATCGTCTTTATTCACCAAACTTCTATGATGCGTTCTCGGTTCCTCGTCGCGTTGCTCGTTTTAGCCTTGACCGCTTGCAGTGACACCCCCACTAATCAAAGCGGAGGAACCGCACCAAAAGGACGATTAGCGACCGTTCTCAGTCGAGGAAAACTCTTGTGCGGCGTGAGTGGAGAATTGCCTGGATTCAGCTTTGTCGGCAAAGACGGCAAATATTCAGGGCTAGATGTGGATGTCTGTCGAGCGATCGCTGCTGCTTTATTCAACAACTCAAACTCGGTCGAGTATCGCAACCTCAACGCCAAAGAGCGCTTTACAGCCGTGCAGACTGGGGAAGTCGATGTTCTCAGCCGCAACACCACTTGGACGATGAGCCGCGACACGTCTGTGGGATTGGAATTTGCGCCCGTCGTCTTCTATGACGGTCAAGGCATCATGGTGCGAAAGGCAAGCAACATCAAAACTTTGGCGGATCTCAAGGGCAAATCAATCTGCATTCAAACCGGGACGACGACCGAGCAAAATTTGACCGATCAGATGCGGAAGCGCGGCATTCCCTACACGCCCGTTGTGTTTGAGGATGTGAATACGACCTTTGGCACTTACGCGGAAGGACGCTGTGAAGGAGTCACCGCCGATCGCTCTCAGCTAGTATCTCGTCGCACGACCTTACCCAAACCTGATGATCACGTCATCTTAGAAGAACCTCTCTCCGAAGAGCCTTTAGCGCCTGCGGTTGCCGATGGCGATGCTGCCTGGAGCAATCTAGTCAGGTGGATGGTGTTTACCCTGATTAAAGCCGAAGAACTGGGTGTAACGTCTCAAAATGTGACCCAGCAGGTGAACAGTCCCGACCCAACGGTGAAGCGATTTTTGGGTGCAGAAGGCGACTTAGGGAAGGGAATGGGTGTACCGAATGACTTTGCAGTGCGAATCATTCAGCAGGTTGGAAATTATGGCGAAATCTACGATCGTAACCTCGGGGCTAAAACCAAGCTAAATCTGCCGCGCGGACAAAACAATCTTTCGACCAAAGGCGGGTTACTGCTCTCGCCTCCCTTTCGGTAGAGTGTCAACCTGTCCTCTATTCTGGTTGTCTTATGGGCACTCTAGAGGCATTCACACCCTTCTACAGCTACGCCATGACCGACAACAAAACAGAGAGTTCAATCTGTATCGGCACGTTTGACCATTCAGGAGTTCCGATCTCGCTTGCCAAGAAACAGTTGAGTGAATGTGCGATCGTAGCGTTTCAAACGATTTCATTAAACAGACTGATCGCCCGCTGTCTATCGATCGAGCCAGCTAATATCACCTACGCTCACAGAAAGGATGGCTCCTCGATCAAGATCGAACGTAGCCTTGAAGGGTTTACTGGATATCTGGGAACCTCCGGCTCAGAATGTCGCTAAGATTGAGGCAGTACGGATACTTTAATCCAGGTTGATCATGGCGAACGCAGACGATCGTAAGAAAAGAATCATGGAGCATGTTGCTCGCAGTGTTGGAGCCTTTGGTAAAGATTCATCGCCACGATCGCTAGAACGCAAACAGCGCATTCTCGATCACGTCCGACGGACAACAGGTTAAACAGATATGGAGTGATTCTTCGTAGCGTTGAGCGAAGCATTCAATAGACTTCTTGCAAAAGTCTGAAAAAGTCAGTACAAGTAGGTCAAGGAGGTAAAGCAAATGAGCTACGAACAAGTCCAAGACCTTAAACCCGAAGCCTTCAAACGACTATGCGGCGTGCGCCCGGAAACGTTTGCCG
>JBBRPT010000156.1:0-8180 GCA_038227635.1 Leptolyngbyales cyanobacterium | reverse complement strand
TCGATTAATCTCTCCATCTGCCGCAACTTTGTGATCAATCTCCTGCGCCTGAATGGGATTGACTCGATTACTCAGGCGTTGAGAGCTATTTCTCATGACATTCCCCTCCTTTTACATCTCGCACAATAAATTAGCCCTGCCTTAAAAAGGGGGTTGGGGGCTAATTCATAGCATCGTTCAGCAACGCCGAAAATCTGAATCTTTGTGAAACGGGTTTTCAACCTTACACTAATCAGAAGTAGCGCCGTTCCGCTAATTGTTCCACTCCATCTGAAGCCTCATAGTTCCGTAGGGCTGTTTTGTGCTTGGTGCCTGAGAACATACCTTTAGAAGAGAAGCAAGATTCAGCCGTAGGATTGAAGGAATTTTCTGTGTGACCGCTAATATGTAGCGGTTGATAAGAGCTATTCTCGTTTAGAGATCTCAGCACAGGAACTCAATTTATGACTAGATCACAGTGCCAACTTGACCTTCGAGCGTCAAATCAGCCGCCTTCAATTCATTCCTCAAAGAAACTAGTGACTCAATTGGTCACGTTGTTAGCGATCGTCAGTTTCATCTTGATTAGTGCTGGGGCAAAAGCTGCTCAGGCAGCAGGGGTTAACTCTTTGTTTCCAAGTGCTGACTCCAACAACTTCGTTACTACTGTTGTTGAAAGAGTTGAGGGGGCAGTTGTTCAAGTTAACGTGTCTCGCACTATGGGCGGCGAGGTTCCAGGGGCGCTCAGACCTTTTTTGGGTAGACCCCAGGGGGCACCTCCTCAATCAGTTTTGCGCGGCATCGGCTCTGGGTTTGTGATCAGTTCGGCAAACTCGATGGGACAAATTATTACTAACGCTCATGTCGTCGATAACGCTGACAAGGTCACAGTGTCGTTTCAAGACGGACGCATTTTAGAAGGCAAAGTATTGGGCAAAGACCTGGTAACGGATGTGGCGGTGATTGAGGTGCAAGGCGATAACTTGCCCGTTGTGAGCCTGGGCAATTCTGATCAAGTGCGTCAAGGACAATGGGCAATCGCGATTGGCAATCCGCTAGGGTTGCAGGAAACGGTTACAGTGGGCGTGATTAGCGGCACAGAGAGATCGAGTGCTGATATTGGAGTGCCTGATAAGCGTGTGGGATTCATTCAAACCGATGCGGCAATTAATCCCGGCAATTCTGGCGGACCGTTGCTGAACGCTCAGGGAGACGTGATTGGCGTGAATACAGCAATTATTCGCGGCACTCAAGGGCTAGGATTTGCGATCCCGATTAACACGGCTAAAAGTGTTGCTCAACAGTTGATTGCAACCGGAACGGTGCAACACCCTTATATTGGGGTGCAAATGGTGGCTCTGACTCCGCAGGTGAAACAGTTTGTTAATCAAGCACCCAATAGCAAGATTCGAGTTGCGGAAGACAACGGAATTTTGGTTGTGCAGGTGGGCAAAGACACTCCGGCAGCGAAAGGAGGGCTAAAGGCAGGAGACGTGATTTCAGAAGTTAACCAACAATCAGTAGATAAAGTAACCACGCTACAAAAATTAGTCGATCAGGTAGGAGTCAACGGTCAACTGGACGTGACAGTGAAACGGAGCGATCGCTTAGTCGCGTTGAAGATTTCGCCAGAACAACTTCCGACTGTTGAAGCGCAATAAGCAGCGATCGTGCCACGCTGAATTCATCAACCTGATCATCACAACGAAATCTGCTTTTACTCAGATCTTGCCCCAGTCTATTCACTGCGGTTCTGTCCCGCCCGTGAATGGAATTCCGGGCTAGCCTTGCGAAGTCCGTTGAAACGGACTAAACCTCAACCCCTCTCTCAGTCCCTTGAGTGGACTTCGCACCGTTAGACCGTGATTTTCAATCACGGGCGGGTGAATGCCAGAAATCCTGTTAAGACTTACCAAATAATGTTTGGGTCTACAAACCCGTTGTTGAGGTCTACAAACCCGTTGTTGAGGTCTACTAGAATGTTGTTGGAACTCACGAAACCGTTGTTGAGGTCTACTAGACCGTTGTTGAAGTCTACAAAACCGTTGTTGAGACTCACAAAACCGTTGTTGAGGTCTGCAAAACGATTCATGAGGTTTACAAAACGTTTGTTGACTCCCTGCCCAAAGGAGTTTACGGAAGCCAAACGCAACAGCAACGACAATAGTGCGCAGCCTGCAATCCATTCATACAATCGAGAAGAACTACTATGAGCAAGATTCAAGCGATCGTCGTTGACCCCACTGTGTCAGGACGGTTAACGCTGCGTGAGGTTGACTCACCGACACCCGCCCTCAACGAGGCACTGATTCGAGTTGCAGCCATTTCTCTAAATCGAGGTGAGATTCGGCGCTCTCAAACGGCTGAGGCTGGCTGGCAACCGGGCTGGGATTTAGCAGGCACGATCGAGATGGCGGCAGCAGATGGGTCGAGTCCTCCGGTAGGGACGCGGGTGGTGGGGTTTGTGCGGTCTGGCGCTTGGGGAGAATTGGTGGCAGTGCCAACTACGGCGATCGCAGTCCTTCCAGAGTCGGTGTCGTTTGCTCAAGCCTCAACATTGCCCGTCGCCGGATTGACGGCTTATCACGCACTTAAGCAGGGTGGTTTGCTGTTAGGAAAATCCGTCTTAATTACAGGCGCATCGGGTGGCGTGGGGCATTTTGCCATTCAATTAGCACGGCTGTCTGGCGCACAGGTGACGGCGCACATTCGCAGACCAAACTCTGAGTCGTTGGTTAAAGAAGCTGGGGCACATGCGATCGTGATGGGTGAAGACCTGCCGTTAGAGGGCACACCTTATGATTTGATTGTGGAATCTGTGGGAGGCAAAACGCTTTCGACCGCGTTGGCGGCGATCGCTGAAGATGGTGTAGTGGTGCTGTTTGGCACGTCTGGCGGCAACGAAGTCATGTTTGATGCTCAACGCTTCTATGGCAGCAGCAACGGTGCATCGTTGTATGCACTGATGTTGTTTCACGAATTGCGTCACGAATCGGCAAGCGTGGGGCTGCGACGGCTGTTAAATCTGATGGATCTGGATCAACTTAAGCCGCATATTGCGATCGAAGCACCGTGGACAGACATTGCAACCGTTGCCCAACAATTGACCGATCGTCAGTTTGTGGGCAAAGCTGTTTTACACATTGGCAGTTAATGATGTCTATCTCGCTAGTTCGATCGGTTAGGAACTAACTGAAAAAGGGTTCCTGAACCACTACCTGATTTCTTAAACACATATCGTTTTCCGACAGTGAGATTTGTCGAGGTAGTCGGACTGCAATCGGCGCAGGTGTTGTTAAACCGAACCTTTAGCCCATAGGAAGACGTAGATGGATAGCGACCTGCCTCGCCCGGATTGAGCACGTTTGAGTCTCCGTCGATCTCAAAGATAATCACGCTTCCGGTGTGATTTGAGATGCGGGTATAGGTTTCGCTGTCGTCTGGCTCCATAAATGATTTCAGCACTCTGCCATCGCTGCATTTAAACTGCCGCGACATTCGCACATCTTCACAGTCGTTTAACGAAACACTAGAGTTCTTGCAGACTTTCTTGTTCTCCCACTCAGCATCCCGCTGCACTCGTTGGAGAGTTTTGACGATTTGAGCGCTGAATTTACCAGAGTCGATGACTCGATCGCGCTCTTTGATTTCATACTCAAACTCGTTCTCTCCCTCCATTAGATTGAAATATTTGCCGTTGTGGGTGCTTCCTAAACTGGTGCGTGCCGTTTCTGAACTAGGGCGGCGCTCATCATATTCGCGATCGGTGTAGGGATAAGGATTGGCGATGATGCCCCTGGTAATATTGCGAATCAGTACACGACGATAAGGAGCAGGCGGCGTTTTCTCAGAAATAAAGCTTGCTGCAAGTTCAGAAGTCTGGATTCCTGCACAGTCACCAGAATATTCAGTCACTAAAAACTCGGCTTGATTGAGTTGCGATTGTGCCCCAAATCTCAGCCCCACAGCCTTAGGCGGAGCGGAGACAGTAACAGTCATCTGAGATTGAGACGATGCGATCGTTGTAGGAGTGGTGACGATCGCGATGGCTCCACCTATGCCGATGAGCGACAAAAAACAAGCTCGGTTTATCATGAGTCCAACCCAATTATTACTCGCTGAGAGCTACACAACTACTTCATTAGATACACGGTGCCTTTGTTGAATCCGCAGGGTTCGTTATTCTTCACGATCGAAATTCATCCTATGAAAACTTGGCGACTCATTCCTCTAATGCAGGCATCGGGTCGGGTGCAAATGGCGATCGATCAGTGGCTTCTAGAGCAGCACTGTTCAGGCAATCATCCGCCCACGCTGCGCTTCTATACGTGGTCGCCTGTTGCCCTGTCGTTGGGCTATCATCAGCACCGATATCCCGATGAGTGGAAGCAGCTAATCTGGCACGGTGACCCGATCGAGTTAGTGCGCCGACCGAGTGGAGGACGCGCTGTTTTGCATCAGGGAGATTTGACTTATGCCGTGATCACCTCGGGGTTATCTGGCAATCGAATGCAGGCATATCAAACCATCTGTGAATTTTTGATTGCGGGGTGGCGATCGCTCAACGTGGATTTGCACTATGGGCAAGCGGGACGCAACTATATTCAAAATCCCAACTGTTTTGGGACAGCAACGGTTGCAGATTTAGTCATGTCTGATGGCACAAAGCTAATCGGCAGTGCTCAACTGCGAAGGGAGGACGCGATTTTGCAACACGGATCGATGCGATTAGAACCGGATAGAGAACTATTCGATCGCGTGTTTGGCTCGGAGTCGCTGCCCCCAACCCTCCCGTCCCTCAAAGGCGACGCGCTAATTCATACCGTTACAGCCGCTCTAACCCAAGCGGCAATGGACTGTTTCGGGGTTGAATTTGAGACACGATCGCTGACCGAATCAGAGTGGCAGGCAATTGGCACACCGTTAAATTGACGAAGGGCAGGACTGAATTTTCTGTTTTTTCGTAACTTCTAACTAAAAATTGCTGAAAAGCCTTGCCCTTTGACCTTATATCAGGGTAAATAAAGACGCTACCGGAAAGGCTTTTTGTGATGGGCATCGATTTTGGGAGAGAAACCTGCGGCACTCTCGCGGCGGCAGAAACACGAGAATGGCTCGTCACCAATGGGATTGGAGGATACGCAGCAGGCACGATCGCAGGGCTTTTGACTCGTCGCTATCACGGGTTGCTCGTTGCTGCGCTTAACCCGCCTCAACAGCGCACGCTTCTCGTTGCAAAGCTTGATGAAAGCATCCGTTATGGCAAAGAGTTCTATTCTCTCAGCGTCAATCGTTGGAAGGGCGGCTTCATCTGCTCAAATGGCTATCGTCACATTGAGCGGTTTTTGTTAGAAGGAACGGTTCCAGTATGGCGGTTTGCCTGTGGCGATGCCTTGCTCGAAAAGCGCATTTGGATGCAGCAAGGAGCCAACACTACCTATGTGCAATATCATTTGCAGCGATCGACGCAACCCATGACGATGACGCTCAACGCGATGGTCAACTATCGCGACTATCATAGCGACACCCAGGGCAATGGTTGGCAGATGAGCGTAGACTCGATCGGAAAAGGTGTTTGCATTTCAGCTTATCCAGAAGCTACGCCGTTTTATCTCTTGTGTCGAGGTGCAAAGGCAACTCCTATGCACGATTGGTATTATGGCTATGAGTTAGCTGTTGAACGCGAGCGCGGGTTAACCGATCGAGAAGACCATCTCCACGCTGCTACCTTTGAAGCGACGCTGCACCCCGGAGAATCGGTCACGTTTATCGCCAGCACTGATGCAACGCCTAACCTGGATGGCGAGACGGCTCTGCGCGCTCAGCACGCTCACGAACACAGACTCCTCGATCGCTGGAAAATCGATCAGGGCAACCAAACTGAGACAGCCCCAGTCTGGATTAGGCAGTTAGTTTTAGCTGCCGATCAATTCATCGTGACCCGATCACAGCCCAGCAACCCGAATGGGAAAACGATCGTGGCAGGGTATCCCTGGTTTGGCGACTGGGGGCGAGATACGATGATTAGTCTACCGGGGTTAACGTTGACAACAGGTCGCCCAGAGATTGCTCGATCGATTATTCAAACCTTTGCGCTGCATATTGATCAGGGGATGTTGCCCAACCGCTTTCCTGATGTGGGAGAAACCCCGGAATACAACACAGTCGATGCAACATTGTGGTATTTCTTGGCGATTCAGTCTTACTACAACGCAACAGACGATCAGGACTTGCTGCACGATATTTTTCCTAGTTTGGCAGACATTATCGATTGGCACTGTCGCGGTACTCGATATGACATTCATCTCGATTCAGCAGATGGGTTGCTTTACGCAGGAGAAGCCGGAACGCAACTCACCTGGATGGATGCCAAAGTGGGCGATTGGGTGGTGACTCCGCGTATCGGTAAACCTGTTGAAATCAATGCTCTGTGGTACAACGCTCTGCGAATTATGGGGAAATTCGCCCGTCAAATCGGCAGCCCCCATCGAGAATATGATGCGATGGCAGACCGAGTGCTGGCAAGGTTTTCTCGATTTTGGAACGAGTCTGGGGGCTATTGTTACGATGTGCTAGACAGCCCTGATGGCAATGATGCAGCGCTGCGTCCCAATCAGCTTTTTGCGGTGTCTCTGCCCGAAAGTCCGTTGACGCCAGCTCAACAAAAAAGCGTCGTTGATGCGTGTTCTCGATCGCTCCTCACCTCCTATGGGCTACGATCGCTGTCTCCCTCGCATCCCAGCTATCAGGGACGCTATGATGGTTCTCAACTTCAGCGAGACGGTGCCTATCATCAAGGCACGGCTTGGGGTTGGCTGATTGGAGCCTTTGCGATCGCTCATCTGCGGGTGTATAACAATCCAGCTAAAGCACGAGAATTTTTAGAGCCGATGGCGAACCATCTGATCAATCATGGGGTTGGTAGTTTGAGCGAAATTTTTGATGGTGATGCGCCGATGGCTCCACGCGGCTGTTCTGCTCAAGCGTGGACGGTAGCAGAAGTGTTGCGGGCTTGGTTTACGATCGGGCAAGTCTAGGTAGTAGATGAAACTAGAGGCGATCGCTGTGGAGTGGGAATGAGAGGTGCGATCGCTGAGGAACAAAGTTAGGATAACAGCGCTGTTCAGCGGCTACAAATACCTTTTTTACCCATACCAACAGATCTATACAGTCCGATACAACAGCATTGTTATGCTGCGATCACGATTTAGACTCCATGAAGAGCTATTAGGATCAAATAAATTTATTCCTGGAATATTGTCGATATATTTTTTTGGTGATTTGCAAATAAATAGTCGTTCCAACCAGCGATAAAAATAAGTAAATCAATGCATACGAAGAAACGTAAAAATATAAAATGATAAGTGGTACAAGATCAGCAATCAAGCTCATTAGCATAAAAATTGCTCTGAACGGTAAACGATAAGTGATGGCAAATCTTGCTCCTTCTTTTCCCAGATTGAAGTTAAAAATTTCTGAGTCCGGTGGTTCACTCAGCTCTTCCTTTATTTTTATTTCATAAGCTTGAAGATTATGAATGAGATACAACAAATAACCTAATTTTGATGAAACTAAGAATCCAATCAGGTATAGAACAGCTCGTAGGCTTATAAAAGCCATGAATACGACAAAGCCAGAATCAACCTTAAGGTTTATAGGGATAATGAAATCGAGAATGGGTTTCAAAGCAGGTAAGAATATGGCGATTGTTCCGAATAGCTTGAAATCATCAAAGACGCTTTTGATAAGCTCTTCAGCTTTGTCACTTAGTCGTGCATATTCTTTGTAGAGATGATCTAGTTTTGCATTAGATGCTGAATTCATTCCAACCTATAGATGCAAGTACGCTTCAAATACTACCCTAACCAATGAGCGAGGCAGCATAACGTTCCCAATCAGCGGCGACGAGAAAGTTAGAAACGAAGCGCGAAAACTCTATACGTCCGCTGCATTAGGGTTGTGTACGCCCAGCATGGGCGTGAACTCATGGGGTGAAAGTCCCCTGTCGGAGAACCAACGTCCAAATGCTCGAAAGTTATAGGAGCCGAGTGACGATAACGACTAGCTTAAGGCAAGGGCGTTTCCGCGAGGAAGGGTCTGAAGGAAGCTGGAGGCAAAGCTGCGAGCCGACGGACAGAAATGTCATAGAAGGCTGAGACCCCTGTGGCGAGTGAGCACAACATCACAAAGCCTTTTGGTTC
>JBBRPT010000155.1:0-8231 GCA_038227635.1 Leptolyngbyales cyanobacterium | reverse complement strand
TCCCACCCATGATAGGAATGGTTATGAGCAAAAACAAACGCAAACAGTACAGTTCACAATTCAAAGCAAAAGTCGCGATTGAAGCGGTGAAAGGAGAGAAAACCATTGCTGAAATTGCGAGTCAATATAGCGTGCATCCGACGATGATTCACGGTTGGAAACGGCATCTTTTAGAGGGCATGAGTGAGGTGTTTGAGCGAGGTTCCAACGCCAGCAAAGTAGAGCCAGAAGGGCAAGCCCACCTGGATGAGTTGTATCGACAGATTGGGCAGTTGAAGGTCGAGCGAGATTTTTTAGTCAACAGGTCGGCACGATTAGGGCTGCCGACCGAAAAGCCTTGGTAGAGCCTGACC
Source organism: Leptolyngbyales cyanobacterium (assembly GCA_038227635.1). GTDB lineage: Bacteria > Cyanobacteriota > Cyanobacteriia > Leptolyngbyales > Leptolyngbyaceae > Phormidesmis_A. Next base: position 7,878 of record JBBRPT010000155.1, on the reverse strand, counting down.
ATGAACAGTTGAGCATTCAACGGCAATGTGAATTGCTGCGGATTCCCCGCTCTAGCTACTATTACCAGGCGCTCGCTCCATCAGAGGAAGACTTGATGGTGATGCGGTTAATCGACCAGCAATATCTGGAAACCCCCTTTTACGGGAGCCGGAAGATGAGCGTCTTTCTCAAAACTCAGGGGTATGGGGTGAACCGCAAGCGCGTCCAACGGTTGATGCGAGAGATGGGATTAGTTGCCATCTACCCCAAACCCAATACGAGCAAACCTCACCCGGAGCATCGAGTGTATCCCTACTTACTGAGAGGACTTGCGATTACCCAAGCCAACCAAGTCTGGTGTACCGACATCACCTATCTCCCAGTCTGTCGAGGACACTTCTATTTAGTGGCAGTGATGGATTGGTATAGTCGTCACGTCTTGTCCTGGCAGATCTCCAACACTCTAGAAGTCCACTTTTGCGTGGAGGCGTTGGAAGAAGCCTTATCCAACTACACCCCACCTGTGATCTTTAACACGGATCAAGGGGCACAGTTTACAGCGAACGCCTTTACAGACTGTCTGAAAGCCTCTGGAGTTCAGATTAGTATGGATGGTCGAGGGCGCTGCCACGACAACATCTTTATCGAACGATTGTGGAGGAGTCTAAAGTATGAGTTGATTTATCTCAAAGCGTTCGAGGATGGTCAACACTTAAGGCAAGAAGTCAAACAGTGGTTTCGTTGGTACAATCAAGTCCGTCCACATCAAGGATTAGATTATCAAACACCAAATCAAGTATATTGTGATAATCTAAAGAAACAAATGAAATGACAAAGCAATCGAAACCTTGAACACGAAGGCGAATGGATCTAAGAGTCTCAATCCCTAGCTTATTCACCCCCTGAAAACTGTCTAGTCTTGGGGGTCCACTTCAAAGTGCCGACGTTTAATGAGTTTGCGCGGTGGGTGTTGCAGGAGATTGGCTTCCCAAATGACGTTTTAAATCCGAGTGATGAGGCTTTGAGCGTTGAACTGACGTATCGCTTAACGGAGAAGCGATGTCTATTGGTGTTAGATCAGCTTGAAGCAGTGCAGAACGCCAACGATCGAGGATCATTTGAGAAGTTTTTGCAGAGTTGGCAGCAGCGAGAGCTAGGGCGATCGAGTGTGATGGTGGTGACGACGCGATTGAGCTTTGGGTTAGGTGCGATCGATCAGGTTGCACTGACGGGATTAACGGAGGCAGAAGGGGCTAGGTTTTTAACGAGCCAGTCTATTACAACGGATGTAGCGCGAGGACTGGAGCAACTGACCCAACAGGCAACTGGACACCCGATGTCGTTGGATTTGGCGGCGAGTTGGCTGCGGCAAGAGGCGCAAGGGTGTCTCCGTGAGACGGATTTAGAATTCTTTCGGCAGTTGTTTCAGCATTATCAGGGTGACTCAGAAGCACAAGTCGGCAGCATCTTTGCCAAGCTGTTTGCGGAGTTGCCGGAGCGGTTGCGATCGCTGTTGCTCGGTGTCGTGGTGTATCGAGATGCGTTTGGGCTAGAAGCGGCTCAGGCGATGGTGTCGGACGCAACGATCGAGGATTTGAGATCGCTGAGTGGGCAGGCATTTTTGCGGGGGGAATCGGAGCGATGGACGCTGCACCCGTTGATGCAGAACTTGGTTGAGCAGGAGTTGCAAGCAAGTGAGCGATATCGAGAATCCCATGAAAGAGCGATCGGGTATTTCACATTAAAGATTAAACCGTCGGCGGAGTCGATCGCGGACTGTGCCGAAGAACTCGAACTCTTTCATCATTGTTGTGAGCTGAAAGAATATGCACTTGCAAATCAAATCATGGATACCTGCGTCAACTTTTTGGATCGACGCGGGTACTATCGCACTTTGCTGCCCATCTATCAGCAACTCACCGACGCATGGACGATTGAGCATCCTGCCGATCCAGACGAGCAACGCAACTTAGGCTGGGCATGGACACGGTTGGGAGGCTTGTATCGATCCTTGGGACAGTACCCACGGGCGATCGAGTTTTATCAAGAGTCTTTAGAGACGATGCGCAACATCGGCGATTACAATGGCGAAGCGAAAGTCCTCGGCAATTTGGGCACTGCCTACCGTTCGTTAGGACAGTACCCACAGGCGATCGAGTTTTATCAACAGTCCTTAGGCATGATGCGCAACATCGGCGATCGCAACGGCGAAGCAAATTCCCTTTGGAATCTGAGTAATATCTATCAACAGCGAGGGCAGTTTAAGCGCTCCCGTAGCTATCGACATCAGACATATCGCATCTGGCAAGAGTTGAAACTTCCACTTGAAGCACTTCCATTCCCTGAGTTTCAGAAACGACTGCTTCAAAATCTAGGTGATGATTGGATTGAACAGCAGCTTGAGAACGAGCAAAGATTCACTTGGTTCATAGATGCACTCAGTTTGATTGTTTTCTTAATTCGTGGGCTGTTTTCTCCGATTCGATGGATGCAGAGACAACTGCGCCCCCAAAAGTAGCGATCAGCCAAACATCTCTGGTTCGGCGTTGGACTCTCGATCGTCCTTCTCATCGCATGGCTACGCTCTCGGTAGATCAGGTTGGTACTCCACCACAAGCGCGATCGCCGCCGCAATGCGAATCATTGCCTCATCGTCGATCGTCCCCAACCTGCGGATAAATCGCTGTTCATCCAGCCCTCGAAGCTGCAAAACATCTACCGCAGACCGTTTCGCCAACCCATTTATCGCATCCGGTTCCAACCGAATATGCCAAGCATTTCTGACAAACACTTCTTTCCAATCTGTCACCGGAGCCACCAACTTGATCGGCAATCGTCCAATCATATTTGAACTCACCACCACCGCCGGACGAATCTTGCGAATCTCAGTCCCAACTGTTGGATCTAGATTCACCAACCAAGCTTCACCTCGCTGAGGCAGTTCTCTAATACTCAACGATATCTCCTGCCGCAAACGATCGCCAATCCTCATCTTGCTCGTAATGCTGAACCATCGCTGCGGCTTGGCTTTCCAACGCTTTCCGACGTTCCTCCATCGGCAATTGCATCAATTCAATCGGATCAGTCGATTGAACCATGGCGCGATCGCTCAATCCCCCAGTCTTCGACGATTCTACCCGCTTCTGTTCCCGCAAAATCAAATTCTGAATGTAGTCACTAATCGTCGCAAAGCCCGCCGTCGCTGCCTGCTCCTCAATGAACGGTAACAACTGATCTGAAATGGGGACACTCAGCATACAACCCCTCAACTCCGATTTACATAAAGCTGTGATTCATCTTATCTCAATGAATCGAATCCGCGACCCTTGTGGTATCTGCAAAGCAGCGCGTCCTTCTCATCGCATGGTTGCGGAAATGAACACGATCGTCGGATTCAATCCAATTCTTCAGGTTTACAATCGACGAAACTGAGCGCCTCTGGATCAAGAGAAGCCGCGATCGCAGACTCTAGCACCGCCTCAACCGGGTACTCGATCTCCGCCGCCCGCGCATAAAACGCCTCTCGAACATGGCGCGGCAACTTCTCCAAAAAAGCACGGGCAGTCTCCGCATCCAAATGATGAACTTGCTCTGTCGCTTGCATCATGAATCCCTCATTGGAATTTTTATATTAAAAGGTGGCTCGGTTGCCTGAATGATCACCCCTTCCAAACTCAATGATAACTGTGCCCACTGGAGGTAGTTTAACGGGTACGCCACAATCCTGACATCGTCTGGCTCGTATCTTTCCAACCAGCACCACACTAAAGCTTTATGCCCACCCGTAAAGCGCTGCCGAGGATTTTGGGACTTTCCGATATAAAGCAACCCTTCCACTCGATGGCGAACCGCATAAATACTATGGCGAGTCGTCAGACCCGGAAACTCCCGACCCACAGAATAACAGTGTTCAAACGGTGTAGAAAGTAGCGTTTCAAGAATTGAAAATGCCGCTTGTTCCACAGATTCGGAATTGCTCGTAGAGGAACTCAAGATGCTCCGGCTTTCATCGAATAATTAGCAATCCTTGAATTGTCAGGCAAAACGGAACCTTGATGATCAAAAATTGTCACCCTTACGGTATCTGCAAAGCAGCGCGTCCTTCTCATCGCATGGTTGCGGAAATGAACGCGATCGTCTTTCAAAGACGATCGCTGTCTCCAATCCCATCGCTTCACGCCGAGTAGACTAAAATAACCCTCAATATCCCTCGTTGATGAAACGCGAAATGGATAGTTCTCTACCTTGAAATACGAAGCTACCTTAGAACCAAGAGCAATCAAAGACCTAGCAAGACTACCCTCCAACATCCAAAGGCGAATCCTTGAAAAAGTAGAACTCCTGCAAGACGACCTACAAGGCGACGTGAAACATCTAACAGACTTCACCCCAGAATATCGTACGAGAGTCGGCGACTATCGGATTCTATTTGAAATAGAAGAAGCAGAACTTGTCATTTACCGCACCAGACATCGCAGTAAAGCCTATTCCTAGAGGAGAAACTATCATGATTCAGCTTAATCCCGAATTTCTAAAGAAAAACGGTAAACCAGAGTTTGTGGTGTTGCCCTACGAAGAGTTTCTGCTGCTGCAAGAAGTTCTTGCAGACTTGGAAGATTTACAAGACTTGAGGCAGGCAAAGCTGACCGAAAAAGATGAACCCACTGTCTCTTTAGCAGAAGCCAAGAAACGGTTGAATCTGCCCTAAGCAGTGTTGCAGGATGCGACGACGCGATCCGAATGCTCCGCCGCAAGACCCCTTAGTTTCTCTGGTTCTACGTTGGAATTGCGATCGTTCCTCTCATCGCATGGTTGCGGAAATGAACGCGCTCCTTTGAAGCTTGCGCCGCAGTCATCTTTGTGGCTACGATCGCAGTGCTACTTTAGAAGCAGATCACAGAAGGCTTTGCCATGACCCTTCAAGAACTAGAACAACAGGTTCACCAACTCTCTGTTGCCGAGCGATTGTCTCTGATCAACACCATCACCCGATCGCTGCAACACGATCTCGCTCAACCCCAAGACCACACTCAAAAAACCAAACGCGCCCTGGTTGAACAACTCCGAGGCTGCCTTAAACAACCTGGCAAACCCGCACCCACCGATGCAGAAATTGACGCTATGCGCGAACAGCGTTTAGTTGAGAAATACTTGACATGAGAATCCTGCTGGACACCAACATCATCCTTGATTTCTTCCTTGAACGTCACCCGTTTTATTCAGAAAGTAGCCGACTCTTTGATGCGATCGCAGAAAACAGCATTGAAGGTTTTTTCTCAGGCTCAAGTGCTACAGACCTCTTCTATATTTGCAGGCGGCAAACTCAAAGTCTGGACATTGCAAGACGAATCCTTGAAACAACGCTTGCTCTTCTCGCAGTTTGCCCCATTACCTAATCCATCCTTAAGGCAGCATTTAATTCTGGACTCCCTGACTTTGAAGATGCCGTTCAAATCGCTTGTGCAGTCGACCAAAACTTAGATGCCATCGTCACTCGCAACCCAAAAGACTTTCAAACCGACCTCATCCCGATTTTGTCGATCGCTGACCTTCTACACCAGCTAGGAAGCACAACCCATTAAAAGGTATCAGGTCACGACCTGCACACGACTCAGGAAATCAGGGCGATCGTTCTACACAAATCTATGACGATAACCGCTAATCCAATGCGCCTCCGCAAGAGCTTCCTGCCCCTGCCGTGCAGCCAAAACAGTGACGATCGGTAACAATCTGCCGCGCCGCCAATCGAATCGGGTCAAAATCTCGTAGGTGCATTCGTTCACCCTGATCTTGACACTCCAACTCCAGCATTTGATTAAAGTCGCAATCATACAATCGCCCATCCCAAGAGATTGAGATCGTGTTGCGACACATCAAACCCGCCACCGTCGCTGAATTGAATGAGTTCACCAGCAGTTCCATATATGGCTGCAAATTGCCTGACTGCTCTAGCCATTCGAGATAGCGAGAAATCGGCATATTGTTGAGAGTGATTAAGCGATCGAAGCCGATCCCATAATTTTTTTGCAGCCCAGTTTTCCATTCGTCTTCTAATTTCGCTTGACCACTTGCCAAAAATGCCCCGACTGGATTGCTCATTAAGGTTAACTGACGATGAGGATTTCCCTGTCCATAGCCTGCGGCGTTGAGTCGATGCAGTGCCTCGATCGACTTCTCAAATGTCCCGTCGCCACGTTGAGCATCGGTGTTGCGTTGGCGATAGTGAGGGAGAGAGCAGACAATTTCAACACCCCGATCGGCGAACCACTGCGGCAAGTCTTCCATGCGGGGCAGCAGCAGCACGGTGAGATTGCAGCGATCGATGACGTGTTTTCCTCGCGCCACGCATTGATCGACCAAATAGCGAAAATGCGGATTTAACTCTGGTGCGCCCCCCGTGATATCGACCGTGTGAGCGTCGGTGAGATCGAGAGCGCGTAAACACAGATCGAGTGTCTCGCGATCCATGTTTTCTTGGGTGCGATCGGGTCCGGCATCAACGTGGCAGTGACGACAACTCATGTTGCAGAGTTTACCAATGTTGATTTGAAAGATCTCTAATTTCGCGGGCGTGAGTGGCTGCCAACGATTTGCTGCAAGCGTTTGAGCAAAGTCTCCTTTATGGGATGTCTGCGCGAGATCGACCGCCGCTAAAACCTCGTGTTGATAGCTAGAAGACGATAAGGGCGAGTGTCGTTTAAGAAGAGATGTAGGTCTAGGTGCCGTTTGACGACTGGAATCAGAGGGGGCGATCGAGTCAGAAAGTTCCATTTTGTGCCTTATCAATTGATTCGACTCATATCTGCATCACATTGTCAGTTTGTTGACGTGATCTAACATCTGCAACCCGTGAATCAGAGACGAGCCGCCCCGAATAGCCGTCGCAACGTGTACGGCTTCGGTCATTTGCTCTAGGTCTGAGCCTTGCTGTAACGATTCTTTAGTATAAGCATCAATGCAATAGGGACACTGAACGGTGTGAGCAACCGCCAGCGCAATCAACGCTTTTTCTCGTTTTGACAGCGCTCCTTCTGAAAATACGGCTCCATAATAAGCAAAAAACTTCTCTGCCAATTCAGGGTTGCCCTCGGCAATTTGACCAAAATGAGGCAGGTGTTCTGGCTTGTAATAGTTATCCACAGGGTCTCCTCCGATATGCTTAACTCAATTCATGTGCAACCGATTATTATGAAACGTTCTCTTGCGATCGCGTTCTCTTTGAGCTTAACGCTAGGGGCGGCTGTGATGGCTGCTAATCCAACTCAGGTGCAAAAATTACTCAATTCTGGCGAATGTATAAACTGTGATTTGTCAGAGGCGAGTCTCTATAGCTATGTCTTAGATGGCGTTAATCTGACGGGCGCTAATCTCAGTGGGGCAGCGCTGCAAGGCTCTAAACTTAACTCTGCGACGTTGACAAAGATTAACGGCGATCGTGCCAACTTAGCCTTGGTTCAATTCAAAGATGCCAACTTGCAGGGCGCAAATTTAACCAAAGCTAATCTATTTGGGGCAGATTTGAGAAACGCTGATCTGTCGGGTGCAAACTTGCAAGAAGCCATTTTAGAAGGAGCCGATCTCAGAGGCGCAAACCTCAATCAAGCCAAACTTCAAAAAGCTAATTTTGTCAAAGCAAAAATGGCATGAGCATCGCTAGAAGGAGCTAAGATGGGATGTGCCAGAATGCCAGATGGTAGCGAATATTAACAGAAATGATTCGTCAGAACAAATTGACACACGAATGTGATCGGGAATGGATTCACCCAATACCTGTAGCCAACTGGATTAGGACATTGCTGCACGTAAAAGACTCGCCGCCTGAACAAGGGGCTTAAGCCCCAGGGCGAACGCATACGTTTCTTTATATCTCAATAGGGCGAGATATGAGGCAATTTATT
>JBBRPT010000154.1:0-8357 GCA_038227635.1 Leptolyngbyales cyanobacterium | reverse complement strand
TACCCAAGACTTACAACAACAGATCCTCGATTTTATTGCCTACTTCAATCGCACCCTTGCCAAGCCCTTCAACTGGAAATTTAAGGGGTTTCCTGAACTGGATTAAGCTGCTCGGTTATTTCCGCCAGCCTGCACTAGCATCATCTGCCGAAAGCAACCAACGCTACTAAGCACAAACTTAGAGCTAATGCAGTAATGAGAGCATGTTCAACCCGGCGACTAAAGAAACCAACGATCGCTGTGATACTTACAAAAAGTAGAAAAAGTCCAACGTAGATGATCAATTGTCCACCATAATCAACAGTGGGATCGTTTTGAATGTTGGAAGGGGACTGCAAGTTGAAGCAGGTAAAGGACTATCGGCGATGAGCGCACTAAAATTGGGCATTTCAATGTGACCTTGATAATGCTAACGTCAGCTCTTTAAACGGTTCGTATTATTATTCGGTCAGGACGCTATCTTAACTTCTCCCCTGTCTCAACTCCTGAACTGTCGTATTGTGAATACCAAATTCATCGCCCAATTGTGCCCCCAGCGTGCCATGCAGATAGAGCGCTCCTAGTAGAACAACGCCCACCAGTAAATAACTCCATTGCACCTCTCTAGAACGATCTTTACGCCAGCGGTAGCGTTGTAATCCCCGCCATGCCGACATTCCAGCGATCACCGCCAGCAATAAAATGCCTCCCAATCCATGCAGCAACAGCGTTGACTTGACATCTAAACCCCAATTGCTGACTTGATTGGTTGGTGGAGTCGCTAACATCATCTCAAAAAAGCCAGCCGCAACGGTAAAAAAAGTGATAACTGTCGCCCCTACCAGGTTGTACCAACCAACCTCATAAAAACCTGCACGAATGGCGGGAAGTGCTAAAAACTTAAAAATGGGTTTCCCCAGCGGAAACAGCGTTCCAGCAATGTCAAACAGGATGGCGATGATGACCAGCCCTAAGGTCAGGTGAACAAGCTGAGGATGAATAGGAATCGGGTAAGGCAGTCCATTTGCTCCTAGCTTTAATCCGGGTAAATCCATCAGTAAGATCATTATTTCAAAAGCCCTTGTTTAGTTGCTTCTACCACGGATTTTACATGCAGACCGTAGACCCAAACGAGCTGACTTCCTAACATCATTTGAAAAAATACTAAACAAGTTAAAAGAGTGGTAACTCCTAAATAAATCGGAGAAACTTTCAAGGGATTTTGATGACGCATGACAAAACGCCAAGCAGTGATTGTAGCTAAAAAAGCAGCCAAAGACCAACCTATAATGGTATGCAAACTGAGTGTTGATTGAGCGGCTGCTTGAGGCTGTGCTAAACCTGCTTCAAATTGACCAAATATGACTGCGAGAAAAATCGAAATTGCAGCAACAATTAAGTTCCAAAAACTAACTTCAAACAAACGAGGTCGGTGAGTAAAGTAACCCAATACATCACAAATAAACGAGAAAAATACCATCGCAATTACAAAGTGAACGATGATGGGATGAATTGGATCAGGATAAGGAAGCCCCTGCTGATTAAACGATAAATGAAACATTGATTTATAAAGATTTTGTTGAGTGGGATTCGGATTCCTTCCAAAAGACAGCTATTTATCATTCATTCAACAGAATAGTGAAGTCAGCATGAAAAATATCTATCTCTTTAGGCAGACACCTCATGAGTTAGAGGAAGCCGCACTGTAAAAGTACTGCCTCTCCCAAGCTGGCTATGAACGTGAATGCTACCCTGATGCCTTTGCACGATCGCCTGGGCAATCGCCAGCCCCAAACCAGACCCTCCCGTTTGTCGCGATCGATCGACCTGGACTCGATAGAAGCGATCGAAAATACGACTTTGGTCTTTCATATCAATGCCTATTCCCGTATCTTGCACTTGAAGGATGGCATAGCTTTCACTTCTGTTCAGTGACACAGTGACTTTGCCATGGGTAGGTGTGGCTTGAATGGCATTATCAATCAGATTACTCACCAGCCGATACAGTTGTTCTTCATTGCCCACAACTGTCACCGGATCTGATGCTTGAATGTGAGCAACGAGTTTTACCTGAGCAGCAATCGCCAATGATGCTAATTCCTCAACCAAATCATGGATCAGATCGTTTAAGCAACAGACTGTTGCTTGAGGCACGTCTTGTCGTTCTAATCGGGTCAGTAGCATTAAATCTCGCACCAGTTGAGACAATCGGAGGTTCTGACGTTTGAGAGTGGTCAGCAGTGAGTTTTCTTTTAATGAAGCTTCTTGAGCATATTGGGTTTGTAGGAGTGCAGACTCGATCGTGGCTTGCATTGCCGCTAATGGAGTGCGTAGCTCATGGGCAGCATCGGCGGTAAATTGGCGCATTTGTTCATAAGAGCGGTAGATGGGTTGCATTGCCAATCCAGCCAGCCACCAACTTGATAAACCAATCAATAGGAGGGCAACGGGACACCCTAGCCATAGAGTCCAGCGTAAAGCCGCCAGATGTTGATCCAAATCTGCCAACGATCGCCCCACTTGCAGATATCCCCAAGGCTGGTTTTGCGACTGGAGCGGCAAAGAAATTTGACGAAATTGTTTCCCTGACCGTGTGACTAACGTATGCCAACGAGGAGAAGCAGCGGTGAGCGGTAATTGATTCAGGGGTAATCCGGCGATGGCGATCGGCATAGTGGGCGATCGCGATAACCGTAGATAGTAAATGACCGGTGCAGCCGCAATCGCAATAGGCTGTCTGGGTAAGGTAAGCTGCGTGAAACAGGTTGTTTGGGTCTGACAGAGTTCCAGCGAAAGTTGTTGTGCCAGGTGCCGCAGTTCTCCCGATTGTTGCAACGTTGGCTCAATGCTGTCATGAAGGGCATTCGCAACGGACTCTAAGCTCTGATCGATCGTTTCTCGATACGCATGGGCAACTACCTGGTAGACCCCAAACCCACATACCCCAAGAATGCAGCCCATCATCCCCGCATACCAACCAGCGAGTTGCAAACGAGTTTGGTGAAACAGGTGGTTCTGATACATTAGTTACTCACTGGCATTGAAACGGTAGCCGACCCCGTAAATATTTTCAATTAACGGGTGGTCGTTCCCATCTCCCAGCTTACGTCGCAGTAGCCGCACCTGAGTCGCTACCACGTTACTAATCGGTTCCTCGCCAATCTCCCAGAGCTGATCTAAAATCTGATCGCGGGTAAGAATTTGATCAGGATGTCGCATCAAATACTCCAGCAGTTGAAATTCTTTGGCAGTGAGAGCAGCGCTCTGCGTCTCTCCATTAGATAGAGCGCGAGTCACTGTATGAGTTGCATAATTTAACGAGAGCGTACCAATCTGCATTTGACGCGGCTGAAAATGAGGCGCTCTGCGTTGTAATGCCCGCAATCTTGCTAACAGCTCAGGCATGACGAAGGGCTTAATTAGATAATCGTCGGCTCCGCTATCTAGTCCAATAATTTTTTCCTCCATGCGGTCTTTTGCCGTCAGCATCAACACGGGAAGAGAGCTTTTTTGGCTCCGCAAGCGCTTACACAATTCGACCCCTGAAAGTCCTGGCAACATCCAATCGAAAATAGCAAGGGTGTATTGTGTGCTGTGATCTTCTAGATAACTCCATGCTTGATTGCCATCCAAAAACCAATCCACAATATAGGCTTGATGAGACAGGACTTGCTTCACAGCAACCCCCAAATCAGGTTCATCTTCAACCAAGATCAATCGCATCGCTACAAAAATGTCTTGTTTAGTGCTTGAAACATAACTGTATTTTAGCGATCGTCCGATAGCGATCGGGCAATGCGTCGGGCGATTGCGGCTCCCATCAGCACACCTCCGACTATCCCCGCCGTTTTGACAACTTGCTTCACGCTATTGGGCTGATAGCGTTCGACCACTTCATCCTTCAGCCATTCCGTTGTGGCTTTGAAGTTATGAATTGGTGTGGGCAATAGCTCTAAATACGTTCCTTGGCGGATGAGATGTCCGACTTCCCCTGTGACTTCAATCGTGTCGAAAATATTGGCAGCACTGTTGTTCAACCCCAGTTTGAGTAACGTCCCGCGCAAATTGACTCTGGCAGGCTTCAAAGCATATCCCAACGCTAAAGCTTGTAGATTATAGGCGATCGCCGCTCCCTGCTGATAGGCAACCTGTGCCGTTGGCGGTAAGGGCTTTGGATTGGGATGATGGTTTTCAGCACTGGTCGATTGATCTGACTGGCTTTCCGCTGGCTCATATCCATCGCCACTTCCTGATTCTGGCTGCAAATCCATCGCGCAGTCCCCACCTGCAAAAACCTCTGGAAAATCAGGCAATTGTAGTGTTGGGGTGACACTCAACCGCCCATGTTTGTCTCGATGTTCTTCTGGAATGGGCAACGACTTGATGAGTGGATGGGTAGTTGTTCCCGTTGTCCAAATGATCGTTCCAGCCTCTAGAGTTTCTGTTTGGTCATTGCGCTGATACTCCAAGCGATCGAGATGAATAGCCGTTACTTTGGCTCCAATGATCACCTCTACAGGTACAGCTCGTTCCTGCAATGCCTGCTCTGCCGTCGTCCGCAGTTGGCTATTAACATCCCCTTCGAGCAGTTCTCCGTGGTTCACCAGCAGCACTCGGACTTCTTCTACCTTTCCTCCCAATTCGGCATACCATTGCGGCAGAAAATCTGCTAAAGTTGCCGCCATCTCAACCCCAGACGGACCTCCTCCCACCACGATCGTTGTTAACAAACGACGACGCAGATCTGAATCTTGCATCTGAATCGCTCGTTGCAGCCGATCGCGCAGATGGCGATCAATGGCGATCGCATCGTCTTGGCTCCGAAAAGGCAGAGCATTCTCCTTCGCTCCTTCCACACCAAAATACCCGGTCACACTTCCTAAGCCGAGAACCAGATTGCTGTACTCATAGCAATCTCCACCTACCAGTTGGATCTGCCGCTGCTGCAAATTGATCGACTCCACACTTCCCTGTACAAAGATTACTCCACTATGTTGCAGCAGCTCTTCGTACCTGGGCACGACCTGTCCTGCATCCATTTCACCACTGAAGTATTCATAGAGCAGTGGTTTGAAACAGAAGCGATCGTTTTGATTAATCAAAATGATGGAGCGTGGATAATGCTGATGGCTAAGATGCAGAGCCGTGAACAGACCTGTAAAACCACCACCCAGAATTACAGTTTGGTAAATGGGAGTTGCCATAATATACCTTTGAACAGTTAGACAGTTGGCAGTAGAAAGGAAACAGGAAGCTCTGCCTTGAGCAAGTATCGAGCGATCTCCGAAGGAGAATTGTTTTTACTGGCTTGGGTATCAATTGTTTCGTTTTCAGGATAAACCAGAGTAAGCCCAGATTCATCTCTCTTCTGTATGAGAAAGATCTGGCTACTAAAAATCGCTAATCTCTCATCTTTCTAGGCAGTCGCACAATCATGAAAATGATGTGAAGTCGAAGTATTCCTTTGAGAATAATCTTGAAGCTTAAAACATCTCATCTCAGGTTTTGTACCAGTCTCAACTCGTTCCCAATGACCTGCTCTGAATCAAAATTCGGGCTAATAGTAGAGACAAATTCACCCAGAGCGCAAAACTCGCAGCCAGGTGTACATCACAATTTATCTCGTAATCAACCAATTCACTCAACTCACTCAACAAATCAAACAATCGACCTTTAGGGTGTTAGATGAGCAACACTACCTATAATTTCTCTGTCTAACATCGCCGCGATCGTATTGCCAGAAAGAGTTAATCAGACGACCCCTTGCGCTACTTTGAGCGATCGCCAGAGGACAAGCTACAAAAATCCTTAATCAGGGGAACTTAATATCCGTTGCTGTGTGAACGAGGCAGGAGACAGGAATTTAGATGAGGCTAAAACACTCCGCAAACAACCCCTTCTCAAGCGATCGTTATATCCCCTGAAAGCAAAAACTTAGAGAGTGAAATATTATGTTCAGTCCCCTAGAATCAAAATCTCATCCTTCAGACAGACAGCAAGCTGCAAGTCTTCTACCACTATTGGGATGGACTGGGTTTTGGATACAGCTTGGTTTAACGATCGTTGCTGGACTGACTTTAGGCTTTGCAATTCTTGATCCAACCCTTAATCTTGGTCTCAAGTCTGGAGTTAGCCTGCTGTCTGTGCTTGGTGGCATTGCAGCTTTAGGGTTAAGTATTTACTGGTTCTTTCGGTACGTTCGTCTTGGGAAACGATTGGAAGCTCCAGAGCCTGCTTTGCACCCTAACCGCAAAGAAATTGTTCAAATTTTACAACTGGGAGTTTTAATCAACTTGGTCGCAATGCTACTGACGTTAGTGGGTATTGAAACCATTATGGGAGCATTGCTTCTCAAAACGCTTTCAGTTCCGCAAGGAGCCACTATCTATCGCACAGGGCAATTAATTGAGCCGATCGATATCTTTGTCGTACAAGCTAATATCAGCATGATCGTGGCTCAATTTGTGGGGATCGGAATTCCATTTTGGCTGGTCAGTCGTTTAGAGCATCACTAGGAAGGCATCTCATGAATGGTTGAATCAGAACTGGATTAAATGATGAATCCAAAGTAGACGGAATATTGCTCAAACTAGCAAAAATATAGAAAGAGCTGTTCGTTAAGGCAGACACAGCCGTCGCTGTCAAAAACCAAAAATGTAGGTTCAAAGTGAAGCAAACACTGGATCAGGTGATAGCAGTCGAGACTCAGGAACAGCCTAACCAGAAGCCTTCTAATGACTCGATGGTCAATCACAGGATGCAATTGGTTGATTATGTTGGAGCGATTGTTCTTTTCGGCATCGTGGTCGTTGCGATCTCAATGCTTGCTGCCCGACTCAAATAAGCATGACACAGAGGCTCAATCGTAATGAACTTTAAACGAATTCTGGTCGCCATTAATCATTCTCCGTTAACATCCACTGTGTTCGATCGAGCGCTCCACATGGCACAGCAAGAGCAAGCTCATTTAATGATTCTCCACTGTATTGCAGATACTGTTGGATTTAGTCAAGGGATCGAATCAGAGAGTATGTATGGACTCTATCCGAACGACACCGCATTTTCTCGATTCCTCAACACCGAAACGATTCAGTCCGAGAATCATGAGGCAGAGTCTTGGCTACAAGAATATTGTCAGCAGGCAACGGCTCTGAATGTGCCAGCAGAGCATCAACACCAGTTTGGTGATCCAGGGGCAACCATTTGCAGCATTGCTCAACAGTGGAACGCCGATCTGATCATTTTAGGTCGGCATGATCACGCTGCGATCGTAGAGTTTTTCACAGGCAGCGTCAGTAACCATGTGATTCATCATGCGAATTGTTCTGTCTTAATGATCAAAGACGATAGCAGTAACCTCGTCGGCAATCCGCCACTGGAATTGGAACCCCCTCAAGTCACTCCCCTACATTAGGAACTTAAATCGTGATAGCTAATACGCTGACCACAAAAAACAACACGCTGAGTCCAGAACTGCTCCATAAAATGGATGCTTACTGGCGTGCCGCTAACTATTTGTCTGTTGGACAGATCTACCTCTACGACAACCCATTGCTAAAGGAGCCGCTGAAACTTTCGCACGTCAAACCGCTGGTGGTTGGACATTGGGGGACGACACCGGGGCAGAACTTCATCTATGTGCATTTGAATCGGGTGATCAAGAAGTATGACTTGGATATGTTCTACATCGCAGGTCCCGGTCACGGGGGTCCGGCGATCGTGGGCAATGTTTACCTCGAAGGCACCTGGAGCGAGATTTATCCAAACGTTCCCCAGGATGAAGCGGGTCTAAAAGAGTTGTTCAAACAATTCTCGTTTCCCGGCGGGATTTCCAGCCATGTCGCACCGACCACACCAGGGTCAATTCACGAAGGCGGTGAACTAGGATACTCGCTCAGCCATGCCTTCGGAGCAGCCTTCGATAACCCCGATCTCATTGTCGCCTGCGTCATTGGCGATGGTGAAGCAGAGACGGGTCCGCTGGCGACCGCTTGGCAATCTAACAAGTTGCTCAATCCAATCACCGATGGGGCGGTTCTGCCGATTCTGCACCTGAATGGCTATAAGATCAGCAATCCCACCGTCCTCGCTCGCATTGAGCCTGAAGAATTGGAGCAATTTCTCCGAGGCTGCGGTTGGACACCCTACTTTGTGGAAGGCGACGATCCTGAAACAATGCACGAACTGATGGCTAGCACGTTGGATCGGGCGATCGAGGAGATCCGGCAAAATCAAAGCAATGCGCGAAACAACAACAATGCAACTCGCCCCCGATCGCCGATGATTGTCCTCAAGTCGCCCAAAGGCTGGACGGGACCGAAAGTGGTCGATGGTTTGAAAATTGAAGGCACATTCCGGGCGCATCAAGTGCCATTGTT
>JBBRPT010000153.1:0-8523 GCA_038227635.1 Leptolyngbyales cyanobacterium | reverse complement strand
GAGAACGTAGATTTTAAAGATTTCTGAATTAATGCAATTACTAACTGGAATATCAATTAAGCGATATTTCCCAGCGAGGTGCACCGCAGGCTTTGCACGTTGCTTCGTTAATGGATAAAGGCGGGTTCCGGCTCCCCCACCTAAAATGATTGCTAAAACTTTTTTCACAAAGAAACCTCGTTGCTGCCACTTCAACTCCCATCAATAGTGTCTGCCTGTATGGTGCCGTTGACAAGGGGTAAACGAAAGAAGATTGTCAAGTGGGGATCAGCGGGAACAGATGAAGGTTCTTTTCCCTGCTATTTTAAGGATAAAAAAGGACGATCGCGCTGTGACTGATCCCATCAATTCCCCAGACCTATTAGCTCGAACCTCGCTCTTTGCGCTTGCGGTTGAACTCAAAGCCCGCATGACTGGCTTCTCAGGATGGGAAATGCCTGTGCAGTTTAGCGGCATCGGGCAAGAACATCAGGCGGTTCGCACGGCGGCTGGGATGTTTGACATCTCTCACATGGGCAAGTTTGCGCTCAAAGGTAAAGATGTTTTGAGTCAAATTCAAACCTTGGTGCCGTCTGATCTCAGTCGGTTACAAAAGGGGGAAGCACAATATACCGTTTTGCTCAATCCGCAGGGCGGCATCATTGACGATCTGATTTTCTATTGCCAAGGGCTTGATGCGGACGGGGAGCAACGGTGGATGATCATCGTCAACGCCGCCACAACGCTCAAAGACAAAACCTGGATGCTCAGCCATCTCGATCGCACTCAAGTCAGCTTTGAAGATTATTCTTTGCCTAAAGCGCTAATTGCAGTGCAGGGACCTGACGCAGTTCGTCATCTGCAAGCGTTTGTCGATGCTGACCTCTCTCCGATTGGAGCGTTTGGACACTTAGAGGCGAATGTTTTAGGTCAACCCAGCTTTCTGGCTCGCACAGGCTACACCGGAGAAGATGGATTTGAGGTGATGCTTGATCCAGAAACCGCGATCGAGCTTTGGCGATCGCTCCTCGCCTCCGGTGTGACTCCCTGTGGATTGGGTGCCCGCGACACCCTGCGGTTAGAGGCGGCAATGGCACTTTATGGACAAGACATTGATGACACCACAACACCCCTCGAAGCAGGCTTAGGCTGGCTCGTGCATTTGGATACTAAAGGTGACTTTATCGGTCGATCGGTGCTTGAGCAGCAAAAGAAATCCGGGGTCACCAAAAAATTAGTCGAGCTGCAAATGCAGGGTCGCAACATTGCTCGTCACGGCTACCCAGTGCTGCACAGTGGTCAGGAAGTAGGAATCGTCACCAGTGGCACTCTCGCTCCGACCGTGGGATGCCCGATCGCGCTTGCCTACGTTCCGATCTCGCTATCTCAAATCGGTCAAGCTCTCGAAGTCGAGATTCGAGGAAAACGCTATGAAGCGATCGTGGTGAAGCGTCCTTTCTATCGGGCTAAAAAGCTTTAGCCTACTAAAAAACTCCTGAAGACTTGTTTGCTTTCAGGAGTTCTCAAAAATAAACGGGACTGGCGGGACTCGAACCCTCGACCTACCGCTTCAGATTTGTGTGAGTTTCCTCACTCTCTGGACTATCCCTTCACCATGGGCATTTAGCCTGTAGGTGGTGACCGTCTAGTCTCTACACCTTCCTCAATTAAGACTGCTCTGCAACTCAATCGAGGCTTGGCTCGGTATTTCCATGAAGGGCAAACAGGTTGGTTAACTCCGATTTGCTGTCTCTTTAGGGTTCACCGACTTTGATCACATTCACTTGCAGAGTTTCCTCTACAGTGCCCGGTCGTTCAGGAGGCGGTCGCTCTATCCATCTGAGCTACAGCCCCAAAGTTAAGCGAATTATAACAGTCAGGCAGCAAGATGGGGAGCGATCGCCCATCCAAACCTCGATTTATAGTGGCTCAGTGCTGTAATCTACAGATTTATGACCTGTGTAACCAATGGGGAGATGTGAATGGATGTCAGCCTAGTTGTTTCAAATCTCTTAAATCCACCGGTTCTATTCTTCTTTTTGGGAATGTTGGCTGTTTTAGTCAAATCTGATCTCGAAATTCCCTCTCCTATTCCCAAGTTATTTTCGTTGTATTTGCTGATCTCGATCGGGTTCAGAGGCGGCTCAGAATTAGTTAAAAGTGGCATTACTCAAGATGTCTTTTTAATGATTGGAGCAGCAGTTCTCATGGCGTGTGTCGTGCCGATCTACACATTTTTTATTTTAAGAATCAAACTAGATCCCTACAATGCAGCCGCGATCGCGGCAACCTATGGCTCCATCAGTGCCGTCACGTTTATCACGGCTGGATCATTTCTGGATCAACTTAACATTGCCTCTGACGGATACATGGTGGCAGCGTTAGCATTAATGGAGTCACCTGCGATCGTGGTCGGTTTAATTTTGGTGAAAGTGTTTGCAGACAACAAGGATGGGCAGGAGTTCGATTGGGGTGAAATCTTGCGTGAGTCGTTTTTTAACGGGTCTGTCTTTTTGCTGTTTGGCAGCATCATCATCGGCATCTTGACCGGAGAGCATGGTGAACAAGTCTTGAAACCCTTTACCCAAGATTTATTTTATGGGGCACTCACCTTTTTCTTACTAGATATGGGATTGGTTGCCGCAAAGCGAATTCAAGATTTGCAAAAGGCAGGCGTGTTTTTGATTGGGTTTGCAATTTTGACTCCCCTTTTAAACGCTGGAATTGGTATCGCGATCGCTAAACTCATCCAAATGCCTCAAGGAGATGCGCTGCTGTTTGCTGTTCTCTGTGCGAGTGCGTCTTATATTGCCGTTCCTGCCGCGCTACGGCTCACCGTTCCTGAAGCCAACCCTAGTTTATATATTTCGACCGCTCTCGCAGTCACCTTCCCATTCAATATTTTGGTGGGAATTCCTCTCTACTTATATGAAATCAATTTGTTCTGGAGCTAATTATGGAAGTCGTCAAACGCATCGAGATTATGGCGAGTTCGGTCGAACTCAGCAAAATTCTGAAAGGATTAGAAAAATCAGGCGTTCCGGGATACACCGTGATTCGGAATGTGGCTGGAAGAAGTTTGCGGGGCACTTCATCTGATGATCTTTCAAACTTAGATAATGTCTACGTGATTGCCTTTTGCTCGACTGAGCAAGTCGATACCGTGACTGAGAATGTGAGTCCAATCTTAAATAAGTTTGGCGGTGTGTGCTTTGTGTCAGATGCCATGCAGATGAACGTTGTTCGCTGTGTCGGGTCGTGAACGTAAGGGCGTATTCTAAATCTTTTTCGCTGAAATTTTGCCTCACCTTGACCTAAAGTTCGGGTCGGATAGCAACGAAGACTCGGAGTTTCAAAACACACTCTAGCGGGCTTACGCTAACGTTGACCGTACTTAAGGTAAAACTGATTTTGGAAAAGTTGCTCTGGGTCATACCTACGTTTTAGGGCAAAGAATGCCCGTTCTTGAGGATAAGCACGGCTGAACTGTTCGGGTGTCGCATGGAGCCGATAGGGAAGATAGTGTTTGCCCCCAACCGAAAGAGCAGCTTCTACAAGCGCTTGAGTCATCGCCTGCATTTTGACCTCGGCATTCTCAGTGCGGCGCTGGTGAAAGAGCATCACTAGCCCAAACAACTCCTGATCGGCATACCGAAGAAAGCTGTCGTGATCTTCCTGCACATTTCGCACGGTGATGTTGAGGAGATCGCCCTTGTATTGAGGAATGATGGTGCGACACTTTTCTAGAAATGCACCCATTGATTGAGGAGGAATGAAATACTCGTGCAGAATGTCAGTGGCGGCTTGCTTGCGGTTTTCTAACAGAGTTGAGGAGCGATTTAAAATCTGGTTACGCGAGACAGAGTTCCCCGCTTCACCCCCGATCGCTTTCTCCAACTGCCACCGCAAATTTTTCCCATAGTCACTCTCGACTTCACCCCTAAATACAGGTCTAGTCAAGCCGACTGACGACGCAGTTAACGGGGGAATCGCGCCCTTTATGGCTGAATCACGTCGGTAGATCGTCAACATGGCTTCTCTGAGAAAGCGATCGGGCGCAACCGAAACTCTGCCATATGCCATCCCAATATCATTGACCCCATTGACTCGACTGGCGAACGCATCCACATAGTTTTGACTGGACACGATGACCCGTTCTGCCCGATACATTTCGTTGGCGACCACTCGTAAATTGACATCTAAAATAACGCCAAATAGCCCATAACCCCCCAACACCAGAGAGAAAAGTTGAGCATTCTCGCGTCTAGAGCAGCGCACGATCGAGCCATCGGCTAACATGAGACGAAAACTTTCGACGGTGCTGCCAAACGGACGGCTATTGTGCTGCCAGCCGTGGGCATTAGCGCTCATCGTGCCGCCCACCGAAAAATCATTGTTAGATTGCATGACGGCAACCGATCGCCCACGCTCGTTGAGATAGGGAATAATGTCTTCCCATCGTGCCCCCGACCCAACTTGAAGAATATTGGTCTGCTCGTCGAGCGCCATCTGCTTAAAACCAGACAGGTCGATCGCGAGACCGTCTTTATAAATGGTGTGTCCGCCCATCGTGTGACGTGCCCCCGCGATCGCGACTTTCTTGCCCGTCGATCGTGCCGTCTTTAATGCCGATCTAAGCATTTGAATCGCGGCGTTTGGCTCCTTGGGCACTGCCTCCACGATCGCAGATGTTTGGTTAAGACGGCTGGCATCATCAATGACTCCCGGTGGCAAGGGTTGCAGTTCGGTGCGATCGTTCCAGGCAGTCAGACCGATATGAACAATGGGTCTGCCCAGCACGGCAACTGCCATGACGATAGCCGCCAAAGCACCCACCACCATAATCCAAATTCGCTTCAGCATGAGTAAGGTGCGATAACAGATCTGAAGCAATGAGATTTTTTTGAGTGGCAATAGTGGTTGCTTAGGTGCGATCGTGGGTGTTCAGTCAGCACGTTTTTGTGGGTTAACGACAATGCGTTTCAACTCCACCGAGTCGGAGAGCGATCGTGCAAAACAACAAAACATCCATTGATTTTACTCCTTCAAATACTCCATCCACAATTTGCCTGCCAGATGCCATCCCAGGGTTCACCCCCCGTTTCTAACCCACAGAGAGAACTCGTCGCGTTCAGAATTAACTCGTTACCGTGGCGCGTTCTCAACTCTAATGTCACCCTTCCTAACATGGTATCTCGACAAACAAACCTTAGCCCCTGGGCGGTCGGTGCTCGTAAGGGCGTTCCGGGTAGATCGGTGGTGCCTGTGAGCGTGATTGTATAATCTGCATTCTTGGCATCCATTTGCCAATAGCCCCACGGTTTGATAGACCAACTGACTTCAGAATTCCAGGGCACAAATTCATAGAATTTGCCGCGATGGTGAATGCCAATCATTGCAACTGACTCCATCCACCACAACACGCCCCGTTTGCCACCACCTGCTGTTAATGCTAGGTCTGGCTCATTATCAAAACTGTTGCAGTTCAACCAAAACCACTTTTGCGGAAAGGCTCCGCCCCAATTCTTTTCACCATAGGCAGGAGCGTTATCAAATTCATATCGCTTCCCATTCCAATCGATCCAACCCGTGGCTAACCCGTGCGCCATTAAGACTTGCCAACCCGGTTCAAAAATCTGCAGCGAAGACATCCATCCTGCCGTTGACTGTTGTGATTCGCCCGAACTTGCCCAACCATACACAGGCTTAATCTCATACTGCCATTCTGCCGAGTTGCCGTTCGGTTCATAAAGTTTGCCCTGATGCCACGTTGCGGTTGCCTGATAGCCTTCTTGAATCTGACGATCGAACTCTTCCGCCCCCAAATAACCCGGTTTCGATCGTTGAGATTTTCCCCAGTGACCCAATCCCAGCGCGTCTTTCCACGCCCAAAACTGCTGCACATTGGGAAAGGTGCGACAGAGATATTCATCATCCGCACCTAGAATCTGAGCCGCGCCGCCACTATAAGATTGATTGCCTGTGGGGTCTTCGATCGAATACATAAACGCAAACGTCTGACCACAATCGGGCAGTGTGACGCGATAATACCAGCCCTCAAAAAATAGGCGGCTGCTGCCATCCCAGTGATAGCCGCTATGAGGGGTTTTTAAAGGATGAGATCGACTCATAATAAGGGCACTCCTTACACGGACCAGACGGATTAACCGCACAGCGAATCTGAGCAGAGCGGGCGTTGTAGCGACAGGTTGCATCCCCAATCAGGGCACCCACGCCTTCAACGTAGTGATAGTCAGCAGGCAATGACAAAAGACGCTGAATTTGCCTGCGTTCTGCCGCTTGTACAGCGTTGCGTAATCGAGCTTGTGCCCTGATCTGCATCTTTCTCATAAACACGAAAGACAGAAGTGGCGGAATCAGCCCGATCGCACAAATCAAAAGAATCTCCAGCATAAGACTATTGTGCTAAATCTTGCTGGAGATGTCAGGCTAAAATCTGGAAAAATTAGCTAAGAGGCTCCCGGTTTGGGCTTATGAGTTGACGCAACGTGTAGCTCTTTAAGCTGCTTATCATCGACGCTAGAAGGCGCACTGGTGAGCAAACATCGAGCCTGCTGAGTCTTAGGGAACGCGATCGCATCTCGAATCGATTCTTCACCCGCTAGCAACATCACCCAGCGATCGAGTCCATAGGCAATGCCACCATGGGGAGGGGTGCCATACTCAAACGCTTCTAACAAAAAGCCGAACTTATTGTGTGCTTCTTCGACCGATAGCCCGATCGTTTCAAACACGTTTGCTTGCAGATCGGACTGGTAAATTCGCACGCTGCCGCCGCCGACTTCAAAGCCGTTAAACACCAGGTCGTATGCCTGAGCATGAGCCGTTTTGAGGTCGTGCGCCTCTTCAGGTTTGGGTGCGGTGAAGGGATGGTGCAACGCTTCTAGTCGCTTCTCATCGGCGTTCCACTCAAACATGGGGAAGTCTGTCACCCACAGCAAATTAATTTTATCGGAGTCGATCAAGTTCAGTTCGCGTGCCAGGGCTTGACGGAGGCGATCGAGGGTTTTGTTCACCGTGATCGTGTCTCCTGCCCCAAATAAGAGGAGATGTCCGGGTTTGGCTCCGGTGCGGGTGAGAATCTCTTGTTTTTGCTCGTCGGTCAGGTTGTCTTTGATGGCTCCGATCGTGTCAATCTCACCATCTTCTCGCACTCGGATATACGCCAATCCTCGCGCCCCGGCTTCTGCGGCTTCTTTAAACAAGTCTCCACCCGGCTTAATTCGCACGTTAGAAATAGCATCATTCCCGCCTGGAATCGGCAGAATTTTGACAATGCCGCCCTTCGCAACCGAATCAGCAAAGACCTTAAAGCCAGAATTTTTGAGAATATCCGACACGTCTACTAGCTCTAATCCGTAGCGCGTATCGGGTTTGTCAGAGCCGTAGCGATCCATCGCGTCTGCATAAGTTAACTGAGGAAACGGAGTCGGAATCTCAACGCCCTTAATGGTTTTGAAAATGTGACTGACTAAACCCTCGTTCAGATGAATGATTTCTTCTTGTGACATGAAACTCATTTCCATGTCTAATTGGGTGAATTCGGGTTGACGATCGGCTCTCAAATCTTCATCGCGAAAACAGCGAGCGACTTGATAATAGCGATCGAAGCCCGACACCATCAGAATCTGCTTAAACAACTGCGGCGACTGCGGCAGCGCAAACCATTCACCTGCATTCACCCGCGACGGAACAAGATAATCTCTAGCACCTTCGGGAGTCGATCGCGTCAAAATCGGAGTCTCAACTTCGATAAACCCTTCGGCATCTTCGAGATAGCGACGAATCGATTTAATCACCTGATGACGCAGTTGTAAGTTGCGACTCATTCGCTCTCGGCGCAAATCCAAATAGCGATATCTCAGGCGTAAATCTTCTCGCACCGTTTCGTTATCAGATGTCGATACTTGAAACGGCAACTGTTTGCGAACGGCGTTGAGAATTTCAATCTCGTCGGCATAAATTTCGATGTCGCCCGTCGCAATTTTAGGGTTTAACGACTCATCAGGGCGCTTAGTAACCCGTCCCACAATCTTGATCACATATTCGTTTCGCAAATCGCCCGCTGCTTGATAAGAACCCGGAGTCCGTTCGGGGTCGCTGACGATTTGTACAGTGCCACTGCGATCGCGCAAATCGACAAAAACCACATACCCATGATCCCGACGACGATCGACCCATCCATACAGAGTCACTGTCTCTCCAATGTGGCTGGCTCGGAGTTGACCGCAATAGTAGCTACGCATAGGGAGAAATGAGGGATGAGGGATGAATCGGAAACTATGAGTTTAGTCTAACGATCGTGGGCAAATCAACGCTTTCAATTGACAAGCATTGCTGACAACTCGCAAAAACCTTCCTATTATGCCGTACTTGGGGAACGCTCGCGAAGATGTTAAGAGGATGTCTGAGAAGAGTATCAGGCAAGTCGTCGCAGCATTAGTCGAATGTTGGCAATGTATATAAACGCTTCTGCAGTTTCTGGCAAAATCTCATAGTCCTTACTCAAGCGACGACACCAAT
>JBBRPT010000152.1:0-8715 GCA_038227635.1 Leptolyngbyales cyanobacterium | reverse complement strand
GATCGCTGTTCTCTCTGTTACAATCGCCCCTTTTCGGCACACAGTCGCTTTTTTCCCTGCGGGGATCGCTCTCTTTCATCAACCATTGTTTTGTCCTTTTAGAAGCGTATAATCGTGAAAGTGTTGCTGCGTATGGGTTGTGGCGTTTTAGAGTTTAGCTTTACCCGTTACAAGCTTTTGAATATCTTATCTATCTTATTTGAAGATCGCTTATCTTACCTGAACAGATAAGTAAAATACTTATCTGTTCTCCTGTCAGTACCCTCATAGATAAGTAAGTTAAATCACTTTACTTTGGATTGAAGCTTGGAGCCTGATAAGATGATTAAATCTATCGAAATAGCTTATGCACTCGCTCGTCGCACAAATTAGTTTGTCTAGTAGTTAACCTGATTGATTGAAAAGTAGATAAGATATGCTTGCAATAAACGAATAGGTTAGGTAAGATGTAGATGATCAAGTGAGGTAAGCAATCATGCGGAAATGGCTGCAAGCATTAGTCGATAAGTATTTACCTGCTGTAGCTGGTTTGCAAGATACGGCTGAGGATCAGGCTCAAGCGATCGAGTGGGCGACTTGGATGCGGCAGCGCTGGGCAGAACATGGGATGGCGGATCTCAAACAACAGCGTAACTTGATGACCGATGTGAGAGGCGCGATCAAGGCTCAGTTGGGTGAGGATCATGTAGCGCTGGAGAGCATGAATTTTACGGTGGCGGAGTGGACGACGATTAACAACCCGATCGAGGAGCAGGTCGCTCGACGCAATGAACATGTCGTGCTGTTGCAGAATCCAGACGCGATCGTGACTCAGGCAGTTCGCCTGTTGGAAAGCCGCGAGTGGGCTGAGGTGGCAGCAGGGTTGGTGGTACTCACAGGCAGACGATCGAGTGAGATTTTAGGGACGGCTGAGTTTCAACCCAAGTCGCAGTGGAGCGTTCTATTTACAGGGGCGTTGAAGCGGCGGGGAGAGTCTCAACGTCTGTCGTTTGAAATCCCGACGCTGACGACGGCAGAACGGGTAATCACAGCACTGGCGAAGTTGCGGCAAATGTGTCCGGCAGCAGGGTTGACGGCGGGGCAAATCAATCAGAAATACGCTCAGGCAGTAGCAACCGCTTGCGATCGCCACTTCTGTGATCTCGTGCCCAATCGGGATGGACGAGACAATCTGTTTTCTCATCTGTTCCGTTCTGTTTATGCTGCGATCGCCACCCTCTGGTATGCTCCACCCATCGTAGATGCCCATGAATATAAGGCGGCAATTCAGGGGCACTATGCGATTTTGGATGCCACCGATGGCACGCTGAAACGATCGCTCGCCGCATCTCGCCATTACAACGACTATAAAATTGGCGACCCAGGTGGCAATATCGACGGCAGGCAAGGCATCAAGTTGGGCTATGGAGGGGTTGAGGTGATTGAGGTGTTTAATCCCGATCGTCGGGCAGAGAGTCTAGCCATGACTCACGATCAGGCAATCCACGATCAGACAGACCCGCACTCTGATCTGACAAACTCGCACGTTAACTCTTCAGATGAAGCGGAGGATACGGCAGTGGTGAATCAGGAGGTTTCTCAACAAGCGATTGAAGCGGTTTCTGAGGCGCTGGGGGCACTCCCTTCCATGGTTAGGGATGAGGAGGTGGAGGCAGTGATCGAACCTAAAAAACGGGTGGCTCGTCGAGTAAAGCCAATTGCGGTGGACCTGGAGTTGTTGAAGTCGGTGGCGAGTCGCTTGGGCGTGGAGGTGCGCGGCGGCAAAGGGCAAGGCTATGACCATGCGCTGTTGGAACTCCTGCTGGTGCTAGAACACAGGGCGATCGGGCGGAGTGAGTCGGTCTCGCATCAGCCGGACTCATCGACCTCTCAGACTGTGGCAGACCAAGCGAAAACCTTAGCTTGGCTCACCGGAAGAGTGGAAAGCTTGGAGGCGCAACTCGCTCAGGTTAAACAGGAGAACCAGGACGCGATCTCGATCGCGCAGGAGAACGAGCGGTCGCAACAGGCAATCGAACCGTTGCGAGATGAAAATGAGCGGCTAAAAGCAGAACTCCAGCAGACTCAATCCCGATTAGCAGGCATTCAACACTTTTTGACCGGCGGTGAACGTCAATCTTCGGCAACCCTGAAGGAAGAACCGATCAAGGAGAATCATCGCGCTCATCCTGATCCAGAGGAATCTTCGACAGCAGAGGTCGCGCCTTCACCCAGTCCTCAGAAACCAAAGGATGAACGACCCACACAGGCGCTGCCAGTCCAGGCTGACTTAGACCCGGATGCGCTCAGAGCACTCCATGCCATTCTCCAGTACAACGACCACACTGCCACATCTCATCCCGAACGTTGGGCAATCTCCATTCCCGTCATGAAAGACCTCCTCAAACAACTCGGCAAAGCCACTCAACCCAAAATTGAAGCGGTTCTCAAAGCCAAGAGTGACACCATTCAACAGCATCATCGCCAACATGGTCTCGGGGAACGGCACAATCGTGTCCATCAGGGTCGATCCGTGAGTGAGATTATTAGACTTGTTGGGAAATAGAGGATAATAACCAGCAGTCACCCGGTGTTCTACCCATGCTGAACCTAGAGCGCATTTTGAACCAGGATCGTCTGCTGCGGGCAATGACAGGACTCAACCGTAAAGCATTTGAGGCACTGTTGCCGGGTTTTGCTACAGCCTATGAGCACAGTCGGGTCAAACCCAATGTCCAACGCCAGCGCGCTGCTGGCGGGGGACGAAAAGCGACTCTAAGCACCAGTCGTGAAAAGCTGTTCTATATCCTGTTGTACTGCAAATGTTACCCCACCTTTGATTTGCTGAGTGTCTTGTTTGGCTTTGACCGTTCCTGTGCCTGGGACTGGGTGCATGGACTATTGCCTGTTCTAGAGCAAACGTTAGGGATCAAACAAGCATTACCAGCACGCAAGTCACGCAGCATGGAGGAATTTCTCGAACGCTTTCCTGATGTCAAAGAGGTGATTTTGGACGGAACGGAACGTCCGGTGCAACGTCCCAAGGATTCGGAACAACAGAAGGAACATTACTCCGGCAAGAAGAAGCGGCATACCCGGAAGCACATTACGGGCAGTACGCGAAAAAAGCGGGTGATTCTGCTGACTCAGGCAAAAGGCGGCAGAGTTCATGACAAACGACAATTGGATGAAGCGGACTTAGTGGAACACATCCCGGATGAGGTTGTCATTGAGGGAGATTTAGGATTTCAAGGATTACAAAATGAGTTTGACAACGTTCATCTGCCACACAAAAAGCCGAAGGGCAAGGAATTAAGTGAACAACAAAAACAGGAGAACCGAGAATTTAGTCGTCAACGAGTCAAATGTGAACAGGCCCATGCGGGCATTAAGCGATATCGTGCGGTCACAGATGTTTACCGGAATCGGGTGCCTGATTTCGATGACCGCTTGATGTTCAATGCAGCAGGTTTGTGGAACTTCTATCTTGATGCCGCATAGAGTGGGGAAGAATTAGAAAACTTTGCCCTCAAGCTGGTTTTATTTCCCAACAAGTCTATTAAACTCTGATTCCTCAACGTTGAAGAAAACCATGTCAATGAGATGCCATGATTGAGCTACGGGTTCAGTTGCGAGAGTTTTCCCCGTCTCGGCTCTACAATATAGACAACCTCTGGTGAAATGACTGTGGCTGCACCCATTACACTTCAACTCCCTGATCGTCTCTATCAGCGGTTAGTCAATACGTCTCAGGCGACTCAGCAACCTTTGGAAGCGGTCATTCTGCGCGCGCTCAACGTGGGCAGAATGACCGATTGGGAGGATGTCCCAGAACCGTTTCAAACTGACTTGGCGACGCTTGATCGTCTCGACGATGCTACCCTTTGGACGATCGCGCTAGGTCGCAAGTCGGCGACAGAGTTAACCCGTTACGATGAATTGCTCGATCACAATCGGGAAGGTCTATTAACCGATGCAGAGCGGTTAGAATTAACCGGACTCCGCACAGAAGCAGACCGATTCATGCTTCGTAAAGCCCAAGCCACTGCCTTGCTGCGCTGGCGTGGGCACCAAGTCCCTCAGTTCTGATTGTGGTGTCTGCTTATACTCCGGTTGATCTGAGAAACCAAATTGAGCAGTGCGATCAGGCTCGCTGCTGTTACTGTCTCACTCAAAAAATAAACAGTGGCATTGCCCTGTCTTTTGACCACATCCTGCCACGCTCATGTGGCGGAACCACTCGCTTGGAGAATCTCTGTTTGGCTTGTCGCTCCTGCAATGAATTCAAGTCTGACCGCATTGAGGCGGTTGACCCAATAACGGGAAAGCCCAGTGCACTCTTTCATCCACGACAACAGGCATGGCATGAACATTTCGCTTGGTGCGAGGACGGAACTCGCGTGGAGGGCACGACAGCAATAGGTCGGGCAACGGTTCTGGCTCTCCAACTCAATCATGCAACGGTCATGGTGGCGCGACGACGCTGGGTTTCCAGTGGGTGGATGCCACCTACTGATTAGAACCCCGCACAAATAAGCCCACGCATCAATCGATAAATATTCTGAATTTCACGCTTAAACGATAGCAACTACCCTTTCCAAAAATTGGATTAGGCTTGCAGTTTCTCAGACCGGCGAGTGCAGATCACAAATCAAGTAATGACTGGTGTATTGCTCACAGCCTAAATAAACTCTGGATTGGGCAGACCACTATCAGAAATCGTTGCGGGTTTGAGCACGTTGCCATTTTGTTTTTTCTGCTTTTGCCGTTGCAACTTCTGAACAGTGTCCTCCCGATCTCGCACTTCTGCCAACTGCGATCGGGGGTCGATAATGTTGCCAGATTCTCGTCTGCGTTGGCTGATCGCTTGCGCTTCCCGATAGGACAAGGTTTCTGTTTCCCAACCTTGGGCATGGGCACGAGTCAGAAAGACTTCCAGCGTGTCCTCACCTAGTTCTTGCGCTCGCACTTTCACCTTTACTGCTACTTGTGCCAGACTCAGACACCGACTCCCGCGATTGCCGTCTCAATAGGTTTTGACAATAAACGCTTGCCACTCTTCACGGACGCGGAATTGTCCTCGATCCGGTTTGCGAAGCAAGTTCCCCTTGGGGTAATCGGTCGCGCCAAGTTCCCCTTGGGGTAATCGGTCGCGCCAGCTTAGTCCCGCAATCCCCTTCTGCTTCCACTCTCGCATCAGTCGCTGAATGCTGCTGATACTGAGATTCAATCACTCGGCGGCTGCCTGCTGCCGTTGACGATACTCCTCGCGATCTGACGCACCCATGAGATCCTGGATCACCTCCACTCGCAACCGCTGTCGCTCACTCATGGCTGTCACAATCACGGGGGCAATTTCTGGCTTGACCTCATCTCGACCCACCTCGTCGCCGTCCCGGTTTTACCACGCAGTTAATTTGTTAATCTTACGCTCTAAAAGGACGCACTTAATCTGTTAAGCCTACGTTCGCTCGTCTCATCCCTGTCTCAGCGCTGAAACTCCCGATGCATAAGCCTTTCCACATCTCTCGCCCCCACGCAGTTAATTTGTTAACGACCCAGTTATTTTGTTATTCGACACCAACCGTTGACACCGCATATCCTCGTGCCCAGAAATTCTCTCCCTCAAAATTTCACTGCTTTCCTTTAAACCGACGAGCAATGGCTATGGCGCTTTTCCCTTTCAAAAATCCAATCACTGAGGACACAGCATATTTTGGAGGAATCTCAATGCACAGATGAGCAGGGTCTGGCAGCAAATGTCCCTCGATAATCTGACACTCCTTTTGACGCGCCAATTCATGAAACACCGGTCCCAAATACTGCCGTAGCTCCAAAAACATCGTCTTCCGGCGATACTTCGGCACAAAGATGACGTGATACTTACAATCCCACTTGCTGTGAGAAAGGCTTTGATACAATTCCGACATGTGTTTTCTCTCCTACGGTTCGGTTCAAGCCACCGTGGGAGTTACTTTACACGCGCTCTGGAACGCCGGGAACGCTAAAAGCTGTTCAAGTCGCGCTGGTAAAACCAGTGGCTTACCTTCTGAGCTACTGACAAGTTAGAGCAGCGCGGCGATTTTTACGAATCTGGGATTTGGATTCTGTCATGCTCTAACGAAGCTTTGAAGGCTAATTGCCGAGCCTAGCTCAGATGTTGACTGATCAAAGCAATTCGAGTCCCGATATCAACAATGCTTAAGAAACTGGGTCTACGGAGCGGCGATCGTACCCATAAACTATGCAAAGCAACTCTGTTGATTTTTTAGCAGATTTACTGATGCAAATCTCAAGAGAAATTTGCATCAGTAAATCTATTAACAGTAGTGTTTGATTTCTATTAGTTTAATTGCACATAAATTTCTATTTTTATAGCTGATTCATATTTCTATTTCATTTCTATTTCATCTTCTTCTGACAATCTAGAGATATGGATGATTGTCTAGGAGAATTTATATGAAGAACCCATTGGTTGCCGCATCTACAGCGATCGCAATTTCTGTTATCTCAATGCCTATCGCTTTCGCGAGACAACCTGTTGTCCTGGCTCCCAACGACACGCTCACTACATCAGGGATGCCCCATCGTTGGCAGTCTAGCACTCTCCGCAATCAAAATTTAACTAACGCTTCCAATGCCCAAAACGCAACCGTTCAAGCACAAATGCCGACGAACACGGCGAAGCGCCCCCGATGCACTGGAGATGCAGCCAAAGCAACACCGCCTATCCCTAACTATCCAACACATATTAGAAATCAATACTCCGGACAAAATTTGAGCAGATTTTAAGGCTCAAACCCTTATCCTGTCGTGGACAGGATCTTTTTTTCCAAGTCAGAGGCAGAGCTAACTTTGAAAAAATAGTTCGATTCTTGAACCATAAGCTCTGAAAGCCTTGTGGAACCGTTCAAAAAAATGTCCGGAGTATTGAGAAATGTGATTTGGCGAAATATGCGGGCAATGTGCGCCTGAACATTCTTGATTTCGTAGATGAAGATCGTAGCTAACAATCTTAGCTCTTTCAAACCACATTAGACCTCTTGCAAAAATCCATTTCTTGAACGAATTACTAACAGTTTCAGCCTCACATTCTGCTACTTATGCAAGAAGTCTAAGGAGAATCCAAGACAATGAGCCAGCCAAAATCCCCAGATCGATCCATGAAGTGGATGATGATCGCGATGGCAGCCTGTTGCACGGTTCCGATCGCGATCGCGCTGTTTCTCGGTGGAGGGTTGGGTGTATTTTTCGGTCGCTCTGCCCAGCAACCGACTACTTCTACCTCCGCGAATCCATCCCCAAATTTGCCTCCGTCTCAACCGACATCGATGAAATCAGCCGTTTCCCTGCAACCCGCAGGAAATTGGCAAGCGAACAATCACGTTCATGGTCTAGCGGTCAATCCGACTAATCCCAAAATTTTCTATGTTGCAACGCATAACGGACTGTTGCAGCGTTCCGAATCGGGGCAATGGTTCTGGATGGGCAAGCAACGGTCTGACTATATGGGTTTCACGGCTGATCCAACCCACGAAAACCGTTTTTACTCCAGTGGGCATCCTCCAACAGGTGGCAACTTGGGATTTCAACTCAGCGATAACCAAGGGGAAGATTGGAATCAGATTTCGTTGCCAGGAGTAGATTTTCACGCCTTGACGATCGCACCGAGCAGCCCCAATGTTTTCTATGGGTTTCCCGCTTCTGGAGCAGAAGGAATACACCGCTCAACCGATGGTGGCAAAACGTGGGTACAGACCCAGATGAAAGGGCTAGAGGCAGTTCCCTTGAGTCTGCACGTTGATCCGCGCAATGCTGATCATGTGTTCGCCACCACTCGTGCAGGATTGTATGAAAGCCGCGATCGAGGTGAGTCCTGGACTGTGATCACGAGTACTCAAAATGCACCCATTGCAGGGTTAGCGCTGTTCAATTCAGGCAATAACACAGTGATGGTTGGGTATCGCGTGCTTCAATCTGATCCCGGTTTATATCAGAGTCAAGACAATGGTAAAACGTGGGAGAAATTAGGAGCGGGAACTCAGGGGCTGATTTTGCAGTTGGCGATTTCGCCTAGTCAGTCCCAAATGATTTACGCAATTAATGAAGACAATCTCGTGTTTCAATCACAAAACGGCGGCAAAACCTGGACAGCGTTGAGCTAATCAGTATTCATGACACGAACTGAAAGCAAGTCCTCTGTAGTTATCAAATATCCTGATGTCTTGCTTCTCTGGTTGCTGGCTTGAAGATGAAGTGAAGGATTGAATGAGTGGTGGTATGACAAATCGCCTAAGTATGATTCGCTCGTTTCGTTGGCTGAATTTGCCGGAGTGGAACATTGGCATATTCTCATTTCTGCTGAATTTCTTTTGGGAAATGCAACAAATGCCGTTTTATCAGATTCCATCTGATTTTTCTTGCTTCGACATGATCAGAAACTGCACTCTCGCGACCATTGGGGACGTTGGAATCTCGATCGTTGCTTTTTGGGCGGTTGCTGTGATCTCAAGATCACGGCAATGGTTTCATCACCCTAAATATTGGCAAGTCAGCAGCTTCATTCTAGTAGGCGTTGTCATTACAGTCATCTTTGAAGCTCTAGCTACTAGGATATTTGGTCAATGGAAATACGCTGACCTGATGCCAACCCTGCCATTTTTGGGGACTGGACTGCTGCCGCTCTTTCAGTGGGTGCTGATTCCGCCCCTTGTGGTCTGGTTCGTCAAGCGTCAG
>JBBRPT010000151.1:0-8801 GCA_038227635.1 Leptolyngbyales cyanobacterium | reverse complement strand
GGTCGGAGATGGGTTGTTTTTTGCCTGCCTTGCTGGGTCTCCAGCTTCGGTGAAGACCACCCGCAAGACGGCAAAAAACAACCCTGGCTTTCATCCCACACCAACGAAGCGTATGGTGTGGGGATTCCCGCCGAATTAGCTGATCGACTCAGAGTTAGGTTGTCTTATATTTGCCGCCCTTTGCTGGATCAGACCAATCGCAGGCAAAGCCTTTAGTGTCAGTCACAAATTGGTTCCAAGGAACGGGCTTCACTGCGTCTTTGGTTTCATAGACAATCTTAAACAAGCCATCGTCTGCGACTTGACCAATCCGCACAAACTTAGACAGGTGATGGTTTGTATTCATCGTTACCATGCCTTCAGGTGCATCAAAGGTCTGTCCATAAGCTGCTGCTTTCACCTTGTCGAGATCGTCTGCCGTTTTAGCTTTCTCGACCGCTTGCTTCCACAGATACACCATGATGTAAGAGGCTTCCATCGGATCATTGACGACCCGATCGGGACCATATTTTGCCTTAAATGCCGAGACAAACTTCTTGCTCGCAGGGGTTTCTACAGTTTGGAAGTAGTTCCACGCCGCGTAGTGACCTTTGAGATATTCCACCCCGATCGCTTTAACTTCTTCTTCGGCAATGCTCACCGACATCGACGGATATTTATCAGCACCCATCCCAGACGCTTGCAGTTCTTTAAAGAAAGCAACGTTGCTATCTCCGTTCAAACTGTTGTAGATCACGCCCCCGTTAGGCAGCGCTTGCTTGATTTTGGCAATCACTCCCTTCACTTCATTGTTGCCTAAGGGAATGTAGTCTTCCCCAACGGTTTTGCCGCCTTTGGCTTCGAGTTGGGCTTTGATAATCGTGTTAGCTGTGCGAGGAAACACATAGTCTGACCCGACGAGGAAGAATTCTTTGCCTTTGTTGTCGAGCAACCACTGCACCGAAGGCTCAATCTGCTGGTTGGGCGCGGCTCCGGTGTAGAAGACGTTGTTAGAACACTCTTGCCCCTCATATTGCACCGGATACCAGAGTAAGTGCTTCTTTGCTTCAAACACGGGCAACACGGCTTTACGGCTGGCAGAAGTCCAGCAGCCAAAGACGGTGGCAACTTTATCTTGGTCGATTAACTTCTTGGCTTTCTCAGCAAAGGTGGGCCAATCAGAGTTGCCATCTTCCACGATCGCTTCAATCTGTTTGCCTAAAACACCACCCGCTTTGTTGATTTCTTCGATCGCTAGTTGCTCAGCATCGACGACGCTCTTCTCAGAGATCGACATGGTGCCACTTAACGAATGCAAAATGCCTACTTTAATGGTGTTGCCCGATGCAGCAGTCGTGGCGGCGGTGGTCGCTGCCGGAGATGCCGAACTGCCTGCGATCGGAGGAGCGCTAGAACACGCCTTTAATAAAATACTGCCCGTTGCAGCAGAGCCAAAAATCAGGAATTCACGCCGACGAAATCGCTTTGTCATATCAGCTTATTTGCTCCCCACGAGCGAATCGAAACAATGATGTCAAACCAAGCCTAAAGCCACCGCGGTCTAGAGATTTGGGTCATAAACCTCTAGGATTAATCGTCTAAAACTATGGTTCAAACGACTAGACTCACAGACTTAGCCGTGACTTTGTGATAGTAAGACTTGGCTTTGAGGGGCAATTGTATAGTGGGTTACAAAATATCGACTAAGTTGTTACGTTTGTTTCTAAATTCAGTCCTACGCGGGATTTAATGAAGTCCACGATCGCTCCTAATCCGTCTTGAGTTTTGAGGTTTGTAAAAATAAATGGCTTCTGCCCGCGCATCTTTTGAGCATCTCGCTCCATCACTCCTAAGTCGGCTCCCACATAAGGAGCAAGGTCAGTTTTATTAATGATCAGTAGATCAGATTTTGTGATGCCTGGTCCCCCTTTGCGCGGAATTTTATCGCCTCCCGCCACATCAATCACATAGACATTGAGATCTACGAGTTCGGGACTGAACGTTGCGGCTAGGTTATCACCGCCACTCTCGACAAAAATTAGATTCAAGTTGAGAAATCGCTGTTCGAGGGTTTCGATCGCCGCCAAATTCATTGACGCATCTTCGCGAATTGCTGTGTGCGGACAGCCTCCCGTCTCGACACCGAGGATGCGATCGCGCTCCAATGCCTGACTTCGCACTAAAAACTGGGCATCTTCTTGGGTGTAAATATCGTTCGTCACCACGGCAATGTTGAAGGTTTGCCGCATCGCTTTGCAGAGGGCATCAACTAACGCTGTTTTACCCGACCCCACAGGACCCGCGATTCCAACTCGAAAAGCGTTCATAAAATTTCACTCAACGTCTTGTCTTTCAGATTGTGACGCTAAACTCGCGATCTGTTAAGAAAACCACAGTGCTGCACTGCCATTGGTGCCCTGTTCTGAATGTCCTGACGTTTGCTCTAGTAGGGAAATGGTGTATCGAGGGTTAACATCTCTAACTACGAAACAAGCGGCTGTAAAGCGTTTCGTGTGCCATGCTTGCCAGTGACAATCCCCATCCGCAGCTACTCAGATCGTCATCTTGCAACGTCAGAATCTCTTGAGTCGCTCGATCGAGTTCCTCGCCCAAATCCATCAGCAGCCGTTGCCCTGCCGTTTGCCCTAACGGAATCAGCTTAATGCCTACGCTAATCAGATTGGTCGCCCAACTGTGAAGATAGCCAACGATAGCGGATTGTTCGTCGATTTGCCATTGAGCCGCGACGGTGCCAAACGCGATCGCAAAGTTGCACTCTTCCTGCAATAGCCGCGTTGTGATTTCGTTCTCCTGTAAGTCTTGAATGAGTCGCAGCAGCGAGCGTCCCATTTGCCAGCTTTGCGATCGTAACTCCTCGGTTTCTCGCGTTGCCGACAGCCAGCGATTCCAGTCAGTCAAAGCAGAAACATCTTCAGTGAGGGTTGATCGATAGGCGCGAATCATCACCGCCGCTTCTAGTCGGATGGCTCCATAGCGTAATTCTTGCCTCAGCCAATGGTCGAGACTGGAGGCACTCGTGATTTTGTCGGTCTCAACTAGCGCTTCGATGCCTTCAGAATAGCTATAAGCCCCCACTGGCAAAGTCGGACTGGCAAGCTGTAGGAGACTTTGCAATGCAGAATTAGTGAGCATGATATCCATAGGCTCCAGCTTCTGGTTGGAACGGAGCGATTTCTTCGATCACCGTTAGTCCGCGATGATTAAGCAAATCTCGCAGCACTGAATCGGGCGAAAGGCGTAAGTAAGTCTCGGTGATTTCGAGCGAAACGTGACGATTGCCCAGATGATAAGCCGCTTGCAGCAGGTCGATCGCTCTCTTAGCTGTGACTGTGATAACGGGTTCGGGTTTGGCACGCACTTGAGCCAGTTCACCCGATTCGGCTCTTAGACAGTCGCCCTCTCGCAGCGTCGTGCCTCTGGGAAGATGTAAATAAACCGCTTTCCCATCGTCGGTTTCAAATGGGTGGCGCGATCGCGATCGTTCCTCCGCAGTCAGAGATAAAACGTGGCGAACGGGGTCACGATCGCCAGCCGAGAGACGTTGTGTAAATGTTAGAGTCACTGCCAAACTCCCGAAAAAATGCTTTTCACGGCGGCGGCGATGCGATCGAGGTCTTCATCTAACAAAGGCGGACAGTCAGAATTCTGTTTGAGTCCCAATTCAAAGAGCCGTCTGCTTTCACTAGCAGTCAGATAGAGTGCGTAAGAGAGGTCACGATCGAGCGTCGTCTCTCCTTTCAACGCCTCAAATACGACTTTAAGCGCCAGCAAAATCGACGTGACCTGACCGGGAATCGGCGGTTGCCCTTGCCGCAATTGGACGACAAAGCCATCAGCACCCAAGTTTTCGCTGCTTTGGTCGATCAGCAAGCGACGAGCGGTTTCATAATCCACGATCGAGACGCTCTCAAACTATCAACTGTTAGACTTTAGCCTACTCTGTTAAAGGGTTGTGGGATTTTAATCAAAAAAGAAGGGAGAGAACCAAGTGTGTTCCCTCCCTGTTTGCTTTCAGGCTCTAAGCCTTCTTGAAGCTTTTTGCGAAGCATTTGAGTCTGTTTTTTGAGTTGTCGTTGACGAGCAGAGCCGCCTTTGCCTTTGTGGTTGCGCCCCTCACGGCGAGGAGACTCCCAGCGCTTGAGCAGTCGAGCCATAGTGACCTTCCTTAATCGAGATGGGCGGAGGGAGAATCGAACTCCCATACCTTTCGGTGCCACATTTTGAGTGTGGTGCGTCTACCAGTTTCGCCATCCGCCCTTAGATTTCGCTTCACTATCATAGCCTACTGTCTGCTTTTGCAGCAAGGACTGATAACTTTGGCTGCTTGCCCAGCGATCGATTTCTCGCGCTCGCAAAACAGGAACCGGATGGGTCAATTGAGCCGTTTGCATCTGCTTGAGCAGTTGACCGATCTCGGTTTTGTCTACGTCGTCATACGCCCGTGCCTGAGCGATGAAGGCATCCAAATTAAGCTGGCTTGCAAGAGACGGTGAGCCTCCGGTGAGCTTCATCATCACGGACATAATGGTTTTTGGATCTTGAGTGGCAAGTAGGGCAGCGCGATCGCAGGTGAACTCTGCACAGCGAACCCACTCCAAAATCTGAGACTGTAACCCCTGCGTGATCACGCCTCCTAGGGGAAGCTGTCCGGCTGCTAAAACAATAATATTTGCCAGAGTCAAATAGACACCGTGATCACATTTGAGGTGCCCCAACTCATGGGCAATCACTGCCTGAATTTCTTCAGGGGTTAGCAACTCGATCAGCGAGGTGTGCATTACGACAAACGGCTGCTTCCCGCGCATCGCAAAGGTGTAAGCATTGGGAACCGGATTTTGCCGCACATAGAGCTGAGGTGGCTCGACATCCAACACTCGACAGGCTTCTATCAGCAAATTATAGATTTGGGGTAACTGCTGCTCACCCACTAGAATGCTCGACGCAATATTTTCTAGATAAAAAAACTGTTCCGCGACAGGTCCCAGCAGATTGC
Source organism: Leptolyngbyales cyanobacterium (assembly GCA_038227635.1). Taxonomy (GTDB): domain Bacteria; phylum Cyanobacteriota; class Cyanobacteriia; order Leptolyngbyales; family Leptolyngbyaceae; genus Phormidesmis_A. The sequence continues at coordinate 3,808 of JBBRPT010000151.1, read as the reverse complement.
GGATCAACAAATCGAGTCCGGGTAGCTGCTTGAGAGAATTGGTGGCTTCTAAATCGAGAGGGTGACGAAACTGGTCAGCTTTTAGACCCACAAGGAGCGACTTTGAGAAAGACATGAAGGCTAGTCAAAAGGGCATCTCAAACCCAGTATAGCGAGAAGAACAAGGGTAAGGCTGGCTTTTCTGCTGCCATCCTTACCCTGTTTTTTTAAGCAGGCGATCGGACTGAAGTTGGCGCGGCCTCCAGCGTATTTGGCTCTGAATTAGAGGATTCTTGAACACGCTGAAGTTTGGCTCCGAGCTTCTTCAGCTTTAACTCCAGGTTTTCATAGCCCCGATCGAGGTGATGCAATCCTTGAATCGTAGTTTTGCCTTCTGCTGCGAGAGCCGCAACGACTAAAGCCGCCGAAGCCCGCAGGTCAGTCGCGACCACAGGCGCACCTGAGAGCACTGGCACCCCACGAATGATGGCGTGATTGCCCTTGACGCGAATATCCGCGCCCATGCGATTCAGTTCGGGCACATGACCCAGGCGGTTTTCAAACACCGTTTCGCTAATCACGCTGTCGCCTTGAGCCAGAGTCAGCAGTGACATAAAAGGCGCTTGCATATCGGTTGGAAAACCAGGATAGGGAAGGGTCTCGATGTCGGTTGCTCGATAGTTTTGACTCGGCAAAATTCGCATCTGTTTTGGGTTGTCCATCACGACTCGGATACCCATGTCGCCCATTTTGGCGAGAACGGCAGTCAGGTGGTCGGGAATAATCGGTGAGAGAGTAATCTCAGATCGAGTCATCGCTCCCGCCAGCAAAAAGGTGCCTGCCTCAATGCGATCGGGAATAATGCTGTAATCGACCGAGTGCAGACTGGAAACGCCGGAAATCACGATCGTATTCGTGCCTGCCCCACGAATTTTGGCACCCATGGCTCGGCAGAAATTTGCCAAGTCTGCCACTTCGGGTTCTTGAGCGGCGTTCTCGATCGTGGTTTCACCCTCAGCTAAGGTCGCCGCCATCATCAGCGTTTCCGTCGCTCCGACACTGGGATAGTCGAGATAGATCTTTGCACCTTGAAGGCGTTTATTGGCACCCGTCACATACGCGTGAACGATTCCGTGATCGATTTGGACGTTTGCGCCCATCGCCTGTAACCCCCGCACATGCAGATCGACGGGACGAGCACCGATCGAGCAGCCTCCAGGCAGAGGCACTCTCGCAACTCCCATTCTGGCTAACAGAGGACCGATGATAAAAAAGCTAGCACGCAGTTGGCTGACCAACTCATAAGGTGCTTTAGTACGACTGATATGAGAGGCATCAATGTCAAGGACATCCCCATTCTGAGTAAGCTTGACCCCCAGCGCTGCTAAAATTTCGCCCATTCGGGTGACATCGGCTAACAAGGGAACATTCCGAATTCGGCAGTCTTGTGAACACAGCAACGCACCAACAATGATCACCAGTGCCGAGTTTTTTGCGCCACTGATCTTGACGTGCCCACTGAGAGGGGTCTTTCCCCAGATTTCAAGAACTGAGTTAGTTTCTTCGGGTGAAGATTGAGAGTTAGACAGGCTGAGAGCGGGAGTAATGGGTTTGTCCTCCTGAGTTAGCATTTTTACAACAACTTCAAATTTGGTTTTGATTCTACTGGAAAGATCACAGATGTCCAGACTTTGAAGTCACAGCAACCAAAAGTCAACCGTGTAAGTGTAATCGCGATCGCCAAACAAATCGTAGAAATCATTGACAGGTAGATCACTCTACTGCATAGTTAGAGATTGTGACGCTTAAAACGTCATTATGCGGGACTGGCGGAATTGGTAGACGCGCTAGATTCAGGTTCTAGTGTTCGCAAGGACTTCCGGGTTCAAGTCCCGGGTTCCGCATCGTTAGGGAAGTCTTCACTTTTCATGGTTACTGAAAGGTTGAGGGATCAAGAGAAGAAATAGGCTCCCTAAGCGCTGCAATTTTACTTATGGATGTTTGAAGTTTTGTAACAGAATTTTAATCAGTCCAGCAGGCAATGTTTCAACATTTTCACTCTCCGACTTAATGTTGACAAGCCTTCAAAATTCCCTGGTCAAGCAATTACGCAAGCTGCATCGTGCGAAAGACCGACGAGAACAGCAGCTTTTTTTGATAGAAGGAACGCATTTGCTCGAAGAGGCTTGTGCGGTTCAGGCTCCATTAGAGGTCATTTGCTATACCGAGACTTGGCGATCGCGGCACGAGACGCTATGGCAGCGTTTGTCTGAGTCGGCTCATCGGCTTGAGTTAGTCAGCCCAGAGGTGCTGAAAGCGATCGCGACGACGATCGAGCCTGATGGGGTTGTGGCGGCAGCGAAGCGAATTCCTGCCCAACCGCTGCAGTTTTCTCAACTGGGGTTGGTTTTAGAAACGGTTCAAGATCCGGGTAATTTAGGAACGATTATTCGCACGGCGGCAGCGGTCGGGGCAGATGGCTTATTGCTGAATGACAGTAGTGTCGATTTAGATCATCCCAAAGTGCTGCGATCGTCGGCGGGGCAGTGGTTCCGATTGCCGATGGCGGTGAGCGCTGATCTTAGAACTGACGTTCTTAAGTGCAAAGCGGAGGGAATGCAGATCATTTCAACCGTTCCTACGGCACCTCAGACCTATTGGGAAGTCGATTTTTGTGTGCCGAGCCTGATTCTGTTGGGCAATGAGGGTGCAGGACTGTCTCAGGAATTAAACACACTTGCTGATCAGCAGGTGACGATTCCGTTGAGTCCGGGTGTGGAATCGTTGAATGTGGCAATTTCAGCCGCGTTGATGTTGTATGAGGCGAGGCGGCAGCGAGGCTAGAATTTAGGCTCTGTGATGGGTCGCTAGACGGGAACCAGCTTTATTTTTTCAGCGATCGATTCCACGACTCAGGGAGTTGAGCCAGCATCAAAACAGAGGTCAGTCTGCGGTTATGAGTTAGCGTTTCCTCAGATGAGGAGAAGTTAGAAGGTTGGCTCTTAACCTCTGCCTCAAAAAAGTCTCGGTCTAAGACTTCGTGACTGATTAGAGTGCGATCGAGCCAATGAACCCGCTCAGATTCTAAGCCGATCGTAGAATTTGACTGCTTTAACTGTAGGTAAAACTGCGAGTCTAAAACCGCAGCAAACTGGGAGTGCCGTCCATAAAAGCGAGGTGCTTGAGATTCTGAAGACACAACTAGGTCAGATGTAATCTGAGGAGTGGTGACTTCGATTGCGACTAGCGTTCCGATGGAGGCGACCCAACTACCTAAGGCAGCGATCGTCAGCCATTTTTCAAATTTTTTGTTCATCCCTAGACTCCACAAGCTGCATCGGCAGGGGTTTCTTTTGAGGTTTTTAGCTCCCCAGGGGGCAGTAGGGTTGGCAGATAGGACTTAAAAATCACAAGAAGGTAGCGGCTTCTTCGAGGCTAATCTAAATCTATAGCCTTTCTATCAAAGCGACAAGAGTATTTATGGCGTGGTGTCAATGGTCAATTGACGCAATTAGTACGAAGTTTTGCTGAAGATGACTATCTTCTAAGTTGAAATTGCTGCTCAACGCCAGTTCTAGGTTGCTTCAGAACACGTTTGACTCATCAAACTACTTCTAGAGGTGTATTGGCTGTAATCTATGTGCCAGATAATGTCTCTAATCTAGCTATAAGAGCAGTTCGCCTCTAGTCTATCAAGGTCGCCGGAGAACTGCGACTATAACGGTACTCCGTTTAGTCGTATGGGGGATAGGCGGACGGTTGGAGGTACGGAAACCGTCAATTTCTGAGCAACGAAGCTGGTACAATTCAACTAGGCGCGAAGTTTGGG
>JBBRPT010000150.1:0-8882 GCA_038227635.1 Leptolyngbyales cyanobacterium | reverse complement strand
CAGGAAAGGTGAGGATCGCTGATAATTTCTTTGGTCAGGGTATACCGTCCTTGCGGATCAGAATTGCAGATTCGGTAGCCCAACCCATGCGACCACATGCGTTCTGCTTTGGAATGGAGATCTCGCTTTTCTTCATGAAAAAAGCTTTGATCATCTGAAATTAAATACTGTAGATCTCGAATTTGGGGGCGATCAACTGTTGGATAGTAAACCTCAGTCACAACGCCATTCCAAATCGTAAACCAGGTTCGACTGGCAGTAAAGTAAGCTGTTCCAATCCCGTCCTTATTTGCATGTGTCCACCGAGGAGCGATCCCCGGACTGCCAAATGCTTGAGATTGATTGCGAAATTTCACCATATATCTGGGTCACTTTTGTTAGCAGAATTTCAGGGATGGGATTAGGCGATCGATGGAGTTTCTTCAAATTGCACGATGACCAAAACGGCGGGTTCATTGCCAACTGTTCCTGAAAGGTGCCCTTTATGTCCCTGTGCGTCTTCCGTCGTATTCTGATCGGCACCAAACGAAATTTCACCCGCACCCATTTCTACCCGTTGCCCATCCATCGTTTCTACAAACCAGCGTCCCGACAGAGGAATAATCCACTGGGGCTTTGGGTTCTCGTGCCAGGTTCCAGTCCAGCCGACAGGCATCACGGTAAAGCTAAAGGTGCCACCTTCCTGCTTTACCTGCCCTAACCACTGAGGAGAGGCAGGGGGTGCAATGCTTTTGAGTTTAAAGTCCTGAATTTGACGACGGGATTGATGGCTGACTCCCTCTTGATCCGTCCAAACGTGCCAATAGTCAATAGTAGGCGGTGACTGATCTTGAGAAGAGTGTTGTTTTGATGTCTGGTCGTTCATGATTTAGTTAGCTTCCTTGTTTCTAATTTCAACTGCTTGTACGTTTATACGAGATCAAAAATAGGCTGCCCGATCGTCAGTGAAAATTGCCGACTAGACCCAAGAAATTAGTGCTCATTCCTACGCCCTGTTAATGATTTAGCCTCAACGAAGATATTACGGATGTCGGGATAATGACTACGAATTGTAGATTCAAGCCGATCGATCGCTTGTGTAACAGCTTCAGCAGATAACGTGCGATCGAACTGAATTTCGATGTTTAACAGCACTTCATGGGGACCAAAGTAAAGAGTCAGTAGCTGTAAAACGTCATCAACAGCGTCATCCTCTAGAACTAGCGATCGCAGTTGTTTCACTGTTGCAGCATCGGCACCTTCACCGATCAATAACCCTTTACTTTCACGCGCTAAAAGAATGGCGACGGTCGCTAGAATAATGCCAATTACAATTGACGCGATTCCATCTAGATGAGGATTGTTGAGCGAGTGTCCCAGGAACACGCCTAGAAATGCCACTAGCAAACCCAATAGAGCCGCCGAATCTTCAAAGAGCACCGTAAAGATCGTGGGATCTTTACTAGCTTTGACAGCTTGCCAAATGTTTTGATTTCCTACGGAAGGCAAAAACTCTTTTAACGCCACTGTCCAAGAAAACCCTTCAAACAGAACCGCTAAGCCCAACACGACATAGTTCCAGGTGGGATCTTCAATCGGGTTAGGGTGCGTCAAATGGGTAATGCCTTCGTAAATGGACATCCCGCTCCCGATCGCAAAGATCAAAATAGCAACAATTAGCGTCCAGAAATAAAGTTCCTGTCCGTGACCAAAGGGATGTCTATCATCTGGAGGTCGGTTACTTAGACGAATTCCTAGCAGCAGTAAAAGCTCGTTTATGGTATCGACACCCGAGTGAATGCCCTCGGACAACATTGCAGAGCTTCCAGTGATCGAGGCTGCAATGAATTTGGTGATAGCGATCGCCAAGTTAGAAGCAATGGCTGCATAGATTGTTTTATGAGTGTTCCCGGTTGCCATACTGTCTTACCTAGAATACAGACCTTACCAGATATACAAAAGTGAAGACAAAATCACCCAGATGACATCGACGAAGTGCCAGAACAAGGTCGCGGCACTGACCCCAAAATGACCGTTGTTGTAGTTATTGGGAATGAACGATCGCACTAGCATAATCATCTGTAAAATTACCCCGCTGAAAACGTGCAAGCCATGAAAGCCAGTCAAAATGTAGAATGTTGCGCCCACTAAGCCTGTTTTCAAACCAAAATCGAGCTGACTCCATTCAATGCCCTGCCCCACCAGAAAATAGGTTCCCATTAGAGAAGTCATTAACCATAGCAGTCGAAATCTAACGCTATGATGACGGCTTAACGCTCGCTCTGCAAATTGAATTACAGCGCTACTAGAAAGCAAAACCACCGTATTGATAATGACAAACGTCGATCGCTCTGAACCCGTCACACCAAGGGGTAACCAGTTCGAGTTCGTTAACCGCAGGACGATATAGGTAAAGAAAAAACTGAAGAAAATAATGCTTTCGGATAGCAAAAACACGGTAAAGCCAAACATGCCTTTACCGTGATGGTCTCCGTGGCTCCCGCCGCCACTAGACAGAAACCGCTGTAACCAATGAGGGAATCTCTGCCGAATCCGCTCCAGGTCGATCGGGCTTTCATCGGTGTGAACGGGTCTAGGTTGGGATGAATTACTCATCGTTAGAGACTTCCCCCTGATTGTGTTGCACTACCCTCGCCATAGGCTCTGGGATTGCCGTAGTTGTAGGGCGGAAGAATCACCTGGGGAATTTCGGCAAAGTTCTCTCTAGGCGGAGGCGAGGAGGTTGTCCATTCCAAACCCGTTGCCTCCCACGAATTATCCGTTGCTCTAGGACCATCCAACACCGAGCCAATTATATTAGCGATGAAAGGTAAGGTTGACACTCCCAGTAAAAAGGCTCCTAAACTGGCAAGGATATTCCAGCCCTGATATTCTGGTGGATAGGAAGCAACCCGACGCACCATGCCCTGTAAACTCAATGGATGCATGGGAAAAAACGTTAGATTTGCCCCAATAAACGTGAGCCAGGAATGTAGCTTACCCCATCCTTCGGCATACATCCGTCCCGTAATTTTAGGAAACCAGAAGTAAATGGCAGCAAAGATTGCCATAGTAATGGTATTGAAAACGATGTAGTGAAAATGTCTCAATACAAAGTAAGTGTTATTGACATGAAGATCACAGGCATTGGACGCGAGCATGGCTGAGTTACAGCATCGGACAGAACATAACAGAAAACAACAGGTTCTATATCTAGCTAAAGGAGGGCTATAAGTTGCATACCTTTAGACATTAGACCTCTTGCCAAAGTCAATTTCTTGAACGAATTCCTAACAGTTTCAGCCTCACATTCTGCTACTTATGCAAGAAGTCTATTCATTGCGTTACTTTAGAGAACTCTATACACGCTTGACTAAAACGACTTCCATCTGAAGAACAGGTAAAGTTTCAAGCCTGTTTCATTTTCTAATGGAAACCCTTCATCAGCAGGGCTACTGTTACTCTGACCTTAGACAGACTTCTAATTCAGTAAAAGGCTTCATAATTTCACTGCTGTTACGCATTTGCGATCGATCTGACTTTAGAAAGCTTTGGAGTCTTGTTTGGTTCTTATTGCAAATCACTGTTGGGGTTATTTGCTGAAGAAATTGATCCGACTAGCGGTGAACAATTAGGCAACTTTTCGCAAGCCTTCTCTCATATCGGTGTGCTCAATGTTGCGGTTTCGCTAGCTCATGTTGGGCATATCGGCGATGTCCAGCCTCAACACCAGATCGCTGCTGCTACAGCAGGTCGCGGCGGTGGGGAGCCACATCGAAAGCGTGATCGGTTCAGGCTACCCCGGCACAACAAACACATTCATTGTCTTAGGAAGGGAGAGCGATGATTCCACTCTGGTTACAGGCAGGCTTTTGGGGATTGTTAGCAGGTTCCTCTCTGCTGCTGGGGGCAGGAATTGGTTATTACGCAAAGATTCCGCAACGGATCATTGCAGCTATCATGGCATTCGGCGCAGGTGTGCTGATTTCTGCCCTTGCGTTTGAGTTGATGAATGCAGCATACAAACGAGGAGGATTGGATTCGACAGCGATTGGATTCATCAGTGGTGCTGCTATCTATACGCTAGCAAACTGGTATTTAGCACATCAAGGCGCACGCCACCGTAAACGTTCTGGGAAGCGGCAACCCAGCGAAACCGAAACTAGCGGCAGTGGGCTGGCGATCGCAGTGGGAGCTTTACTAGACGGTATCCCAGAATCGATCGCCATTGGCATCAGCATGATTGAGGGCGGTACAGTCAGTTGGGTAACGGTTGCGGCTGTTTTTCTCTCAAATGTCCCGGAAGGATTGTCGAGTGCGGCTGGGATGAAACAGTCAGGACGTTCCCTGCGCTATATCTTCGGTGTTTGGGGAGTGATTGCAGTTGTGTCTGGAGCCGCAGCCCTAGCAGGATATAGCCTTTTCAGCCATTTCTCAGCCGATGTCGTTGCTGCCACGATCGCGATCGCCGCAGGTGCCATTTTGGCGATGATCTCCGACACGATGATGCCAGAAGCCTTTGAGCAAGCCCACGACTTTGCTGGATTAGTGACGGTTTGTGGATTCTTGGCTGCTTTTATGTTGAGCAAATTGGGTGGGTAAAACGTCTTTGCTATGGGGCACGAATAGACAAAAACATAGGTATCAATTGTTGAAAATCTTTAAAAAATAAGGAGCGTCACCCATGAAACAAACAAAATCAGAGGTCGTTGTGATCACCGGAGCCTCTGCTGGCATTGGACGGGCAACCGCTCAAGCATTTGCTCAAGAAGGCGCACGAATTGGGTTACTTGCCCGCAGCCGAGAGGGGCTAGAAGCTGTAAAGAAGGAAGTAGAAACATTGGGTAGTCAGGCATTGGTGCTACCAACCGATGTTTCTGATCCAGAACAGGTCGAAGCCGCAGCCAACGCTGTTGAAGAAACCTTTGGCGCGATCGATATTTGGGTCAATGATGCCATGGCATCTATCTTGTCGCCTTTTACCGAGATCAAGCCAGAGGATTTTCGTCGCGTCACAGAAGTAACCTATTTGGGATATGTGTATGGAACGATGGCAGCATTGAAGCGGATGAAGCCGAGAGATCGAGGGACGATCGTTCAAGTCGGGTCAGCGTTGGCGCATCGATGGGGTGGCGGGTATTACGGTCGGGGCATTGTTGAACCATCAGGCTCAACAATGCCATCCAAACGATCGCAAGATGATGAGCGGGTGTCTGAAGCTGATGTGCAGGCAGAGATACTCAAACAGATGAGTCAAGCCAGGGATGGCGATCGCTTGCATTTGCTGATGGGGCTTGCTTCTTTAGCCTGGAGTGCCTTCAAAGGAAAATCTGGTATTGAACCAGGGGAGACTCACCGCCTATCCACTTAGCACCTAGAAAACTTAGCAACTACAAACGAATGTCTGAACTGCATCAGCGCCCTTACTTTTTTAGTCCTTTCCAGTCTGATTCAAACCGACCACTGTTTGTATTTCTACCAGGTATGGATGAAACTGGGAAGGAACTAATGACGCTTCAGACGGCTGGACTGGAAGCGGACTTTGATGTCCGTTGCTTCGTCATTCCTGCGGATACCCTCGATTGTTGGGACTCCCTTTCGCACCAATTGATTGCTTTAACACAGGCTGAACTTGAGAAAATACCACGATCGGTTTACCTCTGTGGCGAATCGTTTGGAACTTGTGTGGCACTCACGGCACTTACACAAGCTCCTGAACTGTACGATCGCATTATTTTAATCAATTCAGCTTCTTCGTTTCACCGCGTTCCATTGCTGAATCTCGGCTCGTTTCTGCTTTCCTGGACACCTCAGTTTCTCTATGATGTCTCCTCAGCCTTATCGTTACCGTTTTTGTCTCAACTAACCCGCATAGATTCCAATGCTCGCAAGGCTCTGTTGAAAGCCGCTCAAGATGCGCCCAAACAAACAGCAGAGCAACGGCTAAGGTTGCTGAGACAGTTCAGAATCAACGAGGGAAAGTTACAGAAGATTACTCAGCCAGTGTTATTAATTGGCAGTCAACAGGATCATCTTTTGCCTTCAGTCGAGGAGGCTCACCGTTTAACCAAAGTATTTCCTAATGCTCAAGTCATTACCCTACCGTATAGCGGTCATGCTTGTTTGATTGAGTCAGATGTTGAGCTTGCTACACTTTTACAAAGTACGCATTTTTAATTGTTTTGCGATCGCATCAGTAGAGAAAGGGATGCTGCCATCAAGGTTGACCAACTGAAAAGCTTTTCCTTCTTATGCCCTCATCATCTGATTGACAGCTTCAACTAAATCAGGTGCTATGACATCAGGCTGGGGATAAACAGACAGGTAGCTGCTCTCCTCTGAGGTAATAAAGGCAGTTTTTAATCCTGCTTGCATTGCTCCAAAAATATCCCAGGCGTGTGCTGCCAGCACCCAAATCTCGCCTTGTGCATTCTGTTGCAATAATTGATACACCTTGGGATGGGGTTTGGTAATTTGAATCTCATCACAAGAGCGTAATTCAGTAAAATACTGTAGTGCTCCTGCCTGCTCCAACAGCTTGTGAGTCGATTCTGCACTGCCATTGGTGAGGGCAACCAGTCGCCAACCCACCCTCGCCAACCGTTGAAAGACTTCTAAGGCTCCTGTCTCTAGCTCTAATTCGCTAAAGGCAGCCACAACATGCGATCGCTGCTCTGGGCTAGTGTCCACACCCAGTAATGTTAAAGTACGGGGCAATTCTGCCTCTAACATCTGCTTAAGTGGTTGGTATCCTCCAGCGTGAGATAGCGCGAAGGCATCCCGTAAAGTCTGAGCGAACCAGAGTTGAAGCGCATAGTTGGGCGCGCCGAGTGCAACCAAACGCTGCTTGGGTTTATTTAAGCTGAAGCAGGTGCCAATCATATCAAACGCGATCGTGCCTTGAGGAACCATACGTTTACAAACCTAAGAAAGCAACCTTACAATGCCAAACTTAAACCCAATTTCCCTCATCACTTCGTTAGAGTTTTGAGAATGGTAGAGGCAGTGTAGACCGCACCAAGCTGATATCCGCGCCGTGCTGCGTAGATCAGCCTGATAACATCCCAGACAGCCTCTCATAGAATTGCGCCTCTGCATTACATGAAAATGAAATTACCGTGAAATGCAACTACACCTTAAGACTGAAGTTTTGTTGCTACCTCCGTAGGATGAGCTTACCTCTAGATTTCTTTAGGGTGAAGCATAACTTACTCTCTTAGGAGAATTAGGAGGTTTATATGACTCACCAGCAACATCAATCCGTATTAGATGCAGCAACTCGTTGCGCTTATGAGTGTGAACATTGCGCGGATGAATGCATCAGCAATATGCCAGAGTGCGCCCGCCTTTGTCGTGATTGCGCTCAAATGTGCTGGACTTCAGCTTCATTCATTAGCCGTGGTTCTCGCTTTATTCCTCAAATCGTGAAGTCCTGTATTGACATTTGTGAGGCTTGCGCCAAAGAGTACGAACAACATCAAAATGGGCATTGTCAAAGCTGTGCGAAAGCCTGCCGCCAAGCGGCTGCTGAGTACCAAAAAATTGCCCATGTTGCTGCTGTTGCCTGACGCTAGTTTCACATTGTAGATAGTTTCACCTTATGGAGTAGGAGGAGTATGGACACCGTTAATGTTTTCGCTGATCCCATTGCAGGCATTGAACATGCCCTTTGGCTATCGTTCACGATGTTTTGGCAGATTTTGTGGGCGCTAATCTTAGGCTTCACGCTATCGGGCATTATTCAAGCAGTTGTCTCCAAAGCAGAAATGGGGCGCTTGTTGCCGGATGATTCGCCCCAGTCGATCGCCAAAGCCTGTGGGTTAGGCGCTGCATCGTCCTCCTGTTCCTATGCGGCAGTTGCCTTAGCGCGATCGATTTTTAAGAAAGGTGGTAATTTTACAGCGGCGATTGTCTTTCAGTTTGCATCTACTAATTTAGTGATTGAATTGGGGATTATTCTTGCTATTCTTATGGGCTGGCAGTTTACGCTGGCAGAGTTTGTTGGCGGTTTTCTGATGATTGGGGTATTGGTGTTGCTCTTCCGGGTCTTTCTGAAGCCAAAGCTGGTAGAGCGGGCAAGACGGCAGGCAGACAGAGGACTTGAGGGCAAGATGGAAGGTCACGCTGATATGGATATGTCCGTCACCTAAGTACAGGACAAAAAACGTAGAGCATCCAAGAACTCATTCAGTTTTTGGTCTAAGGCGACTTCTGCTAAAGAAAGTACCCAGAGTTTAGAATATTCCTAGTTCTCTTACAACTCTAGGAGCAAGTGGATGAAAGCTGCAAGTGAGCAGGAAGCGTTACTCAGTTCTAGCCAAATTGAAGATCTGCGACTTGCCGCTTCTAAAGTGCAGGGAGCAGCACGGCGCAGTTTTCAAGCTGAGATGACGCTGAAGTATTGTGGTGGTAGTGCCCGAATAGCATAGCGCGTGTTTGGGTGGGGACGAGTGCCTGTGGAAGTGGGTCTGGTGGAAAAGCGCACGGGAATGGTGTGTATCGGTGCTCAATCGGCAGCAAGTGGGGCGAAACGATGGGAAGAAAAGCACCCCGAAGCCGCTGTCGCCTTGCAGCAGTTAGCGGAGGCTCATGCCCAACAAGACCCCACGTTTCAAACGACGATTGCTTACACACGATTAACGGCGCAGGAGGCGATAGTGCAGTTACGAGAGCAGGGATTTGGGGAGGAGCCGTTGCCTGCTGCAAGCACAATGGCGGTGATTCTGAATCGGATGGGCTACCGATTGAAACCCGTAGTTAAAGCAATTCCCCAAAAAAACTGCTCCAAACCGATGCGATCTTCGACCACATCAAAGCCAAAGACCGTCGGAGCCATGATGGCAGCATCAAGCGACTGAGCTTGGATTGCAAGGCAACGGTGAACCTTGGAACCTATTCTCGTG
>JBBRPT010000149.1:0-8919 GCA_038227635.1 Leptolyngbyales cyanobacterium | reverse complement strand
GCATCAAAGCCAAGATGTAATCCCATAATGCAGCGCGAATACGTGTCTACCACGATCGTCAGCCACGGTCTCCCTAATTCTTTACCCGCTTGATCTACAACTAGAACATCGATTTTCGTGTGGTCGCACTGCCATACTTGGTTGCTCCATTCGATCACTAGCTCAATTCCTTCACGAGTCGTGATCAGCAATCGGTCTCCCCGCCAGCCCAATGAGCGCTTTGATTGCTGTTTCTCAATTTGGGGCTTGAGAATGCGATAGACCGTCGTGCGGCTAGGATACTCTTCTACACCTGACTCCTGGGCACGGGCACGGACACGTAGCGCGACTTGTGCCGGAGTCAGGCTGCGGCTGCCACGATTGCCTTCACGATAAGCTCTGAGGATGAACTCGCGCCAATCTGAACTGATTCTGACGGCACCCTGATCCATACGGTGTTGTTTCGATAACGCCGATAGTCCCTGTTCTCGCCACCGTTTCACCAATCGTTGAAGACTGCGAACGCTCATCCCTAATTTCTTCGCAGCTTTCTGTTGCAGCTTGCCATAGCGCTCTGTACCTTGGGCTGCGATCAATTGTTGAATCACCTCGATCTGTTGCTGTACCGCGATTGTTGGCTCAGGTGTCACAATCTCCCATTGTCCCTCCGCTTCTTGGAGCCTGAGTGAGGCAAGCGGTGACGACAGTTGCACGGTTGAAGGGGTCGACCCAACCATTGAATTTTCCGGGGATGAATCAGACATCAGATTCTACCCAAACTCAAAACACCCCTGATTCTACGCCTCACGCGACACAGAGCGCGTTACTTTTTGTGGCAAATTAATCACACAACTTCAAGCTCTTCAATGGTTTGATATCCTTATTCATCCCCTATGAGCAAACATCACGCGACACGAAGCGTGAAACTCCAATGCGAAAAGTCTACTCACACGACAAAGAGCGCAGGACGACCCAGCAAAATCTCGGCGACACCGAGCGTGAAACGGTCAAAAATCGCCATACTACAACACTCGAAGCTACTCGTGGTAAACGTTCTAGCCATTCAAGTCACACGACACGAAGCGCGGGATCGACGACATAAAGCGCGGTACGCGACATATCTCAATACCCTTTGATATTACCAAACTGAATTCTGTCGAGCTTCATTTTCAGAAATTCTCTAGATTCAAACAATCAACACTCCGGACGATTTTAAGCGGCTATGATGCCGTAATTGCAAAGGGTTGGGTAGTTGGGATGGGATTTAATCAAGGTTGGCTCCAAGTCTAAGGTTGCAATAAATCGGTCGAGGAGATGCTGGTTCAGCGCCCGTCGCTTGGCGGATGCCATTGAGAAGGGCACTCGCTCCTGCCCTGACTGCTGCTGGGCTTGCACTTTGGCAAGATTTAGGGCAGTCAAACTGGCATTGAAGTGGAACTCGGTCTTGACCAAATCACGGGCTTGGCAATCCTCCAGTCCTGCAAACTGCTTGGCATCTCGGAAAATGAATTCAGTCTGGCAGCCACAACACCCCGATAAATCCAAAATCGACTCAATCGCCTAAACTAGGGATCGAAGGCTTACTTCGCCTCGTGGATACGCTCGCAAAAATTCAAGCTATCACCCTCACATCTCACCCAGAAGGTACTGTATGCCAGAGCGAACCCCTCCCCCCCGCCTGTCAGTCCGACCCAGAATCTGTGGGATCAGCTCCCGCCTGCCAACCGCAAACGCCTGATCTGGGTGTTGAGCCAAATATTGGAGAACCAGGTTGTGGCTCCCTCGGTGGAGGGTCAGCCGCATGACTCCTAATCTGCCCATCAAAGGCTTCGTGTCAGAAAAGCTGCTGCCGCACCATCTAGATCGCCTCGCGGTCGTGTACGTCCGACAGTCCACATTACAACAAGTTCTAGATCATCAAGAATCTACTCGACTTCAGTATGGACTGGTGCATCGGGCAGAAGCGTTAGGGTGGAGTCCAGAGCGAATTCTGACCATTGATGAGGATTTAGGCAAGTCGGGCAGTAGTGCAGAAGGTCGTAGCGGCTTTCAGCGCCTCGTCACCGAAGTCAGTCTGAACCATGTCGGATTAATTCTAGGAATTGAGATGTCACGGTTGGCACGCTCTTCCAAAGATTGGCATCACTTGTTAGAAGTGTGTGCCCTGTTCCGCACCCTGATTGCGGATGTGGATGGCATCTATGATCCGAGTCAGTACAACGACCGCTTACTGTTGGGGTTGAAAGGCACCATGAGTGAAGCCGAGCTGCATATTCTGAAACAACGAATGCTGCAAGGTAAGTTGAATAAAGCGCAACGGGGAGAATTAGGGTTTCATCTGCCGATTGGCTATGTGCGTCGTTTGTCGGGGGAAGTTTGCTTTGACCCTGATGAGCAAGTACAACAAGTGGTGAAGCTGATCTTCCGGAAGTTTGAGGAGATAGGCACCTTGAATGCGGTGCTGCGGTACTTAGTAGACCATCAGATCCAAGTAGGAGTGCGCGTTTTATCCGGTGCGAACCAGGGAGATCTCGAATGGCACCGTCCCAATCGTGCCACGCTGCAAAACCTATTAAAGAATCCGGCGTATGGAGGTGCCTATGCTTACGGTCGAAGTCACACCGACCTGAGCAAACAGCAGGCAGGACGGAAAGCCGGACGACCCTACCAAGGCTGTGTCGTCACCCCACGAGCGGAGTGGCAAGTCTTGATTCACGACCATCATCCAGCTTACATTTCCTGGCAGCAGTACGAACAGAATCTAGCTCAGTTGAAATCGAATCGAACTCGTGCCGATGAGTTAGGGAGTACCCGTCCGGGCATCTCTTTGCTGTCTGGATTAGTCACATGCGGGCGTTGTGGATGTCGGATGAGTGTGCAGTACCATCGACAACAGCATCATCGCTACATCTGTATGCGAGAGCTATCCGATTATGGCGGTAAAGTCTGCCAGCAGATCGCTGGAGCCTGTTTAGATGAGTTGGTTGTGGAGCAGGTGTTAAAAGCATTAGAACCTGCGGCACTGGAGTTATCGCTTGCTGCTGCTTCCCATTTAGAACAAGAGCGCACCGAGCTAGATCAACTTTGGCAGCAACGGTTAGAGCGAGCCGCGTTTGAGGCAGAGCGAACCGGGCGGCACTATCGGTTGGTCGAACCTGAAAATCGCTTAGTGGCACGACAATTAGCACGAGAATGGGAAACGAAACTGAACATTCAACAACAACTGCAAGAGGATTACCAACGGTTCATGCATCAACAATCGAGGTTGCTCACGAATGAAGAACGTCAGATGATCCATAAACTAGCAGAAGATATTCCCATATTATGGAATGCTAAAACAACAACTCAAACACAGCGAAAAGAAATCATTCGACAAGTCGTTAATAAGGTGATCATCAACGTTGAAGGAAATAGTGAACAGGTTAAGATTAAACTTGAATGGACAGGTGGAGCAATCAGTAACCTGAACCTGATTCGTCCCGTCGCAACGTGGACTCAACTCAGCAACTATCCTCAATTGTGCCAACGCCTTGAACAACTCGTTCAAGCAGGCATCACCACTGAAGAGATTGTTCAGTGTCTTCATCAAGAGGGGTTTCATCCTCCGAAGCGACGCAAGACGTTTAACAGAGAAGAAGTTCGGGTATTGATCCGGCGATTAGGATTGGTTGAGCCGCGTGCCCCTCAAATTCAATCTGCTTTGGCAGAACATGAATGGTGGTTGCCCGATTTGGCAGCCCTTTTACAGATGCCAACTATCACCCTCTACAACTGGGTCAGACGCGGTTGGGTGAAAGCGCGTCAGCAACCGGAGTTCCCCAAACATTGGATTATCTGGGCAGATGAACCGGAGTTGGAGCGACTTAGAACCCATCGCCAGCAGCCACCGGGCGCAATCTTACGTCAGCGTTGGCACGGCGAAGTCCTTGAAATTACACACTGCCCTGATTCCAGTCAGACAGACTTATCGTAGAATTTAAGACAGGAGTTTTGTGATGTCCAAAAAACGATCTCATCCAATGCAATCGCGTCATAAAGTTTCAGAGGTGTATGGGGGCATTGAGGCTGACTTATCTCGATCTGGAACCTCAACTTATAGAACCGAACGATCTGAGTCGGGTCTTGGTCAACATCGGTGCTGAACAACAAACAGGTGCCGACTCGGTGAGGAGAGCGACGGTCAATCAGGTAGACGACGCGAATTTCACGCTTCAAGGAGACGTGCCATACCCGTTGGGTGTACAAGTCTACGTTCGGTTGCACAGCTTCAAAGGCGGTAAAGCGGCTCAGGTCGGTGAAGGTGACTTTGCCATCGTATTTGCGAGGTCTGCCCCGCTTTTTTTGCTCTCCGGTGTAGAGATAGCGC
Organism: Leptolyngbyales cyanobacterium; assembly: GCA_038227635.1. Classification (GTDB taxonomy): domain Bacteria; phylum Cyanobacteriota; class Cyanobacteriia; order Leptolyngbyales; family Leptolyngbyaceae; genus Phormidesmis_A. The sequence goes on along the minus strand of JBBRPT010000149.1, from coordinate 4,574 downwards.
AGATTGGCATCAAAGCGCAGCTTGCTGATCACATCAAGTTGAGCGTCCACTGCCCCACTGACAAAGGTGGCTTTGGCATAGGCCCCATCGACCGCTAGATAGCGCACCTGAGCAGGCAAATGAGGACGCACCGCATCGAGATGATACAGATATTGACCCATCCGGGTGATGTCGCTGGGAATCTCACTTTGGGCAAGCGTCTGTTGAGCAGATAAGGCATAAGCAGTCTCGGTTTCAACATCGACCACCCCCACTAACGACATCTCTAACCCTTTCTCCACTCGACTATTGCAGCCATTCCAGTACCAGTCGAGACCCTCTGTCGCCTTGCCGCTCTTGGCAATAAACGAGCCGTCCATCACCAACAGCAATGCCTGTTCTCGCTCGCTCGTGAGTTTGACCAGTTCGACATTAAACGAGGTGAAGTCAAAGTCCGCTCTGAAGTGCCGCCGATACGTCTTCTCATTCAACTCGCTATACCGGCTCAAGTTCGTGAAGTTGACTTTGCCGCACACCACCAGAATCGTCGAAAACAACGTCACGAAAAACGTCACTTGCGGTTTGCAAAAATGCCCACTTTCGTCAGTAGGCTCTGTACAATGGCTTCCATAGCTATTTATCCGGTTCCCTTGGTTTGTATGGGCACCCTATCCGATAGATAGCTTTCCTGTCAAAATTGTCCGAACCATTGAACAATGTTGGGAAGAGAAAGTGGCAAATCCAAAACACGTAGATTTAATCAAACAAGGGGTAGATATTTGGAATAAAGAGATGTATGGCGCAGAGAACCTAGATCTTGAGAACCCAGAAAGACCAGATCTCAGTGAAGCAGATTTAAGCGGATTAGACTTGGGTGCTATCAGATTAAACGGAGCAAACCTAAGAAAAACTAACCTTAGTGGAGCTAATCTACACTGGGCTGAATTAGCTAATTCAGACTTCTGGCTAGCCAACCTTGAAAATGCTCATCTTGGAGGAGCAATTCTTACTGGTGCAAGCATTGTTTGCACCTATCTTCCTGGTGCCATCCTTACTAACACAGAGTTGAGAGAAGCTATTATTTGCGGTTCCTATCTCAAAGATGTCTGTTTTGCAAACGCTAATTTTATTGATGCCATCCTTGAAAACTTAGACCTATCTGAAATTAATTTTGAGGATGCTAACTTTAGCGGTTGTAAGTTTAAGGGTGTAGATCTTACCAAGGCTGATTTGACTGCTGCAAATCTTAGCAATTGTGAGTTTAGGGGGGTGAATCTGACCGAAGCTGATCTGACTGCTGCAAATCTAGTTCATGCTGAATTCTTCTCCGTCAAGTTTTACAAAGCAAATCTCAAAGCCGCAAATTTTCGTTTTACAACCTCTTACGCAGATACTTCCTTTGACCAAGCTAATTTGTCAGAGGCTGATTTGAGTCATGCAAATTTTACTGGAAAAGTTAGCTTTGTAGAGACAAACCTAAGAGAAACTACCTCCGCTGGTCAAATTTAGCTAAAGCTAACTTGGCTTCAGCTAACCTTAAGTCTGCTGACTTGAGAGCTACTAATCTTATACAGACTGACCTAACTAATTCAAACTTAGAAGATGCAGATTTAACAGCTACAAATCTTTACGGGGCAAATCTGAACGGAGCGAATTTACGAAACGCCAGCCTTAAATCTGCTAATCTTGCTGGAGTAACTTTTGTGGCAACTAATTGTGATGGTGCTAATTTTGCACAAACCATTCTTGAGCAGAACGTAAATACATTTACCAATAATCTTATTCCCAAAGAGGATGAAATACCTGATTCTGAAGATAGATCAGAGCTAAAGTTTCCGATTCCGAAACAAGTTAATAATCAAGGGCGCATGTCAGAGAAAGTATTTGATAGAAAAGCAAAGCAACTTATTATCTACAATGAGATGAAACTCGCTTCCAAGGCGGAGTATGAAATTGCAAAAGTCTTAGAGGATGTAGGAGTCCTATTTTTCCCTTTGCCACTTGCGGTAAAACGTGAAACAGGAATTCCTTGGCAAGATCATCGAGAACCTGATTTCCTAGTGTGCCTAGATGGAACTTGGGGGATTTTAGAAGTTTCCTTTCATAGCGACAGATATGAGCAAGATTGTGAAAAAACATCATGGTTCCAAAGGGCTGGTATCCTCTGCGTAAAGTGTTTTACGGCAGAGCGGTGCCACCATGAGCCTAAAGCAGTAGTAGACGAGTTTCTAACCATCCTGTCAAAATACAAAAGATGATTCAATTCGAGAGCAACGTTGTAGAAACTATAAACAAGGTCAACTGCCTTTATCCTCTACGTTGTAGACGTTGTGAACGACATAAACGAGGGGATTGGGAGGGATAGGTGAAACAATGAAATAAATGAGTGGATAGAGTGCAGGCGAACAAATATTGCATTTTATTTTTGACGCACATTTCGCGTGAAGTCACTTGTGGTGGGCACTTTCTTACCCAATGGCTGGATGGCTGGGCAGCCAGTTTCCTCACGTCTCATTCTTCTACGGCAGTTTGGTCGGTGGGTTGCTGTTACTCATCGTTCAATTGACGCTTTCACCGCGTGAGACAATCAGCCTGAGCGAAAATGGAACGACTGCGATCGAAGGACATAACCATGACCATAGGCACGAGTCCCTGTTGCATAATCACGAACATCTTTATGATGACCATCAACACGAGCATGATCCGGGAACCTTAGTGAGCCAACCTCACGCTCATCCTCATCAACATACTGCTTCACGCCATCGCCATTTCCACGAACACGATTTGCACCATCTTCATCACCCTGGCTAGAACTGGGGCTTCATGGTTGAGGGAAAATCGAGCCGTTAGACTATAGCCACTGAATACTACTGTTTGCAATGACTCCAGACTCCCCCGTTGACCGTCAACGAGAACATCAAGCCAATGAACGAACCTTTCTTGCCTGGGTCAGAACCTCGATCGCGCTGATTGGGTTTGGATTTGCGATCGCCCGCTTTGGCATCTTTCTGCGCCAATTGGAGTTAACCCTGACTCAACAAGAACCCCAGGCTCGTTCCTTCTTCAGTTCTGAGCATCTTGGCGTTAGTTTAGTGGTATTTGGGATTGTGACGATCGCGCTAGCCGCATGGCGATACAATCAGGTGTTTTGGCAAATTGAGCGCGGCAATTATCGCCCTGATCGTTCGATCGTGTGGCTGATGACGGCTGTTGTGATGGTTTTAGGATTGCTCACTATTCCGCTACTTCTTTCACGCAATCGTCTGCCCAGTGTCCCTGCTACGCCCATTAAACCTCAGTCTAGGCAGCCATTTTGACACCCATCAGGAAATTGTCTATCGTGCCAGACTCCCTTTTTCAAGGTGCGAATCACTAGGGTTAGAGAAATCTCTTCGACTGCTTGACGTTTAACTTTTAGGGTGGAGAGAGCCATTTTTCGTTGGGCTGATCGAAGGAATCCTGTCATCGTCAGGCTTTCAGTAACCTTAAACCACTTAGCGTGACTAGCACCGTCGATCCCTCGTGTCCGACAACGCCAAGCGGAAGCGTCATATAGCTGGCAAAGTTTGCGATTAACAGCAGCACAATGAAGCTGAGCGCAAATACAATGTTTTGCTTCACAACCTTCTGAGAGCGGCGACCGAGACGAATCGCCGTCACTAATCGTTCTAGTCGATCTGCCATCAATACGATATCTGCTGTTTCTAGCGCCACATCACTTCCGGCAATTCCCATCGCAATTCCGACAGAGGCTTGAGCCAGCGCAGGCGCATCGTTGATGCCATCCCCAACCATTGCGACGGTTTGATAGCGACATTGGAGCGATCGTACCACCTCGACTTTGTTCTCAGGCAGCAGGTCTGAATACACCTGGTCGATGCTTAGTTCACGAGCAATGCTGCGAGCAGTGCGCTCATTATCCCCAGTCAGCATCACAATTTCTTGAATACCCAATTGTTTGAGGCGAGCGATCGTCTGGGCGGCTTCAGGTCGGACGGTATCGGCGATCGCAATCACGCCCAACAATTTTCCGGCATAAGCAACCCAGACCACGGTTTTTCCAGCTTCTTCGAGTTGCTGCACCGATGCAACCAAAGCCTCTGACCAACCGCTTGCGTGTTTCTCGACGAAGGCTGCTTTGCCGACGATCGCCAGTTGTTGATCAATTTCTCCGGTAATTCCTTGCCCAGTATTAGCCTGAACATTCGTCGCTGGCTGCCATTCGACTTGCTGCTTTTGGGCAAATCTCACCACAGCTTCTCCGATCGGATGTTCAGACAGACTTTCTAGAGCCGCCGCGACTTGGAGCAATTGGGTTTCAGCTTGAGCAACCGCCATGATTTGAACGACTTGAGGTTTTCCCGTGGTGAGCGTTCCCGTTTTGTCGAAGGCGATCGCGCGAACTCGCCCAATCAGTTCCAATTGAGCACCATTCTTGAACAAAATCCCTCGCCGTGCCCCGTTTGCAATTCCCGAAAGCAAATTTGGCATCGTTGCTGCCATCAGCGCACAGGGAGACGCGACCACGAGAAAGATCAGTGCCCGATAAATGGTGGTTTCCCAACTCCAGCCCCAGAAAAAAGGCGGCACTAGTG
>JBBRPT010000148.1:0-9128 GCA_038227635.1 Leptolyngbyales cyanobacterium | reverse complement strand
GTTTCACCGTCCAACTGCAACCGTTTTTGAATCCCATGAAAGGCTTCTGAGAACGAGAGTGCGATCGCGGCTTCTGTATCCGGTGCAGGTGCTCGACTCCGGAATCCAGAAAAATCGTCGGGCTGTTGAGCCGAGGTGCGGGAATGCGATCGTCCTGCTCTAGCTCTGCCGCCTAGCAAATCATTGATAAAGCTATCAAAGTCGCTGTATTGATCAAAGTTGCTAGAGGGGTCAAATCCTGCTGAATTTGCAGTTGTTCTTTCGGGAGGAGCGTCGCCTGCTTGCTTCCAGTGCTGCCCAAATTGATCATACTTTTCGCGTGTTTCCGGGTTGGATAAAACCTCGTTCGCTGCATTGATATCTTTGAATGTCTCCTCAGCTTTCGGATTGCCGGGATTCACGTCAGGGTGATGTTTTCGGGCAAGCTTACGATAGGCTCGTTTGATTTCTTCAGCCGTTGCAGTTTTGCTGATTCCCAGAAGAGCGTAGTAGTCTTTAAAGTCAGTTGCTGTAGGCATGATTTAATACTCAAAATCCGATGATGCTTGCGATCTCGAAGAGATATCTGCTGGAGCAGATCGTGCGCTCATCTAATGTGTTGTTTTTGCTCTCCTTGGTTTCGACTTCAGTGCGGCTTTCGCTGAGTAGATGCCAGCCAAAATACCCAAGATATTTCCTATCCAAGTGCGCCAGTCAGGACTGTAACCCACATAGATCATGAATTTGCCCGATAAAATAGCGAAGATGATGAGTCCAGAAAATGACGAAACGAGGACATATGTGATCAGGAAAAAGAAAACCGCCTTTAAATATTTCATGAGCACCTATGCTGAATTATTTTCATACTAGGTTTCAGTTAACTTGTCAGTGGCTTACCTTCTAAGCTACTGACAAGTTAGATGATCTTTGGCTGGATTGCTAGAAGTGTTGGTTGCTGCTGGCTGATCGATCGCAGAATGATCAGTCTCGGCTCCTGCCTCAGCTTCAGCGCTTAACAGTGCATTGCCTCCTGCGTAATGCTTTTGCCCTGCGATCTCCTGTAGGGCCTCGGCAGCAGCCTGATTAGAAACTGTTCCTTCGACCATTGAGTCGTCATTCATGGTTGAAGTCTCTTAAATTACAGCGTGTCGATACTTCAAAACTCAGTTGCAGCATAGAACGATCGCGCCTGTGCTAATAGCTGATCTTCGGTCATGTGTTGTTCGTTAACGATGACTGTGCCAATGACTTTCTGCGCGAGATCTGGGTGATGGTCTTTGAGATCGACCAGCAGATGATCCATTGCGCTGCTTGATCCAGTTGAGCTACCGAAGATCAGAATCTTCTCTGCACTCCTCAGTGTCTGCGCTACCGCTTCGTAGAAGGCGGGTCTATCGACTGAACTATGCAAGCTAAACCCTATATCTAGAACGATTCAATGTATCTAAGGCGCTTTAAGTCTTCTTGTTCACTATGAAAAGCTCATAGTGAACACATGCATAATGATTCCGATAGACCCTAGAAGGCTTTGAGTTCCGGCTGACGCTGACCATTATTTTCTTCTGCAACATAGTGCAGGTGCCGACGTAACCCATCTGGATCGTAAGGCATGATCCGCTCTGGGACTGAGCCATGCAGTTCCGTTTGATAGATCCGAGCTTCACGATGATCAATCACTACCAACAGGTGTGACCCTTCGACGACTGTTGCTAGGTCAGGTACAGCCGTTCGTGAAGCGTCCCCTTTGGGGAGCCGCTCTAGAAAGTGGCGAATCTTCATCAGTTCTTCGATGTCAGATAAATCTTTGTGCTTTGGGGGATGAACGGTCAGCGTCTCGCCATGTCGTGTAAATCTTAGATTGCCGTTATGCTCCTCCTCTACGTCAGCGATCGAGTTAAGCATTGATCGCACATCATGCCACTGGAGGTTTCGGGCGGCGGGGTGCTGAAAGAGGGCTTTATAAGTCGTTTGATGAGTGCTGGACATTTGGCTATCCATTCTGTTCTCCTTCCCAATATCGCTAGGCTCCTCTACAACTTTGGACAGCTGCTGTTTGATTTGCTGAATGAATTGATTGATTACGAGATAACTTGTCATCAAAATCGATAAAGACTTGAAGGCGCAAGATCATTCTGCGATCGCAGTTTTTTACCCTAGGTTCTTTAACGCTCTGACAGCCTAAAAACCGCACGAAAGATTAGTGAATCCGACTTATGTAAAACATCGGAAGATCTGGAAGCCTTTGTTTGGGTAACGATTTATCTCGTAATTAATCAATTCATTCAGCAAATCAAACGATGGTTGCTCAGAGTGGATAGGTCACATCATCTTATAAATCTTGTCCGATCGATTTAACAGATAGATTCAGGAGCCTTAACAATGAACTGGAAAACATTGACGATCGCATTCATCTCCACCATAGTATTGCTGTTTGCCGGAAATGCGATCGCACAAACTGATCTCAATATCAACAATACCAATCTGATTCGATTGGGCGGAAGCGTCACGGTTACAGAAAAGCAAGTTGTAGAAAACGCGATCGCGATCGGTGGCTCGGCGATCGTCCAACCGAATGGACGGGTGACAAAGACTGCGATCGCGATCGGTGGAGATGTCATTCTTAATAAAGGCGCACGGGTAGATGGGGATGCCTATGCGATCGGGGGCAAAGTCGTACAAACAGAAGGAGCCACAATTGGCGGCTCAAACGGTACATTCAACGGTCAATCTGATGGACGGGGCATGATGGGAATGCACCGCGATCCTTCGGAGTTTCGCGATGCGAATCGAAACTATTTTTTGCCGATGTATTTCTTTCACGCTAGTCTTCGGATTTTCTCGGCGATCGTCGGTGCTATTGTCGGCATCATTTTGTTACGAACCGCACCGCCTTTTCTGCCAAATCTAGCAGCCACTGTACGCCAATATCCAGGTCAAAGCGCATTATGGGGTATGGGAGCAATCGTTACCTTTGTTGCTCTTAACATTTTCTTGGCAATCACCCTAATCGGCATTCCACTGATTCCACTTCTCAGCATAATTGTCAGTCTGACATCATTAGTTGGGGCATTGGGAATTTCACTATTTATTGGTCAACAAGTGGTGAAAAACGATCGACAAAGCAGCTTGCAACAGTTCTTAATCGGGCTGCTGATTGTCACACTACTCGCCCTAATTCCATTTGTCGGCGGGATTGTCGTATTTGTGGTGAGTCTGGTTGGTTTAGGATCGCTCCTTACCTGGAAATTCGGTAAGGTACAACCGCCTATCTTGGAGTAACTTCAGTCAAGTCGATCGAAAGCTATTTATTAGAGTTGTTGCGAAATAAGTGTAAAAACGCTTGAAAGCCATTCATAGCAGTCATTTCGAGCGATTTATAGAAAAAGCTCCGGGAGCGAGACAGCGCAAGGGGTTCAGCGATTTTTGATGTTATTTAACAACAAGTCTATTGTTTGAGGATCTCCCGACAACATTGCCGCGACGCTCCATTTTTCGGAAGAGACTGCAATTTAGCTCTGAGACTTACCCATACCCTCATCACTTATTGTCTATTCCAATGGACGTATCACTTATGAGCATTTCTCTGAAGTTTAAAGAGTTGAAACGTCTTAGCTTACCCAAGCTAAATCCGTGGCTACTGGGCTTACTCGCATTGATCTCGGTGGGTGGCATTAGCTATATCGCTTACAACCAGTTTGTTGTAGTGCCCAAACAGCAAGCAAAAAACAAGGTGCAAACGGCGACCGTCGAGCGGAGCAATCTCACGATCGCCGTTGCCGCTAATGGAACTGTACAACCTGAGCGATCGGTGAATGTGAGTCCTAAAACATCTGGGATTCTAAAACAACTGCTGGTCAAAGAAGGGGATGCTGTGAAACAAGGACAGGTGCTTGCCTATATGGACACCTCAAATCTTCAGGGGCAATTCCGTCAGGCTCAGGGCAATCTAGAGGCGGCAGCGGCAAACCTGGAGCGGGTGAGTGCAGGCAATCGTCCACAAGACGTGGCTCAGGCAAAAGCTAAATTGCAGGATTCTCAATTTGCGCTCCGCCTCGCCCAAAATGATTTGCAGCGCAATCGGACATTATCTCAGGCAGGAGCGGTCTCCAAACAGACATTTGATACGGCACTGACGACCCGCGATCGCGCTCAAGCCCAAGTCAAACAAGACCGGGAAGCGCTGGATCTCTCTCAAGCAGGATCACGCTCGGAAGATATTGATCAAGCTCATGCCCAAATGGTAGCGGCTCAGGGAGCGGTGCAAATCATTCAAACCAATCTCAACGATATGGTGATTCGGGCACCCTTTAGCGGAGTTGTCTCCCGGAAGTTTGCCGATCCGGGTGCGTTTGTCACTCCGACTACGGCAGGCAGCGCAGTCACGTCTGCTAGTTCGTCTTCGATCTTGTCGCTTGCCTCCACAAATCAGATCGTTGCCCAAGTTGCAGAAGCAAATATCTCCCAAATTCGCATGGGGCTATCTGCCACGATTCAGGCAGATTCCTACCCCGGCAAAACCTTTGCCGGACAGGTTGTACAAATTGCCACTCAGTCGGTTGTGGTTCAAAATGTGACGAGTTTTGAGGTGAAGACGTCAGTGCCTGATTCCGAACATCTGCTGCGATCGGGAATGAATGTAAATGTGACGTTCAAGGCTGGAGAGTTGAAAAATGTGCTGGTTGTGCCAACTGGAGCGATCGTACAACAAGACAACACGCAGGGCGTATTTGTTGCCCAAGACAAAGGTAATCCAGTCTTTGTGCCCATTATCGCTGGGACAACGGTGAACGACAAAACTGAGGTCAAGTCTGGCTTAACCGGAACCGAACAGGTCTTACTCAGCTTTCCACCCGGCACCCGTAAGGTTTCTAAACTGAACGGATCTTAAAGAGTCTTGATTTCCTATGAAAAAATATGATCCACCTTCACCAAGTCGTCAATCGCGCCGTCGTCGCAAGCGTAAGGTTTCGCTGCGTGAAATTCTGATTATGTCGATCGAGACGCTGTGGAATAACAAACTGCGAACCGGGTTGACGATGCTAGGCGTGATTATTGGGATCGCCTCGGTGATTATGATTACCGCCGTTGGGCAGGGCGTACAAAAGTCAACGGCGCTGCAAATCCAGGCGTTAGGCACAAACGTGATGGCCGTCATGGCAGGGGCAGCTAGAACGGGTGGGATTAGCCAAGGCGCGGGTTCAGCCAGCACGCTCACCTGGGAAGATGCTCAAGCGATCGCAACCCAAGTCCCTGCCGCTAAATTGGTTTCGGCATATTTACAGCGCCCTCAAATTCAGGTGGTCAGGGGCAATCTCAACATTGCTACCTTACTGGTCGGCACAGATTTGAATTTTCCAAAGATTAGAAACATTCAGCCCCAAGCAGGACTCTTTTTTAGTCAAGGTGATGTGAATGCAGGTCGCCCAGTGGCGTTTATTGGCTCCAAGGTGCGCGATGAATTATTTAGCACCGACAAATCGGCGATCGGGGCAGATCTGCGAATTAAGGGCAAGCATTACACCATAGTTGGGGTAGCGGAATCGAAGGGCTTGTCTGCTGGACAGGATCTCGACGATGTAATTTATATTCCCTTCACCAATATGTCGTCCCAAATTGTCGGCAACAATGCTTTAACGGGTGTAGCAATTAACGGCTTCTGGTTAGAAGCGATCGATGCCGATCAACTCAACTCGGCTCAATTTCAGGTGACAAATATTCTGCGACTTCGGCATGGCATTAAGACATCCGGTATTGATGATTTTCAGATTATTAATTTCGTTGATATTATGAGCGCGTTCACCAAGGTCATGGGTTCTTTAACCCTGATGGTGGGTGCGATCGCCGGGATTTCGCTAGTGGTCGGAGGAATTGGAATTGCCAACATCATGCTGGTTTCTGTAATGGAACGAACGCGAGAAATTGGCATTCGCAAAGCGGTGGGTGCAACTAGCGGCTCTATTTTGAGCCAGTTTTTAACGGAAGCGATCGTCATCTCGGTCGTGGGTGGCGTGATCGGTGTGGGATTGGGAATTGTTTTGGCATACATCGCAGCAATGTTGTTTAAGTTTCCCTTTGTAATCCCGTTGTGGTCGATCGGGGCAGGGTTTGGACTCTCGCTGATTGTGGGCGTTCTATCGGGCGGTATCCCAGCTCGAAATGCTGCCAAATTAAATCCAATTTCAGCCCTACACAGTGAGTAATAGCCATGACAACCATGATTCGGATGAAGGGCATCACCCAAACTTTTCACTTGGAAGAAATAGATTTACCTGTTCTCAAACAGATTGATTTGTCGATCAACGAGGGCGAATATGTTGCGATTATGGGCACATCGGGTTCGGGCAAATCAACGCTGATGAACATCATTGGCTGTCTTGATCGACCCACGAGTGGAGAGTATTTCTTAGACGGAAGAGACCTGACTACTCTAGATGATGATGAACTCGCGGACATTCGCAATCAGTACATTGGTTTTGTCTTTCAGCAATTCAATCTATTACCTCGATTAACAGCGTTAGAAAACGTGATGCTGCCAATGATCTATGCCGATGTTCCTCGATCAGAGCGCCTAACAGCAGCAACTGAATCTCTCACCAAAGTTGGGTTGAGCGATCGACTAAAAAGTCGTCCTAGCCAGCTTTCGGGAGGACAACAACAGCGAGTTGCGATCGCGCGTGCATTGGTCAATCATCCATCATTAGTGTTAGCTGATGAACCAACAGGTGCATTAGATTCCAAAACGTCTTACGAGATTATGGCGTTGCTGACAGAACTCAATCAACAGGGCACCACGATCGTGGTTGTTACCCATGATGCAGCAGTAGCGGCGCAGACAAAGCGAACGATCGAGATGGTGGATGGCGTTATTGTTGAGGCTGAACATTCGGGCAATAACTTTCTGCCTAATGCTTCACTCATGCAGCGGCGACATCTCATTTAGAAATCGGCGTTGTTGAGTACTGGGATGAAAAATACAGGTCAAAATACCGGGTCTATCGACTGAACTATGCAAGCTAAACCCTATGGTTAGACCGATTCAACGCATCTTAAAGAGCTTTAAGTCTTCTTGTTCACTATGAAAAGTTCGTAGTGAACATCTGCATAATGATTCCGATAGACCCAAAATACCCAGTATTTCTTGACAATCGATGCGAACTAATATGGAGATTAAATCGATGAAATGGCTTGTAATCATTGGTGTTTTGATTTTGGTTTGCCTTGGACTTGCCATCATTTATGGTAAATATCGGTGGCAGATCGATACCGACAATCTACGGGTTAAGTTAGCCAGTGGACGACAAATCATTAAGCCGGAATTTTATCGTCAAGAGGAGATTGCAGGATTGCCAGCCCCCGTGCAGCGCTTCTTTCAGAAAGTGCTTAGGGATGGGCAACCCATGATTGCGGCGGTAAAACTTCGTCATCGAGGACAGTTCAACATGAGTGAGACAGAAGTGAAGTGGAGTCCATTTACTTCCACGCAAGTTGCGATCGCTCAACGTCCCGGCTTTGATTGGGATGGACATATCCAAATGGCTCCAAGCTTAAATGCACTCGTCCACGATACCTATCTATTGGGGCAAGGCAATTTACACGCCTCGTTACTCGGTCTTTTCACCCTTGCGAAGATGCACGATACACCTGAGCTAAACCAGGGTGAATTATTGCGATTCTTCGCCGAAGCAGCATGGTATCCCACTGCCCTGTTACCCAGTCAAGGTGTTTGCTGGGAAGCGATCGATGACCTCTCTGCTCGCGGGACTCTGACCGATGGCACAACCACGGTATCCCTTGTATTTCGGTTTAATTCTGATGGAACGATGGAGACCTTTCGGGCGGACGCTCGTTATGGAATCTTTGGCGGCAAACTGATGGCAATGCCCTGGAGCGGTCGATGTTGGGACTATACAGTACGGGAGGGAATGTGTATTCCCCTAAGCGGCGAAGTGGGATGGGAGCGACCAGAAGGGATTTGGCTGTATTTTAAAGGGAAGATTGTAGAGATTGAATATGAGTTTGTGTCATGAGTTCAGCAGAGATATTGGAGTTCCAGCAGAGAGGTCATCGATCGCATCCCGCAACTCCAAGCGATCGGTGCCTGCGCCAAACAGCTTCTCCGCAACAAGCTGATTGACTACTGGCAATACATCACCCAACACGGAGAGATATGCCTGAGATTCTCAATTGGCAATGGTCTTACTGAGCTTCTCGATTTCCCCATCACGATCGATCCCCTGGTTACTAAGCTGGAGCTAGTCAGAAACCGGGAGAGAGCCGACTGGATTCAGTTGTCCGCAATGTTGCTATCTTTGAGAGCTTGATCGCCGATGTCGTCAAATATTGTCCCGATGCCATACTACTGATTGTGAGTAATCCGGTAGACATCATGACCTATGTGACGCTAAAGCTCTCTGGTTTTCCGGCTGCTAGAGTGATTGGCTCTGGGACAGTACTCGACTCTGCTCGGTTTCGGACGCTGCTGACACAGAAAATGGGCATTGATCCCCACAGTGTTCATGCTTACATCATTGGCGAATATGGCGATAGTGAAGTGCCTGTTTGGAGCAAGGTAAACATTGCCGGAATGCCTCTGTACGATCGAGAAAATATTCCATCTCCAGACAATGCCGAACTAGAAGAGATTTCTGAGCGGGTCAAAAACGCGGGTTACGAAATCCTCAAACGCAAAGGATCGACTTCCTACGCCATTGGACTGGCAGCGACTGAAATTGTCAAAGCCATCCTGCACGGACAGGAGCGCGTCCTAACAGTTAGCTCCCTGGTGAATGATTTCTACGGCATTCGGGATGTTTGTCTCAGCCTGCCCTCGGTTGTGAATGAAAAAGGGGTCGTTAAGACAGTCAACCTCACCCTCAATGACACAGAGCGACAGCAGATCATTCATTCCGCCCAGATTCTCCGGGATATTTTTGACATGCTGGTACTCTAGTAAAATCACCTCTGTATGGACTCCTATTCTGCCAAGGTAAAACACAATGGCTAAATTGATGTAACTACTCAGACTCCAGATTTAGAACTTTAAGACCTAGAACCACTACAGGTAGCGGAGAGCATTTTTAATCAGCGGCCAGAAACTCTAAGATTGTCAATAAATCGAGGACTATTGACTCTGCTCGATCCTATTCAAG
>JBBRPT010000147.1:0-9247 GCA_038227635.1 Leptolyngbyales cyanobacterium | reverse complement strand
TTTTTGGATGAGCTGACAGAATTTAAGCGCGACGTGCTGGAGTTTTTGCGTCAGCCTTTAGAAGATGGTCACGTCACGATATCGCGAGCGCGTCAATCTGTCTCCTTTCCAGCCCGATTTACATTGGTTGCTAGTACCAATCCTTGTCCCTGTGGTTACTTTGCAGATACTGTGCAGCCTTGTACCTGTTCTCCCCGATCGAGAGAGCAATATTGGGCAAAACTATCTGGACCCTTGATGGATCGGATTGATCTCCAAGTCGGGGTCAATCGGCTCAAGCCCGAAGAAATCACCCAACAGCCCACAGGCGAAGATTCAGAAACCGTGCGATCGCGGGTTCAGACTGCTCGCGATCGTGCCCACCTCCGCTTTAAAGACACCGCTTTGCGCTGCAATGCTGAGATGCAAAGTTCTCATCTCAGGCAGTGGTGCAAGCTTGACGATTCGACCCGAAACTTACTCGAAGGTGCAATCCGAAAACTGGGATTATCGGTGAGAGCCAGCGATCGAATTCTCAAAGTGGCGCGCACGATCGCTGACCTGTCAGGGGATGAACATCTTCAAACTCACCACGTTGCTGAAGCCGTTCAATATCGCACGATCGATCGAATGCAGTAAAAATACGGGCTAGCCTGCGGTTTGAGTTGGGAAACCTAACCTATGACACGCTCTTAAGGATTGGTTTCGATGTCGAAAAACTATCGTCAAGTCCGCAAATCCACGGTCGTCAAAAATGCTCTCGGTCAAAACTTTAAGTTAGGGGGCTACCGTCCCGAAAAGCAGAATTCTAAAGATAAAAAATACAGCGCGAAACGCGATCGTCAACTGCCTCCCAAAGTTGATCTTCGCTCTTACATGACTCCAGTCGAAAATCAAGGCAGCTCTAACAGTTGCACGGCTAACGCGATGGCAGGGGCGTATGAATATCTGTCAAACCGCCTTCTCGGACAATCAGAAGACGTGAGCCGTCTATTCATCTACTACAACGCACGAGAATTAGATGGCAGCTCTAGCAAAGACGAAGGCACCTACCTCAAAAGCTGCGTCAAAGTGTTGCGAAAACATGGGGCTTGCTCTGAAGACACCTGGTCTTTCAACCTCGACCAAATCCTAGAGCAGCCACCCAAAAGTGCGTATGCAGAAGCGGCAAACTTTAAAGTTGAAGATGCTGCTCGCGTTGAAATCGATCTTCACACTATGCGAAGCTGTCTAGCTGAGGGCTATCCGTTTGCCTTTGGTCTACAGCTTTTTTCATCGTTTCAGCAAGCAGGCTCAACGGGATTGGTTCCCATGCCTGACCCCGATAACGAGAAGCACGACGGCGGACACGCGATGCTGTGTGTGGGCTACTCGGATGTCGATCAAGTCTTCATCGTCCGCAACTCGTGGGGGGCTGATTGGGGCGAAGAGGGCTATTGCTACATCCCTTATGACTACATGACAAAGCCTGATCTCAACCACGACTGCTGGACGATCCGCCAAGTCAGTGAGCACGATTTGAGTCAGGGCATTCAAGGCAGTTCAGCTTCTCTATTTAATGGGTCAAAGGCGGCGATCGCGACTGCATTTCAGTCCCCTGGTGCAACTCGCAAGCCCTCGGTGATCGCCTTATTGGACGAGACTCACGAGACTTACGAAGTCGAATACGAAGAAGAGAGCGTCTACGTCGAGAACAGAGGATTTGTCTCAGTCGATACCTACGAGAACCTCGATTTTCTCTACTTCCAGGAGTATGACGAAACTGAGGAAGAAACCGAAGACAGTTATGAAGAAGAATCTGAAGAGTTCGAGTTCTATGTAGAGACTTCCGAAGAAGAGTCTGAAGAGACCGAAGACATCTACGAAGAAGAATCTGAAGACGAAGAGTCCGAAGAGGAAGAAACCGAAGATAGCCACGAGGACGAGTCTGAAGAAGGCGAAGAGGAAGAGGAGTCTGGAGAAGACGAAGAGGAAGAAACCGAAGATAGCTACGAGGAATCTGAAGACAACGACGACGAAGAGGAAGAAGAAGAGGAAGAAGAGGAAGAAACTGAAGATAGCTACGAGGAGTCTGAAGAAGAGTCTGAAGAAGAGTCCGGCGAAGAGGTAGCCGAGGATAGTTACGAGGAAGAGACTGAGGACAGCTACGAGGAGTCTGAAGGCGAAGAAGCGTATGAAGAAGAAGATTCAGGAGGCGATGAAGAGTGATCGTAACGATCGCACCAGTTCCTGAAGCGCCCTAAATCCTCTGTGATGCCCAGGCTGAGACTTCAACAACTTGGGCATTGCCATTCCATCGTCCGACATTTATAGAGCAAATTAGACGCTACAATGTGACGGTTGTATTCTGCACGACGAGCCTTGATAGAGCGCTATACCCTACCCGAAATGGGCAACTTGTGGACTGAAGCCTATAAATTCAAAACCTGGCTAGAGGTTGAGATCGCTGTCTGCGAAGCTCAGGCTGAACTGGGTTACATCCCCGCTGAGGCAGTCGCAGAAATCAAGGCAAAAGCAAACTTCGACCCTAAAAGAATCTTAGAAATTGAGGCAGAAGTCCGCCACGACGTAATCGCTTTTCTCACCAATATCAACGAATATGTCGGTGATGCCGGACGTTATATTCATTTGGGAATGACCAGTTCGGACGTGCTAGATACTGCACTGGCACTGCAGCTTGTCGCTAGTCTGGATGTGATCATGTCCCACGTTGAGGCATTGATTCAGGCACTTCGCTATCAGGCTCAACAGCACCGCAACACGGTGATGATCGGTCGATCGCATGGCATTCACGCCGAGCCAATCACTTTTGGCTTTAAGCTAGCTGGCTGGCTGGCAGAAATGCTGAGACACCGCGATCGGCTCTGTCAACTTAAAAAAACAATCGCGGTCGGTCAAATCTCTGGCGCAGTGGGAACCTACGCCAATATTGACCCTCGCATAGAATCTCTTACCTGTCAAAACCTGGGACTCGAACCCGATGCTGCCTCAACGCAGGTGATTTCTCGCGATCGCCACGCCGATTATATGAATGGCTTGGCACTGTTGGCATCGTCGATCGAGCGTTTCGCAGTAGAGATTCGCAACCTTCAGCGCACCGACGTTTTAGAAGTTGAAGAATTCTTCTCGAAGGGACAAAAAGGCTCATCGGCGATGCCTCACAAACGGAATCCGATTCGATCGGAGCGGCTCACCGGAATGGCACGTCTGATCCGAGGCTATGCGATCGCCGCAATGGAGAATATTGCCCTCTGGCACGAACGCGATATTTCCCACAGTTCTGTCGAGCGGGTTGCCTTCCCTGATGCCTGCATTCTGACTCACTTCATGCTGGTTGAAACCACTGACCTGGTGAAAAACCTGCTGGTCTACCCCGACAACATGGCGCGGAATATGAACCTTTATGGTGGGGTTGTCTTTAGTCAACGGGTGCTATTGGCGCTGATTGGCAAAGATGTGAGTCGTGAAGAGGCGTATACGATCGTGCAATCGTGCGCTCATCAAGCCTGGAACAAGCCCGAAGGTGACTTCCGCAAACTAATTAGTGAAGATCCGCGTGTGATCGAAAAGCTTTCGCTGGCTGAGATCGACGATTGTTTCGACCCTCAGCACCATCTGAAGAATCTAGACCAAGTTTATCAACGACGGGGAATTTGAGTTTTTTGGGAAGCGAGCAATAAGATTAATGCGAAACACTCTTCAAATGGGAGAATGCTAAAGCTAACAAGTAAATATTCTGGCTATGGAAAAGTTTGAGAAGCCTAAACTCATCTTGTTTTCGCAACATGGAATGACCGACAATAACAAGGCTATGGGAACGTTAGCTCACGATCTAGCTTTACCCCACTTCCATGTTGTTGCACCGACCCTAGGCTATGTCAACACTCTGTTTGAGATTGAGCCGCTCATTCAAACGGTTGAACGCTCGGCTGACCAAACATTTAAGCAATACCCTGACATTCCTGCTCGCATCATCGCTACTTCGCTTGGAGGTGTGATCTGGATAGAAGTATTGTCTCGCCATCCAGAATGGTGGCATCGTATTCAGTCTTTAGTGCTATTGGGTTCTCCGATTGGAGGTGCAGATATCGCTCGGATTGTAGATCCGTTCGGTTGGGGTATTGGTATTGCCAAGCATCTGGGCAAAGATCGCCGAGGCTTAGCCGAAAAGATCACGGCTGTAATTCCCACAATGGTGGTGGCTGGAAATATTACAGGTGGTAGAGATCTTATGGTCACTATCGAGTCAACTAAGCTCAAACACGCTCACTTCATCTGTCTAGACGGAGTAACTCATCGTCAGATTAAAAGTCATTCAGCAGTGGTTAAGGCAATTCAAGAGTTTTGGTCACAGCCTAGAACACCACTACCTGCACCAGAGATTAGTCTCATTTCAGAACTGATCGGGCATTTTCGAGCTGTACCAGGCATCACAGATGCTAGTGAACGGTGGTTTCCCCGTTCAAAACCTGTGTTCTCCTTTCGTGATGGAACCACTGTCCGAGCCTGGACGAATCCAGTAGGTGTTAAGCATATATTCATTGCTAACGCCTACGGAAAATGTGAATATGCAGGCTTTGTGGGTTGGGTGCATTCTGCTGGACTTGACCAGGCAATCGATCGCGTGAGCGAGTTTTCTCACAGGTAAAGTTTGTAACGTTGAAGCCGCACAACTTCTACTTCACCTGAACGGAGAATGAGTATTTGTATCCCTTGTAGTTGGAGTCAAGCTCTAGTGTGTAGTCGCCTGTTGTCGCGAGTTCTCCGCTCCAAGAGGTTTGACGATCGTCCAGCCCTCTTAGCTCTTTGCCATTAGGAGCCAAGATCATCGGCAGTGTGCCTTTTTCGCTTCTCACACTCAAGGTCTGACCTTTGCCCAAATTAAAGCGATAACGGTGACTGCCCGTGCCAACAAATCGTTCAGAGATCGTCACCGAATCGCCCCCCGCCCCAAAACTCACGCGCTCAGTTTTGTCGTTACAATCACTATCAGTCTGATTTTTGGCAATCCATCCTTTAACCGGAGTGGCGATCCTAAACCATCCATCTAGCTCCTTGGTAACGGTCACAAACGTACCATTTTTAAGCGTTCCAACTATGTTGTTGGGCGCGATCGTGGGGTTAGATCTCACATTCAAAGGTGGGTTAGCATCTGCCACCTTCGCCATCGTGACTTTACAGATTTCAACCTTTCTAGAAGCCGCCTCTGGTTCCTTAGGTTTTGAAGGCAACGGCTCAGAACTAGGCTTAACAGAATCAGAAGCCGGAGCTTGAGAGGAATCTTGCGGTGCAGTCGGAACTGTATTAGGCTGATCAATCGGTTTAGAAGCTGGAGAGACGATCGTCGTCGGTGTCCCCGTCGATAGCGGTTGAGAATGTTGAGACTGCATCACGGCAGAAGTCACGCCCGTCACAGCCGCAACACCCGTTAAACCTGCCGCAATCAAAATAGCTTTAGTGTTCATGAATTGAGATATTAGTGCTCATCATCAGCTACACAAAGAACTTAGTCAAAATCGGAACTTTCAGAGATCGAAACCCTATATTTATTTTCTCGCCTTAAACCGTCATTTAGGCTGGCGAGAGACAGCAGCTCCGTGCTTTTGATGATAAATTGCCTGCTTAACCAGAGGCGTAAACTTTTCTCTCCAATATCGGATATCTGGAATCTCATTCACGAGCTTCAGCACATCTGCCGATCGGTTCTCTTTTAAAGCAACTTGGGCATTGCTATACAAACTTTTAGCTCGCTTCCATTGAGTGGGCATCGTGTTTAGCGCAACCTGAGCTTGAGCATAAGCAGGGCTGTCTTCTGGAATCGTTTTGAGCAGCTTGACTGCCGAATTCAAATCGCCAGACTGATAGTCTTCGATCGCGTCCGCTAAAATTTTCTCTCCTCCTGCCGCTTTCATCGCAGAAGCTTTTGTGAGTTCCGCTTGCTCTGCTTTATCGCAGATCGTTTTAGTCAATGACTGATCCACCCAGCCTGATATAGATGCGTTGACCTGCAGCCATCCTTTTTGTCTAGCGATTACGGTTACGATTTCCCCATCGGGGATGGTGCCGATAATGTTGTTGAAGCGATCGCTTGGAGCCGCCCGAACATTTAACGGAGGTTGCGGATCGTTGACGATCGTCAGACACCCATTCGTCGCCGCGATTGCAGTATCAGACGACGGTTGAACCGGAGGCTGAAAACCTGTTGACGAGTTCGGACGAAGATTCAAAAAGACACAGACGGTTCCCGCTATGGTAATCACCGCCGTGATACACCCCCCCACGAGTAATGGAGACTTTAGAATTTGACTTACCCTGGAAGCCATGTCAATGCCTCAAGCTTTGTTAACAAACAGTTTCGCTCCCAGCCTTTTTAGCTGCTGCCTCTGGGATGACCCCGTCTGTAGGTTGCCCAAACCACCGCTAAAAGCTCTCAAATCGTCTGATAAGTGCCTAAAGTTTTTCACAATTTCACATCTGCACCTTGCCTACTTTTCTGGAACTCGGTAGCGGCTAGCAATGTAGTTGAAAAAACGATAGTAGTTATCAAACTGCTGATTGGGAGAGGTGCCGCGCCAATAATAACGGGTTTTTCCCTTGGCGAGGGTCAGCGTTAGTGAGCTTAACTCAGTGCCAATCTTTGCATCCAAGTTTCCTGGTACTCCTTGCAGCGTCTTGAAATTGGAGGGAAGAGAGGGTTGCGATCGCTGAGTGCTACGATCACCGCTCACCGATCGCTCATAGTCTGCCCATCCTCGAATCTCTACCTCTGGATTTTGTGGATCACCAAAGGCAATGCCATCTCGATTTTCAGGAGGAATCGACTCAACCCAACGATCGGGGTAGAGAAACTCAAACCCAAACCGCTCGTTGTGATAAGTCTTCCAGTTCGTGCTCAAGGTTGAGTCAACTGACCCACAGCCTAAGAGAAAGCCCGTCAAAACCAAGCCCAGCAAAAGCCACACAATACGAGATTTGCAAATCAAAGCTAACCGATCGCTATACATATGTAACTGAATGTAACAATATTGCCGTCATGCTGGTTTAGCATCTTGACAGCTTCAGACAGAGCCGATATCTTTACTGGTATACCCGGGTAAAACGACCGAGAGTCCTATGCAAGACAAGCAAAAAGTCACGTTGTATCTTCCGCCAGAACTGCACCGTCAGCTAAAGATTAGAGCCGCTGTTGCTGCCGAGGCAATGTCAGCTCTAGCAGAGAAAGCGCTTATCTTCTATCTGACTCATCCAGAGATGGTTGAGCAGTTAGACGAAGCTCACGGGAAAACTCACCGGATTTACAACTGTCCTGAGTGTACGTCGCCAGTCACTCTTAAGGATGGTGAAATTGTCGCTTTAGGCAAGCAAGCTGGTGTTGCGGTCGATGAAGAACTTCAAGTTGGGAAGCCTCAGAAAGTCGGTTCTGCTGCGGGCAATCAAGGAGAGGGCGAACTCGTCCCCTGTTAATCTAGTCTAAAAATTCTCACTTTTTTGATACATTCACTCTTTTGTGGTGCTTTCAACTGAAGTCTGGGAAAACCCTATTCAACAATGTCTGAGCCGTTTCTGATGGGTTCGGTGGTTATGCAAGAAGAGCTAAATATTCTCATACAAGCTCAATATCCTTTAATCTACCTGGTGACCTCAGAAGAGGAACGGGCTGAACAGACAATCGCGACGATCGCCCAAGTAAAGCCTCTACGTCGAGTCTTTCTCTGGACGGTTACGCATGGAATCGTTGAGTATGGACAACCTCGCAATGTTACCCAACACAATACGGTTTCTCCAGAAGCCGCGATCGAGTGGGTAATGCGGCAAAAAGAGCCGGGTATCTTTGTATTCAAAGATTTGCATCCTTTTATTGATTCACCAGCGGTTAACCGCTGGCTGCGAGACGCGGTTGCAAGCTTCAAGGGCACTCAAAAAACGATTCTATTGATGTCCCCGGTGCAAACCGTTCCGATTGAGCTTGAGAAAGAAGTTGCGGTCATCGATTTCGCAATGCCCACTATGGGAGAGCTAAATCAAGTTCTCACACAGCAGCTTGACCTAAACAAGACCCGGCGTATCACCACTGAAACTCGTGAAAAGCTTTTAAAGGCTGCCTTAGGGCTGACGCGAGACGAAGCGGAAAAGGTATATCGTAAAGCTCAAGTAACAGCAGGTCGCCTCACCGAAGAGGAAGTTGATATCGTTCTCTCTGAGAAAAAGCAACTGATTCGTCGGAATGGCATCCTGGAGTATATTGAAGAAGACGAAACGATCGATTCTGTGGGCGGACTGGAAGAGTTAAAGCGCTGGCTAAAGCAACGCTCTGACGCATTTACAGAGAGAGCCAGAGAATACGGTTTGCCTCAGCCTAAAGGAATGCTGATTCTAGGTGTTCCAGGGTGTGGGAAGTCGCTGATCGCTAAAACCACGTCTCGCCTGTGGGGTTTGCCTCTGCTGCGACTAGATATGGGACGAGTCTATGACGGCTCAATGGTCGGTCGATCCGAAGCAAATCTCCGCAACGCGCTCAAAACTGCTGAGTCGATCTCGCCAGCCATACTGTTTATTGACGAGATGGACAAGGCATTCGCAGGCAGCACCGGGTCGGCTGACTCAGATGGCGGTACGTCGAGTCGAATCTTTGGTTCGTTCCTTACGTGGATGCAGGAAAAAACCTCTCCCGTGTTTGTGATGGCAACTGCGAACCGCGTAGAGCGTCTCCCCGGTGAGTTTCTTAGAAAAGGACGTTTCGACGAACTCTTCTTTGTCGATCTGCCCAACGCCGAAGAGCGGAAGGATATCTTTAGAATTCACTTATCCAAGCGTCGTCGAGAAATTGAGCGGTTTGACCTGGATCAGTTAGCAAATGTCTGTGACGGCTTTTCTGGTGCTGAGATTGAACAAGCACTAGTTGCAGCGATGTATGAAGCATTTGCACAAGATAGAGAGTTTACCCAATTGGATATTATTGCGGCGAGCCGAGCCACGATGCCGCTATCCAAGACAATGACCGAGCAGGTGACAGCCCTACGGGATTGGGCTAGGCAGCGAGCACGCCCTGCTGCGTCCTCAGTCGCAGAATATCAGCGACTTGAGTTCTAAAAGCTTTCTCCTGCTCCCACAGGAGGAAAGACTAGCACACAACTTGTCTGCTAGTGGTTTCAAAAGAGCAATTAGCCATCAGTCATCTCTGAGCGCTAAGAGCGAATAGCTAACTAAACGTTGTTGTTGTTTTCAAATTTCCACGGAGGAAACCCAATGTCTCACTTTAGCACTCTGC
>JBBRPT010000146.1:0-9340 GCA_038227635.1 Leptolyngbyales cyanobacterium | reverse complement strand
TTGGTACAAGTTAACTAACCGATCGAATCCATCTCGCGCTGTGTCTGCCTCTGCCAAAATCGCTTGCGCGGCTCTGACCAGTCCAGACTCGATCGATTCTTCAGCCAGCTTTGCTTCTAGAGAGCCTGAACGAACGGGAACATTCAGAACCTCCGAAGCGTACTTACGAGCGTCCACGATGGATGTAAATCCGCCCCCCTGAGCGAAGTTAACAGCAAAGGCATCGGTTAATTGCTGAAGCTGTTCATCCGTTGATAATTGCATAGCCTCTGAATTGGGGAGTCATAATTGAATCTTCAGTAATTACTGAGTTAACGTTAATTATTGAATTAACGTTCTAGCTCGGTTTTTTTGATCGTCGATTTCACGTCGCTGACGGACTCAGATTTGAATTTAATCTGGCTGTTGTTTGTGATGTTGACCGGGTTTGCTGAGGTGGTCTGCGCCTGATAGATTTGGGCAACATCTGTTGATCCTCGCTCTTTCAAAAGGTCACGAAATTGACGAAGATCCTTCTGCATTTGCTCGTAGTCAGTAGACGAAAGTTCCATCGGTAAAGGGTCAGTCAACGCCTCGCAGTACAGTTCCTTAAAGTCCTTGCCTGTGCCTTCTGCCCCTTCGCGCCCCAGTTTTTTGACGTGTTTCACCTGAGCGTCCCCTCGCCCCAGAACCTTAGATGCCAGCAGCCATTCACTGAGTTCTGCTGGCGTTGGAGCAGGTGGCTTTGGTGGAGCTTCGATTTCAAGTTCATGATCGAGGGTTTGAGTCCGTTCTTCGACTGCGCGATCGCGAGTCTTTTGACGAGGTGGAGTCGGCGAAACTTCAGTCTGAGTGGGAGATTCCTGACTCGGAACGGCTAACTCTGGTTGACGAGACTGGGCGA
Source organism: Leptolyngbyales cyanobacterium (assembly GCA_038227635.1). Lineage (GTDB taxonomy): Bacteria > Cyanobacteriota > Cyanobacteriia > Leptolyngbyales > Leptolyngbyaceae > Phormidesmis_A. Next base: position 8,457 of record JBBRPT010000146.1, on the reverse strand, counting down.
TATCAGCATCCTTGACCTTCTCATAAAGCGCCTGAAAGTGCTGGGCGTTTTCCTGAGATAGGGCTTGAAGAATTTTGCCATCGCGCACTTGCAAAATGTCATATCCTTCGTAGTTGTCATGAATAGTGATCGCGCCTTGGTCATCCCGGCTGAAGGTGTAGCGATCTGCCTGTCCCTCGCTGTTTTGGCTACGGTAGGTGCTCTGTCCGGTTTGCTCTAAAACATAGTGAGCAACAAAAACCGCTTTGGAGCCAGCAGGAGCAAGATCGCCGAGCTGTTCTAGCTGTGTCTTGGAAGTTGGGTCACGATTGATTGCCTCTGCGCCTTTCTCCGCGAGATTTTCTCCCGCTTTCACGAACTCGGCTCTTTGCGCCGTCGTAGTGCCGTCTTCAACGATCAGAATTTCTTCGCCCAGCTTCTCAAAGCGTAGAACCTCATTAAAATCTTGGTCTAAGACTGAGTAAACGGGCTGCGCCTCTTCATGCCTTGCCTTGATTGTGTAGCCCTCAGCCTGATAGCGATCGCTCTGCCCAAATTCCTCCAGGACGGCAAGCGCTGTCGCTGCCATTGTTCTCTGCTCTAATCCATCTAGAAAACCATCCGCAGAAAATTCTAAATCTTGCTCAGACTGATCCGCCTCTTCCGCTTGCGATGATTCCGCTTGTTGCTGCTCTTTATCCTGTTTTTTGAGCCGAGCTTCCAGCTCTCGACGCTGTAGTTCTGCGATTAGATAGCCTAGCAACTCTAGAGTTGACGTTTGCAGAGAGACCGCGTTACTTTGTGCGCTACTCGCTTCACCACCGTTAACAAATAAATCACTCATAGGGATGACTCCTATACAGTTTCAAACTCATCGACTGCATCAAATTCTTCGGCTGCATTTTGCATCAACTCTGCCAGCGTCGTTGCAACAGGTTTAGCGTTGTTATTTTTCTGCTCCCCTTCTTTAGGAAGTGGAGGAATGACACGGCTCAATTCTTGTTCTCGCACGCGAATATCGTCCACCGTTACACCTCGTTTTTTGGTTTGTTTTTTTAATTTCTTGATCAATTTAGCGAAGCCTACTTTCCCAACTTCTTCCTTCTGAAGCTCTGACTTCGTGATCCGAACTCGCAGACGGAGCGGAACATTAGACTCTTGCCTGTTGGCATAGGCAGGGTTGATAAAAATACAGCTTCCAGATGGAAGTTTGAGAATCTCATCGGGTGCAATGATTTTCTTGGTGCGATCCTGGTCAGACATACTACGACTGTTGCCACTTTTGCCCGATGAGCGGCTCTTCTGCTTAAAATGGATTTCTTCATCCCCCAAGTACTTCGAGAAGTATTCTGCCGATTCGTACTCACCAGGGTTGAACACAAATTTTGTGTTACAGCCAGAGAGCACTGCACGAGACACTTCTTTGCCGTATGCCTTCTCTAGCTGAGTCATGTTCTGGTAGCCCAACACACCGCAGAATCCAGCAGAACGGCTTTCGTTGAGCCAGTTTACGAGGGACGGCAGCGCGATCGTCGGAAGCTCATCTAGGAAAACCGCCAATGGGTCTGTGCGCTGTTTAGCCACGTTTCGAGTCACGATCATGTGCAGCACGGTCGCTAATATTGGCCCAATGATGTCACGGCGGTTTTGATCCATGCCAAAAATGAGCATCTGCTTACCTTCTAAGTCCAGTGGAATCGTCGATTCTCCGCATAGGCAAGGCAAAATGTCTGGCGAAACAAAGTTGGTAAACATCAATGAGGCTGTTGCTGCAACGCTGGCAGATGTTTTCTCCGATTGCCGCATACTCATAAATTGCTCCCAACTAACTCGCACCCACGGACTCAGATCGGCAGCCTTAACGCGATCGATGAGTTCTGAAGGATCAAGCGACAGAATTTTTTGACACATTAGAAAGTCTGCATATTGAGTTAGCTTCGCAAGTTGCAGCACCGCCTTGATCAGTTGATCGCCAGACATTTGAAAGAACGGATCGTCTCCCCCTTTGCCACCACTCAAACTGAAGTTCTTGTTCAAAACCTTGGCAATCTGCCCAGCCGTTTCCGCATCTTCTGCATTCTTCAAAAAATCGAGCAGGTTACACGATTCAGTTCCCTCAAATCCGGGTGCAAAGATTCGCACATCGTAGCCCATTTTCCTAGCATAGGCAGCGTGAGTCTCTGCCTGTCCACCAGGAAACTTGAAGTCATACAGGATAATGGGGAAGCCCTGATCAACGACCGATCGAATCATCGGGTCAATCACTGAGTAAGTTTTACCCGAACCAGGCGCACCGCATACAGCGGCTCCCCTCTGTCCATCAGGAATTAGAATCGTGGCGGTTTGAGGCTTTATGCTGAAGCGCTTGACGATTTTGCCCTTCTTCTCGATCGGTTTCGTCAGTGGTGTAATCTTGGGGCTATTAATCCAGGTCGTCAAACCGTTGCGCCTGCGCTCGTTGATTTGTTGAATAGCAATGCGGCGAGCTGCCGATTTCTCAGTTGCACCTGCCCATCGAGCCGTTGCCAGCTTTCCTTTTTTGTTAGTTTCTTCTTTCGTGAACCACCAGGCAGCGCCTCCTCCTGCGACCAACATTAATAAGCCTTGGGGATTCCAAAGCTCTTTCTTGAAAGGCTCTAGTATCGGAGGAACTTGAATGTCAGGAAGCTGAAACGAGTCTTGCTGCGTAGCGGCGCTGGCAGGATGAGCGATGCTGAGAGTAGCTGTGATCGTGGCGATATTGAGGAGTATGTGAACGAACTTAGCCATACAGGAATGAGTTGTGGAAACTTTGCAGTGAACGGAAGAATACCTGCGGGACTTGATTTGCGTAGCCCAAATGGAGCGCATAAATCGCAAGACAAAATGCTTCGACTAGTGCTAGTAAAAAACTGATCCATCAACAACTGGCTTCGTCGGCGATCGAGGTTGCAGGGCAACTTCAGCAGGTTCTGGCACCTCTAACGGCGGCACAAAGCCACCGGACACCTCCCCTGTCACATACCTTCCAGGTGGCACAAAGGGAAGTAAAGATTTCTCATGAACCTTACCGATCGGGATGCCCGATGAAGTTGGAAAAATCCACGGCGTACAGGAGCGTCCCGCAAAGGGAATGCGCTTGCAGAACGCGAAGCTCAAAGAGACATCCGCCGTGCCCGTGCTTTGATTGATGTTTGAGAGCAGAACTCGCGCTGCTGAACCAAACGGATGGTTTCCAGGAGGCCCTTTGCAGCTCCAAGGTTTACAGAGGATGCCAAACCCATCAGGCGCTCGCTGCCCTTTGGCATCCATCCAAGCGGCTCCATGAAATTCAGCATTGCCAGGCGTTGCAACTTCAAAGTGAGGGCAGGAATTTCCTTCGCATCGCGCACCATTTTGAACCATATCCTTGCTGGTAATGCCACCGCTTACAATGCGAATACGCTCTTGTTCTCGATCGCCAGCATTCGGCGTTCCCAAGGAGATATCAGCGACTCCAATCTGAATCCCTGGAAGCAGCGACAGAGGCTTAGGCATTTGACCCAGGGACAACTGACTCACCTTCAAATCCCCAAAGCTGCTTAAGGATAGGTTCTCAATGTCCTGAATTTGTCCAATCTCAATCCGGTCTAGCCCTGGAATTGACTCCGCTACCTTAATTTGAGGCAGTCGCTCTGGCGAGATTGCATTGACTGCAGATTGACCAAAATCTGGCAGCGCTTTGGTGATTTCTTCAACTTTGAGAGCACCAAAAAATTGTTCTAATTCTGGTAGTTCTTGAGGCAAGGCATCAGGTAATTTCAATCCCTCTGGCAAGGTGCTCAAGTTAGGCAATCCGCCTTGAAAGATGCTGCTCAACTCCGGTACAGCAACGTTTTCGCCTTTCAAAATACCGCCAAGTAAGCCTTGAACAATGGATTGCAGCGACCCGCCGATGCGATCGCGATCGAGCAGGTTGTCGAGCGCCGCTAAGTCAGATAGCTTACCCTGTTTTAGCTTATCGAAAATAGTTTGAAGGGCTAACTCCTTAAGAAGTGGCACGTCTGAAAGTTTCATCGCCCCGGCATTGAGTCCAGCAGCTTGAAGGAGCTTCTCCGGCGTAATATTGCTGAAAAAGCCGCTCATCTTATCTACGCCAAGCGAAGACAGATTAACCTGAGTGAGCGTCGATAACTGATTAAGACTTGCATCTGGCAAGCCCAACATTTCAAAATTGCCAACCTTAAACAAATCGTCGGGGCTGATTTGATCACCTACCTTAATGCCGGTGGGTAGCGGCGCACCCGCCGCCGCAAACTGTTGCTGCAAGTCCACCGTAAAGGGGATGGTCGGAAAATCCTTAATTGGAATCTGAGGGATTTTTCCTAAGTCCTCGATCACTGACCCAGACATCCCTGGGAAAGGAGCGATCTCCGCACCTGCTAGCAGCGAAAATGCGAAGTTAGATAAAACAAGAAGAGTCGTTGCTGATAAAATATAGAAATGCCTGAGCAGTTTTTGAAAATTTGGTCTGACCATTAGATTTAGGAATGCTAAATGTAAAAGAATTGACAGATTTAGAAACAGGAAGACTAGCGTATCAACTGACTGATTATTTCAGTTGGGACTCCAGCCTGTTGAGCAGCAGCTTCAAGAGATACGCCGCGACGCAAAAGACCAAGCATTTGCTGGAGGCGTTGAGCCAGTGGACTTCCTGGTACGACAAGCTGCTGCGTTTGGGCTTTAGCGATCGCTTGTTCAAATTGCTGACTGATGGTGCCTGTGGGTGAACCTGGATTTGAGTTCACCCGTTGCCCAGACGATTCTGCCGGAGGAAGGGGCGATACTCCGGGCTGACTGCGGATAACCGTGAGCGGTTTGGGTTGGAGCATCATCGCGTCTGGTATGACTTCAACGGTGCTGTAATCGGTCTGTTTGCCTAAAATTAGACGAAATTGATAGAGGCGATGGGTGTTGGCACGATCGAGGGTGATGACCGTGAGCGGAACTTGGCTAGTGTCCTTCGCGGCATTAGGAAGGCGTAGATCCAAGTTCAAGGGAGTCGATAACTGACGCAAATAGACAACGGTTGCGCCTGTCGCGGCATTGCTTTGAGTCCCTGAATTGATAGTTCCGCTGGTTCCAGTAGGAGAAAGCGGTGAATCAAAATCCACAATAACTCGTGATGGGTCGCCGACTCGAACCTGCTGAACGAGTTCACCAGTCTTGATAAAACTCACCGTGAGTCCCCAGGTTGGAGAAACGTCTAGCGTAGGTACAGCGCCCGCGCCCTGACTCTGACTGGCAGAAACTTGACGAAATGTCATTGCGTCAGCCGGGGCAAGCTTGAGAAGGATTGTGCCTCCAAGAAGACAACCAAGAAACCATTTCAACGTTTTCACAGCACGCCCCTAAAAGCTAATGGATTGGTTGACAAATACTTGCACCGATCGACCTTGCGGAATCTGGAAGACTTTTGGAGAACTCATGATGGTCTGAATCGCTTTCTCGTTGCGGCTGCTTAGAACTTCAGATAGTTTGCTAAATCCACCTTCTAGCGCCGCCCCCAGATAGTTAGGAGGAGGATTCGTGCTGGCTGTGGTTGTAGAACTTACACCACCCGTAGAAATCGACGTTGACGAAGAGCTTTGAGAGCGATTCATAATGCTACCGATATTGCCTAGCGCACTGGCGAAAATTAGCATCATGTCTTTTCCAGCAACGCGACGCTGACGGTTATAGTAGTCCTCACCCATCAGCAGTCCACCCCTGCCATCTCGAATTACGATCGCGCCTGCTGGAGGACTGAATTCAGCCCCATTGATGATCACAGAAATAACTTCTAAATCGACAATGCCAACATTGGGGTCAGCATTGCTAGTAGTGACAATAAACTGTGTGCCAACCGGAAATGCAATTGAGTTATTCCCGTCCAGCATTGGCTCATCCAGTTTGATCAGAAATCGCGCTGCTGTAGACGAATTCGGTGCCCATAGAATCGGCGTAAGGGCTGCTGCCTTTGCCGAGGTTCCAACCAATAAAGCTCGAATGGGGGATGGGGGAGTCATCAGCGTGTTGAGTCCAGCCTGCTCGTAAAGCGATCGGACATTTGTGCCCCGGAAATATTGAGAGAGTGGAGGAGCCGAACTGACGGGCGTACTTACAACGGTTAGCTTATTGGAGGATGCCTTTCCCGGATCGGTAAGAATGCCGCTAGGTGAGCTTCCTAATTTAGCGATGTTGACGCTGGGGTTCGATGCAATCGCGGCGGCTCCGAATCCAGGCGATACCGTGCCAAACCGCCCTAACACTGAAAGCCTTTGCCACTCAAGATTAGGGTCAATCTCAGGCTTATTTGGCTGAGACGCGATCGCATTAGCTGAGGTCAGAATTGGGCGCACAACGGGTGCAGAGAGAGGAGTAATCATGGTAGGTCTAGACGCGATCGGTGCAGGTTGAGAAACTGGCGTGGCGACTTCAGAGCGAGGTGCAGAGGGCGCTACAGGCTGAGTTTTGGGTTTAGCATCCTTTTCATTGGGCGTTGTTTTACCGTTCTTTTTATCAGCACTTGAAAATACGTCTCGTTGCTTCTGAAGCGCTAATTCAGCTTTGCTTTGAGATTCAGATAGCCTGACCTTCTCGATTTCCTCAGCAGCCGGATCTTTCTTCGCTTGCGTCTGATCTGGGTCAACTGGCTTTGCAGCTTTCTGCTGTGGCATCGCGCCCTTGTAAAAGGTCATCACACCCAAAACAATCATCAAGCTTCCACCGCCAACAACCGCAGCTTTCGTTAAGCCGTTGTTGTGAAAGCCAAGTTTTGCTCGGTTCTGCTCAGGATCTAGAGCCTCATCATCGTCGTCATCGTCCTCATCGCGTTCAGCCTCAATTTCTTTTTCCTCTTCCGAGGCGGTAGACTTGCTGGCAGTGTATGCAGGATCATGCTTTGCAAGGGATAACCCCATTGTCTCTGCCAGTTGATCGAGTGATGGCTCCTGCTTAACTGGATCGGTTGTTTGAGTCATTATTTTTCCTCTGACTTCGCATTATCTAGGCTGTTGGCTTGAGGCACTGCGCTCCCATCTAGATCTCTCATTGAGACGATTTCTAATCCTGCTTGGCGAATAGAGTAGACAGCCGCTTCAAAGGGATTTGAGAATTTGCCATCCTGTGGCAGTGAAGGAGTATCAACCGCTTGAAGAATCACCTCCTTGTTAAAGGTCACTCGATCCGTGTCTCCAGTGCCAATTTTCGATTTCACTAGAGTCCCAACGATCGCAACCTTCCATTTTCCGTCCTCAAGTTTTTCAGGCACCGTCACCGATTGAAAGATCAAGGCGGTCTGAACTTGCCCGTTAAACACGTCATCTGGGGTCATGTCAGCAACAAGCTTTACCAAGTCATTGCGAAAGTTCTCAGCGAACGTAAAGCTGGCTTGAAACGCAGCGGTTGTGATTCTTTTCTCTCCTCCTTTAAGACTGACTTTGACCCCTGGATCGGTCATCAGTTTAGGATTGCCTGATACATCGGTTTGAGATGGTAAATTATTGCTCCAAGACATTAATAGAATCAATGAATCTGTCACAAATCGCCTGACTACTTCAGGAATTCGGTCTTTTGTCGGCATCGCGCCAACGTTCATCGCTTGCCCATCTGTCATTTGAACTAGCGACGGAGCGGGCTTGCTGGCTAGACCGACATAGGCAAAGAACATAAAAACTTGAAACAGCAGCGAGATGCCGCCTACCAGCAGTCCGCCCAGGGCGACCATCGCAGCGAAATCTCGATTTGATTTATCCGTTCGCAGTCGAGCAATTTTGCTGGGTTTTGCATTTGTATCTACCATCATTTGATTCCTATTCATTTCTAAATTCAGATTGCGACGATCGCGGTGCAGAGCGACCGTAGACATTCGCTCCGACATTGATTCCCGTTGAGACGACAGCCGAGGAAGCTGCACAGATGCCGTTAAAGATGGCAATGCCGCCTCCCGTTGAAAGCCCGATCGCGAGAATGGGCGACAGCAACCCGATCGCGATGGAGTGTCCTAACGTATCTCCGGTGGGTCCAGCATTCTGAGCCGTCGTCGCAACCAAGCCTGTCACCAAGTTGAGCGACATTTTGCACAATCCTAGCGACCAAAATCCAGTCATCCAAGCGTAGATTGGCTTTGCACCAACTGGCAGCAGCGAAAGACCAACGGCAATAGGACCAAATAGACCTGTAATCAGCATCGAAATTTCGATTGCGTATTGAAAGGCTCCTTGCAGCGCCACCATGAATGCTTCGATCGCAAACATGATTGGTGACATCGCTGTTCTCACCACTGTTGACGCAGCAGTTAAGGGATCAGAAAAAGCTTGCTGGAATTGCTGCTGGAGATCTTGAAGCCAGCTACCCGGAGGACTGTTCTTCTTATACGTTTCTATGTACTGTTCAGCCTGCGCTTTTGATTCCTGCAAGCACTGCTGCAACTTTTCATTACTGGTAATGCCGTCACACCGCGATCGCAGTTGAGAGATC
>JBBRPT010000145.1:0-9476 GCA_038227635.1 Leptolyngbyales cyanobacterium | reverse complement strand
TATGAAATGACAACTATATTGACCGCTTAACAATCACAAATCCTGTCCAATAAACTAGGTGATCGCGTGATGACAATTACCGCGACAATTACTCCGAACCCTTCATCCTGACTGGCTTTCGTCTAGCGCTGTAATTGACGCGAACCAAATGACAATTACCGGGGGGACAGGATTTGTAATTGACGCGACCGGTCAATGTAATTGACGCGCCATACCGGTAGACCCAAAAAGTATTTCCGGGCAACCCAGCGCTTGCCTTTGTTCGAGTGTCGCTTGAGTGACCATTTCCAGAGCATCTTCCAGATCTCTGAGTCCACGAAGCCAAACACCCGTTTACTGGCACCCTGTTTGTAATAGTTGCTCCAACCTCGGAGGATGGGATTGAGGTGTGAGATCACGGCTTCTGGTGCAACCGCTTGGTGTGCAATCAGCCATTTCCGAATTTCTTGCAGAAATGTCAGCACTTTTGCTTTTTGCGGTACCGTGAAGCAGCCATCTCGGAACTGACGAATGTGAAAACCTAAAAAGTTAAAGCCTTGTTCAACTTCAACGATCTTGGTTTTCTCGGCATTCAGTTCCAACCCTCGTTGGCTTAACCATGCCTCAATTTGAGGTTGGATCTGTCGTATTTCTGCTTCCGTTCGAGCCGTCACGATAAAATCGTCACAGTATCGAATAAATCCGTACTGTGTTGATTTTGCGTTTCCTTGTTTGAGCAGGTGATCAATCCCGTCTAAAGCAATGTTGGCTAAAAGCGGTGAGATCAGCCCGCCCTGCGGAGTTCCGCTCGTGGTTGCATGAAATATTTCAGATTCAACATACCCCGCTTTAAGCCATTGAGCAATTAAGTTGCGACCTGGAAGTGCTCCAATCGCCTCTAAAATGTACTGATGGCTAATGTTGTCAAATGCACCTTTGATGTCTGCATCTAGCACCCACCGATTCTGCGGACAACGTTTTCCTTGGCGCAGTCGAGTGTGGCATTGTGCAATGGCATCCTGAACACTTCTTCCGGGGCGAAAGCCATACGAGTGTGCCTCGAACTTTGTTTCCCAGACGGGTTCTAGCGCATTCTTCACGATTCCCTGAGCGACGCGATCTGCTAAGGCGGGAATGCCTAGCGGTCTTTGCTTTCCGTTGGATTTCGGAATGTAGATGCGTTTGGTCGGTTGGACTTGCCAGAGGCGGTAGTCCTGCATCTGTTTGACCAGTGCCACTCGTTGTTCCGGGGTCAGCGCCGTCTGACCATCAATGCCAGCCGTTCGCTTGCCTCGGTTCTCCTGTGTCACTCGTCGCACGCTCAGGAGCAGGTTGGAGTAGCTTCTTAACATCAGTTTCATCAGGCTTCTCACCCGATTCCACTGTCCTTGCTGAGTGGCTCGATAAATTCGCCGTCTCAAGTTCCTCACACGCTTTTTGATGGACTTCCATTGAATGGCTGTCCAATCTTGTAGCGTTGTCCTTGCTCCGATGTCATTACTGACGCGATCTTTCACAGGGATTTGGTTCCTTTACGTTGAATTTTCGGTGAAGACCGTCTGGAAGTCTGCCCACTTTCACGGTGAGGCAAAGTTTGAACCTCTATCTTCTGCATTACCAGAAGCGTTCGCTTTCTCCAGTCTCCTTTACCCACTGCATATTCACCGCCCTTACGGTTGGCTTACTCTCAGACCCTGAGAGAACACATTGGGCTTACCGTGTTGCACCTACTGGACATTCAACTGAGTCGGGTTTCATCGGTGTTCCGGCAGGAGTATGGTTCCTCTGTTGATCCCTTGTGTCCTGAATCAACCCGCCTGCTTACCTTTTGGTCAGGGTGTGTCAGCCTGATTTCACCCCACAAATAATAACGGAACCGAGATGATTCACTGTGCGTTAACCCCATTCAGTTTTCCCCTTGCCTGCCGACCGATTTAGGCTATCCGTGTTTGGGCTTTCGTGGTCTGCATTCCACTGATGTCATTACTGATCTCAGCGTGACCGGAGTTCATAACTCTGTTACGCGGGGACAGGGAAGAGGAATTCCCTGGAGGAGACGGCTCCTCAGTCCTTCGAGCTTTCGCTCTGGTACGTACCTTTCACGTCGCACACACAAACTACTTTACAATCCCGCCGATATCCCTCTATCTAGCATCACTCTTCAACAGTTTGACCTGCGTAACTTTGACGTTGAGGCGATGGTAGTGACCTTAAACTCCTTGGGTCTCGCTACGATCGCTCAAAGCTATGAACACCAGTTGAATCAAAATTTCTAGAAGATGCTTCACTGTTTTGACTGAAGAAATGAACTCGATCAAGACCGTTCATCTCTACCCGTCTCAACGAAGATTTTTCTTTCACACGATGAACAATCTCAGGTCATTGACTTTGAACCATTGGAACAATCGATGTCTCCCAAGGGGGACGTTTTCCGATATATTTGTTTTGAGTCTTGCCATTCTCATTCCAATAGGCATACCAATACGGTCCATGCCCAACTTCTAAAATCTCCCCATCCATACACGAGCAGTGAAGCTTCCCACAACGTCTTTTCTGAAGAACGTAGGTTCTGCCTTCGTAATTGCGGGGTTCTACCGCACTTTTGCAAACTTCAACCTCCGCAACTGCCTGTTCCTGCAAGTGCTTGCCCAACCATTCGTGAAGTTGCCTTTGTTCATCTACGTCGAGGCAAGAGATAGAGGTCTGAAGGGAACCAATCGACGATCGTCTCGGCATTTTTCTTGTGTAATAAGCCATTCTATTCTACCGTCTGTTACACAAGAAGTCTCGCGGCATTCAGCGAGATGAACTACTACGGCGTTTGATCCTCGGCGAAACGTAGAAAACCAATAGAGCGTTTGATTCTTGTGTAAGAACTCGCAAAATAACTCCAAGCTTACGCAGGAAAATTCAGATGCTAATCCTGATGAATGGAGGCTGGACTGTCGCGATCGGACTCGCACAATTGGCTCTGCTTCAGCACCTGCCTCTTTAAGAATGCGGAAAAAGGCATCTTGTGTAAGAAAACATCTTTTTCTGCAAATTATTACACAAGAACACTTAATTAACAATGTCGCTTGTTCCCAAGACGAGCCTCAGCTTTTTCCAACCTCTCCCAGCAGTGCCTTAATTTGAGCCTGATGTTTCGGTTGAATTGTCCTTTGCCCTTTAAGCCAGCGAGTTACTAATGATCGATCGACTTTTAATACATCCGCTAATTGCGCCTTGGTCATACCTTTCACATCAAGTGCTGCTTGAATTGCATCACCTGTTAGCAGAGGCGCTTGGATAGGCACACGCGCAGGTTTCAGTGCTACAGGTACCTGACCGCCCAGCTTTTCCTGAATTTTCACAGAGGGCTTAATAATCACGATCGCTTTGAGCCAAGTTGCTAGCCAATTGCGGGGACGATACCCAGAATCAAAATCATCACTCACTGACCAATCAGGTCGGATGCTCTCTGGATAAGTTACCTGATCAAAATCGATTTCCCATCCCAGTTCTTTAAGGGTCAACAGAGCGCTATCCCATTGATTAATCAACTTCACGCGGCGTAAGCGATCGTCCTGAACTCCTTCCAAAAGTTCTTTCGGCTCTAGTCGCTCCAGCAAGGTTCGCACCTCATAGCGACCATCCTCTCGAATCCGACTCATAATAGTCAGAAAAATGGCGAGTTTTGAAGCCAATCGTTGACGGTAAGGATTGATTTGAAGCGTGCTTTTCGCTAAATAGCCGTATTGAAACAGAGCTTCTTTTGCATGAACGTCACCTGCATTTAGGAATTTTTCGGTCCAAACACCAGGACGTACTTTGATATACAACTCATCGGGTTCTCCCGCTTCGTAGGTCGGAGAGTCTAGTTTCTTGAGATCCATCGTCAGCGCTAGCTGACCTGCATACCCTAGACCCTCTAAATTCCACATGGCACCTCGTTCAACGTTGTAACGCTTTGCGCCAATGTTGATATTACTCACCAGAACGGATAGACTACAGACTAGCTCTACCAAATGCCCGATCTTCTTGAGCTTTTGAGCGATCGTAATATCAGTTCGCTTATCCCAACCAAAGAGCCGAATTAAGTCAGTCCCTTTTAATCGGATTTGCTCAGCCCAAGGTTCCTCAGAGTCAGTGGCATATGAGGAGAAGATCAAAAAGACATATGCTGCTTCAGGACCAAACTGTTGAATGATTTCCCAAGCCGCTTTACCTGGCACCAATTCAATCTGCTGGTTTGAAGGGGTTTGGCGCACGATTTGGTGCTGAATAAACCCTTCTCCAACCAGTTTCTTCCAATAGGGATATTCTCCATCTTCCCACTGAGAGTTAATGAGGGCTTGAGCGCCTGTAAGAATTGGGTAGCCAGTTGCAACCCGCTCAATCTCTGCATCCTGAAATAGAGGTTCGCGGGTTGCTGCAGCATCAGGAGACTTAATCCCTAATAACTTATCAATCTCGGCAGCACTGTATCCTGATAAGTCTAAATGTCGAAGCCACTGGCTGGCTGTGTGAAAGGCACATGCACTCGTCACCAAGGACTCGCGCCACTCATCACTATCGGCCGGGTTGCTACCAGACTTAATAGATAGCATTCCAACCACAGAGCAATCCGATGGCATAAGACTCTCTTGTTGCCACTGCTCAAGTCGTACCAAGATCCAGTTCGCCGTTTGATTCCAAAACTCATCGGTTTTCAATACTGAGCGAAATCTCCGCTCAAGTCGCAACATGGTCTGCTTGTGCAAAGCGCCGATCTTTTCAGTCTCATCATAGAGATTGATCACATCGACATCATCGTTCGACTGTGCTTGTACCAGATGCAGTTTGAACTGGTTAATTCCCATCGCGACATTAACCAGCACCAGGTTTAAGAACGACTTACTCGCTTTCAACTTTGTGACATAGGTCTGCACCCGATCTTGATCCCATGAAGCCAGCACAGGGTCAGATGAATGTAAGTTTGTCAAAAGGGATGAGTTGGAAGTAATGTCTTCGATTTGAGTCACAGGAGTCCCGCTAAAGCCCATGTACGTCAAAGCAGTATACATTTACGAGCACAAAACCGGGATATGGCAGCCTGAGCTTGTCAATCCGCATCAGCTTGTCTGTGAATAGCCAAGCTGGTTCAGAGCTTAAAACCCCCAGGGTGTAATCAGCTGGGTAGATCCAGAGATTGCTCAGATAGGTTTGTCTTGCCAAGGGAGACTAGAATCTTGCAACTTCTTCTCTAGGATCTACTAACATATCGCGAATTTATGCAGCACTAGTGTAACTCAATGAACTGCTTTTTCAGGTTCAATCTCTTGACTAGCAATGATCTTAGGGATTAAGAGCAATAGCCGCAGGCACTAGATAATCCTGCATAAAAGTTAATAGATTGTAACAATTGCCAAAATTGACAGCATCTCTAGAATCTAGTTACAACGCTCAACACCCACGCCGATTGCGGTTGTGCTTAATCTAGCCTGAAGGCAAAAACCTACCGAGTTGTCTGTCTTTCTGAGAAGGTAAGCCTAATCTAGGGACGGTGTTGACAGAATTGCCTCTTGAACTAGTTTAGAGAAACAAAGCCCGATTTAAAGAGAGTGGGTTGACAAATTGACATCAAGCTCTAGGATGCAGCAACATTCAACGGAAGAAATTCTCAGAGTTGGCATCGATCGGCTAACTCTAAGAGTCCCAAAATATTATTTGTGGATTGCTTTCTTAACTGGCTGCGTTGACAAGATTGCCAAGCTCACTAGCATCCTGCAACAAAATGAATTCCACCCCTGCCAGCACTCTAGAATGGCGCTACGAAAAAAAATACTGATAGCTCTTGAAGTCTAGAATCCACTAACAAAAGAATCCTTGTAACCCAGACGAACAAGCCCCTTCACTATCTATTGCCAACTCTAAGAGCAATCTTAGCAACTTCTGTTGACTCAACTCGAAATGAGCAGAAACGGGTTGTTTAATGCTCAAGTGCGTTCAAATATCAACCTGCAAAAGCGCATACCGTCAACAACACACAGCTATATAATCTCTGCAAAAAATTGTGGGGATTTGCTTGCTCTGCAACCCGAGTCTAGGAAGTAGGCAGAAATAGCAAAGAGCTGGAATAAGTAGGAAACCAGCATGAGAGACTTCAATAAAGTGCTTTTTGAGAGTATTTACGACCAAAGTGAAGAATTTCTTACTCTCTTTCCCCATCGGTACGATTTTATTTGGGCAACTCACTCCAATCCTGGAGAAGCTGTTGAGTGGCAGACTGAGCGACGCTACCCTCTAAACGATCGCCTCATCGACCAAGGCAGCACGCTTTACGGGGTGCGTTTCGGTTCTAAAACTCAGTACAGCTTGCTCGACATCGACGCAGGAAGCCTGTACCATCCTCAGCGCGATCCCTTCGCCATTCAACGAATCATGGCGGCTCTGGAACCGATGGGCATCGTTAGCTACCTTGCCTGCACATCAAGCTATAGCGGGGGTATTCACCTCTACTTGCCGTTTGAAGATCCTCAAAGTTCCTGGCAGGTATCGATCGCCATCTCAACCCTGCTTGAAAACGCGGGCTTTATTCTCAAACCAGGACAGCTAGAAATCTTTCCCAATCCCAAACCCTATCGCAGCGATGGCACCTTTAGCTTATTCAACGCACATCGGCTTCCGCTTCAAATTGGCTCCTATCTACTCAACGATGACTTTCAGCCTGTCTGGAGCGATCGCCCGACTTTTCTACGCTATTGGGAAGCAACCCGATCGCGCAACACGGTGGATGCAAAAACCATCAGACGAGTTATCAAGCAGTTCAAACGGCATCCGTTTCGCATTTCGGGTAAAGCAGATAAGTATCTCAACGATTTGAATGCAGAAATCGAGATGGGCTGGACGGGCTCTGGACAAACCAATCGATTGTTGGGTCGAATTACAATGCGATCGTATGTCTTCCACCACATCTTGACTACTGGGATTCCTCTCACGGGAGCAGCATTGGTAAAAGAAGTGGTGCGGGTGGCAAAGTCATTACCGGGATACTCGGACTGGTGTAAGCACCAACACGAAATTGACCATCGAGTGGAAGAGTGGGCGCGATGTGTTGAATCAAGCCATTACTTCCACTACGGAAGTGCTTTAGGAAAGTACAAAGCTCAGTCAAAAGAGGCAGAACGTCCGATCGAGGACTTGCCCAACTGGAATGAACAACAATCCAAGTCTGCTAGAGAGAAGATCAGAGGTGCGATCGCAGACTTGCTTGAAAAAGAGATGCTCCCTAGTTCTGCAACTCATCGATTTAAGCGTTTGCTTGACTATCGGATTGGTGGAGGATCGTTATATCGCCATAAAGATCTCTGGCATCCTAACTATTTGAGGATCGAAAACTATGAAATGAATAGCATCAGTGAGAAAGTATCTCTTACAATAGAATCCGAGTTTCGCCCAAGCTTATTACCTGGTAATGGTGGTAATGATACTTCTAGCGATGGTTCTAGCGATTCCAAAGCGTCTGTCTCGCCATCAATGGATGAGCAGCAGTTTGTAGAAAAGACCGAATCGGTTTGTGGCAGCCCTGTGATTTCTAAAGCGTTGCTGATCAGTGACGACGCATGGCGAGCTGTGAACCAGGAAGCCTTGCAAATGGCATACCAGCAAATGCAGCCACGCAGCTTAAAGCAACTGGCACGAATGCAGCAATTCTTGGAGTCCGGCGATCCCATTTTGGTGGCAGAAGCAACAGCTTGGTTCTACCTCCAATTCCATTCCGCGAGGAGTTCAGAAGTGTGCCCGATCAATGATGGGGAAGTAGTATAGAGTGCGGCTGGGTCAGGCGATGACACCTTCGCTGAATTCAATCAGTCCGCACTACAATGAACTCACCACTTTTTCTTGCATAGAGTTATGACACCCTCGATTCTTAGTCCTGATATTCAACAGCATCTGTTTCAAGAGCGCTCACGACTGATGCGCGAACGCGACACGATCGTGGCATTAGTGACCACTGAAATTGACCAAGTGATTGAATCACTCAATACGCTCCTCGGAACTGGCGTGGCTTTAACGTCATCGCATTCTGTTGATTTGACAAGTGCTACACCTGCTTCAGCTAAGCGACCTCCAGGTAAACCCAAGGCGGCTGCGACCGTCTTCACATCTCCTGACAGCGATGCAACATTGGCTCAACCAAAACCATCATCAAGCGCTAAACGAGGTAAACGCAAAGACTTTGATCCGAAGCAACTGAAAGGCAACTTTAAGGGAATGACGGGCAGTGATGCAATCTCACAGGTGATGCGTCAGGCTCAGGAGCAGGCGTTTACTACGGACGAATTGATTGAAGAACTGTACGAGACCGTGGGCGAGTCCGATCGGGGCAGAGCCAGAAAAAGTATTGCTGCCTCGCTCATGCATGGAACGCGGGCAGGTAAGTTCGATCGCGTGCAAGATAACCCAGCTCGATACAAGCTGGGCGCATCAATGGCAGTGTCATCTTGAGAAGGTTGTAGAAATGCCGAAAAGCGATCAAGTTCTCAAACTAAGTCGCGACCCATAGCCGCATAGATGCCTTGGACTGTCACCTCTAGCTCAAGTGCTTCATCGGCGGTGAGGTTATCAGCTTTTTTCTTGTCGAGAAGAGCTTGTAGGCGATCGCCCAGTTCGTCCGTGAATTTGAACAGGGTGAGGTTATTGATCTGTTGCACCTCCAATCCTCTGGGAATAAGCGCTGAAGGTTTGAGCCGGGTCATCATGGCTGTCGCTGGCATCAAAGGTGGATGGTGCGATCGTAGCAGTTTGTGCTTGAACGAAGCAGCGGGACTACATGCAGATGAACGATCGAGGCAACACAAAATCGAACCAGGTGGGTGAACACGATTCTCAAAACATTAAGCACTGCCTATCCCTTTTTGAGGTTAGTTGATTGGGATGGCTGCCAGGGGAGCGAGGATTTGGGAATGACGTTGAAAAAGGTGCCAAATAGCCAACCTGCTAAAAAGCTGAGTAGCATAACCTTGATTGACGAATTTCGAGTTCCGTACATGATGATCGATTTCTCCTAACAGTAATCAACAGGCATTTTTGAACAGGATTGGGCGCTGCCCGTTTGACCGACATAGGGCAATGCCCACTTTTTGCCCAATTCTAGAAACTATACGCATCAGAGGTTTTGGAGGTGGGTTGGGCAGGTGCCTAACTATGCCTAATCTCTCGCCTAACAGAATGGGCGCTACAAACTGACCTTAAAATTGTGATCACAGTCCTTACATTTCATGTAGTTACTGTTACCGTCTTTAGTCCTTCCCTTGTTTCTTAGATTGACTGATCCGCATTCAGGGCACTCTATTTGGGGCGGTTCAGATGTGAGTTGACCCTCAAAGGGAGACTGGATCGCTGCTGATTCTTCCGTCAATTTTGACCAGTCGCAAGGAATTGAATCTGCACTTGGCAGTTCAAAGAACGTTGCTTTTCCACTCGTGACGAGCAGCCCTAAACGGTACTGATTGCCGCCCTCTAGATCCAGGTCT
>JBBRPT010000144.1:0-9718 GCA_038227635.1 Leptolyngbyales cyanobacterium | reverse complement strand
CCATCTGCACCGACCACGAGATCGACTTGCAGCGTTTTGGCGGTTCCTTCTAGGCTGCCGTCAGAGTGATCGGCATAGTGCAGCGTG
This sequence comes from Leptolyngbyales cyanobacterium, assembly GCA_038227635.1. GTDB lineage: Bacteria > Cyanobacteriota > Cyanobacteriia > Leptolyngbyales > Leptolyngbyaceae > Phormidesmis_A. Next base: position 9,631 of record JBBRPT010000144.1, on the reverse strand, counting down.
TAGGCTCCTTTGCTGCTCGTCGGAATTTCTAGCTTGTGCATCGTGCCATTGATCAGCACCGCACCGTAGGAAATAGCTCGATCGCGCAAAAAACCATCTAGCACTTCGCGCCGACACATACCAATATATTCTTCATCTTTGAGGGTGCCCCCAATGTTGACTTCCACATTAGATGGAGAAATCATTTTCATCTTTCGCACTTTGCGATCAATGATGCGATCGGGCAAGTCAAATTCGCTCACCATACAGAGAGGAATCGCACCACCGCAGGGCTTCACATTATCGAGTTTGCGTTCGATCAAAAACGTTTCGATTCCTGCTTTTGCTAAGATCTCAGCTGCAGACGACCCAGCCGGACCTCCACCAACCACCGCAACCCTTAGTACCAAAGGTTTTCTCCCGTTCTCTAAAAGCTACGAAATGAATGGTATCACGGCACTTTGGTTGGATTGGTACTACTCTCACTAAGTTGAAACAGAGCTTAACATTCGCAGCTTTTAAGGTTGAAATTCAGATCCAAATCTCAACAATTGGATGGCTTTGTGAAGGGAACGTTCTAAGCTTGCCTGATTGAAGAATAAATACAGTCGCCTGCATAATCCAGAAAGCCTTCTAAAACTACTTTGCACTCCGCGTTTCACCTTGTCCCAAAAGGGATTGTGATATCCCTCCACGAAGGACTGAGGGGTGTGAATCTCTAACATGGCTGTCATCTGCCAGCCGCTAATCTTTTGGAGTTCCTGCCAAGCGTAATAGGGGCTACCACTGTTCTGGGTCTCGGGCTGTTCAATCTCACGAGATGAAGTTAGCGGCAGCTATTGTAAAAACTGAGGTTTAGGAAAACCATTCATCGCATATCGGTTAGAAAAAGAGCTTTTGAACAGAGTGCACTTGAGTATGTCTAACGGTCTAGTTTGTGACCGATCGCTGAGAAAATCTCAGCCTATAGACAGATCTCGTCACTTTGTAGGTGTGGGTTTAATTACTGATATGGCTGTAAACTTAAATAGCTCGGTGCAGTAAATTTACTAGCTCCAATCAATCCCTTCTTAAGTGCAGTCGTGACTGCCTCATACGCCTGCTACATCGACTTATAGGTTACAGCTTTGTACCGATCTCACGCCCACCTTTATGAAACTTTTCGTTTGTCATCCGTTCAAGTTCTGAGATCTTTAGGGAAATGTAAAGAAGGCGTTAGGCTTTTATAAAGTTTTGAGGAGTCACATTTCAATTTACTTATAGAAATATTGATAGCTGGGGAAGAATCCCCAGCATTTTTAAGAAGAATTCCCGCTTTAGCTGGCGCTGGTTGCTGAAGCCCATCAGTAAAACTTCGTAAAGCTTCTGTAGTTCCCTCAAAGCTCCTTCTTAAAACTCAGTCACGACGATCGTCGCAGGACTATTTACAATGAATACTTTTTCAAACCACTTTTTTAAAATGACGATCGCCGCTGGGCTGCTCTTTGGAGCGTTGGGAGTTTGTTCCTCTCTTCAGCGGCTGAATGTTACAGCTCAACGGTCTCACGCCAGTTCAAATTTCCCTATGCAGTTGTTGATAGGCTCTATTTCTAGAGAAAATTTGAAGTGGATATCCGCTCCTATAAGTGTAAAATTTAATCCCATTCCTAACCCCGAACCCTCTGGGACCGGAGGAACCGGAACTCGTTAGATAGGAATCAAGATTAAGAAGTCAAATGAAATCCTCAATAGTCCGCAGTTCTTATCGTGTGAGCTTTGACGATAGAGTGCGGACTCTGTTTTTGAGCACCTCGCTCAACGAACTACAGAGTCAAAGAGGAGCACAGGTCGCTTTTTGATAGATAGTGAAAGGTGAGCGATTATCCCTTCAGGAAATTGCGAGGCAACCGTGCAAATTGACCGAGAGGGAACCCTGTGGCTTCAGCGCATTCTGACATCGATCTCGCACCTTATATTGACCATTCCTTACTGAGTTCGATCGCTACGCCTGAGCAGGTTGAGCAGTGGTGCGAAGAAGCCGATCGCTTTAATTTTGCGGCGGTGTGCATTAACCCCATTCATGTCCGGCAGGCAGTCGAATATCTCAGTAATAAAAACCCGAAAGTCTGCACCGTCATTGGGTTTCCGTTGGGGGCAACAAGCTCTGCGGTCAAGCTTTATGAGGCGCAAGAAGCCACCGAAAATGGAGCCGATGAGTTAGATGTTGTCATCAACTTGGGCTGGCTCAAAGCCGGAAGAATTGAAGAGGTGCATCGAGAAATTGCTGAGATTCGAGACGCAACGGGATTGGTGATTAAAACTATTTTAGAAATGTCGCTTCTCACCGATGAGGAAAAACGAATCGCAGCCGAAATCTGTATGGATGCTGGAGCAGATTTTCTCAAAACCAGCACAGGCTGGAATGGAGGAGCCACGATCGCGGATGTCAGACTGCTCAAAGACCTGGCTAACGATCGAGTTGGAATTAAGGCTTCTGGAGGAATTCGCACGGTTGATCAAGCCTTAGAGTTAATTATCGCGGGTGCAACCCGACTCGGCACCTCTCGCGGACCCGATTTGATTCGTCAACGCGATACCCTAGATAATGTATGAGGAATTCAGCTAGATGAGTCGAACCTACAAAGCGATCGGAATCAACCTCAAAAGTATGCCGCTCGGCGAGGCAGATCGAATTCTGACGGTCTTGACGCGGGAGTTTGGGCTGATTCGGGCGGTTGCCGTAGGTGCACGTAAACAAAATTCTAGACTAGGTGGGCGGAGTGGATTGTTTGTGGTTAACGATTTGCTGATTGCAAAGGGGCGATCGCTGGATAAAATTACTCAGGCAGATACGCTAAAATCTTATCCAAAGCTAGGAGGAGACCTCAAAAAGCTAACGGCTGGGCAATACTTAGCAGAGGTGACGCTTCAACAAGCTCTGAGCGATCAGCCTCAAGAAGACCTGTTCTATCTTCTAAATGAGCACCTCAGGAGGCTAGAGAAATCGCCCTCGTCACAGGTATTGGCACATTTGACCCACGCCTTGTTTCAGCTACTTGTCTTAGCCGGAATTGCGCCTCAAGTGCATCAGTGTTGTGTGACTCGAATCATTCTCAAACCCGATCTCACTCACGCTGATTGGCAAGCTGGATTCAGCACGGTGGGCGGTGGTGTAGTCACGCTAGACACCTTAGAAGATCTGCAACTTCAGGACGGCGTTAAGCCATCCGGAAAATATATTCCATCGCGGCATTCTAAGAAGGCTCGTCTCAACACACCAATCAGCGCGATCGAGCTTTCCCTTTTGCAAGAGCTTGCCTCTCCAGAATTGTCTCAAGACTCGATTGGTTGCGAAGATGCTTGGTTCGCGATCGAGCGTCTGCTGCGCCAATATGCTCAGTACCACTTTGATCAGCCTATTCGCTCTGCTGGTTTGATTGATAGCTGTTTTGCTTCTGCCCTTTCCTCCGAACCGTCTGCTTAACCATGATGCGATCTTATCCGTCTAATTACCTCCTGATGTCTTCTCTCAACCCACCTAATTGTACTTACCCCCCTGTCCCAGATCCATGGCGAAGTGGGGCTGATGGAGTCAATTTTTCGAGCGATCGTTTAAGTGAAGAGAGAGGTTTAGCTATGCTCAGAGTTCAAGAGACTCCTGCTGATGATTTCAACGACTCTGACCAACGCTTAACTGAATCTATGGCACACTCCAATTCAATTGCCAAAGATGGAGCAGAAAAGCACTTATCAGAGGACACGATCGGAGAATTGCTGCCCCCTGTTGAAGAAAATGATGCGACTGAGGCTCCTGAGTCAGATGCTTTGCAAGATGAAGATCAGCAGGGATTTTCACCCGTTCTTAAAAACCGCAACTTTTTGACGCTGTGGGCAGGGCAGGTTTTTTCTCAACTCTCAGACAAAGTTTACTTGGTGCTGATGATTGGGCTGATTGAGAGTCGCTTTCAGGCAGAAGGTCAGACGATTAGCGGCTGGGTGTCGTCGATTATGATCGCCTTCACAATTCCTGCGGTGCTGTTTGGCTCAGTCGCTGGGGTGTTTGTCGATCGTTGGTCTAAAAAAGGGGTTTTGGTTGCCACTAACTTGCTGAGAGGAGCATTAGTCTTCGCGCTGCCTCCTCTCCTGTGGGTGTCTCACGATTGGACAACGGTGCAAAATCTACCTGTTGGCTTTGGCATCATGTTGGGCATCACCTTTTTGGTATCTACCCTGACTCAGTTTTTTGCTCCTGCCGAGCAGTCTGTGATTCCTCTGATTGTAGAGCGTCGCCACTTGCTGTCTGCTAACTCGCTCTACACGACGACGATGATGGCATCGGTGATCATCGGGTTTGCAGTTGGTGAGCCGCTTTTGGCGCTGGCAGACAAGGTGTTTGGTCAGATAGGAGGCTTTGCAGGTGTTGGTAAGGAAGTGCTGGTGGGTGGTGGTTACGCGATCGCTGGACTTCTCCTAATTGTGCTCAAGACGGGAGAGAAATCAAAAACTGTGCTGGTGGATGGTGTTGAGGTTCCGGTAGAAGAGCCTCACGTTTGGGAAGACATCAAAGATGGGTTGCGCTATTTGGGCAAAGAGGCACACGTTCGCAGCGCCCTGATTCAGCTTGTAATTTTGTTCTCAATTTTTGCAGCGTTGGCAGTGCTGGCAGTGCGTTTGGCAGAGGTGATTCCAGAAATTAAATCGTCACAGTTTGGCTTTTTGCTCGCAGCCGGAGGCGTGGGTATGGCAGCCGGAGCCGCCCTGTTAGGCACTTTTGGACAGCGGTTTGCTCACGCCCGACTGGGGTTGTATGGCTCGATCGGAATGTCAGCTTCCCTGATTGGACTTGCTTTTTTCTATCATCACCTGTGGGCATCTCTGCTGCTGATCGCTACTCTGGGAGCGTTTGCGGCGCTAGTGGGCATCCCCATGCAGACGACGATTCAGCAAGAAACGCCAGAAGCCATGCGGGGTAAAGTCTTTGGGTTGCAAAACAACGCCATTAATATTGCCTTGAGCTTGCCTTTAGTTTTGGCGGGCGTGTCTGAAACCCTATTTGGGCTGCGAGTTGTGTTTTTGGCACTTGCGACACTGACGATCGCAGGAGCCTCATTAACCTGGTATATTTCCCGTACAACGATTTCTACATCGGGTAGTTAGTGGTTAGTGGTTAGTCGTTTGTTGTCTCACGATCCCTGACGGCTAATCGCCCATCATTAATCCTTTTACTGTAACCCTCGAATGCACATCGCTTGGCTAGGCAAAAAAACGCCATTTTGTGGAAACGTCACCTATGGTCGAGAAGTGACGAACGGGCTATTAGAGCATGACCATCAAGTTAGCTTCTTTCACTTTGCTCAGGAGGAAGCGGCTCCTGATAATTGGCCCGACATTCACGAAGTCTCTATTCCGTTTCTTTATAAATCTCAGATTTACACCGTTCCCAATTGGAAGTCGAGCAAGGTGCTAACTCAGGCGCTGCAAGAGTTGTCGCCTAAACCGGATGTGGTTCATGCATCACTGACGCTATCTCCACTCGATTTCTTGCTGCCAGAAATTTGTCAAAAGCTCAATCTGCCCTTAGTCGCGACGTTTCATCCCCCTTTTGATCGCAAGCGGCGCAACTTGACATCTGGCACTCAACACCTGATGTATCAGCTTTATGCTCCGTCGTTGGCGAAGTACGATCGCATCATCATTTTTTCTCACATTCAGCGAGATATTTTGATTAAGCTGGGCGTTCCTGCTGATCGAATTGCGGTGATTCCCAACGGTGTTGACACAACGAAATATTCTCCTGGTCAGTCAGACTTTAAAGAGCGGCTGGGCGCTAAGCGAGTGTTTCTCTATCAAGGTCGCGTTGCGCCTGAGAAGAATGTAGAGTCTCTTCTAAAAGCCTGGAAACAGGCAAACATGGGGGAAAACAGCAAACTCGTCATCGTTGGAAATCATGGAACGTTAGCCTCGTCGTTGATTCCCTTTTATGGCGAAGAGCATGGCATCATCTGGCAGGGATTCATTGCCGACGAGCAAAAACGCATTGAGATTCTCAGAGGAACGGATGTGTTTGTGTTGCCGTCTCTCGTCGAAGGGTTGTCTCTCTCTCTCTTAGAAGCGATGGCGTGTGGTGTGGCTTGCGTTGCGACCGATGCTGGGGCAGATGGAGAAGTGCTAGAAGACGAAGCGGGAGTGATTATCCCGACTCAGGGAGTGACATCTCAGCTCAAGGCGCTTTTACCCCAACTGCGCGACCATCACTCTTGGACGGCGATGATAGGTCAAAAAGCGCGCCAACGAGCCGAAGAGCGCTACACCCTCAGTCGCAACATTACTCAATTGGTCGCGCTCTATGATGATTTGTTAGAGCATCACCACGATCGAAAGAGCCGCATCCGCATTCCGGTTAAAGCCTCTACCCAGTGGCATTCGTCAACGCTAGAGTTTCTTCAAGGTCGCTCACTGATTAAAGAAGGGGAGTTTTAAATCGCTAGCTCTTTGCCCAACGCCAGTTTGGGCGATTCCATTCATAAATGCCTTGAAGCTCATATTCGCTGCCGTTCTCAAATCGGACGGTGCAATGGGTGGTGACTTGGCTCTCAACAAGGTTATCTCCACTCAGGGGGCTGCGAGTTTCGGTAAGGCTGATCACGGCTCCTAAAAACCACTCTCGGCTACAAGGTCCGGTGTCTTGCACCCACTCCCATAAGCCGTTAGAGAGTTCAATTCGATCGCCTACTTTCAGCCGCAGTGCCTCTTCTTCATAATCAGCCAAATCAGCAGAGGTTACGGTTTCTAGCCACTGAAGCCCATAGGTATCTCGAATGAATTGGACGGTGCCTGACCCGCGATCGTGGAGCCAATCATTCAGCAGGGCTGTTTTCCAGGATTGGTTTTGCAGCTCTTGAGTTTTGATGAACTGAAACAATGCCTGACGCTGCTCAGGAGTCAGCGCCGCTAGCGGGTTGACTCCTAGAGATGTGGGGGTTGATGAGTCACAAAACTGTTTTCTCAGGACAGCCAACAAAATCTGCTCTTGAGCTTCATTTAATGGATAGCCAGCCGTTTCACACTGACGAAGGGCAGTTTGCAGAGCTGCTTCAATCTCAGCTTGGGTCATGGGCAAACCGATAAAGGGAGCGGGGCGAATCCTACACCGATCACTCCCAATTATGGCAGAAGTTGTGTTTGACTCACACCCTTTCTGATGGGGCTAGAATCTCCTCGATCGCCCCGTGAGTAATTTATAGCCACTCACCAGGGTTGCAAATGCGAGCATAAAGTTCCACAGGCTAGTGGGTTGAAGAAATACGCCACCACTGAGGAAGACGAGTAAAATCCCTGCACCTAATAAAATCCAGCCCAGGCTTCCGGTTTCTCTAGGAAAGCACAGTAAGGAAACGACTCCTCCCATAACGCACAAAACAGAACCCGTTGCGGGCAAACTGCGCCAAAAATAAGGAGAGTAGTAGGTCGAGAACATGATGTCTTTCCCTAAGAAATAAAGCCCTGCCACTACCAAGATCATTCCTAATAATTTGCTCATCGTTTCCTAAAAGACTACCCTCAGATTTTTGTTTCTCAGTCTGAATTAGACATCAGCTTGAGTCTCTTGGAATCCGGATTAACGCTTAGGATAGCTCGGGAAGCGAGAGCGCTAGCTGATAAATTTGACGACGCGGAAGTGAAGTTTGCTGGGCAAGTTGCCGACTGGCATCAGAGCGAGAAACCCCTTGATCAAGCAGGGTTTGCAGTTCTGATCTCAACGCAGATTCTGATAAAACAACCTTCACCACTTCAGCACCTGCGACGATGATCGTATATTCGCCTTGAGGGTCTCGTTTGGTGTAAAGCTCGATCGCTTCAGCAGCCGTTCCTCGCCAAAATTCTTCGTGCAGTTTCGTCAATTCTCGCGCTAACGTAATTTGACGATCGCTGCCCAACTTATCAGCTAAGTCTTGCAACGTTGCTCTCAATCGATGGGGAGATTCGTAGAAGACGATCGTTCGAGATTCAGTTTGCAGACTTTCTAGATGAGTGCGACGGGCTGAGCTTTTTGCAGGCAAAAATCCTTCAAAGATGAAGCGATCGCTGGGCAGCCCCGACGCGCTTAACGCTGTAATCACTGCACTTGCGCCAGGAATCGGGACAACTGTGAAGCCTGCATCGGCACAGGCTTTGACTAATTCATACCCCGGATCGGAAATTCCGGGCATCCCGGCATCGCTGACGAGGGCGATCGCTAAACCTTGCTGCAATTTTGCCAATAGCTCTGGAACGCGAATCATGCGGTTGTGTTCGTGATAGCTGATTTGAGGCGTTTTAATTTGAAAGTGATGCAGCAGCTTTCCAGTATGGCGAGTGTCTTCAGCCGCAATCAGATCGACCGTTTGCAAAATTCGCACCGCTCGAACGGTCATGTCTTCGAGGTTGCCGATTGGGGTGCCGACAATATAGAGTGTTCCAGCATTTGCATCCATGTCGCGATCGTAGCCTCTAGAAACCATGAGAAAACACGGACTTTTTATCGGAATGGTGACGCTGGATCTGATTTATCTCGTCGATCAGCTTCCGAACTGCAATCAGAAAATCGCGGCGCTCAAGTCCACGATCGCGGCAGGTGGTCCGGCAACCAATGCTGCTGTCGCGTTTAGCCATTTAGGAAACGCTGCCACACTTTTAGGGTCGGTGGGTGCCCACCCAATCAATCATTTGATTTTGGCAGATTTGCAGCGCTGTGGGGTAACGATCGCTGATCTCGATCCGACTCGTGCTGATTCACCTCCGGTGTCCTCGATTCTGGTGACTCAATCCACCGGGGAACGAGCCGTGATCGCGATGAATGCTGTCACGTCTCAAGATGAGTCAACCTTGCCCAGTTTAGAAGGCGTTGATATTGTTCTGATTGACGGACATCAACTAGAGGCGAGTGTGGCGATCGCGCAGCAAGCCAAGCAGAGAGGAGTCCCGATTGTGATAGATGGTGGCAGCTGGAAGGTCGGCTTCGATCGGGTGCTGCCTTGGGTCGATTATGCAATTTGTTCGGCGAACTTCTATCCGCCCGACTGTCACAGTGTTGAGCAAGTGTTTGATGGTTTGTCTGAATGGGGAATCGATCGGATTGCCATTACACAGGGGGAAGGCTCGATCGAAGTTTTCAACTCAGGCATGAGAACTCAAATTGAGGTGCCTACTGTTCAAGTAGTGGATACGCTCGGTGCAGGTGATATTTTTCACGGTGCTTTCTGCCACTTTATTTTGCAAACTGATTTTCTGAGCGCGTTGTCTCAGGCAGCTAAAGTCGCGGCTGATTCCTGTCAGTTTTTTGGCACTCGTGACTGGATGCTGGCAAATGTTTCTTAATCTACGCGATGTGCGACTTTCCTAAAACACCCGCAAAGACTGCCCTCACCCTAGCCCTCTCCCGCAGGAGAGGGAACAAGATTTCTAGCGCCCCTCTCCTGTGGGAGGGGTTGGGGGTGAGGGTAAATTAGTTGCACATCGCGTTAATCTGGTTCGTGAACTACCACACACCGACCGCTAGGCAGTACGTTGTGGGCTTCCCAATTCATCGGGAATTGCCTCTAGAACTTCGTAATTCCGTTGGTCTGACATTCCCTCCAAGGGCAGGAGTCCTGGTTCCCAAGACCCAAATTTTGAAGAGCAATCATGACTAGCT
>JBBRPT010000143.1:0-10027 GCA_038227635.1 Leptolyngbyales cyanobacterium | reverse complement strand
GAGGAGAGGTCTATGTTGATCTCTCCAGTCTGAATCTGCTTCAGCAACGAGTGTTGCAGTTGATGAATTTCTCAATTGAAATTTATACTCGCTTAGATCCGCAATCTGACGACCCTCCCTGAAAATGAGCGAACCGTGAGGCCTACAGCTATCACGTTGCTGCTGACAAGGATTACCTATGGATTTTCAACGCAAGGGCATTGCCCAATTCAGCCCTCGAAGGCAAACGTGAAAGTGGTTGGCAGCCAAACTATGAATTCAGGTTTGGTAGTCCTCTCAACCTGAATGACTCGATCGAGGTCATTCAAAATTTTAAGTTTGATGTGGCAGAGCATGAAGCAATGCTGCGTCAGACAAGGGCTGAGGAGGAGAAGCAGCGGCTTTTCCGCGTGTGGAGCGATCTGCTGCGGGCGAAGGCAGACTGGGAGAGGGAGCGAGAAGCTCCACTTGCTTACTCCAGCTATGAATATGATGCCAGCCGTGTCTATTTCCAGCTTATGGCACTGCCTGACGACGACATTGCCGGTCAGCCACGCCATATTGTGCGGGAGAATGGCTCCAGCATTTTGGGTGGTGATGTCGAAGAAGTTACAGACGATCGGCTGGTTCTATACATCCAATATGGTGATCCAGCCCAGTTGCCAGAAGCTGGTGAGCTGCGATTCGATACACGTGCCGCTGAGGTGGCGTTATACCGTCAAAAGGCAGCGGTCGATGCGATTCGCTTTGATCGGGCAGTGCGAACTAACTTACGACACCTATTAATTTCCCCCAGCACCACCCAGACTCCTCATTCCAGGCAATTGGCTTCGTTCTTCCAAAAGCTGAATGAATCTCAGCAAGAAGCCGTGGAAACGGCATTGGGAACGGAGGACTTTCTTGTAGTGGAAGGGCCTCCAGGAACAGGGAAAACTCGGTTTATCACAGAAGTCATTCTTCAAACGCTTCAGAGTAATCCGGATGCCCGCATTCTGTTGAGTTCACAAACTCATGTCGCGTTAGACAATGCCCTTGAACGCATCCAGTCTCAGAACCTGAATCTGAAGCTGGTGAGAATTGGGAATCATGAAAAGGTCGCTGAAGGGGTTCAGATGCTGCTAGTTGAGGAGCAGATGAATCACTGGCGGCAGAGTGTGCTGACTGCAAGCCAACAGTTTTTGTCAGATTGGGCTGCCCAACGCAACATTTCTGCCCAGGAGGTAGAGCAGGCGACGCAGCTCCAAGAATTGAGAAACATTACGCTAAAAATTGATGGGCTACGAGCGGATCTGGACAGCCGTAAGCGTGAACGAGATGATTTATATCCCATTTCCTACGATCCTCGAAAGCCGAAGGCCCTGGATGAATATGGGATATCTGAAGACCTGCGCGAGCGGTTACTTCAGCTTGAGGAGGAGATTGACGATCTGAACCGACAGTCAAAGCTTGCCCGTGAGGAGAAGGAGAAAATCGCGAATCGCCTGCAACAAATTAGTGGCAGCAATATTCGGAAGTTTCTCAAGCTGTCTGTGAAAGAACTGGATGGACGGCTGGAGAAAGTGCTTGACCTGGCTCATCCAGAGGCTAAAAAGCTACAGCGGCTGCTAGCCCTACAAGCAGAGTGGTCGGACCAGTTTGGGCGCAACGATCAATTTAATGCTGCTTTCCTTAAGCGGGTGCAAGTCATTGCAGGAACCTGTATTGGGATGCCGCGAGATATTCAAGATATTGAATTTGACCTGTGCATTGTAGATGAAGCCTCAAAAGCGACAGCGACTGAAGTGCTGGTTCCGATGGCGCGATCGCGTCGGTGGATTCTGGTCGGGGACTCTAATCAACTGCCACCTTTTCAGGATGAAGCCAGTAGCAATGCTCAGTTTCTGGGCAAATATGATCTGAAGCCTGAGGATGTTCAGGAAACCTTGTTTGACCTGCTGCTTCGCACCCTACCAGAGGCTTGCTGTAAAAGTCTGGCAATCCAGCATCGCATGGTTCAACCTATCGGTGAATTGATCAGCCAGTGTTTCTACGACGGTAGACTTCGCAGCGATGGTCCGGCGCTCGATCCCCATCTAAATCATGTGCTGCCTAAAGCTGTGACCTGGTTGACGACTGCATCACTCCCCGATCGGCTTGAGCAAGCAGCGCGTCCCAGCTATAACAATGCTTGTGAGGTTTCTGTCATTATCCAACTCTTGAGGCAATTGAACAATGCTGTGGCAGCATCCCAGAAGAAATATGAAGTTGCCATTCTGACTGGCTACATTGCTCAGCGGAAGCTGATTAACCGACGGCTCAATTCTGAAATTGAAAACTTGCAAGCTCTCCATATTGAGTGCAATACCGTCGATGCGTTCCAAGGAAGGGAGGCAGATATTGCCATCTACTCCGTGACCCGTTCTAACAAGCGAGGTGAGCTAGGCTTTCTCAATAAGAGGGAGCGTCTGAACGTTGCTCTGTCACGCGGACGTATCGGTTTAGTGATTGTGGGCGATCACTACTTCTGCTCAACAGCTCCGCCTAACCCACTCGCTGAGGTTCTGAAACATATTGAACGCCATGCTGACAGTTGTGACCTGAGGGAAGCCAAGCTATGAATGCAGAAGAGTTACCCCTTCACGATCCGGATTTCCTGCTTGACGAGGTAGCTCGCCGCTACAACAATCGTGCAGGTTTTGACTTGGTGAGCTGCCGGGATGTTGGGCTACCGGTTTATCGCGTCACCGTTCGGGCAATTACTCAAGTCAAGAAGAAACTGCCGCCGATTGAGGAGTTTATTCTGAAAGCAATTCACGCTGGGCTAACAGCCGAAGCTGAAATCGCTGCATTTCTGGGACTGGAACCGGCGATCACCCGCGATGCAATGGTTAACCTACGGATGACCGAAGACATTGATTTGCTCGCCCCTGAAGGATCGCAGGTTCAGCAGTGGGCACTGACTCAACGTGGACAACGCACTCTGCGGGAAGCAATGCAGATTGTTCCGGAAGAGCGCTCATTTCCGGTTAATTTTGATGGTCTCCTGCGCCACGTTAAGTGGTACGGTCGGTTTGACTCCCGCTTGCTTCGCCCTAGAGATTTACGTGATCGTGGTTTTCTGGAAATTCCACCCTCTAAGTCTAAACCTCCAGAGGTTGGTGATCTCAAACTCAGGGATGTGGATGCTGCCGTTCGAAAGGTTGAAAGCACAATTAAACAGAAGCGAGAGCAGGAGCGAGACTTTTTGGCGCTTAGGGCAGTCGATCGACGAGAAAGCTTCTTTGTCCCAGCTCAAGCGCTGGTTTACAGGTCTAAATCCGGTAATGAAGTACAGGTTGCCTTTGTTGTCGATGGACGATTAGACACTGACTATGAAGACGCTTTTGCCCGTGCAAACAGTGTTAAGAAACTCCGTATTGTGGAGAGTCTCTATGAGAGCGAGCCTAGAAGACTAGCAGAGAAGCTACTGGGATGGGACTACGTTCGCCAAGTACCCTTCTCATCTCTGGAGAGTTTGAAACAAGAAGTTGCTTCAGCACAGTCCAAATCGGAAAGTGCCCAGACGAAATTAGAGACTGTTAAGGCAGATGAGGAAAAAGAGGAACTACAGCGCCAGATTGATGCTGCCCAGAAAAGGATTGCTGAACTGGAGCAAAAAATTGCAGAAGCACCACTGGACTGGTTAGAGGTTTATGACCATCGTCCTAAGTTGGAGCAAGCTTTGAAGGATAGCCAGGAACGGCTGCTAATTATCTCGCCCTGGATCACGTCCGCTTCAGTGACGCAAGATTTCATTCGCCAGTTCGAGCAGCTGCTTCGGCGTAATGTTAAGGTCTATATTGGCTATGGATTTGGGGAGACGAAGCCTGACAAGAAGCCCTGGGACCAGCAAGCACAGAAGGCAATTCAGGATTTAACCCAGAAATATCCCAATTTCAAGCTCAAACGGTTGGGCGACACCCACGCCAAGATTCTCATCTCAGATAGAAAGTTTGCGATCAGCACCAGCTTCAACTGGCTGTCTTTTCAGGGCGATCGCAGCCGTACATTCCGAGATGAGCGGGGGACGATTGTCTATGACGCTCAAAAAATTGAAGAACTGTTCGATAGCTACATGACCAGATTTCAAGAGGACTGATACGGTCTTGTATCGAACTACTTTCTACAGGCGCTGAAGCTCAAGCAGAATAGCCACATAGTCCTCATTCAGTAGGTCAGTCCCTGGCTTACCTGACACTTCCTGAATAAAGGTTGCTACTCTTTGGGGTTTCCATTTTAGACGTTTTGCATGGTGCGCGATGACTTGATCGACCAGTTGGTGAGGAATAGAATGATCAGCCATCACGTCTTTAAGTAGAGCTGGTTCTTCCAAAAAGGTTGTCAGTACCGGGAGCAAATACCAATCTGCTTGAGTCTTATCGAATGTTGGAGGTGGTGCCGTGAAGTAAATGGCATCTCCCTCATCATTTACAGCTAACCAACCAATTATTCTGGCAAGGAACAACCACTCTTCCTCATCTGCTTCAATCAACCTGACGCGATCCGGTTCGATTTCAGCCAAGGGATTGTACACGCCAGCATACCAGGCTAAGGCTTGTTTTTCGAGATTAACCTGCCAGTCCTTCTCTAAAGAAATTTGGCTACCTGCCTCTACATTGCATTGACGCATCTTGAAAGCTTTTGGCTCTGAAGACTTTTTGGCACGGCGTTTAGGGGTTGTAGCTCCAAATCCTCTTGACATGGTTTTTTCCAAAAACTGCCGATTGGGAAACAAGGTTACTACCCACTAGTAGCAATCTCTATTTTGATTACCTTTGCTTCTATCATGGCATGTCCTCTATAAATATCATTCGTTCTGACACCTACCTCGACTATGATTTTTGTGGGATCAGAGTTCGCGAAAGGTGTGTGATAGTGCAATGGCTCAAACTCGGATAGGCGTGGCTGCTCGAAAAGGTGGGGTAGGAAAAACATCGATTGCTTGTGGGCTTGGCTCTGTGATGGCAAGCCGAGGCAAGCGGGTTCTTGTAATTGACTTAGATCCACAATCTAATGCTGCCTACGTACTGGGGACTGATCCAACGGCACCGGGAACAGCTGACCTGCTATCCGGTGGTACACCTGTGGCGCTAGGGGCAGCACCAGGACTGTATGTATTACCGGGTGGACCGGATTTGTCTGGGCACGCTATTCAGTCTCTAGATCCAGAGGATTTGGCGGATGCAGTAGCGTCTCTGGACTATGACGTACTAATTTTTGACTGTCCGCCAGGTGTAGAATATCTGGAGCGGTTGGGGTTAGTGGCAGCAGATATTGCCCTGGTTTGTACCGATGCTCATCCTTTGGCAGTTATGGGTGCTGGACGGGTCATTAATGAGTTGAAGCTACGGCAGCAGAAGGGGCGGCGAGGTGCGAAGCGGTGGGGGCTGGCACTCAGCCGGATTGACTTGCGGCGCTCAATGGATCAATCGCTTGACCGACAGCTGGCAACTACCTATCCAACCATTGATCGTTTCATTGTTCACCAGGATTCCGCAGTCTCCTGGGCGGGAGCGGAAAGGGTTCCGCTGATGAAATATGATTCAAACTGTAAGGCTGCAAAAGATTTAAAAGCGATCGCAAATTGGGTGTTCAATGGCTAGACGACGGAATAGTGCAGATTTATTTGCGGAGGCGGCTGCTACGGCGGACGCAATTCATGAACAAGACCAAGCGGCGGCTGCCAAGTCTGAGCAGGAGCGATCCCAAAAGACGAAACTGCCGCTGAGTCAGATTCGAGCGAGAGAAACCGATACCCGTCCTCTTGACCCTCAGCATGTGACGAATCTAGCCGAGTCGATCGCGGCTCTAGGGTTGATTGAACCTCTCGTTGTAGATGTGAAAGGTGTTTTGCTGGCGGGTGGGCATCGTTTAGCGGCACTTCACGCACTCCAGGAAACCAACCCAGAGATTTACGATCAGCAGTTTCCAGACGGGCAAATTCAAGTCCACATGCTGGGGTTTGACGCAGACCAGGAGCCGGAGCGCGCGCTTCAGGTTGAGCTGGCGGAGAACGAAAAGCGAGTAAACTACACCCGTGACCAGATCGAGCGACTGGCTGAACGATTGCGATCGCTCAACTATCGAGAAATTCGAGGTCGCCCTAAAGAAGGGGAAAAGGCATTAGGTCCTGCCCTAGCGGTAGCGATCGGAGTTTCGGCTCGTTATGTCCGCAAAGTGTTGAGTGAACAGAGGCAGGAAGGGCGAGATGAGAAAAATAGGAACTGAGTTCCTATTATCCAAAAGTTGAGGCTGCTGAAGAAAATTGAGGCAGCTTTGAATGAACTGAGCGAGTTGCCAGAATCAGAGCAGATTGGGCGATCAGAGAGGGCACTAATCAAGGCACTACCCGAGTTTCTAGCTAATGTGAAAGGGTCTGTCAAAGATATTGACTCTGCTGTTCATCAGCAGAAGTAGGCTGGAAATAGTCAATTTATGCCAAAGCAAACTTCTCTTTTCCCAGATGACTACGACGACTTTTTCCGAAGCTTGAAGGAACGGATTCGTTCTACTCAGGTGAAGGCAGCTTTGGCTGTCAACCGGGAGTTGGTGCTGCTTTATTGGCAAATTGGGCGTGAAATTCTTCAGCGTCAGCAGAATGAAGGTTGGGGCGCAAAAGTGATTGAGCGGCTTGCCAGAGACTTGCGCCTCGAATTTCCTGAAATAACTGGATTCTCGCGTACCAACCTTCTTTATATGAGAGCTTTTGCCGAAGCTTATCCCGATGAACAATTCGTCCACCAGCTTGGTGGACAAATTCCCTGGAAGCATAACTGTGCGCTTATAGACAAGGTGAAAGACCCAGCGCAACGAATCTGGTACATCCAAAAGACGATCGAGAACAGTTGGAGTCGAAACGTTCTCATCCATCAAATTGAGGGCGATTTGTATAGCCGTCAGGGTGGTGCGTTGACGAACTTTCAAGAAACGCTTCCCGCTCCCCAATCCGATCTCGCTCAAAGTCTTCTGAAGTCAGAGTACAATCTTGAGTTTCTTGGTTTTCGGGAGAGAATCCTTGAACGCGATTTAGAACGTGCTCTGCTCGGACACATGCAAAAGTTTTTACTGGAACTAGGGGTTGGCTTTGCATTTGTCGGGAGTCAATATCGGCTTGAGGTTGAGGGAGATGAGTTTTTCGTCGATCTCCTTTTCTACCACCTCGCCCTGAGTTGTTTTGTGGCGATCGAGCTAAAGACAACTGACTTCAAACCTGAGTATTCTGGGCAAATCAACTTCTACGTCAACGTCATTGATGATAAATTACGCCGTCCCACCGATAACCCGACGATTGGAATTATTCTCTGTCGCTCTAAGAAGAAATCGATCGTTGAGTACGCGCTTCGGGGCATGAATCAGCCGATTGGGGTTTCGACCTACCGCACTACAGCGGGGCTTCCTGAAGAATTTAAAGCACAGCTTCCGTCTATTGAAGATTTGCAGCATGAGATTGCATCTGTGGTTGAGGAGTTAGACCGGGATGCAGACCCAGAACAAGCTGATGATTCGAGCTTCGACCCAAGTTAAAGCTCACAGCCCTGGTATTTTTTGAAGAATCTTTTGAGTGACTAACATCTCAAACTGAGAACGAATCGCTCTTGCGGCAACTCGATTAGAAATTAAGACCCCTGCCTCAATATTGCGTTGATGAGCCGCTTCTGTGAAATTGGCTGAGGTAATAAAGACCCGCTCGTCGTCTACTACTACGCATTTAGCGTGCAGGCAAGCATTTGTATGGGTGGACAGTTCGAGTGCCCTTGGGTCATGAAATACGTCTGGTAATCGCTGTCCTATCCAAACGTGTTTGCGGAAGTTCTCTGCAAATTGCCGCAGTAAGGTAGAAGCGGGTGTTTTATCGTTGTACTGCCGCTTGACGTTCAGAAACATGCGGACGCTGAGTTGAGGATTGGCATTCATCCGATCGACTAGTGGGCGAAATAGCTCATGACCTTTAGCTCCCTGATCGATCGCAAAACTAGAAATGAGAACACTGTGACGGGCGCTACTAAACAACTCCCGTACCACTACCGCCGTATCTCTACTCTCAGTTCCAGGTGCTTCGGGGCCTGTCCAAACTAAATCAACCTGCTCTTGTTTTTGATGAGAGATTGTCCGCTCTTGTGCCAGCAGTTTCAGCATGTAAGCCATGTGCGCTGCATTCATTCCCTGCTGACGTAGCTTGTTAAGCTCGATTGCGATGACGGTTCCAAGTTCGTCTGGAACGTAGTTGGCTAAAGAGAAGGGGTGAACCGGAAAACTGAGCCGTTCCATCTCTAGTGCGGCTGCCAAGCCACTTAAAGCAGGACGGCTCAGGCTTAGAAAAGGAGTCATCATTGCAGGGTATCTGGGAAGAATTCTGCCCCCAGTCCTGCCACTGTGTTGATCACCAATGCCCGATCAAGCATTTCATTTCGACGTTCGCAGGAGGTTTCAGCAATCAGGAGACAGCCGTGACAGGCTGCCCCATGCAACAGTCGGTCTTCTTGTTCATCATTGGGTTGATGCTGGGCGCAAACCGGATCATTCGAGCATAAACGCCCGTATTCTAAAGCTTTGCCCAGATAATACTCAATGCGCCTTCCCACCTCAACGAGTCCGCCGAGCGTCCCTTCTGAACCAGAGGTTCCTGTATGCAGCAAGATGCCGTAGCCAATCTTGTCGAAGGCATAAATCCGTTCACGAATGGCACTAGAAGCATAGCCACAATCGAGTGACACTGCGGTAATGAGTAGGTGAGAGAGCGAGTGCAGCATGATGTAAGCCGCTCCTGGAAATTGCGCTTTATCGCGGGGAATGCCTCTGGTGTCTAACCACTTGTAAAACCCCTGTTCCAATTTGTCAGCACGGGTCTTCACATTCGGGTGCTTGAGCCATTGCTCGACCGTTGATTTCTTGAGGCTAATGAAGACCCCTTCGCCCAAGTTCTCGATCGTCGGCACCCACTTTGGCTCAAAGTCTAAGTTTGCTCGGCGGATATTAATTGCTAAGTCATCGATCTCCCCCTCGATGTTGGGCATAGCGGCTTCCAATCGGGTGAATCCAATCAGCGCTACAACTTCGCGCAGGCGATGAACTAAAACGACTCGATCAATGGATGATCGCCACTTTGAATCGAGTGTATCGAGGCGACGGGCATAACCCTGGAACTCTTGATCGCTAGGAACCTCTTTACCCATTTCTTCAGGGCAGGCAAGTAAAGCCTCTAGTTCCACCTGCTTAATACTTTTTTCTGGAGTCGTCAGTCCACTTTTACGGCGCTTAATTTCTGTCCAAACTGTATTGGCTCCAAATCCAGAGAGGTCGGCAAATTTAGGCTTCTTGAGTTCTTTTTGAATATCTGCCAGATCTTCGGCGTATTGCAAATCTTCCTCATAGAAGCGATCGACTGCCTTTTTGAGTTCAGCCTCCTGATCCGGCATGGAAATGACACTGAGGATTTGGGTGAAATAGGCATTGCTGGCAGAACGCACCAGCAGACGGTTATACTCTGGTTGATTTGTGGCAATGGGTTCGCCCGCGCTGTTGATGATGTGCCCCACACAATTTTCTTGACCGCGTGAACCGAGCCAAGGGCGATGCCCCTGACACTTTCCTAGCACTTTTGAATCTTTTAGCTTTGCTTCGGAAAGCGGTCGGCGTTTGCCACATTCACAGCGCACAAAGATTTCTTCAAAGTCACTTCCAGACCCGCCTTCATCTAGCCAAAGCAGGGTGGTTTCATTGTGGCAGTAGGAAAATGAGGATGGACTGAAATCATTAACATAACCATCAGTCCATGACCCTCATAGCACAATTAAAGACGATCAAAGACCCTCGCAAACCACGAGGTCAACGCTATGCACTCTGGCTTGTGATGTTTCTGGCGCTGCTGGGCAGCTTGTGTGGCTACTATGGCTACCGCCCTTTAGCAAAGTTTGTGCAGAAACACCACGAGCTGATTTGCAGATTACTGGAATTGGAGCCGACCACGACGCTGATGCCTTCGAGTTCAACCTTTCGACGCATCGTCCAACAAGTCGATGCCCAAGCGTGG
>JBBRPT010000142.1:0-10160 GCA_038227635.1 Leptolyngbyales cyanobacterium | reverse complement strand
CGCTTGGGGATTGATCTCTTAGCGCGCCCAATCTCGCATCGGTTTGTCCTCCAATTCTCAGTCGTGACTTTACTCTCTCACGTTTCTACCCCACAGCCCCCTCACAGCAATCCTTCTACACACTTTTGCGTATTGGATAGGACTCTAGCTCCCGACCGCCTTAGGGCCGGCAGTCGTGTACGCGCCCTCGCGGGTTGTACACCACCGGATTCGGTGAGGCTACATTGTCCCAAGCGCTTCACACCGTCAGGTTACCCTAACTGCATGGCTTGGTAGAGTACTGGTGACAGAACACCAGGTTACGTCCCTGTTATTGGGCGTAACAGCTATTCGTGCGACCTCGTGTCGCAACCCTCACAGAAGCCTGCCTGCGGTTTTCCCGCACAAGCCTCTTCATTTAGTCTTGGGGTCTGAGCAGTAACGGAACAGAAAGTTACACTAAGATCTGTATCATTTGAACCTGCTGAGAATTAGGAGCCTGAAACTCTTGGTATTCCGGTCATGATTTCTGTGCCAAATAGCCTAAAGACTAATTGGTACGTCTCATTGAGACTGAGAGGTGCTTTCTGAAACGTTTATTCCATGAGCATTTCAGCCCTAACGTGAGGTTCTGTTCCGTTACTGCTCAGACCCCTTGAGCATCTTCCGTCTCTCTCATGTAATTCAATTGCAAAATTTACCTACAGAGAAAAAAGAAAATGACAGCTATTTTTTTTGGATCAATCGGCACGATCGCCGATACTTCCGAGCTGCAAAGACAAGCCTTTAATCGAGCTTTTGCGCTCTACAGCTTAGAGTGGCAATGGTCAAGAGAGGAATACAGGAGTCTCTTGGAGAGAAGTGGTGGGAGACAGCGCATTGAAGAATACGCGAAATCAATGGGGCGATCGGTCGATGCCGCCGCTATTCATCGTTCTAAGTCTGAGATTTTTCAAAAGGCTCTACATGAAAAGCCGTTAGTGGCTCGTCCTGGTGTTGTAGATGTGATGCAAAAGGCAAAACAGAACGGACTAAAGCTTGCCCTAGTGACAGGAACTTCAGAACAAAATGTGTTGTCCATGCTTGAGGCACTCCGCAACGAGATTGATGCCAATGATTTTGATCTTGTCCTCAATTCTTCTAAGATAGAGCATCCCAAGCCCGCTAAGGATGCCTACGCAGTTGCGTTGAGGGAATTGAATCAAACGCCAAATGGTTGTGTGGCGATCGAGAACAATGTCGAGGGGTTGGAGTCTGCTAAGGCAGCAGGGCTTGCTTGCATCGCTTTCCCAGATGAAAACACAGCACATCACAATTTCAAGACTGCCGACCTTCAGGTGAGTCGGTTGGACTTTGAACGGGTGCAAAGGTTTCTCTCAGTCAATTCATAGGAATCAAGCATGGATGCTACTTCGCAAAACCTTTCGCCTTTTGGCGTTGAAATCACAGGACTGCAAGTCAGCGATGCAGGAGATCGCGATATTTCTGATCTCAAGCAGTTGCTGGCAGAAAACGGCGTAGTCACCCTTCGGAATCAATCGATCGATGATGCTGGATTCGTTGTCTTTCTGAAGCGGTTGGGTGATCTCATGTTTACCACAGGGGAAAAGCCTGTCCCGCATCAGCCTTGGTTGAATCTTGTGAGCAATGTGGGGCGCGATCGCACCCCTAGAAGCGTTTTTCACACTGATACAAGCTACGTTGCTAAGCCGCCTGCCTACACAGCGCTAAAAGCGGTTTTACTGCCTGAATGTGGGGGCGAAACTCTGTTTTCTAATCAGTATTGTGCGTTTGAAACGTTGCCGACTTCGGTAAAAGAGAAGCTATCAAGCGCGACTGTGCTCCATATTGCCTCTGGCGTGAAGCTAGATACTGCTCAAGAGAGCCAAGCTTGGCATCCCTTATTTCAGCGACATCCTCTTTCGGGAAAGATTGCACTTTTTCTATCGACACCAGAGCGATGTCAAGTGATTCAAGGGTTGAACTTAGCAGAGAGCCAGCGCGCCATTCGTCTGCTCTATAAACACTCAATTCGCCCCCGTAGACTGTATCGGCACGACTGGCAAAACGGCGACATTGTGATTTGGGATAATCGCTGTACGATGCATCGCGCTGATCACTCGAAAGTCATCGGCGATCGCGTGCTTCATCGCGGTCTTGTCGCTAGCGAGATGGGCGATAAAACGTGATGGTTCTGAGTATCTTAAACCATATTTAAGGTTTCGTTTATCTTGAGATAACGTTGCAACCGACCTCAGTGCCCATGTTTCAGACTGAACGTGAGCTAAAAACAAACTGCTCAAATGTGATCAAAAAAACTCGAAATTACCATGAGAAACCTGTTAAGTTATGTAAACGTCAAGCTACTGAGAAAGACTCATGGGTAACGTTCAGGCAACTTTTAGGGCGACAGAAACAGCGTTTCACGTAGAAGGGTACGAGAAGATCGACTTCAGCTTACTTTATGTAGAAGGAGCCTTTGCGATCGAGAATTCTGAGATTGCCGAGAGCTATCGTCAGTTTGGGCGCTGCTTAATGGTGGTTGATGCCACGGTTTATGGTCTATATGGTGAACAGATTCAGCATTATTTTAAGCATCACCAAATCGATCTAAACGTCTTTCCAGTCACGATCAAAGAGACAGACAAAACGCTACGAACGTTTGAGCAAGTTATTGATGCGTTTGCTGACTTCGGGCTGGTGCGCAAAGAGCCAGTGCTGGTCGTGGGTGGCGGTTTGACCACTGATGTCGCTGGTTTTGCCTGTGCCACTTACCGCCGCCGCACGAACTACATCCGAGTCCCAACCACGCTGATTGGATTGATCGATGCCAGTGTAGCCATTAAAGTTGCAGTGAATCACGGCAAGCTGAAAAACCGACTGGGCGCTTATCATGCCTCCCAGAAGGTGATCTTAGACTTCTCTTTTTTGAAGACGCTGCCTGTTGACCAAGTACGAAATGGGATGGCAGAACTAATTAAGATTGCTGTGGTTGCTAATCGCGACATCTTTAGTTTGCTAGAAAAGCATGGTGAGGCATTACTCAAGACTCGATTTGGTTATTTGAATGGCACGCCAGAGCTACGGCAGGTGGCGCATCAGGTTACGTATAACGCAATCAATACGATGCTTGGTCTAGAAGTGCCTAACCTGCACGAGTTGGATCTCGATCGCGTCATTGCCTACGGTCATACTTGGAGTCCGACGCTGGAGCTAACCCCCGATGTGCCGATGTTTCACGGTCACAGTGTCAACATCGATATGGCATTTTCAGCAACGATCGCTCAGCAACGGGGCTATATTTCGATTGTTGATCGTGATCGCATCTTGGGTTTGATGAGTCGAATTGGATTAGCGATCGATAGTCCTTATCTGACTTCTGAACTGCTATGGAAAGCGACGGAATCGATTAGTCGGACACGAGATGGATTAGTCCGTGCAGCCGTGCCGATGCCCATTGGCAGTTGTCATTTTATGAATGATCTCACTCGATCGGATTTGGAGCAATACCTCACAACTCACAAAGAAATTTGCTGCTCCTATCCACGAGGGGGCGACGGAGAAGAGATGTATCTTTCTGCTCATGCTCCAATGAATGCCCCATTTCCAGTCGGAGTGCAGGCATGATGCCAAGACCTGTGACACCAGTGGGAATTTTGGCGGCTAAGTTAGAGTTGCTGAGTCAGCAGATAGGAGCCTTGGAGAGCGTCGATCCTGAGATCAAATCTGAACTACATCAAGCTTGGGAGTTGGCGAGGGGGTTAGATCCCTACATCAGTCGTTGTACAACACCAGAATCACCAGCGTTAGCATCTCTTGTGCAACGCACTCAAACTGAAGACTGGAACCAACGATCGGCAAATGGAGAGACGATACAGACCCTAGAGCAGGAAATGCTATCGGGGCATGTGGAAGGTCAAGTGCTCAAATTTTTTGTGCATTTGACTCAAGCGAAACGTGTGCTAGAAATCGGGATGTTTACCGGATACTCGGCACTGGCGATCGCTGAAGCCCTGCCGCAAGACGGGCAGATTGTTGCCTGTGAAGTTGATCCATTTGCAGCAGCGATCGCCCAAGCGTGTTTTGATCAGTCTCCTGACGGTCACAAAATTCTGGTTAAGGTTGCCCCGGCGCTAGTTACGCTGAGACACTTAGCGGATGCAGATGGGACGTTTGATTTAGTGTTCATTGATGCTGATAAGGCAGGGTATATAGACTATCTAAATATCCTTCTAGAGGGTTCTTTGCTCGCGAAGAATGGCTTGATCTGTGTGGACAACACGTTGATGCAAGGGCAACCCTACCTGAATGGTGAAGTCACAGCAAATGGGACTGCGATCGCGGCTTTCAACCAAGCTGTCGTTGATGATCCTCGCGTCGAACAAGTGTTGCTGCCATTAAGAGACGGTCTAACGCTGATCCGCCGAGTTTAGAGGGAGTGGGGTGGGTTGCGATTTGCTCCACTCACCCTACTAGATTCATCAGATTTACAGCGAGCTTGACAATGGATGTTGACCACACAAATGACAATCGGGTGCAAACTTCTTTGAAAACAGTAGCAACGCTTGCCCTGCTGCTTTTAGTTCTTCCGCTAAACCTTGCGTTAACCGCGATCGCTCTCCTCAGAGCGATTCTAATGAAGCCGTTTCAGCGTCGAACGATCGCAGCTCACCCTAAAACCATCTTGGTCAGCGGGGGTAAAATGACCAAGGCGTTGCAGCTAGCTCGATCGTTTCATCGGGCAGGGCATCGGGTCATTTTAGTGGAATCCCATAAATATTGGTTAACGGGACATCGGTTTTCTTGGGATGTCGATCGGTTTTATACCATTCCCAAGCCTCAAGCAAACGACTATATTGATGCGCTGCTTGAGATTGTGCAGCGAGAAGCTGTTGATGTGTATGTTCCGGTTTGTAGTCCAGTCGCGAGTTACTACGACGCTTTGGCAAAAAAAACGCTTGCAGCCTACTGTGAGATTATGCACGTTGATCGAGCTGAGGTTCAGCAACTGGATAACAAGTACGAATTTTCAGCGATCGCAGCGTCCTTGAATCTCTCTGTTCCCGACTCCTATTGCATTACGGATTCGCAGCAAGTGCTGGACTTTGATTTTTCCAAACACTCCCACAAATATATCCTCAAAAGTATTCCCTATGATTCAGTCAGGCGATTGGATTTGACTCAGCTTCCCTGTAGTAGCCTTGCAGACACTAAGGCATTTATTGAAAATCTGCCTATTTCTGAGCATAATCCTTGGATCATGCAAGCTTTCATTCCAGGGCAGGAATACTGCACCCATAGTACGGTGAGGAATGGAGAATTGCGGATGCATTGTTGCTGTCGATCGTCAGCGTTTCAGATTAACTATGAGATGGTTGAGCATCCGGCGATCGAGGCATGGGTTAGGAAATTTGTAGGGAGTCTGAATCTAACTGGGCAAGTTTCCTTTGATTTTATTGAGGCAGTAGATGGATCGGTCTACGCGATCGAGTGTAATCCCCGCACTCATTCAGCCATTACGATGTTTTACAACCATCCCGATGTCGCAAAGGCTTATTTAGAGCAAGAGCCTTTAGCAACTGCAATCCAGCCCCTAGAATCAAGTCGTCCGACCTATTGGATTTACCACGAAATCTGGCGGTTACTAACGCATTTAGGGTCGCCTGCTCAGGCTTGGCAGCGAGTACAAATTATTGCTAGCGGCAAAGATGCGATCTTTGACTGGGCTGATCCGCTTCCTTTTTTGATGGTTCACCACGTACAGATTCCTTGGCTGCTGCTGAAAAACTTGCGGCAGCTTAAAGGATGGATTCGGATTGATTTTAACATTGGTAAACTCGTCGAACTGGCGGGAGATTGAGCATGGTACTTCGGGTTTTGCACTTGGTGGGTTCTGCGGTCAGTGAGTTTTACTGTGATTTGTCACGGCTCTATGCAAAGGATTGTCTGGAGTCCAATGCGGATGCAGCCCTGTACGAGTTTCATATTGCTTACGTCACGCCCGATCGCCATTGGCGATTTCCTCAATCATTGACGAAAGATGCGATCGCGGCTGCACATCCCATGCCCCTGGCTGCAGCGATTCAAATCCTAACGGCACTCAAACTAGATGTGATGCTGCCCCAAATGTTTTGCGTTCCGGGCATGACGACTTACAGAGCCTTGTTTGATTTGCTCGATATTCCTTATGTGGGCAACCAGCCAGACGTGATGGCGCTGACCGCAAATAAGGCAAAAGCAAAAGCTGTGGTCGCAGCAGCAGGCGTGCAAGTGCCTACAGGAGAGCTACTTCGCCTCGGACATTTTCCGACGCTGACACCTCCGACTGTCGTTAAACCCATAAATGAAGATAACTCTCTGGGCGTGGCGTTTGTAAAAAATATTTCTGAGTATGAGACTGCCTTACAAACCGCTTTTACTTACGCTGATGAGATACTCGTGGAAACCTTTATTGAACTCGGTCGGGAAGTCAGATGTGGTGTCATTGAAGATCAAGGGAAATTGATCTGTTTACCATTAGAAGAATACGCAATGGATAAACACAAGCAACCGATTCGGCAACACGAAGATAAGCTCAAGCGAGATGAAAAGGGAGACTTGGAAATGGTCGCGAAGGGAAATGCCAAAGCCTGGATTGTTGATCCCGGTGATCCAATTACTGCGAGAGTTTGGGACGCGGCTCGGAATTGCCACATGGCACTAGGCTGTCGCCACTATAGCCTGTTTGATTTCCGCATTGACCCAAACCACCAGCCCTGGTTTTTAGAAGCAGGACTATACTGCTCTTTTGCCCAAACCAGCGTGATTTCCGAGATGGCAAAAGCGGCAGGAATTCCACTAACCCAACTCGTTCAGAGCATGTTAAATAGCGCTTTGATACCTGCCAAAAAATAACGATCGTCGTCACAAACCCGACAGAAAAATAGGTGTCTATTACCGCGTGTTCTGGTGCCCCTCAAAAGAAAGTGTCAGCATTAAAACTTAAAGGGATAAGATTAGCGAAGCTGCCACGCCAGCGCCAAAACTCTTGCATATCATAGCTTTCGCAGCATAGTTTTAGTTTTAGCCACCCTCCAAGGGTAATCGTTCTGCTAAGTCCAATTGAAACGTGCCATAGGGATTGACATGCGTCCAGAAAAGTGGAGTGAGTGCCCATAAATCCTCTGACTTTAACCGTTTGTGCCATTTCGGTTGGGCTAATACTTGCTGAATCATCAAATCAACCCTGGAGTCACGATCGGGATGAAAATTGCACAGACGCGTTGCAATGCGACAAAAATCCCGTCTCCAAGTGAGGGTTTATCATTTAACGTGAATGTCTATAGGGGTCATGGTTAACGTCTCGACTTCTTATAAAATGAAGGCACTCCTAAAGAGGCTTCTGGATTTAATGGTGCAGAGACTCAGGGCTGACAAAAGTAAGAAGCAAGGGGTAGAGTGTTCAGTATCGCACTAAACGTCACTCCGTATACTGCACACACTCGAGTCAAAACGCACTCGAATCAAAACGGTTGCTGTGTCGAGTAATACATTCTTGACATCCTTTCAAATATCGATCGTTTTACACATCCTTCCCTAGCAGAATTTCACTCAGAGTCAAAGAAGTTAATTCTTCTCTAGCTGGTACGAATATGGTTAGAGAACCACGTTTTTAGGGCAACTAATCGATGACTACTTTACTGATTAAGAACATTCACACGCTTGTCACAATGGATTCGGAAAGACGAGAAATTCGCAACGCTGCGATGATTGTTCGTGATAGTGTAATTGAACACATCGGAACAATCGAAGAACTGCCACAAACGGCTGACGAAATTTTAGATTTGCACGATCGCCACATCATCCTTCCGGGTCTCGTCAACACGCATCACCACTTTTTTCAAACGCTAACGCGGGTCGTTCCAGCCGCGCAGAACTGCGATTTATTTAACTGGCTGAAAGCTCTCTATCCCCTATGGGCAAATCTGACAGCAGAGGGCGTGTATGTCAGCGCTCAAATTGCAGCAGCAGAACTGATTCGATCGGGCTGCACCACCGCCAGCGACCATCTCTATCTCTATCCCAACGACTGCACGTTGGATCACGAGATTGAAGCAATGGCGGCGATCGGGATGCGCTTTCACGCCAGTCGCGGCAGCATGAGCGTCGGAGAAAGTCAGGGCGGACTGCCTCCTGATTCGCTCGTCGAACAAGAAGCCGATATTCTCAAAGACTCCCAGCGCTTAATTGAGCGCTATCACGACAATTCTCGTCACTCGATGCTGCGGATGACTCTAGCGCCGTGTTCTCCGTTCACGGTCTCACGCGATTTGATGCGAGAATCTGCGGCAATGGCACGATCGTATCCCGGTGTGCGGCTGCACTCGCACCTGGCAGAAAACAAATCAGATGTTGCCTACAGTCTAGAAAAATTTGGCATGACTCCGGGTGATTATGCAGAATCGGTCGGCTGGTTGGGTGACGATGTGTGGCACGCTCACTGTGTTCAACTCAGTGACGATTCGATTCTTAAGTTTGGCAGAACGGGGACAGGCGTGGCTCATTGCCCATGTAGCAACATGCGTCTCGCCAGTGGCATTGCTCCGATTCGTAAAATGTTGGATCATAAGGTTCCGGTTGGGTTGGGCGTAGATGGGTCTGCCTCAAATGATGGCGGCAATCTGCTGCAAGAAGCCCGAACCGCATTTCTGTTGGCTCGTGTGAAAGATTGTGATGCCTCTGCTGTGACTGCGAGAGAAATCTTGGAGGTTGCCACGATCGGCGGTGCCAGAGTTTTAGGTCGGGACGATATTGGCTATTTGGCTCCGGGAATGTCAGCAGATTTTATTGCGGTGAATGTCGATCGTCCTCAGTTTGCAGGGGCACACCATGATTTAGTGGCAGCGCTGATTTTTTGTCATGTCGATGCGGTTGACTATAGCTTCATCAATGGCAAAAAAGTCGTGGATCAAGGACATCTCACAACCCTTGATCTGACTGCCCTAGTCGAAAAACAAAATCGTCTGGCTCGTCAGCTAGTAGAGCGATAAGCGAGAGTCAAGCGGGGGTTTACTCTCAGCCCCCACCCGCGACCTGTCTCAGTTATCGTTAGTTAAAAATGACGGGTTATTTAATCCACGATCGCCAAGGCATAATCCGCATATCGCTCGATCGCTAAACTGCAATAAGGGAGCCGCCTGAATAGTTCTCTAAAGAGGTAATCAACGGCTCCCTAACTTCCTAGAGTTGAATGGTGATTTTGTTGTGCAATTCCTCCACTTGAATTAGGGAACCGTTACCGATGACAATGTTGAACTTCGCTAAGGAACGCTCAACTTGATATCCCGGCAACACTCGAACAATCTGATATTCAGTCGTTAAATCACTCGTGCCATCCCATTTAAGGAATGCCAGTTGATTGGACGCAATCTCACTTAGTTGTGAAACAAAATCCTCGATAGAATCGCTAATGCTTGGAATAACACCAGATGACATGAAGATATAACGCTCTTGCAAATCCAACGTCACACTAACTCGATAACGTCGTTCCGTTGAGCAACGCAACTCGACGGTGAACGAAATCGAGCTAGGAATCACAGTCCTAACTCCCATATTGTTTTGTCCTCTCGGTTAATTTAGAGAGGACAAGACTGCTGATTTCTCAGACATTCTGTAGGGATGAAAAAGGTATGCAGGATCTTGATTCCAGCCTTTCAAGACCCCATCGCAAAGCTGACGGTGTACAATCATAAACGCCTCCTGAGTTACCGGAACTAACTAGGGATGGAAGTCCTCGGAGTCTGATTTCGCAGATCAGGCTTCGGGGCACAACTTCATCACTGCGATGTATTCTACAAGAGTTTTTGGTTTTTTGGAATGCTGAATTTTTGAAGGGGTGCGATCGTTTGTCTGGGGAAGAGAGGGGGCGCTTACCCTTCCGGGGAACTGCGAAGCAAGCGTTTCTCTGGGATCTCTGATGAAAAGTGAGGGGAGACATACGGAAAATTTCGGGGTATCTACCCAAATCAGGGAGATATACGGAAAGTTTCCGTATAATTAATAGTTGGGCTGCATCTCGCAAGGGGCGCATAGTGATCGGGGTGGCGCGTCGATCGTTTCTTTCCGAGAGATTCGCGTTTTGTGGGTTGGGGTTTGAGAAGTGCGTCGATCGCGTTCAGTTTCGTAATTCTCGTTCGGTTGCG
>JBBRPT010000141.1:0-10222 GCA_038227635.1 Leptolyngbyales cyanobacterium | reverse complement strand
GTTTCACCGTCCAACTGCAACCGTTTTTGAATCCCATGAAAGGCTTCTGAGAACGAGAGTGCGATCGCGGCTTCTGTATCCGGTGCAGGTGCTCGACTCCGGAATCCAGAAAAATCGTCGGGCTGTTGAGCCGAGGTGCGGTACTGCGATCGTCCGGCTCTAGCTCTACCGCCTAACAAGTCATTGATAAAGCTATCAAAGTCGCTGTATTGATCAAAGTTGCTGGAGGGGTCAAATCCTGCTGAATTTGCAGTTGTTCTTTCGGGAGGAGCGTCACCGGCTTGTTTCCAGTGCTGCCCAAATTGATCATACTTTTCGCGTGTTTCCGGGTCGGATAAAACCTCGTTCGCTGCATTGATGTCTTTGAATGTCTCCTCAGCTTTTGGATTGCCAGGATTCACATCAGGATGATGTTTGCGGGCAAGCTTACGATAGGCTCGTTTGATTTCTTCAGCCGTTGCAGTTTTGCCAACTCCTAAAATAGCGTAGTAGTCTTTGAAATCAGTTGCAGTAGGCATGATTTAATACTCAAAATTCGATGATCCTTGCTATCTCGAAGAGATATCTGCTGGAGCAGATCGCACTCTCATTCATTAACTGAAATCTTGCACCTGATTAAAACGCCCTCGTTTCTGGCATTCACCCGCCCGTGATTGAACATCATGGTCTAACAGTGCGAAGTCCCCTGAAGGGACTGAATACCTTAAACCTTCTCCCAGTCCCTTCAGGGGACTTCACAAGGCTAGCCCCGACTTTTAGTCCGGGGCGGGACACTATCGCACCGAAGAGGCGGGCGCAAGATTTCAGTTAACCTCTATATGCTGTTTTTGCTCTCCTTGGTTTCGACTTCAGTGCGGCTTTCGCCGAGTAGATGCCAGCTATGATTCCCAGGATGTTTGCTATCCAAGTATACCAGTCAGGACTGTACCCAAAAACGACAACCATTTTGCCGAATAACACAGCATTGATGACAAGACTACAAAATGCTGTGACGAGAAGGTATATGATCAGGAACAGGAACGCTGCCGTGAAGTATTTCATGAGCATCTATGCTGAATTATTTTCATATTAGGTTTCAGTTAACTTTTTGGAATGTTGGGTCATCTTCACGAGGCGAAAGATAGAAATCAATGCCAGTAAGCCAGGAGCCGCAAGCCATAACCAGAAACCAAAAAGTGGCTGGTTCAGTGTGAATTTAGCGATGCCACCACTATCAGCAGGTAACGTGAACCAAAATGCTGATAATGTTCCTCCAAAACCGATGACTACTGAAGCGAGTCCAGCTATTGCCGAGAACTTATATTGCTGCCTCATAAAGAATATGCAACATAGCCCATAAATTGGATTGGCAAACCAACCGATCGCTGGAATTTGCAGGAAAAGCAATCCAATAATTCCAAAGATAGTCAGTTCCGCTCCCTTCATTGCATAAACGTCAGTGGAATTCACTGTAGAAGCGATAGGCACTACATTAAACAACAGGCAAGGCAGTGCGAGTGCTATTCCATATAGCAAGAGCGACAATCCCAAAAACACAATCCTATTCTTCATGAGCTACACTCCCATATCTAGCGTTTATAGAAAAGAAGGGTATGGCTGAGTAGGCAAAATCCGATTATTCTACGATCGGAGCATCAGTGATCAGGGATAACTGAGATCTGGCACCCGCCTCTTCACTGCGATGGTGTCCCGCCCGTGAATGGAATTCCGGGCTAGCCTTGCGAAGTCCATTGAAAGGGACTGAATTGCCTCAATCCTTCTTGCAGTCCCTTCAGTGGACTTCACACCGTTAGACCGTGATGTTCAATTATGGGCGGGTGAATGCTAGCCACGAGGGCGTTCTAATCGGGTGCAAGATCTCAGATAAATCTTCTCCATTGCTGAGTCATTCAACCAGTGGAGTATCGATGGCTGGATGGCTGGGAGTATTGGTTGCTATTGGCTGATCGATCGGAGAATGATCAGTCTCGGCTCCTGCCTCAGCTTCGGCGCTTAACAGCGTATTGCCTCCTGCGTAATGATTTTTTCCTACGATCGTTTGTAGCGCTTCGGCGGCAGCCTGATTGGGAACTGTTCCTTGAGCCAACATTGATTCGTCATTCATGATAGCGACCTCTTAAATTACAGGGTGTGGATCGATGCTTCATTGCTGGGTTGGATCGTCACCAACTTGAATGATCAACTTACCAAAGTTTTCTCCTTGCAGCAGACCGATAAAGGCATTGGGCGCAGCTTCTAAACCTTTTACAACATCTTCTTTGTACTTGAGCTTCCCTGCCTTTAACCACTGAGAGACATCCTGGATAAACTCGGCGTAACGTGCTTGGTAATCGCCCACCAGAAACCCCTTGATCAACGCACGCTTCACGAGTAGCGGTAATAGATTTGGTCCTGGAGGTAGCTTTTCGGCATTGTACTGAGAGATCAAACCCACTAAAGGAATTCTGGCTTTCAAATTGATCTGTTGCAGTACCGCTTCTAGAATTGCCCCAGCCGTATGATCAACATAGATATCAATCCCGTTGGGGCAAGCAGTTTTTAAGGCTGAATCCAAATTTTGAGTTTTGCGGTTAATGCAGGCATCAAATCCTAATTCATTCACAACGTAATCACATTTCTCATCGCTGCCAACAATGCCGACTGCCCGACAGCCTTTGATTTTAGCAATCTGACCTACCACTGAACCGACTGCACCAGAAGCAGCAGAGACTACAACCGTTTCGCCTGCTTTGGGTTTGCCAATGTCGAGCAGTGCAAAATAGGCAGTCATTCCAGGCATTCCGGTGATGCCCAAAGCATAAGAGAGCGGAACTTGCTTGGGGTCGAGCTTTCTCAAGGTTTCGCCTTTTGAAATTCCATACGCCTGCCAGCCGTCATAGCCTACGACGAACTCTCCGACTGAGAATTGAGGATGGTTTGACTTCACGACCTGGCTGACGGTGCTAGCCCCCATGACGTTGCCTAACTCGATCGGAGTCGCATAAGATTCACGATCGCTCATTCGTCCTCGCATATAGGGATCGAGCGATAAGTAAATGGTGCGACTGAGTATTTCTGCCTCTCCCGGTTCTGGAATTGCCGTTTCGACCACGGCAAAGTCACTCTCTTTCGGTTTCCCGATCGGGCGATTTTTAAGCAGAATTTGTTGATTCATTGACCCAGACATCGATACCTCCTAACTTCAAGACTCAGTTGCAGCATAGAACGATCGCGCCTGTGCGAGTAACTGATCCTCGGTCAGATGTTGTTCGTTGACAACGACGGTACCAATGACTTTCTGCGCGAGATTGGGGTGATGGTCTTTGAGATCGACCAGCAGATGATCCATTGCGCTGCTTGATCCAGTTGAGCTACCAAAAATCAGAACCTTCTCTGCACCCGTCAGCGTCTGCGCTACCGCTTCGTAGAAGGCTTTGAGTTCTGGCTGACGCTGACCATTATTTTCGTCTGCGACATAGTGCAGGTGCCGATGTAACCCACCTGGATCGTAAGGCATGATCCGCTCTGGGACTGAGCCATGCAGTTCCGTCTGATAAATCCGAGCTTCACGATGATCAATCACGACTAGCAGGTGCGTCCCCTCGGCGGCTGTTGCTAGTTCAGGGACAGCCGATCGCTCTAGAAAGTGGCGAATCTTGATCAGTTCTTCGATGTCAGATAAATCTTTGTGCTTTGGGGGATGAACAGTCAGCGTCTCGCCATGTCGCGTAAATCTTAGATTGCCGTTATGCTCCTCTTCTACTTCAGCGATCGAGTTGAGCAGCGATCGCACATCATGCCACTGGAGGTTTCGGGCGGCGGGGTGCTGAAAGATGGCTTTGTAAGTAGCTTGATGAGCACCGGACATTTGGCTATCCATTCTGTTCTCCTTACCCAATATTTCTAGGCTCCTCTACAATTTGAACGACCTCTGTTTGAGTTACTGTGTGAATTGATTGATTACGAGATAACTTGTTATCAAAAGCGATAAAAACTTGAAGGCGCAAGATTAATCTGCGATCGCAGTTTTTTGCACCAGGTTCTTTAACTGAGATCTGGCACCCACTCAATCAGCCCCGTTCGATCGGGTCGTTTTTGGCTCAGACCCGCCCGTGATTGAACATCACGGTCTAACGGTGCGAAGTCTACTGAAGGGACTGCAAGAGGGTTTGAGGGATTCAGTCCGTTTCAACGGACTTCGCAAGGCTAGCCCGGAATTCCATTCACGGGCGGGGCAGAACCGCAGCAAAAAGGCGGGTGCCAGATCTCAGTTAACGCTCTGACAGTCTAAAAACCGCACGAAAGATTAGTGAACTCTCCAACTTATGTAAAACATCGGAAGATCTGGAAGCATTTGTTTGGGTAACGATTTATGTCGTAATCAATCGATTCATTCAGCAAATCGAACAATGGTTGCTCAAAGTGGATAGATTACATCATCTTAAAATCTTGTCCGATTCATTTAACAGCCATATCAGGAGCCTTAACGATGAACTGGAAAACATTGACGATCGCATTCATCTCCACAATAGTATTGCTGTTTGCTGGAAACGCGATCGCACAAACTGATCTCAACATCAACAATACCAATCTGATTCGATTGGGCGGAAGCGTCACGGTTGCAGAAAAGCAAGTTGTAGAAAATGCGATCGCGATTGGTGGCTCAGCGATCGTCCAACCCAATGGACGGGTGACACAAACTGCGATCGCCATCGGTGGAGATGTCATTCTCAATAAAGGTGCACGGGTAGATGGGGATGCCTACGCGATCGGGGGCAAAGTCGTACAGGCAGAAGGAGCTACAATTGGCGGCTCAAACGGTACATTCAACGGTCAAACTGAAGGACAGGGCATGATGGGAATGCACCGCGAGCGAAACTATTTTTTGCCGATGTATTTCTTTCACGCTAGTCTTCGGATTTTCTCAGCGATCGTTGGTGCCATTGTTGGCATCATTTTGTTACGCACCGCACCCTCTTTTCTACCAAATCTAGCAGCCACTGTACGCCAATATCCAGGTCAAAGCGCATTATGGGGTATGGGAGCAATCGTTACCTTTGTTGCCCTTAACATTTTCTTGGCAATCACCCTGATTGGCATTCCACTGATTCCACTCCTCAGCGTAATTTTCAGTCTGATATCATTAGTTGGGGCATTGGGAATTTCACTATTGATTGGTCAACAAGTGGTAAAAAACGATCGACAAAGTAGCTTGCAGCAGTTCTTAATCGGGCTGCTGATTGTCACAGTACTTGCGCTGATTCCATTTGTTGGCGGGGTTGTCGTGTTTGTGGTGAGTCTGTTCGGTTTGGGATCGCTCCTTACCTGGAAATTTGGTAAGGTACAACCGCCGATCTTGGAGTAACCTCAATCAAGTCGATCGAATGATCTTTACAAAATTTTTTAGGTAGGGCTATGCGGTCTCATTTAACCACTTCTAAACAAAATAATGCGGCACTGTGGATTTACTTTGTCGTTAGTTTTGTGTGGTCATGGTCGTTTTGGCAACTTGCAGTCCTAACATATCCTGTATTGAGTATCGTTGGAGGCTTCGGTCCGATGATTTCAGCCTATGGCGTGACAGGGTGGCAATCCGGTCGAGCAGGCATTCGGGCTTTGCTCAAACGAGGAATTCGGTGGCGGGTCAACTGGCGCTGGTTTATCGTTGTTTGGACATTACCTGCTCTGGTTTTGTTGATGGCTTTGGGATTGCATGGGATCTTGGGTGGAGCATTGCCGAACTCTCCGGCTACTGGGCGCTGGGGGTTGGCGATCGTCAATTTTTTCCTAGTGATGCTGTTTGGCGGTCCACTGGGAGAAGAATTTGGTTGGCGCGGTTATGCTTTACCCGCTCTTCAGAGAAGGTTTAGCGCCTTTTGGTCGAGTGTAATTCTTGGAATCATTTGGGCGTGTTGGCATCTACCGCTATTTTTCATATCCGGCGCAGTGCAACATGAGTTACCGTTTGGATTGTTTTTGCTGAATACGATCGCGCTCTCGATTCTGTTCACCTGGGTCTACAACAACACATCCGGCAGCATCTTGATGTCGATTTTGCTGCATACGGCGGTAAATGGCTGGTCGTGGGTGATTCCGATTTTACCCAGTGCTGCCAATAGCTTGCGACCTTACGCGATCGCGACAGCGTTGCTCATCATCATCGCTGCCCTGATAGTTTTGGTCTTTGGAGCGCGAACGTTAACAGGACAGGTAGATCGAGCCACTTCAAGCCGATTAGGCTACCGTGTACACACAAGTCCTCGTAGATTCGTTTGAGTCGGCTTATGCCCCCCTAAATCCCCCAAAATTGGGGGACTTTGAACAAGAGAATGGCTTGACCTCTAAAACCTCGTTTCAGCTCAAAGTCCCCCAGAATGGGGGATTTAGGGGGCGAAAGGTTTTGGCAATGACGGAGCGGATCAACTTGTGTGTATACGGTAGAGCCGATTAGGAGGGCAATATTGAGAAAGATTTTAGCAAGAAACTGTTTGTAAAGGAAAGCAAAGAGAAACAGAATGGAGATTGGAGAAGATCTATTGAGGAAAGACGTTCTCCAATCGGATCAAGGTTACTCAAATAAAGTCGATCGAAAGATGTTTATTGATCAAGGAACTCTTTTATGAAACCAGATTATCTGATTGTCGGCAGTGGCTTATCTGCACTGGTCTTTGGCGCTTTGATGGCAAACTCCGGCAAAACCGTGCAAGTTCTCGAAGCCCATGAGCATCCCGGCGGCTTTGGGCACACGTTTACGATGGCTAAAAAATATACGTTTAACGCTCAATTCCACTATGTTTGGGATTGTGGTGAAGGACAACTGGTGAATCGAGTCCTCAAGAAGCTGGGTTTGGATCAAGAAGTGACCTTTGAGCAATACGATCCGAATGGCTTTGACCATATGCGAATGCCGGGATATGCGTTAGATATTCCCTCGGAACCAGAGGAACTGATTCAGCGACTATCAACGCTGTTTCCGGCACATGGCGATCGCATTCGCCAATTTGTCAACGACGTTGAAAAAACGGGAGCAGGTCTGAAAAGGCTGGCTCCTCCCGTAAAGCCCATTGAACTGCTCAAACATGCAGGTGAAGTCGCTTGTGCAGTCCAATATCTCAACAGCACTCTTCAAGATGTATTTGACAAGTTTCAGTTCCCGCAAGCTGCTCAAACTCTATTAGCGCTGCAATGGCTCGATTTTTTGCTGCCGCCGAATCAACTGTCCTTCTATGCCTGGGTCGCATTGTTCCGGGGTTATCAAGCTGGTGCATTTTATCCAACTCAGCACTTTGAGCAGGTGATCAATTCGCTCGTCAACGTGATTGAATCCCACGGGGGGAAAGTATTACTCAACCAAGAGGTCACGAATTTTAGAGTCACAGATAAAACAGTCACGGGAGTGGAAGCGATGGATCTCACCACCCATCAAACTCACGAATTTACAGGCAACACCGTGATTTGCAATATTGATCCTCAAAGAGCCGCCAAAATGATTGGTGAGGAAAAGTTCTCCAAAACGGTGCGCCGAAAGCTCAACTATGAGTATTCAGCATCCAACTACATGGTCTACTGTGTCGTCAAAGACCTTGATTTGCGAGACTATGGATTTGGCAAGTGGAATGTCTCTCATACCGGGCATCAAGATCTAAATGAAGCCTTTGCTCAGATGTATGAACACAATGATTTTTCTAATCCTAGCTTTGCCATCACAACGCCCACTTTATTAACAGAAGCGAGTCGGGATTGTCCTGAAGATTGTCAGATTGTTGAATTCCTCACCGTTGCCAATTATGACTACTTCAAGCAGCTCAGGAAGCACGATCGCAAAGCCTATCGCCAGAAAAAGCAAGAAATCTTAGATGCCATCCTGGATGTTGTTGAAAAGCACTATGTGCCAAATTTTAGGGAACATATGGTTTTCCATATTACAGGTAGCCCCACCACCAATGAACGGTTTTGCTGGTGTCCCAACGGAAATTCTTACGGCTCTAGTCTGACACCGCGCAACATGGGACTGGGACGGCTAAATCATGAAACCTCTCTCAACCAGTTCTATTTTTGCAATGCCTCATCGGGCTATCCCGGCTTTGCCCCTACATTCTGGACAGGAACACTACTATATCAACGGCTGTCCGGCGATGTGCTTCTAGACAACAGCTAGACGGCAATACGTACTATCTATTTCATCAACTCAGAGGTCAGCCATGAGAATTGCAGTGATTGGTGGTGGAGCCAGCGGTATGACGACAGCCTACCTCCTCGATAAACAAAGGCATCATGTCACCGTGTTTGAACGGCAGCCCATATTAGGAGGACATATTCGGACACTCAACCACAATGTTCAGCCTGACCAAGCAGCTTGCAATCAACGGTTAGAATGTGGAGTGCTAGAATTTCCGAGCGTCTTTCACACCTTTATTGCACTCATGGAAGAGCTAGGGGTAGAACTAAAACCCGTCAAAGTGGGTTCAGCCCTGTTCCCCAAGGATGGCAGCCACTTTTTTTCGGGAGTTATGATCAACGAAAACTGCACAGGCATCCAACGTCTGATTGAATATCTGCGATTTGACCTGATCCATGCTCGTTCCGCTAGATTATGGTTGGAAACACGATTTGCTGAGATGGAAGATTTCTACGATCAACCGCTGTCGAAGTATGTCAAGAGCAAAAGTATTAGCAATACCTGGCTAAAGTTGCTGACGATGTATAGCTACTCAATGCCGCTGGAACTGATTGATAACTTTCCGGCAGAACTGGCGATTCCAATGTTACGCGACTATATTGCGGTTGACTGGCTCAGAATTGCAGGGGGGGTCTATTCCTATATTGAAAAAATTCTGGAGCGTTTTAAGGGTGACATCTTGCTGAACGTGAAGATTGCCAATATTTCTAGAAGCTCGGATGCGGTCACGATCGAGCAACTAAGGGGCGAAATCCAGACATTTGATAAAGTTGTGTTTGCCACGCCACCTGACCAAGTGATGGCGCTGTTAGCTGACTCAACGGCTGCGGAGACCAAACGCTTTTCAGCTTGGAAAGCTAACAATGTAATCACGACGGTTCATCAGGATCATTCCATGTACAGCAATCAGAACGTTCAGCATCCCTCGGAATTTGACTTCTTTCAGACAGAAACCCAATGGGGATATAACAGCTACTTAAATCAGCTTTGCGGCATCTTGTCACCCCAGCAATATTTTTTATCATTCCACTTAGAGGAATTGATCGCTAAACGTTGCATCATTCACACCCAGAAACATCATACGCCGCTGTATACTGTTGAATCTTTTCGATACCGAGATGAAGTCGTTGCGACCAACGGAGAAAATAACACCTACCACGCGGGCGCTTATCTAGGCGATGGCTTGCATGAAGGAGCGATCGTATCTGCCTTTCGGGTTGCTCAACTGATTGGTTAAGCCTTGACTCTATTCAGAAATGACGATCGCCCCCTTCGAGTCAATGTATGAACAATGTAAATCGAGTTGGTAGACAATCGATCGACCAAGAACGGCGCGAAATCTTACAGCAAGTTGAGGAATGGCTAGAAACCCCCATGCTCGTACTGAGTTTTGTGTGGACAGCACTGCTGATTCTTGAATTTGTTGAGGGACTCAATCCCCTCTTAAACTCAGTCAGCATCACAATCTGGATTGTATTCGTCTTAGATTTCGTCCTTCGATTATTGCTTGCACCTCAAAGGCTTAATTATCTAAAGCACAACTGGCTATCCGCGATCGCGCTTCTGCTCCCAGCATTGTGGATATTTCACACGGCACGAATCATTCGGATGCTTAGAATCATGCCTGGAATGCAAGGGATGCAACTGCTGCGCGTTCTAGCGCGGATCAATCGGGGCATGAAAGCGCTCTCTAAAAGTATGAGCCGTCGCGGATTTGGCTATGCGATCGTGCTAACGCTGTTTGTTGTGATGATTGGAGCCGCAGGAATGTATGAGTTTGAGCGAAACATCACTGGAAGTACGCTCACAAACTATGGCAATGCACTCTGGTGGACAGCAATGATCATGACCACGATGGGATCGGATTACTTTCTTGAGTGTTGTGATGTCACGAGAGGAAAATAAGACAAGGGACTGGTGGGTTATGAATGCGAGAATTGCTTCTGTTGCTTAGCAAACAAATTAGTGAACACCTGTGCTGCCGCCTGTCCTTGCAAGAGCTGGTCATGAGCAAACAAGATTAATTGTTCAACCAACGCTTGCCCTTGTTGTCGTATGACTTCC
>JBBRPT010000140.1:0-10348 GCA_038227635.1 Leptolyngbyales cyanobacterium | reverse complement strand
TAACGTTTCGGTTGAGCAGCTACAAACTTTGCACCTACACTAGAATCTTGCGCTAGTCCGCTATAACTGGGGTGTCATGCCACTGACGTTGTAACTATGCAAGCCTTTGACCAACAATCACAAGCCCACCAGTGATGGGATCTCTTCGGTAAGTAGTTCTCATTTCCTCGATAAGATTTTCTGTGACAAGAACACTTGTACCTAATCTTATCTAAAAACGGAATCTTACCGATGACCTCTTACTTAATTATGAATGCTTAATTTGACTCAAGAATGCTGAGACTTTGACATAGAATTCAGGCTGAAATTATGGAGTTTTTATCTTCTCATAAACCCGTCCTTTCCAAGCGCCGCCTTTGCCTTGCCAGTGACGACGGGCAGAGTCAAGTGTCATCAACGTGTAGAGAAACGCGATCGCAGGCAGACAACCCGCTAACCAAACCGGACACCGATAAAAGCGAATAATCGGCAAGTAAGCGAAACTCATCAGCAAATAAGCAAGCAGACTTGAAAGAGCGATCGACCATTGCCCCGTAACTATTCCAAAGACGGCTCCTATAGGCGGAAGTAGATAAATCAGACTCATGCCAAACACCGTTCCGATCAGCAAAAGCGACGAGTAATTTAACTGAGTGAATGCCGTTCGCGCTACCATTGTCCAAATCGTTTCTAGCGAGTCGTAGGGGCGTAAACTGCGAGTCGAATCTGACAATCCTAGCCAAATTCGTCGCGACCCACTCGATTTAATCGCTTCGGCTAGAGCGCAATCGTCAATTAATGCCTGTCGAATTGCCTGAATTCCGCCAATCCGAGTTAATGCCTCGCGTCGAATTAGACTACATCCCCCGGCAGCACCCGCGATCGAGTTCCCCGGTTCATTCACCCAGCGAAACGGATAAAGCTTTGCAAAGAAGAAGACAAACGCCGGAATCAGCAGTTTTTCCCACACACTTTGACAGCGCAATCGCACCATTAACGAGACGAGTTCACGATCGTCCTCAACGGCTTTTGCAACTAATTGGGAGAGATTAGCGCGATCGTGTTCGATATCCGCATCGGTGAGCAAGAAATAGTCAGGTTCTAGCGCGATCGCTTTCTGAATTCCCTGATCGAGTGCCCAAAGTTTCCCCGTCCATCCGGGCGGAAGTGGTGCAGCCGAGAGAATGTGTAGCTGATGCAATTTGCCTAGCGTCTCAGCCGTTTCTCTGGCAATCTCAGCCGTTCGATCGGTGCTGTGATCGTCGATTAGAAAGATAGTGACAGTGCCGGGATAGTCTTGAGTGAGCAGCGATCGTAGCGTCACGGGCAACAAATCCGCTTCATTGCGGGCGGGAATGATGATGCAGATAGAAGGATGCTCATCAAAGAGCAAAGATTGGGCAGACAAACGCCGATCGGTACACCAAAATTGACCGCGAAAGCAGACCAAATAAATCCAAATCGCCAGGGAGAGTAGCGCTAACCCTGCAAAAATCTCACTCATTGGGATGGAAGGTTAGTTGTCATCTTGCAAAATTCTGATTGTAGAACGCAAAATACAAAGACTGTGGTTTTTGGGGTGCGTGATGCAACGGAATAAGGTGATGACTTCTCAACTAGATGGGGCGATCGCTGCCAGTCAAGATTATTTGCTTTCTACCCAAAATGCTGACGGATATTGGTGGGCAGAACTCGAATCAAACGTGACGATGACCGCAGAAGTTGTCTTGCTGCATAAAATTTGGGGCACCGATAAAACTCGCCCGATGCACAAGGCAGAGAAGTTTTTACGATCGCAGCAGCGCGATCACGGCGGCTGGGAATTGTTCTACGGGGATGGCGGCGAACTTAGCGTCACGGTTGAGACTTATATGGCGTTGAAGTTATTGGGGGTTGCGATCGACGATCCGGCAATGGCAAAGGCGAGAGCCTTTATTCTGGCGCGGGGCGGCGTGGCTAAGGCTCGCGTATTCACAAAGTTTCACCTGGCGTTGATTGGCTGTTATCCGTGGAGTGGGTTGCCGTCGATTCCGCCCGGATTGATGTTGTTGCCATCGTTGAAGCTAGAAATTCCGAACCCGTTTGGCTCTGAGCCGTTGTTCTCAACCTCGACGTTTAGCATTTATGAACTGTCTAGTTGGGCGAGAGGAAGCACCGTTCCGTTGATGATTGTGTTCGATCGCAAGCCCGTTTTTCTCGTCGATCGATCGATCACCCTTGACGAACTCTATGTAGACGGAATAACCAACACAAACTTTGATCTGCCTCGCAAATCAGATTGGACAGATTTATTTGTTGACTTAGACAAAGTCTTTAAGGTGGCTGAAGAATGGAACTTGATGCCCTTTCGAGACGAAGGACTCAGAGCCGCAGAACAATGGATTCTAGAACGACAGGAAGCGTCTGGAGACTGGGGCGGCATCATTCCTGCCATGTTAAATTCAATGTTAGCGTTGCGTTGTTTAGATTATGATGCCGATGATCCGATCGTTGAGCGCGGGTTGAACGCAATTGATCGTTTCTCCAACCAAACGGAAGATACGTTTAGCATTCAGCCTTGTGTTTCGCCTGTTTGGGACACTGCATTGGTGATGCGATCGCTCGTCGATTCTGGACTAGCTCCCAATCATCCGGCTCTGGTTCGCGGCGGCGACTGGCTCCTCGAAAAACAGATTTTAGACTATGGCGATTGGGCGGTTAAAAATCAGCACGGCAAGCCCGGAGCCTGGGCGTTTGAGTTTGAAAATCGCTTCTATCCTGACGTGGACGATTCTGCTGTTGTAGTGATGGCGTTAGCGGCAGTGAAATTGCCGAATGAGAACTTAAAACAACAAGCGATCGTCCGCGCCCTTGATTGGATCGCCACCATGCAATGCAAGCCTGGAGGCTGGGCAGCGTTCGATCTCGACAACGATCAAGACTGGATCAATGCTCATCCTTACGGGGATCTCAAAGCCATGATCGACCCCAATACTGCCGATGTGACTGCGAGAGTGTTAGAGATGCTCGGACGGCTGGCAGACACTCACTTAGACGCAGAGCGCCTCGATCGTGCCCTTTCTTACTTGACGCAAGAACAAGAAAGCGATGGCTCCTGGTTTGGGCGTTGGGGCGTGAACTACCTCTATGGCACGAGTGGCGTTCTCGCGGCGCTTTCGCTCATTGCTCCGGTGACGCATCTATCAAGCATTAATCGTGGCGCAACCTGGCTAATGAAGTGCCAAAACTCGGATGGCGGCTGGGGCGAAACCTGTGCCAGTTACGCCGATCCATCACTCAAAGGCAAGGGAGAGAGCACGGCTTCTCAAACCGCCTGGGCATTGATCGGGCTGCTTGCCGCCGGAGACGCAACGAGTCGATTTGCCTGGGATGCGATCGACCACGGCATCACTTATCTGCTCACCACTCAGCGACAAGACGGCACCTGGAACGAAGATTATTTCACAGGCACAGGCTTTCCGGGTCACTTCTATCTCAAATATCACCTTTATCAGCAGCACTTCCCACTCACCGCACTCGGACGATATCGAGACAGCCAGAATCGCTTAAAATCTCAGTCCCACGCCGCCTTGCAGTGACGCAGCCGCACCACCCCGTTTATAGGCATCAAACGAGATAATCGCATTCCCAAAAACGACCACATTGCTATTAGGAAGCGCATAATCAATGCCCGGTTGAATCGCAAAACTCGTTTGATTGCCCACCGGGGTGTCGCCGCCGATCGGAATCGATGCCCCTGCGCCAATATAAGCATCGGTCTGCCAGTTGATCGGAATGTCATAAGAAATTGTCGGCACGATCGCCACATTGCTGCCGATCAACACCTGCGTTCTGACCGAAATGGGAGCCGTCAAAAGCTTATATCGACCTGCAACCACACCTGAAATCTTGCGATCGTCGTCTGCGCCACGAGTCAAACCAAACGAAGGTCCGATGCCGACATAGCTACCATAAGCGGCTTGTGCCGACGCAGGAGTTTGAGCGCTAAAGGCAAGCCCAACGCTGATTGCAGCACCACTTACGATCGCACTCAGTTGCAAAAACGCAGGATTAAATTGTTTCATTCGACGGCTCCTCAGTGACCAGACGGGACTATTCATCAATGTACGATCGTTGACCTTTGCGAATCAACCAAAAATACCCAAAATCCTCATTTCATGATACTCAACAACTTGAGATGGAATACATTTGTCCCTGATTAAGCCTGAGAAACGTGAGCACATGGCGTAGACTTTTGACAGGAACCCAGCTTCAT
This sequence comes from Leptolyngbyales cyanobacterium, assembly GCA_038227635.1. Taxonomy (GTDB): domain Bacteria; phylum Cyanobacteriota; class Cyanobacteriia; order Leptolyngbyales; family Leptolyngbyaceae; genus Phormidesmis_A. The sequence continues at coordinate 6,114 of JBBRPT010000140.1, read as the reverse complement.
GTCTCTCGGTTGAAAAACTGTGCAGCTAAATCAGGTCATTATTATTCATAAATCGGGCGACCCGCTCAGTCGGCGATGGGCTGAGAAATGTGCCCAAGCGCTAGAAAAGCGCCAGTGTCGAGTGCTGTTAGGTCCAAGCGGACCCAATGACAATCCCTATCCCGTGTTCTTGGCATCGGTGCAGCAGCCGATCGACTTGGCGATCGTCCTCGGTGGCGACGGCACAGCTCTAACCGCCGCTAGACATTTGGCGGCAGACAAGATTCCCATTCTCGCGGTCAACGTCGGCGGACATTTGGGCTTTCTCACCGAATCGTCTGAAGACTTCAACACAGAGACCGTGTGGGATCGACTACTAGAAGACCGATTTGCCGTACAGCGCCGCATGATGCTGCAAGCCAGCATTTTTGAAGGCAATCGCACTAATCTAGAGCCGATGAGCGATCGTTACCTGGCACTCAATGAAATGTGTGTTAAACCCGCGTCTGCCGATCGCATGATTACCTCGATTTTAGAAATGGAAATCGATGGTGAAGTCGTCGATCAATATCAGGGTGATGGCTTGATTGTGGCAACTCCCACAGGTTCGACCTGCTATACCGTGGCAGCAAATGGACCGATTATTCATCCAGGAATGGACGCGATCGCCGTTACGCCAATTTGTCCCTTAAGTCTGTCGAGCCGCCCAATTGTTTTGCCCGCCGGATCGGTGGTCAGCATTTGGCCCCTGGTCGATCGTGAATTAACGACCAAGCTCTGGATGGATGGCGTATTAGCAACCTCGATTTGGCCCGGTCAGCGCGTCGATATTCGCATGGCAGATTGCGATGCTCAATTTATTATTCTTAGAGATGACTATTCCTATTACCAGACGCTGCGCGAAAAATTGCAGTGGGCAGGAGCCAGAATTCACTACAGCAACAACCACCGCAATTAGAGTCTTGAGAATCAGAACACTCACCTTGTCTGTGACGCGGTAGACAATCTAGAGACTGAAATCAAAAAACTTTCGCTATTCTACGAGGCTTGACGCTTGAATCTACTAGAATAACTAATCGGGGAATCACTCGAAAGGATGAACTATGAAAGATGGGCGATGAATCAGACGTTCTGCGTTCCGAGTTTGTTGTTTCCTGTACTCCTCTCTCTGCCCCTATCATCCACTAAGTTTTTATGCCCAAGGTTCTTGTTTCCGATCCTATTGATCAGGTAGGGATTGATATTTTATCCCAGGTTGCCCAGGTTGATATTAAGACTGACCTGTCTCGTGAGCAGCTAGTCGAAATTATTTCTGACTATGACGCATTGATGATTCGCTCTGGGACTCGTGTCACTCAAGACGTGATCGAGGCAGGCACTCAGCTCAAGATCATCGGACGCGCAGGGGTCGGAGTCGATAACGTAGACGTAACTGCCGCCACTCGTAAAGGCATCGTGGTCGTCAACTCTCCCGAAGGCAACACGATCGCCGCTGCCGAACACACGATCGCCATGATGATGGCTCTGTCGCGCTACATTCCCGATGCCAATCAGTCGGTCAAAAGCAACAAATGGGATCGTAAAAGCTTCACGGGCGTTGAGGTTTATAAAAAAACTCTCGGTGTTGTGGGCTTGGGCAAAATCGGAACTCACGTCGCCACGGTTGCTAAGGCAATGGGCATGAAGCTGTTAGCGTTTGATCCGTTTATTTCTCACGAACGGGCAGAACAAATCGGCTGTCGTCTGGTGGAATTGGATGTGTTGTTTCAGCAAGCAGACTACATCACGCTCCACATTCCTAAAACGGCAGAGACAACTCACTTAATCGGGGCAGACGCGATCGCTAAAATGAAGCCGACTGCTCGCATTATCAACTGCGCTCGGGGCGGCATTATTGACGAAGCTGCTTTAGCAGAGGCATTAAAAGCGGGCAAGATTGCCGGAGCCGCGATCGACGTGTTTGAATCCGAACCGTTGGGCGAATCAGATCTGAGAGCCTTGGGCAAAGAGATCGTCCTCACCCCACACTTAGGAGCGTCAACCGAAGAAGCACAAGCAAATGTGGCGATCGACGTTGCCGAACAAATCCGCGATGTTCTGCTGGGGCTGCCTGCTCGATCGGCGGTCAACATTCCCGGTTTGCGTCCTGATTTGTTAGAGCAATTAAAGCCTTATCTGCAACTGGCAGAAACCCTCGGCAACTTAGTTGGGCAACTCGTCGGCGGACGCATCGAATCTTTAAACATTGGGCTGCGAGGAGAACTGGCGACCAATCAAAGTCAACCGATCGTAGTCGCCGCGCTTAAGGGATTGCTCTCTCACGCCCTGCAAGAACGAGTCAACTACGTCAATGCCAGCATTGAGGCAAAGGAACGAGGCATCCGCGTGATTGAGACTCGTGACGCATCCGTTAAGGACTATACCGGATCGCTTCACCTATTGGCTAAAGGAGCATTGGGTGAGCACTCTGTCACGGGTGCGCTGCTAGGCGATAACGAGATTCGGGTCACCAGCATTGATGATTTTCCGGTCAACGTTCCTCCCAATCGTCATATGCTATTCACCTTGCACCGCGACATGCCAGGAATCATCGGCAGAATTGGCTCCGTGCTGGGCAACTCTAACGTCAACATCGCTAGTATGCAAGTCGGGCGCAAAATTGTGCGCGGCGATGCTGTGATGGTGGTGAGTACCGACGACCCGCTCCCCGAAGACATCTTAGATGAGATTAAAAAAGTGTCGGGCATCCGAGATGCTTATACTGTAACGCTTTAAAGGATGAGACCAGGAGGATGATGGATGAACAGGAAGACGCTAGGATTCATTTGTTCTCCCTCATCCTTTATTCTCTAACAGGACTCCTCTTTCATCCTTTAACCTCATGGCAAATAGTTGGTGGGAAATTCTAGTTCTGTGCGACACCGCTTTTGATGACATGGCGTTTTGGCGGCTTGAGAAGTTTGGCTGTCGAGGCACCTTTAGCGAGATTAAGGGGTCTTCGTGTCGAGTATCTGCCTATTTGCCGCAGCAGCAGGCACAGCTATTAGATTTGTCTGCCCTCGCTCTCTTGATGCGGCAAGATGCGCTCTGTGTGGGGTTGCCGATTCCCATTGTGCAGTGGAATTTGATTGATGAAGAAGATTGGGCGAGTAGCTGGAAAGTTCACTGGCAGCCGCAGAAAGTTGGCGATCGCTTCTTGATTAATCCTGCTTGGCTTCCTGTGCCAAAAGACAACGATCGCATCATCGTCAAGCTAGAACCCGGTGTTGCGTTTGGCACTGGAGATCACGCCACGACTCAGCTTTGTCTCGAAGCGCTAGAGATGCGGTTTAGTGACAATCCTCAAAACACTGTAATCGCGGATATTGGCTGCGGTTCGGGCATCTTGTCGGTTGGGGCGATTTTGCTAGGTGCGAGTCAAGTCTACGCGGTGGACACCGATCCACTAGCCGTTAAAGCAAGCCGAGAAAATATCGAACTGAATGATATTGATCCTGAACGAATGTTGGTGGCGGAGGGCAGTGTCAAACAGATCGAGACGATGATTCAAGCGCCGATCGACGGTCTAGTGTGCAACATCTTGGCAGAAGTGATTATTGATTTGATTCCGCAGTGGACGGCGATCGTTAAGCTCAGCACTTGGGGAATTTTGAGCGGTATTTTGCTAGAGCAAGCCAAACCCGTTGCCGATACGCTCGAAGAAAACGGTTGGATTGTCGCGGCGCTTTGGAAACGGGGCGACTGGTGCTGTTTGAACATTCGGCGATCGTGATCTTGAGGGAGATCTCAACCCTTCTCGACGAATCTAATTAAGTCGTTGTGAGCGCGATCGCTGTTACCTCGCCAAAAGAGATACTGAAGCAACGTATAGTCTGAGTAGCCTGTCCGCCTAATTTGCTTGATATAGGAAATTAGACTGCGAACTATTCGCCTAACCCTCTGAATTGGGGGTTCGATCGCACGATGAAAGTCAGTCTAATTAGATTGTTATACGCTTGTGATGTTGGTGGAGATTGCTGGTAGGACTTGATATCGTGGCATCGAAAAGGCATCTCCTAATGCTGATACATGAGTGCGTAACGTGGGTAATCTAACAAGTAGTAGTCTTGATACAGATCCACTGATTCTCATGAATATTCCGAGTTTACAGGAAGCGCCAATAAGATTTAGCAGCATTTATAGGGGTAGTGTTATCAGTGCAGAAATTCGAGTCCCCTTTGATAATCTAGACAACGGCACAAGAATCCTAAGCGATGAATTGGAGTGCATCAGATACATTGCTCTCTATGGTGGGCACCACTTCCATAAACTCTACGCAGCATACGCCTCAACAAAATTTGAAAATATCGCGGGCAGAGACATAGAAATTATTGATTGGGGATGTGGTCAAGCATTAGCAACCTCTGTTCTCATTGATTACCTCATAGAGAAAAACATCAATCTTAATGTGTCATCCATAACACTAATAGAACCATCTACAGTTGCACTACAGCGTGGACTTAGACTTGTTCAGCAGATGTTTCAAAATAATCTCCCAACTGATTCTGTAGTGCGACTAGTCAATAAGCGCATGGACGATCTGACTGCTACTGATTTAATTTCGGAACCCAACAGCATCAAAATCCACCTGTTCTCGAATATTCTGGACGTAGAAAAGTTTGATCTGACGCGACTGTACCAATTGATTGTTCGCTCCTTTCATGGACTCAACCGCGTCGTCTGTACGAGTCCGGATAACGGTCGACAGCAACGACTTGAAGCATTCTACAATCTCTTTCTACAGTCTCACCAAGTTACTAGAGCATCTAGTTCTAGCGAAGAAATTTACGGAGAAGTTTTCTATGCTGCAACTGGAAGGTATGAAGAGCGTAGAATAGGTAGATGTGAGAGGCAATTCACTGTGAACCTGACTCAAGGCTGAGGAAATAATTCTTATGAAAAGTAAACCTGCTGTAAATGTTTTGCAGGGCGACTTGTTCTCTGGGTTTGGATCGGTCACTAGCTCTCCTAACGAATCAGTAGGGGAAGTTTTATCCATGCCAGATGCAAAGGTTACTTTCTACCAAAACTTTTTTGACTCGCAGAAAAGTGATGAAATTTTCCAGATTTTGCTGAACGAGATCAACTGGCGGCAAGACAGGATGAAACTCTACGGCAAGGAGATAGATTTACCACGAAAGACTGCTTGGTACGGAGATCGGGACAAATCGTACACCTTCTCAGGCATTCACCTCGACCCTGAGCCTTGGACACTAACATTGCTGCAAGTGAAGCAGCGTATTGAAGAGGTTTCAGAGGTTGAGTTTAACAGCGTTTTGCTGAATCTCTATCGTCATGGAAATGATGGTATCTCTTGGCATACAGATGCAGAGCCAGAATTAGGCGAAAATCCTGTAATCGGTTCTGTCAGTTTTGGAGGAGCAAGAAGATTTATGTTTCGGCATAGGCAAGACCAAGATCTGAAGGCAGAAGTTGAGTTAACACATGGTAGTTTTCTTCTGATGGCTGGTGAAACTCAGCATTTCTGGCAGCATCAAATTCCGAAAACCTCTAGAAAGGTAGAACCAAGAATAAATCTGACTTTCAGAGTAATCATTGATTAATACGCTGTGCGAATACTTGAGAAGATCTGCGTAGTTGACGGCGTATAACAACTCAAATGCAGCGGACGATTGAGAATTACTGGTGCTGAGTTTGAGGTTACTAGCAGCCGCTCACTTTAGCCGTTAGGTTTTAGCAGTTCTGTGATGCTAAAGGTCGCTGAAATGCTAAAGCAACCAAATAGAAACTGGACGGCTTAGCCTCCAGCAAGCGAAGCAGATATCCTCAGACTTATCAGTTGAATGAAATCAAACTGCCGGAAGAATATTTAGACCTGCTCCGTTTCTCCAATGGCGGGAGAGGCGAGTTGGCATTGCCGCCGCTCCTCTTTCACTTATCTGATGTGTCGGGTAAAGGGATTACATCGCTGTAACCCCCTCCCCTCAAAACCGGACTTGTACCTTTCAGCACATCCGGCTTAAGCAAATTACTAGCTTCCACAGGCTTCAGTCATTTTGCAGCATGAATCTGTTGATGACAGTAGAGGTGTAAGAATCGGAGATTTTTGTAGCTATTACTCCCACCCTGTTGTTT
>JBBRPT010000139.1:0-10544 GCA_038227635.1 Leptolyngbyales cyanobacterium | reverse complement strand
GCGTCAATTACAGCGCTAGACGAAAGCCAGTCAGGATGAAGGGTTCGGAGTAATTGTCGCGGTAATTGTCATCACGCGATCACCTAGTTTATTGGACAGGATTTGTGATTGTTAAGCGGTCAATATAGTTGTCATTTCATAGGGAGTTGGCAAGGACCTGGTTGACCAACAAGCACTTCCTCTAAACCCGGTGGATAGTACCGCTCTAACAACTCAATCCATGACTATCAGAAACGAAATAACCACTCGTTCGTTCTCAGACCTCCAAGGGACTGAGTAGGTGCTAACCGGATACAACGAGTTGGAGAGATTGATTCAGAAGCGAATGCCTGCCTGTAATGGGAAGGATATGCAGACAGAATCACGGTGACTTGGAAGATAACGTTTCCAGTAGCAGTCAATATGTCTAAAACGAGTTTCAAGACTACGGTGGAATGGCACGAGGTCAACTGGCGCAAGCTAGAATGTCGCGTGTTTAAGCTGCAAAAGAGAATTTATCAATCCTCTCAGCGTGGCGATGTGAAAGCAATTCGCAGGCTCCAAAAAACATTGATGAAATCCTGGTCAGCAAGAGCATTAGCGGTTCGTAGAGTCACTCAGGATAACTGCGGGAAAAAGACAGCAGGAGTGGATGGTGTGAAATCACTGACCCCAAAGCGACGACTTATCCTCGTTAGTCAACTAAAACTGGGTGCTAAAGTCTGTCCGACCCGACGAGTTTGGATTCCCAAACCGGGAACGGAAGAGAAACGACCTTTAGGGATACCTACGCTGAAAGACCGCGCCTTGCAAGCACTTGTCAAACTGGCATTAGAGCCAGAATGGGAAGCGCGATTTGAACCGAACTCATACGGGTTCAGAGTAGGACGCTCCTGTCATGATGCGATTGAGGCGATCTTCAACGAAATCCGATATAAACCAAAATTTGTACTGGATGCCGATATCAAGAGTTGTTTCGACCGCATCGACCATCAAACACTGTTGATAAAACTGAAGACCTTTCCCACCTTGTATCGACAAGTTCGTGCTTGGTTAAAAGCGGGAGTGGTGGATGCAAAACAGTTGTTTCCAACATCTGAGGGAACACCACAAGGGGGATGCTTAAGCCCACTTTTGGCAAATATTGCTCTTCACGGTATTGAAAATCGGATTAAACAAGCCTTTCCGAGACGTACTATTGTCAAGAAAGGTAAGTATATAGGCTACCAACCTGGAGCCGCACTGATTCGATATGCCGACGACTTCGTTGTTCTTCATGAAGACATTACTGTTGTCCAAAGATGCCGAGAAATCGTCTCGGAATGGTTAAAAGACATGGGTTTGGAGTTAAAGCCCAGCAAGACTAAGCTGATACATACCCTAAGTAGTGAATCAGGTGAAACACCAGGATTCGACTTTCTAGGATTTCATGTTCGTCAGTTCCAGACAGGTAAACACCATACTGGGAAAAACCCGTCTGGGGAAAAGTTGGGATTCAAAACCATCATCACGCCAAGCCGCCAGAGCATAAAGGCGCACTACGATCATCTCGCAAAGGAAATTGACGCTCACAAAGCAGCACCGCAAGCGGCGCTCATTAAACGCCTGAATCCTATAATTCGGGGGTGGGCAAATTACTTTGCAACGGTCGTAAGCAAAGAAACCTATGCCAAGCTAGATGATCTGGTATATGGCAAACTGGTGGCGTGGGCGAAATTTCGTCATCCAATGAAAGGCAAAGGCTGGGTGGCAAAGAAATATTGGCACTCCATTGATGGGGATAACTGGGTATTCTCAGCGAAAAAAGACGAAAACAACTCACTTCGACTCCTTGATCACACGCGCATCAAAATTGCGCGACATATCAAAGTTAAAGGGGGATCGTCTCCATACGATGGGAACCTAGTGTATTGGAGTACAAGAATGGGTAACAGTCCTGAAATGTCTAAAAGGGTGGCAGCACTCTTGAAAAAACAACAAGGGAAATGTGCTCACTGCGGATTGCTCTTCCGTGAAACCGATGTGATGGAAGTTGATCATACGCTCCCCAAATCGAAAGGTGGAAAGGATGAGTATAAAAACTGGCAACTTCTACACAGGCATTGCCACGACACAAAGACTGCTAACGATAGCAGTCCTGGCATAAATCTGGCTGCAACAGAGCCAAGCCTAAGCCGACCACTACAAGGGATTCATCGGCAATGAGGAATGCGTGACAAGCACCAGGACACTGAGGAGCCGTGTGAATTTAATGGTTCATGCACGGTTTTGAAGAGCAACGGCTCTTGTGAGAGAGTCGTTGACTTTACTCGTTCTGCACAAGATGCGATTCAAGCCCTCTATCTGAGTCTGACCCAGGCTCCCAAGTATGGGTTAGATGCCGATATATTGCAGTGCTTTAACCGAATTGATCACAGCAAGTTACTCCAGAAACTGCACACCTTTCCTGCCCCACGTCGCCAAATCAAGGCATGGCTAAAAGCAGGAGTGATGGATCAGGGCAGGTTTTCGAGGACGGAAGCCGGGACACAACAAGGGGGTGTGCTCAGTCCCTTGTTGTCCAATGTGGCGCTACACGGACTCGAAACCGCCTTGAAGCAACAGATCCCTCCAGGGAGGGCGAAACTCACGGTATCGAGGTATGCCGATGACTTCGTCCTCTTGCATCAGGATTTGGATGTGATTCAACAGTGTCAGCAGTTCACCCACGAGTGGTTGCAACAGATCGGACTCGAATTAAAGCCGAGCAAAACGCGCCTTTGCCATACCCTGATCCCTCTGGATAATCGAGTGGGATTTGAGTTTTTAGGATTTGAAGTCCGACAATATGCGGTGGGTAAAACCCATGCACGAAAGGGATTCAAGACCTTAATTAAACCGTCTCCAACGGCAATCCATCAACACCTGCAACAGATCCGCGACCTCGTAGACCGCCATCAAGCGGTTCGACAAACCGCCCTCATTTCCCATCTCAATCCGGTGATTGGGGGATGGAGTCGCTACTATGCCAAGGTCTGTAGCAAGGAAGTGTTTCAACGAGTGGATTGGGCAGTCTGGCAAAAGCTGTGGAAATGGGCAAGACGCAGACATCCCAATAAAAGCCGGACTTGGGTTGCCCACAAATATTGGCGACGCATCGAGGGCAGAAAGGGGTTCTCAAGTGCGGAAAAGACCCTGATGCTTCATCAGGACTGTCCCATCAGCAGACATATCAAAGTTAAGGGCACGAAAACACCCTTTGACCAAGATTGGTTGTACTGGAGCGAACGACTGGGAAAGCACCCGACTATTCCGGCACGAGTCGCTTGGCTACTCAAGCAACAACGTGGGAAATGTAACCATTGCGGGTTGTACTTTTGTGCGGAAGACTTGCCAGAGATTGACCATATCATCCCCAAAGCTTTAGGTGGAAAGGATGAATCCCAAAACTGGCAGCTTCTGCACCGACATTGCCATGATACGAAAACAGCGAGGGATGGCTCTCATCCGAATCATCGCTCCGGTGCTAATGACAATAGCCAAGATGTTGAGAAGCCGGATAAGCCGAAAGGCTTACGTCCGGTTTTGCAGACCAGCGGGATTGGGCGACCGTCCCGCTGAGTTTAACAAAAACCAAAATGAGACAGAATTGAGACAGCCTTAAACCCGCAGTCTCTCGTTCGCAAACTGGCACACCCCCCACGGCAGAATGCGCCTTTCGCGCGGGACTTCTGCGGATGTGCGCAGGAGGTCAGACTCCGATTTTCACTTCGTGATTAAAGCAAAAAATCCAACGCTCTCGCCTGCGATTAACCGCACTTGGATCGATTCTGAGGAACGGGCTGAAGTGATTGAAATTTATCGCATTCACCCGACTGAGATGACCGGACGGATGACGACGGGGTAAGCAGTCAGTAATCAGTCAGAAACAAGAGTTTTTACAAATTGATACCATCTGCTTGTGAAACGGTATTTCTACCTGAAGTCTATATAATGTGGAGATACTCCTTCAAGTTAGAAATGCAACCCTCTAGCCTCAAAGTCCGTTGCGCTGCATGAACCCTAAATCTTCTGAGTTATCTTATGACTTTTCTGAGATGGTTTATGAAGACACCTTAGACCGATTGGGTGCCCAATTTCCTATTGTGGGTATCGGCGCGTCGGCAGGCGGCTTAGAAGCCTTTACACAGTTGCTCAGTCATCTGCCAACCGATACTGGCATGGCATTTGTGCTGATTCAACATTTAGCCCCTCACCACAAGAGTTTGCTCACCGAGCTTTTGGCAAAAACTACCTCAATGCTAGTTAGCGAAGTGCAGGATGGCACGATCGTAGAACCTAATCAGGTTTACGTCATTCCGCCCAACACCAAAATGACGTTGGTGGACGGAACGCTGCGACTGATGCCGCGCGAAAAAGTTAGGGGCACCTATTTGCCTATTGACGCTTTTTTTGTCTCACTGGCGCTTGATCGAGGGCACAAAGCGATCGCGGTCGTTTTGTCGGGTGGCGATGGTGATGGGTCGGTGGGCATTGATGCGATCAAAGCGGCTGGCGGGGTGACGTTTGCTCAAGGTGAAGGAACGGCACAAGACGAGAGTATGCCGAATAATGCCGTGGCAACGGGTCACGTAGACTTTGTGATGCCTCCGGGCGAGATCGCCACAGAACTCGCCCAGATCAGTCGCCACCCATTTGTGTCTGCCCCGACTTCAACGATTGTCTCCTTGCCAGAAAGCAAAGATGCCCTGCCTGCCCTGTTTGCGCTGCTGCGATCAAGCATTGGCGTTGACTTTACTCACTACAAGTCCAAGACGCTTGATCGCCGCATCCGGCGACGAATGCTGGTGTATAAGCTGGAACGGTTGGAGGATTATGTCAAATATCTGCAAGACAATCCGGCTGAAGTCAAGGCACTCTATCAAGAAATTCTGATTCATGTGACTCACTTTTTTCGTGACCCTGAAGCCTTTGAAGCTTTGAAAGCGCAAGTGTTTCCGGTGATTACGCGAAACACAACTGATACCCCGATTCGGATCTGGATACCTGGATGCTCGACGGGTGAAGAAGTGTATTCGATCGCCATCTGTTTACTGGAATTTTTGCAGGATGCGGGGTTCACGCCTCAGATTCAGATCTTTGCAACGGATGTTAGCCAGATGGCGATCGACACGGCACGATCGGGCATCTACAGCGAGAGGCGGATGGTCGATGTTTCACCAGCACAGCGAAGCAACTTCTTTCATGAGGTTGAGGGCGGTTATCAAATCAATAAGTTTGTGCGAGAGCGGTGCATCTTTGCAAAACAAGATTTGAGCCGTGATCCGCCATTTTCTCATCTCGATTTGATTAGCTGTCGCAATGTGCTGATCTATTTAGGAGAGGCGTTGCAAAAGCAGGTGATTCCCGTCTTTCACCACGGACTTAAGACGGATGGCTTTCTGCTGTTGGGCACGTCAGAAAGTATTGGGTCGTTTTCTAACTTGTTTAATTTAGACAGTAAGAAGAGCAAGATTTATTCTAAAAAGCTAACTGCAACTCGCCCAAACTTTTCGTTTGTTACGCGCAACTATCCGGTTGCAAAAGAAAATTCCTATCCGAAAATGAGTGATGAGGTTTTTCCCTTTGATTTGCTGAAAGAGGCAGATCGGATGGTTTTAGAGCGATTTTCTCCGATCGCCGTTCTGATTGATTCCAAACTAGATGTTTTGCAAATTCGGGGAGAAACCAGTCTCTACCTCAGATTTGCGCCTGGAAAAGCCAGCCTAAACTTACTCAAAATGGCACGAGCCGATCTGCAAGCCGGACTGCAAACTGCCATTCATCAAGCCAAGCAGCAGAATGCTTTAGTCAGAAAAGACGGGTTAAGAATCGAGTCTGGTGAATCTTATAGAATCGTCAACATTGAGGTGATTCCGTTTAAAGCGCCGATGATCGACGCACCCTATTTTGTCGTTTTATTTGAAGACGTTTCGCCCACGATCGAGGCTACTCCAGTCAATCCTCAACTTTTAGCGGGAGACTTGGCGGCGGAGGTGAGACAACTTCGGCAAGAGCTTGAGATTGCGACTCAAGAACGAATCACTGCTCAAGACTATCTGCAAGCAATCGTTCATGAGCATGAGAATGTCAATCAGGACCTCAGCGTTGCCAATGAGGAGATTTTGTCGAGCAATGAAGAGTTGCAGAGTACCAATGAGGAGCTTGAAACTGCTAAAGAAGAGATTCAGGCGACCAATGAAGAACTCAACACAACCAACGAGGAACTTCGCAGCCGCAATCTTGCCCTCTATCAGGTCAACAACGATCTGACAAACTTGCTGTCTGGAATTAATATTCCGATCGTCATGTTAGAAAGTGATCTGCGAATTCGGCGCTTTACCCCGATGGCACAGAGCATGTTTAATCTGATTGCCACCGATATTGGACGACCGTTCAACGACATTCGCCGTAATCTCAACATTCCCGACCTAAAACAATTGATTGTCGAGGTGATTGATACCCTCAATGTCCAAGAGCTTGAAGTACAAGACCATAACGGACATTGGTATAACCTGCGGATTCGCCCTTATCGCACGACTGAAAATCAGATTGATGGTGCAGTGTTGATCTTGGTGGATATTAATGATCTCAAAGGCATTGCCACGACACTAGAAGCTGCCCGAAATGTTGCCGAAGCTGCCAACCGATCGAAAGATGACTTTTTATCGACCGTCTCGCACGAACTCCGCAACCCGTTAACTGCCATCCTGAGTTATGCTCAATTGCTTCAGTCACGCACACTCGACGACCCAAAAACCACTCGCGCCTTGCAGGTGATCGAACGCAGTGCTAAAGCGCAATCTCAACTGATTGAAGACCTGATTGACACAGCCAGAATTCAGAGCGGAAAAATCCGGTTAACTCTTCGTTCGATTGATCTTAGATTGGTGGTGGATGTGGCGATCTCAACGGCACAGCTATCCGCCGACGAAAAGAACGTTCAGATCACATCGCGATTGCATCCGGCAACGGTGATGGGAGATGTCGATCGCTTAAATCAAATCCTCTGGAATCTGCTCGCAAATGCCATTAAATTCACATCTCCAGAGGGGCGAGTTGAAGTCACTCTCGACGTGGTAGACACCCAAGCTCAAATTCGAGTCATCGACACAGGGCAAGGCATTCGCACAGACTTGCTACCCCACGTTTTTGAGCGGTTTCGACAAGGAGATGATGGCACCCACACCACTCAAGGACTCGGATTAGGGTTAGAGATCGTCCATCATCTCGTCGAGCTTCATGGCGGCACCGTTTGGGCAGAGAGTCCCGGTGAAGGACTGGGAGCGACGTTTACGATGAACCTGCCACTTATACCGATGCCGCCAGTGGTCAAACTAGAGGCTCATTTAGCCCCGCGATCGACCCACTTAAAGGGGGGTGCGAGTGCTAGTGGTGGATGATGAAGCCGATTCCCAGGCATTCACCGCGTTTGCCTTGGAGCAGGCGGGTGCAAGTGTAACCACAGCCACTACAGCGGTGGAAGAAGGGAAGCAATAGTGTTCAAGCGGCGATTGATGCTAATGGAAATTTCAGCGCTGTTGGGTCTGTATCATCTGCAACCTTAAGCACAACTGGGCTGTCTAGCGTTCAATCGCTTCAGGTTGGCACTGGTGCAATGACAATAGCTCAGACAATACCAGCAGGTGCAATCGTTCGAGTTTTAGTGGAGGGATAAAAATGCCAATTATTGTTATTACAAGTCCTACCAGCATACAGATTGACGGAATTGATTCGGGTTCGGTAGCTGATGCAATCACTAACAGAAAAGAACTAGCATCGAATATTCAAATCGCCCTTCAGGATTGGTGGGCACAACAACAACAAACATCAGCAAGCCAAGCACAAGTAGTTACAAAATCCCACTTTGATGAGGTAGCAAAATTAACGGCTCAACTGAATCCAGATCTAGATAGGTTGTACCAAGCAAAAATTGTTGAGTGCAATAAACTAACTCAGGATTTAGCAACGCTTAGAAATCCTCCTAAACCTACTCAAGATTGGCAAGGGTTAGCCGGGATGTTGATGAGTTCTCCACTGTTTGCAAAGGTTAGAAACGCTGCCGACTTGTCGATTACTGCGAGTAATGGCTATACAGATTTAGGATTCACACTACTCTCAACACACTCGATCGATGGATTTATCCGGGCGATTGCTAATATTCGATTTGCAATGAAAGCTCTCACGGTAGGAGATTTCAGCCCACAGGAAATCGCAGAGATTAATCAAGTCCTTAAAATTGCTGAGTTTGAAATCGTTCTTTCGTAACGCTCTTTTTCTAAACTCGTTGGCATAAGATTCAGGGTTGCCAAAAAAGCACCTCTAGCCAAAATGGTTAGGGTGCTTTTTGGTGGCGATTTTTGTTTGATCAGCGCTTCAGGCAATGGTCTAAGCGTTAAGGGAGCGCCTACCTTGCCTTTCCAAGTAAATCACGCAGCACAGTGATGAGTTCCTCAGCGTCCATCGGTTTTGTGAGGTAGCGATCAAACCCCGCTTGCAGCGCTCGTTGTCGGTCTTCATCGCTCGCCATCGCACTCAGCGCGATCGCTGGAATCTTGCCTCCTTGCTCAGCCGGGAAAGACCGAATCGCTTGGATCAAATCAACCCCATCTTCATGGCAGGGCTGGTTTATTCAGAAGAGAAAAATCTACAACCCTCATTCTTACGTTTAGTTGTAAATGAGTGTTCGCCCATGTTGAACGAAAGAATCAGAATTGGAGGCATTTTCCTTTTTTCAATAAACCAGCCCTGCATCTTCATGGGGCATCGCAATATCGCTGATCAACACTTGCGGCTGCACCTGACGGAAGACCCTCAGAACGTCTTTCACAGAGCTGAACGTCATCGCCTCTGCTTCTTCATAGACCTGCAATACCGTGCTTAACAAATCACATGCGTCTGGGTCGTCATCCACGACTAAAATCCTGACCCCTTGCAGCACAGAACCACCAGTAGTACTCTTCACGTTCTACACTTCACAACCGCTGTTAGATTAACTTTTATTTAGCATCCCATCAGTTCTAGTATTTCTGCAATGAGTTGGTCTGGCTCGATGGGCTTGGGCAGGAAGCTATTGAAGCCAGCTTGTGTGATTGGGTGCATCCCAGTTTTGCAAATGAGTATAAAGACTCAGATGTCAAGCCCCAGCAGATAAGCACTTTTGAGAGATTGTCTCAAATCAAGACTTACAAGACTGGGATGCACCCGTGTGATTTCTGTCAAAGCAAACTCTCGCGTGTAAGACGTAATCGCAATCGCGGGAATCTGTTTACTGGCATCGGGTTGTCCGAACCGAATGGACTGAAGGAGTTCCGTTCCACTCATATCAGGAAAACGGAGATTACACACAATGACATGGGCGAGTAGTGAGTGAGTTTGTGTAACGCTTCCAGTGCAGAGGTTGCTTCAAGGACATCGGCTCCAGCCTGTTTGAGCACAAAGGCAAGCAGTTCAGCGATATCCGGTTCATCTTCGACGAGAAGCACCTGTGTCCCAACTAGTTGGTCAAGTATTTCAAGACCCATTTTATTTTTTGTCTTCAGCATCCTAGAAGGCTGAGACCCTTGCACCTATCTCTTGGCAGAGTTAAGGCTGCGATCTATAGGGTGTCCCATCGACCCGCTCTGAGCCTGCAATCATCCGCTTAAACTCAGATCGAATGTGAAGTATAAGAAAGGGGCATTTCTTATACTTTGCCTAGTTTAGTGGACTGACTCAAATTCTGGACTAATCCCCGTAAACTGACACACTCTATACTGGACAGAGGTTTCAACTGTTTAAGCACTTGAACTTCTGTGGCGGGGCGCAGAAGTTCAAGTTAGACAACGTGGACAGGAAATAAAAAGAGGGTGGCTTGAAGAAATTCTAACTTCACAGAATTTATGATGCTGTTAGTAGATTGTGGGGTTTCTCCAGAACGAATCGCGCTTGCCCATATCTCGGCTCAACCCCTTGTTGCCCAAGTCCAATCTTGCGCTGCCGCTGCACCTGCCAAAAAAGAGACGCACAGCACCACATAAACTCCGTGTTCTGGCGAGAACGTTGGACGATACTAGCGCTGCGAAGCAGATAGACGAACGGGTTGAGCAGACGAAACGGTTGAATTTGACATTGTACAATCTTTGGATGAAGCGGAATTGATCTCTTGAGCAGCGATGCAAGTCAATGACAGGATAAAGAATGAAAGCCACGATCGAGCAACTTGCTGATATTTCGATCTTTGCGGATCTTAAGCCAGAACAGATCGCTCTATTGCAGCCTGACAGCGAGATCCGGGAATATCGGTCAGAGGAAATCATCATGCAGGAGGGAGATCGCTTGCCTGCTACATTGTATGCCGTCGCTCAGGGGCGGTTGCGCGTTGTCAAAACAGCGACGACGGGGAAAGAAACCATTCTTCGCACTTTGAATGTCGGAGATTTTTTTGCAGCTCCTGCCTTATTTGGTGACTTGATCGCGCCTGCAATGGTGATCGCAGAAGGTTCAGCGCAAGTGCTAAACGTGAAACGAGAAGCTTTACTCAATGCAATTCAGGCAAACCCAGAAAT
>JBBRPT010000138.1:0-10549 GCA_038227635.1 Leptolyngbyales cyanobacterium | reverse complement strand
GGTCCCCACAAGAGGAGGAGAGAGTGCCCCATGCTGTCTGCGGGGGTAGACACTGCCACGGTGAGGAAGTTGGCTCCTTCGAGGTAGGAGGTGGCTAAGCCGTGGGTGTACCAGGAGGTAACGAAGGTGGTGCCGGTCATCCAGCCGCCCACTGCCATGAAGGCGCAGGGGAACAGCAGCAGTCCAGACCAGCCGATAAAGACGAAGCGATCGCGTTTCAACCAGTCATCGAGGGCATCGAATACGCCTCTCGTGGGTTGAGCGCGCCCAACTGCGATGGTCATAAGTTAAACCCTTTAGTTTGACTAAAAGTGCAGGTTTTCTAGAGCGAACGCGTTTGTATGTCTATTTATAATATGAGAAATTAGAATTTTTACAAAGCGAAACGTGTCGTCTCAGCTAAATCTTTGTATTCTTTTGCCAAATTTCGTATGCATAGCAAGGATTTTACGGTTCACAAGCAAATTATGCGTTTCTGAGATTGATTCTCATGATGAGTAGTTTTGCTCACTAAACGTTATAAAAGGTGTTATTGGGTGTCACGATCGGGAGAAGTGTTGTTTAGTAACAGCTCTGCTAATGGGCAACAGAGGAACGTAATATATTAGTCTAGGGTTGATTGGACACGATTTAAGGTTTTTGACGTTCTAGTTTTTAGACGTGCCGTTTAAGGGTTGCCAAGTCTGTCAATTCAATTTGTAATCTCTTTTAGGGTCTAGTGATTTCATGACTGCACAGACAGCCTCTATAGATAGTCTTGTTCTACGCCAGCAGATTTTAGGATCGAGACGGTTTAGCAATTATTGGTGGGCGAGTGTGGTCTCGATCGGGGGGACAGGGTTTTTGCTGGCATCGATTTCTAGCTACACCAAAGTCAATTTGCTCCCATTTGCCGACCCAACCAAGCTGATTTTTGTCCCTCAAGGGTTGGTGATGGGGGCTTATGGCGTTGCAGCGCTACTGTTAGCCACTTATCTTTGGCTCAGCGTTGCCTGGGATCTAGGCGGTGGCTATAACGAGTTTAATAAGCAGACGGGTCAGATGAAGATTTTTCGCTGGGGGTTTCCCGGCAAGAATCGCAAGATTGAATTGGACTGTCAGCTGACTGATGTTCAGGCGGTCAAAGCGATTCTTAGAGAAGGAGTCAACCCACGACGATCGCTCTATCTGCGAGTTAAAGGAATGCGGGACATTCCTCTGACGCGAGTGGGGCAGCCTTTGGCGCTATCTGAGTTAGAAAATGAGGCAGCAGAACTCGCCAGATTTTTGGGTGTGCCCCTAGAAGGCTTGTAGTAATCTGAGCAAGTTTTTACGGTTTGATGGTTAGGACGTAATTCTCAAGTTCGACTGATGGAACCTGGGATTGCGTCTTTTTTATCTAAGAGGTGATACGCTGCTGCGTCTTTTTTCTTGAGTCAGATGAACTACCTGAAATTTAGAAAACTGGCAAACACTGAATCCTGTTAGCATCGCTGCTCCAATTTGCTGATTTTTGAACCCGTTCATCTGAACCGAAGATGCGTAAGATATTAAGTGGCTTTGTTGAAATGGGTAACTAAAAATGCAGACAAAAATCCGAAACTGGCTTTTATCGACATTGGCTGTTGCCATCTTCGCGATCGTAGGGTGCACTCCTCAGCAGGCAGGGTCGGCTCCTACCACGTCTCCGTCTGCTTCCCCGTCTGCCACGGCTTCTGCGTCTGCAACTCCGAGTGTGTCTCAAGCTGCAAATCTGCCTCGCTTAGTGGGCAAAGCAACGGTTGTGATGACCGTGAAAGGTGCTCCAATCACGATCGAGGTCAATGGCACCGATGCTCCAGTTACATCAGGTAATTTTGTAGATCTGGTCGATCGCAAAGTCTATGACGGCTTGGTGTTTCATCGGGTTGTGCGAGAGCCGCAGCCCTTTGTTGTGCAGGGGGGCGACCCTCAGGGCAAAAATCCTAACTTCCCACTAGAGCAGTTGGGAACGGGTGGTTTTATCGATCCGGCAACGAATCAGGTTCGCAATATTCCTTTAGAAATTAAGCCTGATAAGGCAAGCGATCCGATCGTCTATAGCAAAACTTTAGAGGCGAAAAATCCGAAGCTCAAGCATACTCGCAGTGCAGTCGCGATGGCACGGTCAGCGTTTCCTGATTCTGCTTCCTCGCAGTTCTATTTTGCGTTGGCTGACCTGCAATTTTTAGATGGTGATTATGCGGTGTTTGGCTATGTGACTCAAGGGATGGAAGTTGTTGATAAAATTCAGCAGGGCGATCGAATTGAGTCTGCTAAAGTCACTCAAGGAATCGAAAATCTTAAAAAAGGCTAGAAAGAGTTTGAGTTTAGTTTTCAGCCGGGAATAAGACTCAAATTGAACCTTGCAGACATGGCGGTTGTTGTGACGGGCATTGGGTTAGCTTCAGCGCTAGGCAATTTAGAAAATAGCTGGAATGGGTTGGTAGAGAAGCGATCGAGCATTCGCCTTTACCAACCCTTTTTGGATCTCAAGGCAGCTCCTTTAGCACTCATCAGTGACCAGCCTGCGGAACTGGTATCTCTGACTCAGCGGGTTGTTCTGGAGGCGCTTCAAGACGCAAAACTTTTTTTACCCTTGCCTGACTGCGGCGTGGTGGTTGGGTCGAGTCGAGGTAATCAAGCTGAGTGGGAAAAACTATCTCGACAGTTTCATCAGCAGGAGCCAAGTTCGTTGAATGGCTGGTTAAAGACATTGCCGAATAGTGCCGCGATCGCCGCTGCTCATCTCATTCAAACCCAGGCTCCAGTTCTGTCGCCGATGGCAGCCTGTGCGACGGGAATCTGGGCGATCGCGCAAGGCTACGAATTGATTCAGACGGGGCAATGTGAGCGAGTAATTGTGGGAGCCATAGAGGCAGCAATTACGCCCCTAACCTTGACTGGATTTGATCGCATGGGTGCGTTAGCCAAAACGGGTTGTTATCCATTTGATCGCGATCGTGAAGGATTGGTGCTCGGTGAGGGAGGAGCCGTTCTAGTGTTGGAATCTGAGAGATTGGCAATTCATCGCGGTGCAAAGAGCTACGGTCAGATTTTAGGATTTGGATTAACTGCCGATGGTCATCATGTCAGCGCACCTGAGCCAGAGAGCCAAGCTGCGATCGCTGCCGTTCGGCACTGTCTCAAACAAAGCGGACTTTCATCTCAAGACATTGACTATATTCATGCTCATGGAACCTCGACGCAATTAAACGATCGCAATGAAGCTCACTTAATTCAACAGTTATTTCCATCCGGTGTGCCAGTGAGTTCGACAAAGGGGGCGACCGGGCACACGATCGGAGCGTCGGGCGCGTTGGGGGCTGCTTTTTGTCTAAAGGCGTTGCGGCATCAAATCTTACCGCCTTGTGTTGGGCTGAATCGCTCCGACTTTGATTTAGATTTTGTGAGCAATCAACGGTCTATGCCTGTTCAAAACGTTCTAAATTTTAGTTTTGGCTTTGGCGGGCAGAATGCCGCAATTTGCTTCAGTCTTAGAGAGCCTCAACAGCGTTAAGCTAGCTGGGAGGGCTACTATCGAACTGGCATGACGTTAACTGAACAGATCCTTTCTCAGCTTCCGGGCGACGCACTGAGTGGGTTGCGCCGAACCGATGACCTGTGGCGATCGCTGCGAGAAAATGCGTTACCTGTTTCTACAGTCGTTCGAGAAAGCGAGGAGTTGTTAGAAACCGTTGAATGGGATGTCGTGATTTGTGGCGGCACACTAGGGATTTTGATTGGGACAGCACTGGCTCAAAGAGGATGGCGCGTCGCCCTTCTAGAAAGTAGGCTCTTGAAGGGACGAGATCAAGAATGGAATATCTCACGCAACGAATTACGAGCATTCGTTGAATTGGAGTTGCTGACTGAAGACGAGTTAGAAAAAGCAATCTCAACCGAATTTAACCCAGTTCGTGTCAGTTTTTTGGGCGGCTCTGATGTATTCGCAGAAGACGTTCTCAACATAGGGATCGATCCCGTTTTTTTGTTGGAAACGCTGAAGCAAAAGTTTCTTAAAGCAGGCGGCAACCTATTTGAAAACACACCCTTTGAAGACGTGACCATTCATCCCAATGGAGTGTGTCTTCAAAAAAGATTTGCGGCGCGACTCATGTTGGATGCAATGGGGCACTTTTCGTCTGTAGTGCGACAAGCAAGACGTGGACAAAAACCAGATGCAGTTTGTCTAGTCGTCGGTAGTTGTGCAACAGGATTTCCTGCCAGCCATTCTGGTGATTTGATTGTCTCGTTCACGCCATTGCAACGTCAGTGTCAATATTTTTGGGAAGCGTTTCCGGCGAGAGATGGCAGGACAACCTATCTGTTTACCTATTTAGATGCCCACCTCGATCGCTTCACGTTAGAGACTTTGTTTGAAGAGTATTTGCGATTGCTTCCTGCCTATCAAAACGTCGAGCTTTCTCACCTGCAATTTCAGCGAGCTTTGTTTGGATTTTTTCCGTGCTATCGCGACAGTCCGCTGCGACTGAAGTGGAATCGCATCTTGCCTGTAGGTGACAGTAGCGGCAGCCAGTCGCCTCTAAGTTTCGGTGGTTTTGGCGCAATGGTGCGTCATTTAACGCGACTAACAGCAGGCATTCACGAAGCGTTAGAAATCGACAGTTTGGGTCAAAGAGAATTAGTATTATTGCAGCCTTATCAGCCAAATCTAGCTGTGACCTGGTTGTTTCAACGAGCGATGAGTGTGGGGATTAATCAAACGATCGAGCCAACTCAAATTAATCAACTGCTGGCAATTGTCTTTAATGAAATGCAGCAGTTAGGCGATCCGGTTCTCAAACCCTTCCTTCAGGATGTGGTGCAATTTGTGCCTCTGTTTCAAACTTTGATCAAGACAGGTGTTCGTCATCCAGGAGTCGTTTTCAAGATTATTCCTCAAGTCGGAGTTTTGGCTCTATTCGATTGGATGAGACACGCAATTAATCTAGCTTGCTATTCTGCTCTCTATCTATTAGGACGACGTTTGGAGCCTTGGATAGAGAATTTATTGCCTATTCAACAATATTATTGGCATCGCTGGATTGAAGCCTGGAAATACGGATCAGGGGGAGATTATGAGTCATAAATTCTGTTTGTAGCTTAGTGATTATTTATGGATTTTTCGTTAGCTAGACAGCGATTTTATCAAGAAGTTCGGCAACCTGATGAACAGATCACTTTGGAGAGAGCCGCCCTTTATATTGCTCAAGAAGAGTACCCAGATTTAGATGTTGATGAATATTTGAATGCTCTCGATACGATGGCAGACGATATTCGAGAACAGCTTCCGATCGAGTCTTATCCCCTCAAGATTCTCAAAACGATCAACCACTATTTGTATGAGAATTTAGGATTTGTTGGCAATACCGAAGACTACTACGATCCTCGCAATAGTTTTCTCAATGACGTGATCGATCGCCGAACTGGAATTCCGATCACGTTGTCGTTGGTATATTTGGCGATCGCTCAACGGTTAGACTTTCCGATGGTTGGCATTGGGATGCCTGGACATTTTCTGATCCGCCCAATTCAGGAAGACATGGACATTTTTGTGGATGCCTTTGATCAAGGCGAGATCATGTTTCTTCAAGATTGTCAGGATCGACTTAATCGAATGTCGGGTCAGTCGGTTGAGATGCAACCTCAATTTTTAGCCGCTGTCACCCCTCGACAATTTCTAGCCAGAATGCTGACTAATTTGAAAGCAACCTATCTCAATCGTGGTGAAATGGAGCAGGTTTTAAGGGCGATCGAGCGTATTCTTCTCCTATTTCCAAACGCCCCATTTGAGTTGCGCGATCGCGGCATTCTCTATTTTCGGATGAATCGCTGGATTGAAGCTCGTCAAGATCTAGAAGCCTATCTAGATGCGTTGCCGATGACAGACGATCGAGACACCATTCGCACTCTCTTAAAGCGCATCGAACAAGGCAATTAAATCATCTTGCTCCCTGATGAACCTCTTCTGCAACTCGTTTGAGTCGTTGTAGTTGAGCCGTCATGTCTTCTCGCGTCCACTGAGCAGCAAAGGTATTGAAACCAAATTTCACGATCGGATTTGGAATTTCAAACTCAAATCGATTCACCAATCGAGTTCCTTTACCTTCAGGGTGACACTCCCAGCGATCGCGCCCCTTAAAAAATCCCTGAAACTCCCAAACCACTAATCCCGGTTCACGTTCGGCAACAATGCTTTGCAACGCGGGCTGCAACAGAGGGACTTGAACCACAAAGCGACTAAGGCTGCCAAGCTCAGTAGACCACTTGCCGATGGGTTCACATCGCAAAGCAGGATTTAACCAGCGGTGCATCAACGCTTGATCCGTAAAGCAACTCTCTACGATCGTGGCACTCGCATTAATTTGAATCGATTGCTCAAAGACTTGAGACGGCATCTTAACTTGGGATTAACAGGATTTAGAAATTGATACTTTAATTCTGGCGAAAATGTACCTACAGACCGAAGATTTAACTGCTGAATGTAAGCCATTCTGCACACGATTTGATTTTCGGCGGCTTCTAGAAGTGGCTGAAAGTTTTGTCCTCATAAGCCTTGTGGACAAAGATCATCGCACCTCTACGGTAACTCATCAAAACTTCGGAATAGTATGTCAAAAGTCTTTTCTCTTTAGAGAGATGCCTGTACTCTGTATGAAGCATCGATATTTTAGTGCTCCTTACACAATTTCACGGTTCTAGGTAGAAAATCGCAGGCTGAATTGCATAAAAACTGACTGCCTTTCGACATAGCTCTAGACCCTCATCCATAGGATATACTCTGCCTGTTTCGATCGAGTAACCGAGTAAAAAAGAGATTAATTAGACAACCATGAATCAAGTCTGGCAAAATTTTAGCGAACCAATCGGAGTGCAAATGTCCACTCCACTAGCAATCTTATTAGCACAGAGTCCTCCTGCTAACTCAGTTCCGGTCAACGTTTTTCAAGGAATCGACCCTAATAACTTAACCAACATCGTCGCAAGGCTGCTGGGCGCACTAGCTATTCTACTCATTGGCTGGTTAATTGCGGGGATACTCTCTGGCGTGGTTCGGAGTCTGCTCAAGCGCACTAATGTCGATAATCGTCTAGCAGGAATGGTTTCGGGTGGACGCGCTCAATCAGACTTAAAAGTAGAGAATCTGATCGCCGCAGTGGTCTTTTGGATCATTATGATCCTGGCGGTGGTAGCAGCTTTAAATGCGCTCAACCTACAAACCGTTTCGACTCCGCTTAACGCCTTCCTCAATCAAATCTTTGGGTTTTTGCCTCGTCTTGGCTCTGCGGCAGTCTTGATTGCGATCGCTTGGGTCGTCGCAACGGTGGTGAAAGCGATCGTGATTCGCACTGCTCAATCATTTTCATTGGATGAGCGTATCGCAGAACAGACTCCCACTGATCCGCTATCTCCCGGTCCGTTTGTGCTGAGTGAAACCTTTGGCAATGCGTTGTACTGGTTTGTTTTTCTGTTCTTCTTGCCCCTGGTTTTAGGCGCTCTTGATTTGCAGGTTCAGCCTGTGCAAAACCTGCTGGATCAAATCTTGGGTGCCCTCCCCAACATTTTGAAAGCGATTTTGATTGGTGTAGTCGGCTGGTTTGGGGCGCGGATTGTGCGAGGCATTGTCACAAATTTGCTGTCTGCAACCGGAGCTGATCAGCTTGGAGCCAAATTTGGGTTAAGCCGATCGACGGGTGGACAGTCGCTCTCGTGGTTAGTTGGCACGATCGCCTATGTTCTGATCTTGATCCCCGCAGTAACAGCAGCGTTGGATGCGTTGGCAATTCCTGCCATTTCAAATCCGGCGACTTCGATGCTCAATCAGATTCTCAATGCCTTACCCAAAATCTTTACAGCCGTGTTGATTTTGGCGATTGCGTATGTGATTGGCAAATTTGTTGCTGAGTTGACGACTAATCTCCTGGCAGGCATTGGGTTCAACAACGTTTTTCAGTGGCTAGGTCTTCCTTCTCCGGCTCCTCAAGTGCCCTACAGCTCAGAGTTTCAAACGGGTGAGACACTACATGATCCGACGTTGACTGATCCGATGATCGTCAGACCAACGATTCGCACCCCGTCTGAGATTTTAGGCGTAGTGGTGTTGGTTGGTATAATGCTGCTGGCAACGGTTGCCGCGATCGACGTGCTGCAATTTGAGGCGCTAAAACAAATCGTCGCAGGCTTGCTCATCGTCTTCGGCAAAATTTTGGTTGGGTTAGTGGTCTTCGCCGTTGGCTTATATCTTGCAAACCTTGCCTACAGTCTAATCAACAGTTCTGGAAGTCGTCAGGCAAATCTGCTAGGTCAAGCGGCACGTATTTCGATTATTGCGCTAGTGGCAGCGATGGCGTTAACGCAAATGGGCATCGCTCAAAATATTGTCAACCTTGCGTTTGGTTTGCTGTTAGGCGCGATCGCGGTGGCGATCGCGCTGTCGTTTGGGTTGGGCGGTCGTGAAGTCGCGGCTGAACAACTGCGCGAATGGCTCCAAGAATTCAAACGTTAGAATTCTCTAGATTTCAAGTAAAAAAGGTGCGTTGCTGACTGTGACGCACCTTTTTTGTGGCTTGAATACTCTTTGATTGAAAACGGTTTGATGATACCGAAATGTTGGAAAAGAGACGTTCCACCGAAACGTCTCTACGGATGTCGGGTGAATCCGTGGTTGATCGTGTGGATGGGTCAATCTGATATGAGTTGGCGGTAGCACAATCTAGCTTTCGTTTTTCGCAACCGCTTTTCGACTGTTGAAATCGAGTTTGGCACGTAGTTCGTCTTTGATGCGGTTGAGAATCGATGCCTCATCTAAAGAAGACAGAATACGCGTGACGATCGCTTTAGGTCCATCAGGTCCCCAAGATGCGCCGTTTGCGAGGTAGGCTTTTGTCACTTGTCCAATCCCGTAAGACGAAATGCCTGCAACTCCGGCTTGAGTCAACGCAACCGAAAGGTATGGGGCGAGTGACATGCCACCCGTCGCAGGAGCCGCTAAACCTAGCAAGCTTTTGAGAGAACCGAGTCCTAAATTTGCTAGCAGTTCACTCGCTGTGATGCCGCCCATCGCGATCGCGATCTTCTTTAAGAGTCCGATCGCTCCCTGCTGCGTCATGCTAATTCCATACAGTTTTGACAGGGCGAGAATCATCGCCACATCGATCGCGGCACTGCTGAGAATATCTAACACCGTGATTGGATTGATTGCGATCGCGACCGCTTTGGTCATCACTCCGTTCCAAATGATCCGATTGGCGGTCTGCTCTCGAATCGCCATTTTGCGCTGCACCAATTGCTCATTCACATCGTCGGCATACAGCATTGTGTTGAGCGCAACCAGCGATTTTCCTTCGCGGTGCAAAACCTCTAGGATTTTTAGCTTTAGATCCTCTACCTGGGGTTCTCCGGTGCTTAGCTGCACTGACGTGCGACCATCAGGATGCTTCACCGCTCTGGCAATCAAGGGAGACGCTGCTGCCATCACAATTTCGTCAGGCGAGAGCAATTCTTTGACACGCTCATCTCGAATTTTTTGGTAAATGCTTACTCGATCGGCATCGGGATATTGATCGATTTTGTTCAGCACTAAAATGATCGGCTTTCCAACGTCTCGCAATTCTGAAAGTGCCTGAAACTCCACCTTCGTCATGTCACCAGAGATGATGAACAGCAGCAGGTCTACGTGCTTTGCTACCTGCCGCGCCAATGCTTCCCGCGCTTCTCCATCCACTTCATCAATGCCGGGGGTGTCGATTAGTTCGATGTGAGACTCATGGATGCCAGGAAGCGAGACGCGCAAGATCGATTGATCGCTGCCCTCGATCGCTTCGCGAGTCAAACTCCAGTTTGCCGATTGCTGAATCTGAGTCACCCCATGAATCGGACCTGTTTCAAACACCTTTTCTCCCAAAAGAGAATTCAATATCGACGATTTGCCTCGCCCTACCATACCAAATGCGGCAATGTGTACAACCGAACGATCCAGCTTATCCAGCATGGTTTCTAGCCCGTTGATCTCTGGCTCTAGACCCGATCGCTCTTGAGGGGTCAAGTCTAGGTTTTCAACGAGATCGCGCAGGGCGGTCTGAGCTTGCTTATAGTTCAGTTCTGCCTGAATTTCATCAAAGCTGAGAATGGCTTCATCTAAGCCTTGACTAAATGCCGTTTGGGTTGCAAAAGACAAATCGCCGGAATCTGCGGTTGAGTTAGACATCAGGTTTGAGGATTATTCAGCTAAGACAAGAGCGATATCAACAGACTGCAATC
Source organism: Leptolyngbyales cyanobacterium (assembly GCA_038227635.1). GTDB lineage: Bacteria > Cyanobacteriota > Cyanobacteriia > Leptolyngbyales > Leptolyngbyaceae > Phormidesmis_A. The sequence continues at coordinate 289 of JBBRPT010000138.1, read as the reverse complement.
ACACGCTAGGTGACTGAGACTGCCAACCTATCCTCAGTTGATCCTAACAGCCAACTTAGCGATCGCGACGAGTCCGACAAGCGGTGACTTGTTTGCGCTTGCGCTTCTCGATCTTAAACGAAGCTGCCCATAATCCAGTCGAGCAAAGCTAGTACTGCGGGACACAAATTATGCAACATAGTGTCTACCTAGTTTCTGGTCAGCCGCTGCTTTTGTAAAAGACCAGTTGAGCATCTTATTTTGGGCATTTCGCTCCGCCTGCCATGCTGCTACTTCAGATTCTAGTTCC
>JBBRPT010000137.1:0-11024 GCA_038227635.1 Leptolyngbyales cyanobacterium | reverse complement strand
CCCAAACTTCGCGCCTAGTTGAATTGTACCAGCTTCGTTGCTCAGAAATTGACGGTTTCCGTACCTCCAACCGTCCGCCTATCCCCCATACGACTAAACGGAGTACCGTTATAGTCGCAGTTCTCCGGCGACCTTGATAGATGGGCTTAGAAAACGATAGTCATGCCTCTACTGGATGAGGTAGGACACGCTTAATGGGTGTCGAAGGATTTGAGTTGCTCGATCGTACAGGTCAACCGAGGACGATCGGGGTCGGTTAAATCCAACTTGTCCCAAGGTATGCAGAAACCTTCGTGAATATTGCGAGCACCCAGCAAACGCAACATTTCTAACCTGATTGCCTGGTTCATAGGAGCACAGTTTTAAGAGAACATCAACGAAAAGGTCGGAAGTCCGAACAATTCTTTTCTGGTATGGGTGCGACCTCCATCCAATACATTAGAAAAGCCAGCCACCTTTTGCTCCATAAAGGGTTTTGGGTGCCTGTAAAACTGGTCAATGAATAATCAAAAGAACTGCTATAAAATCGTTTGAAAGCTTTGCCAATAGAGAGCTTTAGTTGCTTTAGTATCAGGTAGAGGTCGCACCCTCTTGTATGAAACCACCCTGCCTCTCCTTTTGGTAGAGGGCTAGGGTGAGAATAGAATCTGTAGATGAGTAGAATCAACTCACAGGACAGGATATCTCAAGCAAAGATCATCAAAGAAATCTTTAAAGCGATCGTTTAAGACCACGAGATCAATCTAGATTGTTGATCACTAAAAAGTATTTGTGACACCACCGTATAGCCCAACGATTTTATGTTCACAGGCTTTGACTCACCAATGCTGAGCGAATGCTTGAAGAAGAGGGTTTTCATTTTCAACACTCTTTTCTCAAGCTCTACGCGTTGAAGATAAAAATAGTAGTTAGCTTAAGTACACTGATACCCAGCCTGCACCCTGTCTAACAAAAATAGATTGCTCAGCTCACTTGACTGGTCTCGTCAACTACTATGAGTGAGCAAAGTCGTGATCGGATCACCGACATGCAGGCGTTTACCAGCCTCAGAGGAAGCGATGCGGGTGTTGACCGCTAGCCGATAGTAATGGTTAAAGGGCGAAGCTGATGCCCATGTTGGGAACTCTTCCTTGCGCTTCTGACCAAAGGTTTTTTGAAATTGAGGCGTTGCTACACCAGACATTGCATCGCGAGCTGGTACTATACAGCGTTGACAGGGGTTGATGCCCTGAATTTGCACATCACCCAGTCGGAACTCGATCGGGTCATTCTCGGAATATAGACGGTCTTCCCAAAACGCAGGAACGTCGGTCAGTTCTAAATTGGTGCGAAATCGGCTTCTCGAATCCTCGACTGAGACATTCGGGAACCAGGACGCAACTTGCTCGATCGTAGCGGTGCTAATGATCGTCGGTCCAGGTGAACTAGGATCGTCTAGAAACCCAGTGACGGTATCTTGCTCAAGGGTGACAGGAAAGCCAAAAAAGTCACCGAACCAGGCAGCGATCGCCGGACGCGCATAATCGAGATGAAAGCTAACTGGATCGTTTCCCTGAATCGAAAGCGTCACGATTCTAGCGTTGAGATTAAACTGCGATCGGATCTGATGAATTTTTGCGGTGCGTTTGCCGTTGACCCATTTTCCGTCGCGATCAACGATCACAAACTCTCGATCGTGCGCCAGCGATCCACCTGGCAATATCGTGGTGTGAGTGACCGAAACGCCATCCAACGATTTGATCGGAAACACAAAAATATGGTTCAGGTGCGGCATAGCACGATCGATGAGGGACGCTTATCATTTTTGCATGATGGCTCTCCGATCGTCCGTTTTTGTACTCAAGTGGATTGCTGGGGCGGCGACTCAATTGTGAATGAAGCGATCGCCGCCCAACACATTTGTCTAGGCAGGCGAGTTGCAGGTCATGACCCCTTCTTTAGCCGTGTTTGCACCGCCCATAGACTGAATTTTAATGGTTGGCTGATAGCCCGGATAACAGCGCACCAGCACTTTATCTCCGGCACGAGTCATGGTGAGCACATAAACGGGTTTGCCTCCTAAAGTAGCCGAGCCGAGTGTGGGCGCGGCAGCAGCAGTCGCCACGATCGTCGGTGGGTTAAGAGCGACTGAATCTGGAACTGTAGACAGAGCAGGCTTTGCCCCGAAGAACTGCAACCCAATGATGATCAGCCCAGTGATAATGGATAGCAAGATAGATAGCTTAAACATCGCTTAAATTTGCTCTTTACTAATAACTGCGATCAAAATAAACCTTATTCACAAATTATTCAAGCTCCATTGGAATGAGAATAGAATAGACACGAAAATAGCTCTACTTTATTCATCAAAGCAAACATAACTCACGATTGCTCTGAGGATTACTGTGCAAATAATTTTGGAGTCGATCGCATCCCTGCTTGAGCAATTCATCTAAGTTTAAGTTCCATACTAGAATGCCCTGCTGATCGCTGCTGATAAGAGTTTGACCATCAGTGCTGAAGTAGACACTTTGAATCCGATTGTGATGTCCGTTTAATGTTTTGAGCAGAGCGCCATTTTGAGTGTTCCAGAGTTTGAGCGTGGAATCAGCACTGCCAGACACGAGAGTTTGACTATCTGGACTAAAGCTGAGGCTGGTTACTCCATCGTTGTGCCCAGTTAGGGTGTGAATTGGGGTCGCTTCTTTGTCAGGTTTGGCATCGTTGAGAGTCCACAGTTTAATGGTGTTGTCCCAACTGCCCGTCGCGATCGTGTGTCCATCTGGGCTAAAGTCGAGTGAAGCGATCGCGAGGCGATGTCGTCCTAATACGATCGAGGCAGTGCTATCTGGATACCAAAGTCTGAGGGTGTTGTCATAGCTGCTCGATGCCAGAAGCCGTCCATCTGGGCTAAAGCGAACGGCAGAGATTTCGTCAGTGTGTCCTTTGAGCGTGTCTGAGAGTGAGCCATCTGCAACGTTCCAGAGTTTGATGGTGTTGTCGGCACTGCCAGATGCAAGCACATTGCCATCGTTGCGGAAGCTGAGGGTAGTGACGCGATCGCGGTGCCCTGTTAGCGTTCTGATTCGCGATCCGTTGGTCACGTTCCACAGTTTAATAGTTTTGTCGGCACTGGCAGACGCGAGTAGTTTGCCGTCAGGACTAAAACTCAAGGCTGTGATGTCAGCAGTGTGTCCTTTGAGGGTGACAGCTAATCGTTGAATAGTTCCATTGCTGCGTCTCCAAAGCTGGATAGTTTTGTTGTTTACGGCAGCGATCGTCTGACCATCAGGACTGAGACTTGTTGCAGACAGTCCGTTATTAAGTGGTTTAACGTTAGGAACGCTCCACAGTCGGGCGGTTTTGTCGGCACTGGCAGTCATCAACATTCTCCCATCTGGGCTGAATCGGACGCGGGTAATCTCGGCTGAATGGGCAGCGATCGTGTCCAGCAATTCTCCGGTTAAGCTCCAAAGTTTGACGGTGCCATCTGCTGCCGCCGTTGCGATCAAGTTGTTGTCAGGACGAAAACTAACTGAATTCACTTGATCCGTGTGTCCTTCAAAGGTTTCTAATAGCTGACCTGTAAGTGACCAAAGTTTTGCCGTTTTGTCAGCGCTAGCCGTTGCGAGACGCTTGCCATCAGGACTAAATACGATCGCGGTGATGCGATCGCGGTGTCCCACAAAACTTTTTAGGAATGAATCATTTTTGCCATCGGCTTGCCAAAGTTTGACGGTGCCATCTTCGCCAGCAGACACCAAGAGCTTGCCATCAGGACTAAATTGAATGCTGTTGACCCAGCCTTTGTGACCACGAAAAGTTTGAATCGTTTGGGAACGATTTCTATGCAGTTCCCCTTTGGAGTAATCGAGCCTCCAAAGTTTAATTGTTCCGTCTCGACTGGCACTGGCTAACCGCCGACCATCGGGGCTAAACTGCACATCGGTTGTCCAATCTTGATGTCCGCTCAGAGTTGTTAGTAGATTTCCGTTTAGATTCCACAGTTTGATGGTTTTGTCTGCGCTTGTCGTCACTAATGTTTTGCCATTTGGACTAAAGACAACTGCGTTGATGCGTTCCTGATTTGTTAAATCTCGAATCCAATCACCGTTAGTTCTCCATAGCTTTACTGTTTTATCATCGCTAACTGTAGCAATTAATTCTTTGTTAGAACTAATATTAATGTCGTTTACTTTTTGGCTATGTCCTTCTAATCGATTGAGTTCTTGAGTCTGAGCAAGTGCTTGTTGCAGCGTCGCGATCGTGCCCATATTAGAATCAGCCGGACTCCAGACGCGATCGAGTCGCTGGGCTTGCCGTCCTGCTTTGACTCCTGCAATCAACGCTTCTAGCTGATGGTTGGATGATAACAACGCTTCAGACGAGGCGGATAACGCTTCGATTTCGCGCAGTTGAGCGTTGCGCTGTTGCAAATGGGCAAAACCTGCCAGTCCGCACGCCGCAATGCCTAACACTCCAATCACACTGGCGGTTGTCTGTGCTCTGCGGAGTCTGCGTTTGGCTTCAGTTTGTTCTCGCTGGCGTTCGATAAAACAGGCTTCAATAAATCGCTGCGTGTCGGGCGGCAGTTCGTCGGTGTATTTCACATAGAGTTCTTCTGCCTGAGCCAGTCGAATGCCCCGTAGCAAAAAATCGGACTGACGATCGCTCTGTTTCCACTGCAATGCGGCTTGCTCGATTTGACGCTGCGATCTCAGGCGACTGCGATTCTCTTCTAGCCACCAGCGCAATGTAGACCAATAGCGAATCAAAATTTCGTGCGCCACCTCGATCGAAACTTCTGGGAAGGATTCAGGAATTTCTGCCTGTCCTTTGCTCTGTGCGTCTAGTTCGTCAAGTCCGATCACGATGAGTTTGGCAGCAGAGAGGGCTTGAAGCGTCTGATCGACCAATTTGACTGGATATTTTTTAACCACTAACTCGGATTTAGAAACGCGACGGCGAGTATCTTCGGTGCCTTCTCCGAGTTGAGTTAGCGATAAGAAAATCCAGCGCGCGCAGGCTTTTGCGTCGGCATCTAAACTGTCATAAACTGCTTGGGCTTTGCGTTCTAATGCGCCCCGCAATCCTCCAATTTGTTGTTGATAGACGTGTAATGTGAGTGCGCCCGATCGCCGCTGTTGCCACAATTGTTCCAGAACAAATTCTAATAACGGCAAGTCTCCAGCGCTGTGATTGAGTTCTTGCAACAAAACTTCGACTAACTCCGGCTCGACCTGCAACCCAACTTGTTCGGCAGGGCGAAGAATAACTTCGCGATAATCGTCGTCTGCCAAATAAGGGGGAACCAGCACACTCGATCGCTGCAAAATCGCCGCTAGTTCAGGGCTTTCTAAACACGGTGAAATGAAATCTGCCCGCAGCGTCAGAATGAGTTTGAAGCGATCGCTAGCATAGCTCAATGCCCCTAAGATTAAATCTAAAAATCGTTGACGATCGTCGGTTGCCGCCAAGGTAAATAGTTCCTCAAATTGGTCGATTACAAGAACAACAACAGGTTCGGGGCGCGATCGTAGCCAATAGACAAAGCCTTCTGCCCCTTGATGCAATATGCCTTCAGTTTGTTGAATGGCAATCTCGTCGCCCGCATCTGCAAGTCTGCGAGATAACACCTCTAGGGGGCGATCGCCGGGACGCATTCGCCCAATCCACCACTGCTCACTGCCCGGAATTTGTTTACCTTGACGCAGTTGGGCAATCAATCCGGCTTGAACAACGGACGATTTGCCGCTTCCTGACGCGCCGACGACAGCTAAACAAGATTGGTGACTGACCTCTTGAATCAGTTTGCGAGTTAGCCCTTCTCGCCCATAGAAATATTTACTGTCCTCTTCGGCAAAGGCTCTTAAACCCATATAGGGGCAGAGTCCCAGGTCAAAGCCTTCTGACGGATCAGGGCTTCTCGATCCAACCTGTCCCGGCAACACTTCGATCACGCCTTGAGCACCCGATAGCCAAATATGTAGCGGAAATTCTCCAGCTAAGGCGAGTTGAAGTTGTGCGATCCAACCTGCGGCAGACAGTCCGGTTTGACGATCGCCCACGTTCAGCGTTTCGACCAAAATTCGAGCAAACTTCTCGGAGTCGATCGTCGGAGCCGCCGCTGCAATTAAGCATTGTCCTTGATCGCTGCCAAGCTGCAAATCTTCGATCCATTCCGATAAAGAAGTCGCACCGGGACAGTCCAAAACGACAATTTGCTGTGCCATCTGAGAATGGCGCAATTCTTGCCGCAGCCACGATCGCGCAATCCGCGTGCCATCGCCTAAAATCAGCCAAGACTCGCCTTCGCTCGTTTCTTCGATACGTCCCCGTAGGTAAAGGAGAGCAGTTGTAGAGGGCTGAAGGTGAGGATCTGCCGATCGCAGACAGGTTTGAATCGCCTCCCGCACGGCTGACCAATCTTTGCCGGGTTGAGGATAATATTCCAAGTCAAAGCCACCTGTACTACGGAGGACTTTGCTGAAATTCAGCGTCGTTTGCTGACTGGGAAGACCTTCAATCACCAGCGCTTGCCGGGGATTTTGGGGAGACGTTTCTGGTGATCGGACTCCTAAAATTAATTCACCAATGCCCTCAACAATGCGTTTTGGAGTCTGAAGCGGATACTCGGTTTGTAGTTGAGTATCTCCGCGGCTGCGCTTTTGTTGATTGATTAACCGCAATTGCTGATTGGTTTTATCAATGTATTGCAGCGTTTGGTGATAGACATATTTGTAAAGCCCATCTGCTTCGATCGTGCCCTGAGCATCTGCTGCCTCACCCCGCAGCCCTCGCATCAGAAAGTAAGTAAACACCCCATGCCCCAACTCAGGAAACTCCCAGGATTGTTGGGCACGATCGCACGAAAGCAGTGCATAAAACCCCTGGCTTTGGGCAGCGCGTTGTCCTAAAACTGTCATCAACTGTGCGGTCGGGTTGGGTAGCTCGATCGACGGTCTCGCACTTCTGAGCGTCATGCCTCCACTGTGACAAGCATCTAACCAAATCACCTGCTGACGAGCCGCACATTGCCCTAATCCATTCAACAAGTCTGCAACGGCTAACCCACTCTCTAACAAATCATCTTTTCGAGTATCTGCGAGACACAATACCGCTTGCTGAGTTTCAGCATCTAATACTCCATGCCCCGAAAAGTAAACGAGTACTGTGTCTTGAGATTGTGCGTCTGTGACAATTTGTTTGAGCGTCTGACGCACCGATTCGATCGTCGGCACCTCTGCCCCAAAATCGTGATGAATGCGAATTTCTCGCTGCGGAAATTCTTGCGTTGCTTCGGTGAGTGCGTCGGCTAACCCCTGACAGTCAAGGGCAGGATATTGCAGCGAGGGCAGATGACCGTCTTGGTAATGGTTGACCCCAACTAATAGAATCCACAGTTTGGCTTTGCCAGTTTCGAGGGGAATGGTCGGTCGGCTAAGGGCACGGGGCATGGTCAGAAGGGGATAAACGGTTGAATTTACTTACGATCGATGCCATAGCTATAGTCAAACAGTTGAGCAACTTGGCGGCGCAAACCTGCGGGAGGATAAAGCTTTGAGGTGAGTTTTGTAGTCGCATATTGGTCAGCACTAATAATGACTCGACGGGCTTCGACTTGAGAAAGTTGCCCTTGTTTAAACCCGTTGATCACCTGTTCTAGACCCTTGGTGTAGTCTGCGATGTTGTGAAAGTCAAACTGAGGCTGACTCGCACTTGCCTGAGTTGGCTCGGCTTGGGAAACGGTGGCGATCGTCGGTAGCGAAATCGGGGCTTGTAGTGCCAACACATACACACTATCCGCTGGAAGCTGCACGATCCGAATATTTTTAGGAGATGTCATGCCGCTGAGAATGCCGATCGCGCCTCCAATCATGCCGCCTTGATCAAAGGCAGACGCTTTATGAGATTCGCGAGCCGTCGCCCCCATGACTGCACCAAATAAGTTACCAAACACACCGCTATTTTCGCGAGCACGATCGGCTCCGCTCTGTTGCGTAATCGTGTTGCCCGGAATCACTGCACTCGCCGCCTGAATCGCTACAATCTGACCTCTCACCACGATGGATTCTGCCACAATTTTTGCGCCGCCATTTTCGGGCTTGAGCTTGATGGTGACAGGCGTATTCATCGGCACGACTTCATTGCCTTGTGAATCCATCAAGGGTTGCGCCAGGGGCACCGTCATCGGATAGTCTTGCTTTTGACCCACATCAACAGTCACAGCCGCCGGAAGCTTGATTACGACACCTGCTGTCTGAGGAATCATGGTGCCTTGGCGAGTCGTGGTGGTTGTCGTGGTTGAGGTGCTGACGACCACTTCAGCGGCAGCCGCAGGAAGAGCAACGGGGACAGAAACAGAAAGCAGCAAAGCCAGGTTTAACAGGGGGCGAACGTTCATTGTGAGGTCTCCTTTGTCGGGTGAGGTGGGCTTTTACCCTTACACTTCCTCAATAGGGAGACGATTTGAGGTTTATGCAGTTTTTGGGGAATGTGGAGCGATCGTTTGCCTGATTTTTGAAGCGTGGGAGCGATCGTCAACATTAAATAGGAAGTATATCCGTGGAGAGGACGGTAATGCTTGTATGATTTCTCACAGTATGATTGTACAAGTTTTAGCCGTTGGAGCAGTCAAGTTTAGAGTTCGCCGATCGCCGCCCAAATAAAGTTTGAATTATGACCTTACCTCTTGCAACTATAACCAGTCTTCTTGACGACTTAAAAAAACTACCTCCAATGCGTCCTCACAAACAGACATTTATGGAGATCTCAGGCTATCCACATTTCGAGAATGTTTGCAGTAATATCCTACAGTTTTATCTTCAGCCTACAAACGAGCATGGTTTTGATACGCTTTTTCTAGATTCGCTGATTTCGGTGGCTGGTCAAAAACTCACAGATAATACAGAAGAAGTTGATATACGACGAGAAGAACTGACTGCTAATAATAACCGCATTGATTTAGTGATTGAAACTGATGAATATATAATCGGAATAGAGAATAAGATATTTGCTCCTGCATATAATGACTTTAAAGATTATATGGAGTATCTTAAGTTACTCGCTAACGGTCGCCATATCTCTGGAATATTACTATCACTGCGACCCTTAAAACCATCGCCTGATTTGTACGGCTTCATTCCTGTAAGCTATGAGCAATTTTTACAAAGAATTCTCTCAAACTTTGGCTCCTATATCATCACAGCCCAAGAACCCCATCTGACATTTTTCCGAGACTTTGTACGCACTCTGCAAAACCTACAAGAAACAACCGCTATGGATCGGCAACGTTTAGCTTACTTTCACGAAAATCAAGTCAGCATTAAAACCTTACTTACTGAAATTGACAGTTTGTACGGGGATATGCGTTATAAGGTCAAACAAGTAGAAGCATTACTTGATCCTGAGGTATTTTCGTCACTCTATCCAATCTCACATGGTCTTTGGCGATCGAAGACGGACTTGGTAGATATTGTATGGTGCCATCTTCGCTTAAGTAGCTCTCTATCACTACAATTCAATGTGCGCCTAACTTTAGATGGATGGTCTAGGGATTTCTTCAACAGAAAGGGTTTTAGCACCGAAATTAAACGATGGATGACGGAGCGAGAAATTGAAGTTGAAGAAGGTTCTCCGCAGAGACTCGAGTGCAAAGGTGAAATCTTGCCGTATGAGACAGAGCCAGAGGAAGTGCGCGAATGGGCATTCACAGTCTTTGAGAAGCTGATTGCAACAACACCTTAAAATAGCTGCTGTCATTTTCATTGAGCTAAAAACAACAACATTGAGGCTGAGTTTTATTGTTAGTTAGAATCGAAGCGCTAGATTTAGGAAGTGGGATGAAAACTTTTACGGCGATCGTTGAGCGAGATTCCGACACAAACCTATACGTTGGCTACGTCCCCGGCTTCCCCGGAGCGCATTCTCAAGGTGAAACTTTGGATGAGTTACATGAGAACCTGCGAGAAGTGATTGAGATGCTCCTGGAAGACGAACAAGTTGCATTTAGTACGGAGTTTGTTGGAACCCAGCAAATTGCGGTCGGGTAAACAATGGGCAACATTCCCGTCTTAAAGCCACAAGAAATGTTTCACAAAGGGCGCGACATTTCTTCTAATCTGCTGCGGCAAATCGCAAGTGATATTGAGCTAACAATTGAGGAGATGTTGAAGACGCGCTAGATTTAGGAATTAGGGTGAGAACTTTTATCACGATCGCTAAACTAGACCCTGACAAAACCTAACCAAACACTATGAAAATTAAAGCAATTATCTGGCAAGAAGACGACGTGTGGTGTGCCTCTGTGCCCGCCCTTCCTGGATGTCATACTTGGGGAGAAAGTTATGAGCATCTATTAGAGATGCTTGAAGATGCTGTTCAAGGTTGGTTAGAAGTTGCTAGCGATCGAGTGAGTATTATATTTTGTCTTCATTCAAAGAATTTACAGTTTTCTTGCAGTTTTCTTAGAGATCAAAGTTTCGTGGCACTCTAAGAGGATGTCTGAGAAGTCTACTGAACTCCGGTTCACCTACGGTGGAATCAGCATTTCAGATGTTGTGCCCCGACGAAAGGATACGGGTTTCAGCTCTCTCACTTACCTTTTAAGACATCCTCTAAGTTCGTGATTACTGATTCTGCTATTCCCTATGTCTTCTTCTAAACGTCAAAAGCGGTCTACCTTGATTTTTTGGTTTGCGGTGTCGGGCATGGCATACTTCAACGCTTTCTCTAGCTTAGAAATCGATTCTGGGCTGAGAAATGGGTTAGCGATCGTCCCTATTTTGATCGGATTGGGTTTAGTGTGGCGCGTTCAAAACACGTCTCAAACTCCGCGATAGACTGCTCCAGCAGAATGATCGGCATTAATTTCGATCACCAAGTCGCAAGTCTGAACCAGCGGCTTAATAGACCTGTTGTGAAATAAGAAGCTCTTGAGAACAGGGTTTGCCCCGCTTGCTCTCCGGTTAAGCTGCCATCAGGTAGAAGTTCCATAGCCCAGCAGCGGTCAGCATCAGATGGTCATCGAAATCAGTGACACGATT
>JBBRPT010000136.1:0-11205 GCA_038227635.1 Leptolyngbyales cyanobacterium | reverse complement strand
GATGTCGCGGTTTCGGCGATTAGCGCGAGATTACGAGCGGCTGGCAGAAACCTTAGTCGGGTTTCACCTGATTGCGTTTGTGATGTTGATGGTCAGGCAGTTCGTGGGTATCAAATTCAAACGTGCATAACACCCTCTAGACAGACGGGCTTGAAAGTTGGTCGCATTCTCATCTAGCAAGAAGCTCAAACTGTTTGACAAATTTGAATCCAACTCAAATTTTTGATAAAACTTAACATAAGATAATTGTATGTATCGCATTTGAGTTGAGAGACGATGACCGGATTTATTGGCAGATTGTTTGGTCCGAAAGACAAAGCGGTTGAAAAAGAGACTAAAGCTGAAGCCCCTGCAAAGAAAGAACGACCTGCCGCCGCTCCCAGTCCAAGAGGTGCCTTTTTTCTGGACGCAGATTCCGCGATCAGCATGGGTGACGTGGAGTATATGCGGACGGTCAAAAAGGTAAAGCGCACTTACGCTCGCTCAGTGGAAAGCCCTGATCATGTGGAACAAGTCAAAGAGATCTCCGCCCTAAATGGGAAGATTTCGGCAGGAGCCAACGGGTTGACTGCTTCGACCTCTGCCTCTGAGACTCAACAGCCTCAATCCTCCGAGCCTCAAAACAACGAAGCTCAACAGCGTCGTCGCACTGACAGCAGCATGGATATGTTCCGCAACATGGCGAAAGAGATCCGCAAGTAAGCGAATCTAGAATGAAGGATGAGAGGTGCAGAATAGAAAACGTTCATCTCTCATCTTTCATCCCTTATTTTTTAGCGATCGTTTCCTGGTAGATTGAGCGATGAAAGACTGCCAGGTGAGCGATGGATACTCGACCCAAGATTATCGTTCTTGATGATGACCCCACGGGTTCGCAGACGGTTCACAGTTGTTTGCTGTTGATGCAGTGGGATGTTGAGACCCTTCGATTAGGGCTGGTAGACGAGGCACCAATTTTCTTTATTCTCACGAATACGCGAGCACTGGCACCCGACAAAGCCGCTGCCATCACGCAAGAAGTCTGTCACAATCTCAAGCAAGCCCTACTGCTAGAAGGCATTCAAGATTTTTTGGTCGTTAGCAGATCCGACTCGACTCTACGTGGACACTATCCGATCGAGACTGACGCAATCGTCGAAGCACTCGGCTCGTTTGACGCTCATTTCCTGGTTCCTGCCTTTTTTGAAGGAGGACGAATTACCCGCGAGAGTGTGCATTATCTCAAGGTGAATGGAGTGGATACTCCGGTGCATCAGACTGAGTTTGCGCGAGACTCAGTGTTTGGTTATGAGCACAGCTACTTACCTGATTATGTCGAAGAGAAGACTCACGGCAAGATTCGCGCATCTCAGGTGACACGATTTTTGTTGGCAGACCTACGATCGAGCGTGCGCGATTCTGAAGATAGTTTGCTGCGCGATCGCCTGATGCACTTACACAATAATCAATGCTGCGTGGTCGATGCTGAGACCCAAGACGATTTGAATCGCTTTGCAACCGCTGTGCTGACTGCCGCATCTGAGGGCAAGCGATTTCTGTTTCGCAGTGCCGCCAGTCTATTGACTGCGCTGGCGAACTTGCCTCCCCAGCCTGTCTCGCCCGAAACGATGGCGCAATATGTGCGAGGAGGCAAGCCAGGAGCGGTGATTGTCGGTTCTCATGTCAAAAAAACAACCGAGCAGTTGTCCGTCCTTTTACAGCAACCGGGAGCCGTGGGCGTTGAGATAGACGTGACGCGATTAATCAACGGACTGGATGATTCTAGTTTGCTGACTGAAACCGTTGATAAGGTATATGAAATTCACCGAGCTGGCAAAACGCCTGTGATTTTTACAAGTCGGCAAGAGCTGACATTTGACAGCGCTCAGACGCGATTGGAGTTTGGTGAAGCGGTGTCAGCACTGTTAATGGAGGTGCTGCAACAGCTTCCAGCAGATGTGGGCTTTTTGATCAGTAAAGGTGGCATCACCTCAAACGACACGTTAAGTCGGGGGTTGGCATTGAGAACTGCTAGTCTTTTAGGGCAAGTTTTAGCAGGCGTTTCGATGGTTAAGACTCCCGCCAATCACCCTCAATTCCCTAATTTGCCTGTGGTCTTATTCCCGGGAAATGTGGGCGATGAAACGGCGCTGGCAACGGTCTACCAACGGCTCAGTAGTCATCAGGCTTTGTCTCTAGGTTAGGGCGTGGTTTAAGAACTATCAGTCAGGGTCGTGCTTGAGTGTTTTCAAAGCAGATTTGTAGAGCTACTTCATTGCCTTCCACTGACTACCAGCAACCCATACAACCAGGCTCATACTAGCTCTCAAAAGCCCAGTCTTGAGACCGCGACCTACTTTCTCTCAAAGGATGCTACTAAAGAAGTGTTGGCGGTTAATAGTTGACTGAGAGCTTCTAAAGCAGTTGCTTGAGAACGAACATGAGCATCAATGAATAAACCAATTACTTCCGCCATCAACGTTCGCAGTTGGTCTTCTGGTTGAGTAGCGGGAAAGTCTAGAAATGAGCTACCCGTAGTGGGGTCGAATGGATCAGCAACAGAAAAATGGTTTGCTCCTTCCAAAAGAAGCAAATAACTATCCCGTCTGCTACCCGTGATCGCCTCCTGAAAGGTGCGACTAACTGGAGTCGTAGCGTCTTCCCAAGTTACTCCATAGAGACGGCTACTCTGAGCAATGACTCCATCACAGGTGCCTCCTATCAACAGCAGAGGTAAGACATCAGGCAAAGATAAGATGGTGCCCGCTGCATACCCTAACTGGACGATCGCCGCCGTATGGGCACCATAGGCAAAAGCTGCTCTAACTTGTAGGAAAAACCGTGGGTCTGCACTTTCGATGGCAACCCTGCCCCCAGCAGAATGACCGCCTAAAATAATGTGGTTTAAGTCAAGCAAGCCTGCCAAAGCCCCTTCAGCGTGTAAACGCTCTAACGCTGTCAGCAGGGTTGTCAAAGCAGAAGCTGTGGGTCCTTGACCATACGAGCTTGGACTCAATCTGTTAATATCCACACCCGGCGTGAGAGCCACCATTCCAGGTAAGTTCTCAGCAACCCAGGAAAATGTGACGACGACAAGTCCACGCTCTGCCAATTTCACAGCCAGCCACTGATATAGTTCGGAACCACAGTTAATGCCGTTAAAAAAAATGACGACCTTAAAAGGAGACCCTTGAGAATCAGCAGGAGCTTCACCCAGATTTTGGTTTTGGTCGTTGCCTGACATCTGGGCTGGATAAAAAACCTTCAGGTGAATGGTGTCATAGGGCGACGAAGCATCGCTAACTCTAGCAGCTCGAAAAAGTGCTCGCACGTTCATCATAACTCTCTCGATTTCAGTTACTCAGATTCAAGATAACTTTACCGCTCCTTTAGCAATGCTTTCCACAGGTCTAAGGAATGGTCAAAGCGATCGTCGTTAGGCGAGATCTCGGTTCGGTCTAAGGTGCTGCGCTTGAGGCAAAAGCGAGTGCTAAGCAAGAGCCAGGTTTAAGGAGTTGCCGATTGACAATACGGCAGCGTCGGCACCGCTTGTTTCACAGCATAGGTGGCTCCGGGTACTAAAATAAGTTCACTCGCTCCCACGCGACTGATGGGGCTTCCCCAATCATAGGTATACCCTAGCCCTGTCCAAGGTTGAAGTGCTGCCCGAATACTTCTGAAGTACAGCGTTTGATAAAAGGACTGATAGTCTTGAATGCCAGATCCTTTGGTACGACCAGTCACTTTAGGCGGCACTCCTGCAAAATTGAGCGGGCATTGTCGCTGCCTAATGTCTGGGTTCACACAGGGGCGAAAGAGATCTTGGGGGCTTACCCAGAGTTCGATGAATCGATCGTACTCCCAACTAGGATTTAGACCTAGATATTGCTTTAAGCGGAGTGTCAAATCGGCTTCAGTGGCGTGCGGATGCTGGTGCAAATAGCGGTGGCAGAAGTCCTGAACTTGAGGTGCAACCGTAACCCAGAGGAGTTGGTCTTCTCGGTTAGAACTCTGGGTGTTGGGTTTGAGGTAACGCTCATAAACGCTTTGGCTTTTCCAGGTGACGACTAAGACTTGCGTCTTGGTTGTATTCCACACCAGGAGAGGATTGTCTGGGGTAATCGGAATGAGCGTATCCACGTCTTTTTCCGGCTCGACTAACGCAGCATCTTGAATAGCAGCGCGATAGGTTGCTTGTAATTCGTCGGTTGAGGGTTGAGCAACTCCAGGTAGCAGCAAAATGCCTGGTGTGCAGAACGCTGCTAGCACGAGACCCAACGTCTGGAGGCTTTTCTGGGTTGCCTGCTTGGCGCTCCTCACCCAGAAGTAACTAGGAAAAAAGCGTGCTGTTGGCTCTTGGGCAGTTGACCGTGCTGGGAAACAGGATGCTGGAGTGTTTGCTTGGGCTGACAGTTTTAGGCTTTGACTGCCGTGAAACGTTTTCATTCGTTTATACCTCGCTGTAGCGAGTCTTAGGCGCTCGCCTCTTCTGAGAGTGCCCTAATCGAGAATAGACTTCTTGCAAAAGTCTGAAAAATCAGTACAAGTAGGTCAAAGAGGCAAAGCGAATGACCTACGAACAAGTCCAAGATCTCAAACCCGAAGCCTTCAAATGCCTGTGCGGAATTCGCCCGGAGACCTTTGCTGAAATGGTAACGGTACTAGAAGCAAAAGCTCGACAGAAGCGCAAACCGGGTAGACCCTCGAAGTTGAGTATCCCGAACCAACTCCTCATGACGTTGCAGTATTGGCGAGAATACCGCACCTATTTTCATCTTGCTCAGTGGTGGGGAGTGGATGAATCAACGGCGCATCGAACGATTCGAGCCGTCGAATTAGCGCTGATTCGGTCAGGACGATTTGCGTTGCCGGGAAAGAAGGCACTCCATGCAGCGGACTGTGAGATCGAAGTTCTCGTGGTTGATGTAACGGAAACCCCAGTGGAACGTCCAAAAAAAAACAGCGACAATTCTACTCCGGTAAGAAGAAGCGGCACACGCTCAAATCCCAAGTAGGGGTTAACCAAGCCACCGGAGCAATTATCTGTACGGCTCACGCCAAGGGCAGGGTTCATGATTTTCGGGTCTTCAGGCAAAGCCGCTTACCCCTGAAGCCGAAGACTCAACTGCTTGCCGACAAGGGCTACCAAGGCGTTCTCAAACTCCATGCAAACAGTCAAACGCCCAAAAAGAAGCCGAAACATGCAACCTTGGACAAAGCAGACCGCCGCTCCAACCGCACTTTAGCTCAACGACGAGTGATTGCCGAGCACGTCAATCGTCGCCTCAAAATCTGGCGGATTTTATCAGAGCGATACCGCAATCGTCGAAAACGTTTTGGCTTACGCTTCAACTTGATTGCAGGGCTGTACAACTACGAATTAGCACTCAAGAACAAATTGGCTCTAGAAGCAGCTTCTTGACTTTCGCAAGAAGTCTAATGATCTCAAATCACACGCCTACGTACGCAACTACAAAATTTCGCCTGGGGCTTTCAAATCCCACTTCGGTCAAGCTTTGTAGCCATTCTACAGAGTCATCCATCTCATGCTTTTGTTTAGTAGTTGCACCCTGATTGATGAGCAGTTTTTTGACAGAAAAGCTGCCCGGACTGTTGTCAATTCCATCATTAACTCATATCCAGAGCTGAGAAGCTACTTTCGCTATTTCTACTGGGCTGCTTCTAAGTGAAATTTACTGGAGTGGGAACAGTGACAGATATCAGGAATTAGTATCCAAAATTTTCACGACTACTTTCTTATATATTTTTTGACCTTTCTCATTTAAGTGAACCCCATCAAACGTCAATTCTTGTTTGAGACTCCGATCGTTAAACAGGGGTTCGAGTCCTTCATCAATGATCGCAGCACTTTCGACATCTGCCACTTGACGAATCAGGGCGTTGATTTCTTCGACACGCTCCACCGTTCCAGCGACGTTAGGGTTGTGGCTTGCCTCAAGCGTTGAATAAAACGCGGGAGTTAACGTAACTTGACTAGCGCCCATTGAGCGAGTAAGCAAGATGATTTGCTCAAGATTGCTCACAAATTCATCGTTGCGAATGGCGTACCAAGCGTCATTGGTGCCGATCGCAATCATCACATTTTGGCATTGCACATTTGCGGCTTTTAAGGTTTTTAGTTGTTCTAGCAGTGACACGGTGCTTAAGCCGCCCATCGCGAAATTAGCCCTATCTTTGCCTAACGTGTTGCCCAACCCCGACGAAATCGAGTCTCCAAATAGACAACCTTTATATCGCTGTCTTTGACTCGACTGTGCCTGATCTTTCACCTTCGATCGCCACCATGACAACTCGCCTAGTTTGTCTGGTTTCATCTGAGCGATCGAGGCTTGATTGAACAGCCCAAATAGCCCAATCAGAGACAGCATTACTACTGAACTAGTCTTGGAATTCTTAATCATAGGGAGCCGATGGAGAAAAGTCAGAAGGTTTGTGCCATCATACCCGACCGATTCAAAGCTGATAGTGTTCCCGTGGTATGAATTGCTGTAGCCGCCTAAGCTCTCTCACATACAGCACCACAAAATTATATAGAACGCTGGTTTATTGTCGAATCATCAAGAAGCTGAAGCTGTTCTCAGGGGTCTGCATAGGGTTATATAATCTGCATAATATATTGATCGGAGTCGTCTTCCAGCTTCATTCTTACTGAGCAACTCACAAATAATTCTAGCGTTCACCGTTAAATTAATAGCGTCATTAGCAACGAGATTGTCAAACCGTTTCGTGATTCCTTCACGTTAAAGATAAGCCACTTTTTCTCACGAAGCGAGTCAAAAACCTTCTTCGTTTTCTTCTGCTAACTTCGCATTTGTCAGAAGTGATCTTCTTCGCATTCAAAGATTCTCTCGATCGCGTTGCTTTTGTTTTGCGATATCCGAGACAGCAGCATTAAATTTTCCTTATTCCGATAGTGGGTCTCGCCAGTCTATACGGTTCAGCGCTGGTTTAGACCATTTGAGGAGCGAGTTTAAAGTGCCATTAATCAGGAGATTGATTAGACAATGAGTTTATCGACCAAGTGTCTCACAAGACGATTAAGCCGCTCAGAATAGCTTTTCATCACTTCGAGCGCAAAAAACGGGGTTTCTTGAACGACAAATAGAAATCGCTTTTCATCTAAAAATGCAAGCTTGCAGTCGGTTTTGGCGATCGCGGTATAAGTCCTCACGCCTGAACTCACGAGGGCACCAATGCCAAACACGCCACCTGGCACGATCTTTTCTACAGTTTTGCCATTCACGGATAGAGAAATCTCGCCTTCAAGAATGCCATACATAAAGTCTCCCGGATCTCCTTCCTGAAAAACAGTTTGCCCTGCTGAGAAGATCTGAGGATCAGGCTGTCGTTGAAAAATGCTGAGGGTTCTAACAGGATCTAGCATGGGTGTGTCCAAACAAGGCGGATGCCGTTGTCTAGTGTACGTCAATCCTTTTGCATATTCATGTCGGCTGGGTCACATCCAATTCACTCGCATCCTGATCGATCGGCACCGCTACTTGAGTCAAAATTGTCATTGGCTGTTGGTCTTTGAGAATTTGCATTTGCGCTTCGTCGCGCACAAATAAACTGCCTGCAAACCCTAGAGAGTTGACCGAAATTGACGCAAAACTGTCTTGAGATCGTGGCACGATTAATATCCAGTTTCGGGTAGCTAACAGATTATAAGCATCTCCTGCTTGCAACCCTAGTGTAGTCAGGAGCGTACTGTAGCGGGAGAGCGTTTCTTCAGCCGCTTTTATCGGCGACTGCATCTCACTCGGTAAGCGCATTAACCTATGAGCAAACGGCAATTTAGGAATCGTTGCTGTAGCTCCTTCAAACTCGGCTAAAGCTAACCAAGACTCGATCGCGATCGACCCATCTCCTGACCAAAGAGGCAACGGAACCAGCTGCAAATGTTTGTGAGGCTGACTTGCTCCTGCATTCTTACCAGCGTTATAAAACGCCAATCCGTCATATTCCACCAGACAAGTCCATAGTGCTGTGAAATCTTGCAGCGTTAATAACCGTTCTTGTTCCTCAAACGCCCGTGTAATGATTAGCAAGTGATAGTCTACGACGTTGAACTTGTTTAACAAACACAGGTGGGTTTCTGATAAATCGGCAACAAACAAGTCTTCTTCGTAAGGTAAAAAAGGATTGATCACTTCTCCCGAAATGATGGTTTTTTGTGCTTGCTGTTGGGCTGCTTTCTCTTTACGCGCCAGATTTACTAAAATCCGCACCAAAAAATGCACGCCATCTTGCTCAATGATCTCATGGTGAGTTGGAATCGATCGCAGCGCTCCACAGTCTAATGCGTGCTGTGTCTGATTGATAACCCGCGTCCATAGGGTTCCAGGCTCTAGCATCAATCTGGAAAATAACGGCAATACAACAAAGCAGAAACATCAATGAGACGCTCCTGCAATTGACCTAATCAGTGTAACCTGTGGTTTCTCAAACGTCTGAATTAAGCAACTCTGAAGACTGCCTTAGACAAAGAGCCTAGAGAAACGGGAAGGCTCTCTGTCTCAGGAGAGAATCGTTAGTACAGCTCTTCTTCTTGATGCGTTTTGATGGTGCAGTCAGAGGTGGGGTAAGCCACGCAGGTTAGCACATATCCGGCTTCAATCTGGTCGTCATCTAAGAAAGACTGATCAGATTGATCGACCGTGCCCGCCGTGATTTTGCCAGCGCAGGTAGAGCAAGCACCCGCACGGCAGGAGTAAGGAAGGTCTAAACCCTGCTCTTCAGCAGCGTCGAGAATATACTCATCTTCGGGAACGTCGATCGTGGTGTTTAGCCCTTCGGCTTCGTTAATCAGCGTGACTTTAAAAGTTGCCATCGGTAGTCCTCTCTATAAATAGAAACGGCGTTGAAGCCATTTGAAAGCTTGACTTTAGGCGCTGCCTGTAAAAGGCTTGCTTTGTGAGTCAGCTTCAATTCTGATACTACGGGAAAACTTATGAGTTAAAACCTACAATTCACCTTTGGGATGAACGGGATTCGTAATAAATCTTGCCCATTTAATCTACTTATACTTATGGGACGAGGGAAAAAGAGGGCAGGACGGGCGTTTACAGACTAGGAATCGAGAGCAAAACGATCGCTTGCCTCAATTAATGCACTGCGAATTCCAGGTTCCATCATCGAGTGCCCCGCATCAGGAACGACGACCAACTCGGCATCTGGTAAGGCTTTGTGCAAGTCCCAAGCAGAAGTCATGGGGCAGACGACATCATAACGTCCCTGCACAATCACAGTTGGGAGATGGCGAATGCGATCGCAATTTTGCAAGAGGTAGTCATCTGGCTCCAGAAAACCCCGGTTAACGAAGTAGTGGCACTCAATTCGCGCAAATGCATCGGCAAATCCGGCATTGGCAAATCGGCTCTGCAAATTAGGGTCAGGAATCAACTTGCTGGTGCTGCCTTCCCAGACTGACCAGGCGCGAGCCGCTTCTTGACGAACTTGGGCATCATCGCTGGTCAAACGACGATAAAAAGCGGATATCAGATCACTGCGTTCTTCGACGGGAATCGGCTTCAAATAGTCCTCCCAGGCATCAGGGAAGAGATAGCTTGCGCCCTCTTGATAGAACCAGAGAATCTCTTTACGTCGAAGCAGGAAAATGCCCCGCAGAATTAAACCCAGACAGCGATCGGGGTGAGTTTGACTATACGCCAGCGATAACGTGCTGCCCCAACTGCCGCCTGACACGACCCATTGAGAGATTTTGAGGTGCGATCGCAGTGTCTCAATATCGCTGACCAAATCCCAGGTTGTGTTCTCTCTCAGTTCAGCATGGGGCGTGCTGCGACCACAGCCTCGTTGATCAAAGATTACAATCCGCCACGTTGCCGGATCGAAATATTGCCGAAAAATAGGCAAACTGCCGCCACCCGGTCCGCCATGCAAAAAGACAACGGGCTTGCCTTGAGGGTTTCCCGACTGCTCAAAATAAATCGTATGCAAATCTGATACTCGCAGAGTGCCCGTGTCATAGGGTTCTAGAGGAGGATAAAGCTCACGCGTCGCGGGAGTCATCGCTGTAAACTCCGAGGATCGAGGGCATCTCGCAGCCCATCACCCAACACGTTAAACGCCAACACCGTCAAAATAATCAACAGTGCAGGAGGCCAAATCAGCCAGGGTTGCAGCACTAAAATCGACGCATTCGTCGCCAGCGTCAGCATATTTCCCCAAGACGGATCAGGCTGTTGAATGCCTAGCCCGATCAGACTCAACACCGATTCTGCCACGATAAAACTCGGAATCGAAAGCGTCGCTGAAATAATGATGTAAGTCGCTGTCTGAGGCAAAACGTGCCGAATGATAATGTAGAGAGGCTTTCCGCCCATCGCTCTCGCCGCCTGGACAAACTCCTGTTCTTTAATCGAGAGCACCTGTCCGCGAATCACCCGCGCTAACCCTGCCCAGCGAATAAACGACGTAATCAAAATAATCAGCAAAAACCGTTCGGCACTCGTCAACCCTGGAGGCAAAACCGCCGCCAACGCCACCAATAAATAAATGTCAGGAATCGTCATCAGCACTTCGACAAAGCGCATTAACACGCTATCGAGCCATCCCCCCGCGTAGCCAGAGATGCCCCCGACCAACATCCCTAACGGAAATGCGATCGCGATTCCGACCAGTCCAATACTCAAACTCACTCGTCCGCCATACACGAGGCGACTGAACTGATCTCGCGCCTGTTCATCCGTTCCCAGGATGTTGAATTTGCCGTCTCCTGCAGTGCCAAATAGATGCAAATTGCCAGAAATGCCGGGAAACAACTCGATCTCTTCAAACTTAGGGTCGGTGAGCGAGAACCGAGTTGGCAACGGTAGCCGAACCTGAAAGAAACGATAGTCATCTCCCGGCACAAACAGTCGAATCGGAGACGGCTTTGCTCGATTGACCTTCAACTGCCGATCGCCTGTTTGCACGTCTACCGCACCCTGAGTCGTCGGGTAGACATGAGGACCAATGAATTTTCCACCCTGATCGCTCCAATAAATCTGAGTAGGCGGCAACAATGCCCCATCAGTTTGAGACACGTAGGGATCGTAGGGAGCAACCAGTTCAGCCGCGATCGCTGACAGGTAAAACACCAGCAGCAACAACGCTCCAAACTTTGCCAACGGGTTTTTCTGAAGTCTTTTCCACCAATCCATAAGCGCTCAGGGTGAGGGGGCTTTAATGCTCTTTGCTGAT
>JBBRPT010000135.1:0-11227 GCA_038227635.1 Leptolyngbyales cyanobacterium | reverse complement strand
TATGAATGCGAGAATTGCTTCTGTTGCTTAGCAAACAAATTAGTGAACACCTGTGCTGCCGCCTGTCCTTGCAAGAGCTGGTCATGAGCAAACAAGATTAATTGTTCAACCAACGCTTGCCCTTGTTGTCGTATGACTTCCCCAATGGTTTGAATGGGGTAAGCCCTGCGCTTGCCTTTGGGCGGCTTCGACGATAATGCTAAACAAGCGAGATGCAGCAACGAGTATGCCACGAACACTAAACACCAATGGGATTGCATGGCTGAAAGTGAACGGACGCGATACTGGTCGAGTCCTAGCAGTTGTTTTCCATCTCGATAGAAGGTTTCGATAGTCCAGCGCTGCAAGTACTTCGATAAGATTTGCTGGGCACTCCAATCGGTGTGATTGGTGACAAGAACGGCATAGGAGGTGGTCAGGTCAACCGATTGAAAGCTGATCACCAAACGCACTTTGCCAATCCCAGAAAGCCGAGTACAAACACTAAAGCACCAATACCTGCGGTCATCAATTTCCACTTGGCGATAAGCAGTTGCCGGAATCAACGGGACTAAATCTTCGACTTTGATCACCCCGTTTGCAGGCAGAGGAATGGACTGCCCCTGTGCATCTCGCAATTGAAATCCCTGCATCGATAAGTTGCGGTTGCGCTTGAGTAAACTCACCCATTGTTTATTGTGATTTGCTAGTTGCTCGACAAATTCAGTGGTCAGATACCAACTATCCATCAACACCGTGGCAAACGGCAGTCCATGCTCAATTGCCTGCTTCAGTAACTCATGCGCGATGGTCAACTTCGTGCGAAACTGCTCGTGCAACTTGGCAAATTCTGGGTCTTCTAACAAGGTTGGGTCGAACTGCTTGTGTAACGTCTGTCGGGCTTGGGTCGTGGGTGGAATCTCTTGGTCTGGAAAGTGCTTGGCAATAAATTGCTCCCATTGGGTCAAGTCTTCATAGCGACGATAGATCTCACAATCGACCGGAAACCGCACTGCCCCACTGCGATAGTGACTCGTGACTAAGTTATGCGCGAGCGGATAGCTGCTGTCACTATGGTTGTAATGTCGGTCGATATACTCAAACAAACTTCCCACATGCTCACACAACGTATCATCAATCAGGAAGCACGACTGCTTCCCGTCTAACCGCATGTTCACGGTCTGAGCTAACAAATACTGAATCCGGTGGGAATTCATCGCTTCGCTCTTCCACGGCGACTCGCTCAGAAATCGCGATAGATTGGTCTTATCTGCGCTCTTCAGCGTACAGCGACTAATGTTACTCAAGCTTTTGTTCTCCAGCACAATTAGCCCGGTTAAGTAGGTCTGGAAATTCTCATAGGTACGTTCATCGTTGAACAATCTCCGAAAAGCTTCGGCGTGACGGGCAACTAGCGGAGCAGGGGCGACTAGCGGCAGTTGCATAGAAAGTACACCTCAATGACAAACCTAAATTTGTTTGCACTCTCCCCCATTCCTCACCCCTGATCATCTCACCACAGACAGACTTCAATTTTTCTCTCTCGACACCACAACACTCAAGGATTGAATATGAGTTTGTGTCATGAGTTCAGCAAGTATGCCTGTCGGAACTCCACGAACAAAGAGGTCATTGCGTCCCCTAACTCCAAGCGATCGGTGCTCAAGCCAAACAGCTTCTCCGCAACAAGCTGATTGATCACAGGCAATACATCACACAACACGGAAAAGATATGCCTGAGATCCTCAATTGGCAGTGGTCGTACTGAGCTTCTCGATTACCCCATCACGATCGACCCCTTGGTTACTAAGCTGGAGTTTGGTAACGAGAAGATACTTGCATTTAGAAACACCGGAATTCAGATCAAAGAGGCAAGAAAAAAAGAATCCATAGCGACAATAAGTCTTGCAACATACTTAATCAATTCATGCAATTCATTCAGCAAATAACCCAACAGTCCGTCAGGATAGTAGTAGAAATAGAGACATTCGTTCCGCTCACATAGGTAGGTCAATAAAACCATGAACAAGAAGACGATTATCTATAGTTTTGTAGGGCTATTAACGAGCGGTGGTTTGGCAGGATTACTGATTGCAAATCGCACCCAGGCTCAATCAATTCATCCAGATCATCCCGCCAGAACTCAAGTCCCTGCTCCCCAGAGCAGCATGATGACTCGACCCGATCGGCATTTCATTGAGATGATGACTCCCCATCACCAGGATGCAGTGGAGATGGCAAACTTGGCACTGACTCGTGCCAAACATGCTGAGGTTAAAAAATTGGCATCAGCAATCAAGCGGGATCAGACCCGCGAGATCCAACAAATGCGTGGCTGGTACAAAGCCTGGTATAGCAAGGAGGTGCCACAGGTAGACATGGGAGCAGGCATGATGGATAGTGGTCGAGGCATGATGGGTAGTGGTCAAGGCATGGGGCAGGGAATGATGACCCAAAATGGCATGATGCATACTGACCTCATTGCTCTCAAGAATGCTTCAGACTTTGACAAAGAATTCATCCATCAGATGATCCCTCATCATCAGATGGCAGTTCATATGGCTCAGATGGTGCTGAATCAGAAAACTCGTCCCGAAATTCGCACTTTGGCACAGTCCATTATTAAAAGTCAGACGGTTGAGATCGAGAAAATGCAGCAGTGGCAGCAAGCCTGGTTCAAGTAGCCACCTTGCAGCTAAACGGGGAGATTCATAATGAAAGGACTTTTTAGGGTCTTGCCTCTCACGGTGGGGAAGATCGCTTCCACCTAGATCAAATCGCTTCCGCTTGCAGGCTGGCTAGGCATTCAAACTCTGCTGATCGTATTACTGTTGGTGTTAGCCTCTATTGTCAGGTAGAAGGAGAAAGAAAACTGCTAGTGGTTTAAGTTTTGTAACGTGTTCAATCAATTCATCCAATTCATCCAATTCATCCAGTAAATAACCCAACAGCCTGTCAGGATAGAAATTGGAGATCGGCGTTTTTAATTCAAATCAAGCAATCTTCATCTTCAAGATCGAGCAAATTTCATAGACTCAAAAGCTGTGGAGATAACCGTTATGAGTTTTGATAGTCTAGCAGCACTCAAGCCCTATCTCAGCTTCTTCCACCCCATTACCCTGTGGATTTAAGCTGTGACAGGAGTGCAAATTGTCCAAAAGATTTTGAGTCAGATGATGACAAATGGTGCAGTATGAAGAGACCTTTTCTGACATTATTACTGGGAACGTTACTGTTTATTTGGACTTTGGAGATAGCACCCATGCCAGTCACCGCTGCTAATTCAATGCCCGAAGCTCAATTATCAGAAGCGATCGATCATTTTTTAACTTCTCTGCCTAGCGATTATTACGCGATCGCAAATACAGACGCTCTCAAAAGTATTGTCAAGAGCGATAATGCCACATTGATTGATGTCAGACAGCCTTCTGAATATCGCTCCGGTCACATTCCAAATGCCATCAACATCCCCTTGCAAACCTTAATCGCCAATCTTGATAAAATTCCTAGTGATCGCCCTGTAATTCTCTATTGCGCAACAGGCTATCGAACCGCAATGGGAGTCATGACGTTACAAATGTTAGGACATACTAATGTCCGGGCTTTTTCCCCTAGCATTCAAGGTTGGAAAGCGGCAGGAGAACCTTTAGAAAAGTAAGATTTAATCAAAAAGAGGGATTTTCATGATCGGATATATCATCAGAAAAATACTTGCTCAGTTTCTATTACTGGCAAGCCTAGCGTTGACTGTATTTTTGGGGTTAGGGATAGGCACGACTCCCGATGCAGTCGCCGCCATTCGACAACTGGAAGAAGCCCCAGGACAAATGGTTTACCAATCCCGACAAACCCTCAAAGATCAGCACGGAAATAGCTGGCAGGCGATCGCCTTTAAACGGGTTTCTCCCAATGGTAAGACGAGTCTTGAATTACGTTTAGTGGGTTTCCCTGGGGTCGTCGAAATCGATCGCAGTAAACCCTTGTTGTTGACTAATTCCATGGGTGCAGTATTGACTGCTGCTGATAACTCCAGCCTTATTTTTACCGATTTATCTGCTCCCGAAGCTAATGTCGGAGAGTATGATATTCAGCCGTTGTTAACACAGTTGCAGCCAGCAGTTCCTCTCAGCTTGACGCTGCCAGCGATCGGTAGTGAGGACATTCAGCTATCTGTGTCACCATCCTTTGTCCAAGAGTGGCAGACCCTCTCTGCTTCAAGAGAGTAGCTGTGCCGAGTAGTTGCTGGTTCGATGCACGCATTTTGTATTCTAACTGAGATCTGGCACCCGTTTCTTCACTGCGATGGTGTCCCGCCCGTGAATGGAATTCCGGGCTAGCCTTGCGAAGTCCATTGAAATGGACTGAATTGCCTCAATCCTCCTCGTTCAGTCCCTTGAGTGGACTTCGCACCGTTAGACCATGTTCAATCACGGGCGGGTGAATGCTAGCCACGAGGGCGTTTTAATCGGGTGCCAGATCTCAGCTAACGCTCTACGGTAGTCCTAAAAGAATACTTTCTTTTGCTTCAATCCGTTTCCTACCTGGAAGTTCTTATGGCAAAACAAAATAGAGTTTTAGCGCAGTTTTTTAAGAGGTTATCTTATGGTGGTTTCCACTCTAGAACATGATCAAGAGCTTAATTACTCCGCGTTAGGGATGCCGCGAAATCGCGATTATGGCTCAGATTTATTCCGGTGATTTGGGCAACTCCGGTGCTAGAAAACCTGGTGAAAAAGGGCATTCCCTCACGAGCAGAAATGACGGATGCAGCAATGGCAGAGCGGGCTGAGTGCGTCATGCTCAACAAGGGTTTGTTCGTTGCTGAAGCCGTGATGATTCTAGATGATGTCTTAGCGCGGATGCAGGAACATCAACTGAAGAAAACACCTCAATTCCGGGCGCTCCTCTCCTGGTAAGTGCATCATTAGTTAGAAACTATTGCAGGAGCCTAATCACTATGTTTGAAACCCTTTTTACGCCCAATCTCAGTGCTGAAACTAAAGTTAGCATCCGTCCTCGCAAAGGTGTGATTATTGGTGCTGGACAGGTAGGAATGGCGTGCGCTTATTCCATGATGATCCAGAACTGTTTTGATGAGTTGATTCTTCAAGATACTCAGACAGAGCGGCTTCAGGGAGAGGTCATGGATCTGA
This sequence comes from Leptolyngbyales cyanobacterium, assembly GCA_038227635.1. GTDB lineage: Bacteria > Cyanobacteriota > Cyanobacteriia > Leptolyngbyales > Leptolyngbyaceae > Phormidesmis_A. The sequence goes on along the minus strand of JBBRPT010000135.1, from coordinate 6,095 downwards.
TGCACGGCGTTCCTTTTGTCGCACCTGTTGAGGTTAAAGCGGGTACTGTTGCTGATGTCGGGCAGAATGCAGATTTAGTGATTATTACGGCTGGAGCCAGTCAGAAACCAGGAGAAACCCGCCTGGATCTGGTGGTTCGCAATGTTGCCATCTTTGAGAGCCTGATCGCCGATGTCGTCAAATATTGTCCCGATGCCACGCTACTGATTGTGAGCAATCCGGTAGATATCATGACCTATGTGACGCTAAAGCTCTCCGGTTTTCCGGCTGCTAGAGTGATTGGCTCTGGGACAGTACTCGACTCTGCCCGGTTTCGGACTTTGCTGGCACAGAAGATGGGTATTGATCCCCACAGTGTTCATGCTTACATCATTGGCGAACATGGCGATAGTGAAGTGCCTGTTTGGAGCAAGGTGAACATTGCCGGAATGCCTTTGTACGATCGAGAAAACAGCCCTGCACCAGACAATGCCGAACTAGATGAGATTTCTGAGCGGGTTAAGAATGCTGGCTATGAAATCCTCAAACGCAAAGGATCGACTTCCTACGCCATTGGACTAGCAGCGACTGAAATTGTCAAAGCTATCCTGCATGGACAAGAGCGCGTCCTCACTGTTAGCTCTCTGGTGAATGATTTCTATGGCATTCGTGATGTTTGTCTCAGCCTACCCTCTGTCGTGAATGAAAAAGGTGTCATTAAGACGGTCAATCTTACCCTCAATGAGATCGAACAACGGCAGTTGATTCATTCTGCACAGATTCTACATGACATTTTTGACACGCTGGCGCTCTAGTGACATCACCACCCCAATAGTCTGGGTTTGAAACTTGTATTTTGGAGCTATAACTAGAAATACTGTGAACCGCTGGATAGTTCATTAGAGCTTCATCGATCGTGCCGAATGCAACTGATGCGGTGCGATCGGTTGATTGATGCGATCGTTTACAAACTGTATGGATTGACCGAAGAAGAAGTGGCGATCGTTGAAGGACGTGACAAATAACAAAAGAGAAGAGACACAAAATGAGTACAAATATTGAGGTAATTACAAAATTGCGCCATCTGAAACCTGAACTTGAGCAACGCTATAATATAACTCGCATTGGGGTGTTTGGTTCTGTGGCACGTAATCAAGCTCATAACGAAAGTGATATTGATATTGTGGTAGATATGGCACCTGATCTCTTAAAACGTGCAAGCCTTAAAGCAGAATTAGAATTATATTTTGGCAAAAAAGTCGATGTGATTCGATATTGGCACGGTATGAACAATTATTTAAAGGCAAGAATAGACAGGGAAGCAATTTATGTATAATCGCCTTCTTCTTTTAGAGTTATTTCTTGAAATTGACGAAGCAATTAGGAGAATTGAGCGGCGATTTATAGATATTAACTCGCCTGAGGATTTTATTTGTGATGACAATGGACTTGATCGGCTGGATGGAATTAGCATGATGCTGATTTCAATTAGTGAAAATATTAAGAGGCTTGAAAAAGTCGCTGGGACTGATCTTTTGAATCGATATCCTGAAATTCCCTGGTTGGGCATCAAAGGAATCAGAAATATATTGGCTCACGATTACTTCAACATAGACGCTGAAGAAATATATAAAATATGTTCAAGTGACTTGGAACTGTTAAAACAGGTATTGGTAAAAATGCGTGGTGATGTGGCGCGATCGCCTGACTGATGCGATCGGTTACGAACTGTATAGATTGACCGATGAAGAAGTGGCGATCGTTGAGAAAAAGTAACTGATAGGAGAAGGGACATGCAGATTAATATTGAATTAGACGAAGAGTACGAATCAAAGCTGGCTTATGTTCAGCAAAAAACAGCCCAGAAAGACGTAAAAGCGGTGATTGAAGCCGCTCTCAATGCTTACCTCAATCAGTTAGAAGCACCTCGAAAAACAGCGCTAGAAATTTTCAGAGAGACTGAATTTATTGGTTGCATTCAGGCAGATCCAGATATTTCAACGAATTACAAATCTATCGTCAGCTCTGCCATTCAGGAACGATTCAATCGATCGCAAGACCTATGATTATTGCCGACACTGGCTTTTTCTTTGCCCCTAAGCTATGGGCGAATTTTGACCAGCGATCGCCGCGATTTTAACGTTTATCGCTGGCAAAAAAACAAGCCATTTGAGAACCTGTTGTTGAATTACCTCTAAAGCGAATGACTAAATTAATTCTGATCCGTCATGGACGGAGCCTTTGGAATGCAGAGAATAGATTTACAGGATGGGTTGATGTTCCCTTGGGCGAACAGGGACGAGCAGAAGCCACGATCGCCGCCTGCAAACTGAAAGATTATCGAGTCAGAGTTTGCTTCACCAGTCTGCTGTTTCGAGCCATTGAAACTGCAATCATTATCTTGACAGAAGTCGATGATATTTGTGATGGCAGAATTCCTATCATCAAACATGATGTGGATGATGAGGAGTGGCATGGCTGGGACAAATACAAAGGCGATCTCGCACAGGAACTACCCGTTTATCTCTCCTCCAGACTGGATGAACGCTACTATGGTGAACTGCAAGGATTGAATAAAGCAGAAACCGCCGTGAAATTTGGCAAAGAGCAGGTGCAACTCTGGCGACGATCGTATGCTGTTGCTCCACCGGGTGGCGAAAGTTTAGCCGATACCGTGAAGCGCACCGTGCCATTTTTCTGCGATCGCATTTTGCCGCACCTGATCACAGGCGATCCTGTGTTGATTGCAGCGCATGGAAACTCACTCCGAGCCATCATTAAGCACCTAGAAAATATATCTGAAGAGGAGATTGTCAACGTTGAGTTAGGAACCGCAATTCCAATTATCTACGACATTGATGCTCAGGGTCAAATCACTCACAAAGTTATTTTGAATTAAGATTTGGACAGTTACTATCTCGTGTTTGCAGGTCGATTCAGAAGCTTCAGAGACTCAAACCAAAGTAAGCTGATCGCTCCACCCGCAAAACAGATGGCAAGATCGATCGGATGCAGAAAAGAGAAGCTAAACAATTGCCGCAAGAACGGAACGTAAAGCACGAGGACTAGAAAAATCAACCCGCCCCCAATCACCCACCACAGCGCAGCATTGGGAGATTTGAGAACTTTTAGACTGAGGCGTGATGAGGAACGTTCGCTCAGAATTAAGCCTAAATTTGCCAAAATTAACGTGGTAAACGTTAAGGTACGCGCATCGAGTTCGCCTTGTTTGCGATAGACTGCAATCCCAAAAATCACCAGCACGATCGCCGAGCTTCCCAGTCCTTGCAAAAGTGCTAGACGAATCGTTTTGCGACCAAACAATGGCTCCTTGGGGTTGCGGGGTGGACGTTTCATTGCATTGAGTTCTGCGGGTTCGGCTTCTAAGACAATCGAGCAGGCGGGATCAATAATCAAATGAAGAAAGGCAACGTGAATGGGAAGCAGAACTAACGGCAACTTAAACAATACTGGAATTAAAGACATCCCCGCGATCGGAATGTGAACCGCGACTAGATACGCCATGGCTTTGCGGAGATTATCAAAAATTCGCCGTCCGAGTTTGACCGCTTGTACGATCGACGAAAAATCATCGTTCAATAACACCAACGCTGCCGACTCGCGGGCAACATCTGTGCCTCGCTCTCCCATCGCAATACCGATTTGGGCAGATTTGAGCGCTGGGGCATCATTCACCCCATCCCCTGTCATCGCCACGACTTCCCCTTTGTCTTTTAAGGCATTGACTAACCGCAGCTTTTGTTCGGGAACTGTTCGCGCAAAGATATTGGTACTTGAAATGCGCTGCTGAAGGTTAGCATCACTCATCTTGTCCAATTCTGCTCCGGTCACGACGGCTTCCATTTGCAGCAATCCGATTTGTCGAGCGATCGTTTGAGCCGTTTCTGGATAGTCTCCGGTAATCATCACCACTCGAATCCCAGCGGTATAACATTCTTGAATCGCGGCTGCAACCGTTGGACGCACGGGATCAGACAATCCTACTAAGCCGATAAATTGGAAGGGGAAATCATGTTGTTGATCCGGTAAGTGACTGGGATTGAGCGAGGGATGCGGTGGCAAAAATGGGGGTGGAGCTTCGAGTAAAGAGGCTTTGGCAACGCCCAACACACGCAATCCTTGAGATGCCATTTTGCTGACTTGAGCCGTGAGAATTTGCTGCTGTTGGGGCGTGAAATGGCAGAGATCTGCGATCGCTTCCGGTGCGCCTTTCGCCGCGACTTCATATTGTTTACCATCAGCAGATTGCCAAACGTGAGACATGGCGAGAAGATGCGGTGAGAGCGGATATTCTCGCAACAGCTTCCAATCTTTGTGCAAATGTTCAGTATGTGCCAGATAGCGATCGCCCAATTGCTTAAAGGCTTTCTCCATCGGATCAAACGGATCTCGTTGACTGGCAAGAATGCAAAACTCAACTAATTCATGAACCGTCTCAGGAAGTGGATCTGAGGAATGCAAGCTCAAATCATAAGAATTTTCTGAATGGTTATGGGGACATAGCTGCTGTACTGCCATTTGATTCAGGGTCAGCGTCCCAGTTTTATCGACACAGAGAACGGTTGCAGAACCCAAAGTTTCGACAGCAGCAGCCCGACGCGCTAAGACATGATTACGAGAAATGCGCCAAGCTCCCAGCGCCAAAAAGAGCGTCACGACGACCGGAAACTCATTCGGCAAAATCGCCATCGCCAAGGTAATGCCCGCGAGAACTCCTTTGAGCCAATTCCCTGTGGTGAATCCATAAATAATCACGATCGCGACACACAGCGATAGCGCAATGCCAAACAAACGGCTCACCAACCGAGTCATTTCCTGTTGCAAAGGAGTGGGTTCAGGCTTCACGTTTTGCAAGGCATTGCCAATCTTGCCCATCTCGGTTTGAGCGCCGATCGCTTGGACTTGAGCGATTCCTTGCCCCTGCACCACCAAGGTTCCAGAATAGACAAACGGCAATTCGTCACCCCCTGGACGCGCCATCTTCGTCTTGCCTTGGGCAGCAACTTTGCGAACCGTTAAAGATTCTCCAGTCAATAGCGATTCATCGGTGGAGAGATTCGTATAAGACAGCACGATCGCATCCGCAGGCACTCGATCGCCTTCTGCCAGCACTAAGATATCTCCCCGAACCACGTCTCGCCCCGCAATCCGTTTCCGCTGTCCATCCCGCACCACCAAAGCGCGAGGACTCGAAAGATCGCGCAAGGCTTCTAAGGCGTGTTCAGTTTTGCCTTCCTGGTAGAGACCAATCCCCATCAGAAAAAGGACGAAACCTAACAAGATCAAAGCTTCCTGGAAATCGCCTAAAATCCAATAGATGATGCCGCCCCCAACCAGCAAAAGGAAGATCGGATCTTGAACCATGTCCCAGGCGATCGCCCAGAGATGCCGAGATTGAGCCGAGGGCAGTTCGTTGTAGCCTTCTTGCTTGAGTCGGGTGAGTGCGATCGTAGAGGACAATCCATTCGCATCTTGATCAGATAAGCCAACTATAGTATTAGAATTATCAGTCGAAACCATAATCTTATTTTTGACTAGGGAACATCAGAAACAGGTCAACCACAGAACGAGTTCAGCGATACACTGCTCAAATTATGCTTCTTTGACTGCCCTTATCCAATGCTGGAAATCTACTCCAGATAGGCAGAAAATAGCATCGCCAGTGCAAAACTTCCGATAAACGTCAAAGTTGACCCGTTTGTATCCTGAGTTTGATGGGCTTCAGGGAGAATTTCTTCGACGATCGCCGTGATCAATGTCCCTGTTGTAAAAGCAAGCACAACGAGCTTGGGAAGATCCGCTTGTCCGCGCAAACCCCAATAGCCCAGTGCTGCGCCTAACCAAACAGGAATGATCAATGCCGCCAATAGCAAAAAGCGCTCCGTTCGTGGCATCTTTTGACTCTTGAACTCTGCATTGGTCACAAAGCCTTCTGGAATATGAGCGACAACCCTCGCTGATGCAAGTTTCACCCCTAAGTGGGGCGCGATCGTCAAACTGGTGCCAATCATTAATCCATCGCCAAATAAGTCGATCGCCACACTCAGAAAGATCACCCAAGCAACCGTATCGTGACCCACGCCGCGCAGTCGATT
>JBBRPT010000134.1:0-11375 GCA_038227635.1 Leptolyngbyales cyanobacterium | reverse complement strand
CTCCCCAAGGAGAAGAGACCTCCTGCATGAATCCTGAAACGCCCCCTAAATCCCCCAAAATGGGGGACTTTGAGAAGATCTGTGGGTTCAAAGTCCCCCATTTTGGCAGGGCTGATTAGGTGTCACCAGATAAAATCTACACGCTGGGGTCTTCGTTCAGCATCAAATGATGCCTCGACGCAAGATAAGGGGTACATATTTTCTTTCTCGACCTTAAATTAGCCCTGCCCATTTTGGGGGATTTAGGGGGCACAAGCCGACCCAAACAGAGCGAGATTCGATCGCTGTTTATATCGAGAATTCTATTCATGCAGGAGGTCTAAGGACTTTCGGACATTTCTATTCCCTCTCCTGCTGGGAGAGGGCTAGGGTGAGGGCGGTCTTTGCAGGTGTTTCAAGAACGTCGCACATCGCGTGAGATAGGGCTGAGACTTTGCACGATTAGGTCTACGCAGCTTTCGACATAGCGATCGGGAGAATAGCCTCGCTCAACAGGCATGACGTGGCGGCGCAACATTCCCGCAAGCAACAGTCCGGTCAGTTGATCAACGGCAACCGATAAGTCTACGTCAGGACGAACATTTCCCTGGTCAACACAACCGCGGAGATAGTCAATGAGCTGTTCGCGTAGGGGTAAAAATGCTTGCTGTAAAACCTGAAGCGCTTCGTCTGGGTGTCGTTTTGCTTCACCAATAAACATCCGAATCAAGGCTTCGTTTTCTTCTAGCATTGCGTTGTGAAGTCGGGCGTAATGCAGCAGATCGCGCTGGAGGTCTTGCGTCCATTCATCTTGGTGAGCGAGTGCCTCTGCCTTTAAAGCCGTAATGTGTTGAGCAACTGCTGCCAAAAGCTGCTCTTTGCTTTGGAAGTGACGAAACAAGGTGACTTCGTTGACTCCAGCAACACGAGCAATCTCACGGGTCGTTGCGCCGACAAATCCCGCGATCGAAAACACCTCGATCGCGGCTCTGAGTAGTCGTTCTCTTGTTTTGGCTCCCCGATTTGAATAAGTCATTTCTCTCTATGCAAGCACATGCTTACATTTTGAGTGCTAAAGACGGCAGTGTCTACGTTTCTTTAGGAGGATGTCGATCGTAGGAGTTGACACAGCCTCAATTGGGCTGTCTGCCCTGAGGGGTCAGCCCCCTTTGCGTATGACTGGTGTCATGAATCACATTAGAAGTGTTATGTACGCAAATTTTAGGAACGCTCACATGATGTCAATTAGCGCCACCCTTTCTCAAGACGATCGAGACGCGATCGCATCTGCTATCACCACGATTCAGAAGCGTCTGCCGTTTCTGGTTGATTTAGTGTCTAAAGAACGTGCAACTCTGCCAAAGATGGGAAACAAGACTCGCTCTTTTGTCTCCAACGCGCTCGAAGTTGCCAACCGCAATCCTGATTTTCTGCCCCGTTCTTTTGATGTGGATGAGATGCGGAAGGATCTCGAATTGTTTCATGATCTCAGTGGCTTGCTGATGAGCCTGACTCAGTTGCAAGACATGATAGACGACACCTGTATGGTGGTGGGCAGTGAAGCTTATACGGCGGCGCTGACAGTCTATAACTATGCCAAAACGAGTGGGGTCAGCACAAATGGACTGGAGCCGATTGTGGATGAGATGCGCGAGCATTTCCGCAAGCCTCGGAAAGCGAAGCCCGTCGAGTTAAAAGAGTAGTTTTTGGCGATCGAGTCCTCTTAAATCTCTGTAGGAGCGTCGCGATGATGCTCCTTTTCTATGGGTAGATGGTTTGATTGATGTTTCGGGGGGTTTGAATGAGGGGTGAAGGGGATTCAAATCATGGTTTAGGTGAGTTCGATCGTGTTTTAGGTGATTTAAACCAGGGGTGAGGGTCGTTTAAATGATGGGTTAGCTCACTCAAACCAGGTTGCAGATGATCTGAATCAGGGGCAAGGGTCATCTGATTCAGGAGTGAGATCATTTGATTTAAGTTTCAGGGCATCGAACCGCAGATGAAACTCGATCGCACTCGTCACAAGGGGATGCCGAGGAGTTTAGCGATCGTCGGCAATAATTTTGCGCAAGCTTCGACCAGGGTTGCGGTGCTGGGAAGGGCGGCGATCGTGGCATCTAAAATCTTTTTGGCTTTCCGCATCACGCTTGCTTTTTCGTCGGGTTGTTTGCTCTGGGCAACCGTGGCGATCGCGGCAACTTGTTCTAACGCATCTTTTTGGTCGTCGTCTTTGAGATCAGAGGAGTCGATCGCGCTTTTTAATTGGGTGAGCAGGTCGGCAAGCTGAGAAGCATCGGGAGTGTTTGAGGCTTGAAGTTGATTAATGGTGTTGGTGACGGCTCCGCTAATGGTGCCGAGGTTAATCGTGCTGCCTGATAGATTCATTTCTCCCGTGTTGATAAAGCTGCCAGGAGTTGCAGAGATGGGCTGGTTGTTTTGTTCGGTCATGGTTTGGCTTCCTGTATTTTGATTAAAGATGCTGGGAAGTGGTTGACTTAGAGCAGCTAGGGCGATTTCTTTGGCATCGGCGGCGCGAAGGGCTTGGAGTTCTTTGACTTCACTGCGCAGTTGTTTGATTTCTTGTTGATAGGACTGGTGAAGCTCTCGCTCAATCGTTCCTTTGTCTATATCGAGGTCGTCTGGCAGGGCAAAGGTCACGAGGGCATCATCGCCTTTGCGTTCGATCTTTTGAATAGAGTCGGGAGTGATTTCGGGGTGGGTTTGCATCAAGTTTGCCAATGCTTGACGAAATGCGTCTCCGTTCTTCATGCCATCTTTGAGCAGCACTTCGATAATGTTGATGGCTTCATCGTAAAGCTTCTCAAAGTCGCCGGGGGCAAACTCTCGATCGGGATCATGAGGGCGACGATCGCGGTTGCCTTTTGAGTTGGGGTGTTCGAGCAGAAAGATGAACTGACAGTCTACGTCTTTTAGACAGGTGGAGTGATCGAGGTTCCAGGCTTCGAGACAAGCCCCCGTGAGATGTGCACCTGTGAAGTTGGTGCCAATAGCTTGAGCCTCGGTGAGATTGGCATATTGCAAGTCGGCACCCATCAAGAGGGCATCACCGAGATCGGCGCGTTTGAGACTTGCACCATTGAGTTGAGCCTCGGTTAAGTTTGCGCCTCTGAGATTGGCTCTCTCAAAGTTTTGATTGATGCCTTTGCCTGTGGCTAATAGGTCTCGAACGTTTCGAGCAACTAGAATCGAGTCGCCAACCTGAGCGCGATTCAACTTTTTGGCATCTTTCCAACACACATGAGACAAGTTGGTTGTCTGCTTGCGGCTGTCTGCAAAGTTGGTGTTTTTGAGCAGTGCGCCTGAGAACGTTGCACCCGTTAAATCAGCGCCCTGAAAGTTAGTTCCGCCCAAAGCGCTGAGAGCAATGCCAAAGCTTCGAGCCAGCGCAAACTTTTCATCTTCTTTAGACACTCGCCAAGCGACATAGAAGCTCAAAAGCACCGTCAAGACTGCAACTCCGACTGCGCCAGCGCCAGCGACTGCCCCTGCGCCTGCCCCTGCGACTGCGCCTGTGACTGCGCCTGTGACTGCGCCTGTGACTGCGACTGCGCCTGCGCCTGCGGCTGCGCCCACGACTGCGATGCAAAGCACGATCGTTCCAAATGCTTTAGTAGTTAAGCCTTGGCGAGCGATCGCAAAATAAACCGTTGCCAATGTGAAGAAAACAAGTAAACCTGGGAGAATAGTATAAAGTTTGATGCTCTCTGGAGTGAGAAGAATGGCAGCGATCACAACATTAAGAAATATCGAAACAAAGTTTAGGAAAGCTGAAAGCACGAAAGCGATTACGGTTTGAAAAATCATCCAACGCTTTTGCAGTCCTGCCTTAGCTCCAGTAAAATTTGCACCTCTCAAGTTCGCGTTAGTAAACCTTGCCCCTCGAATATCTGCACCCGAAAAATCTGCCCCCGCCAAATCTTGATCTTTGAAGTCCCGACCACGCAGATTTTGACCCGAAAAGTCTTTCATAGAGACGGCAGCAAGGGGGCAATGTCGATCATTTCCTTACAGGAATAACATATTTCTCTCTCTGATACTTAGGGGTGACAGAATTTCTGGCTGTTCTTTTTGGCACTCACCGCAAACCATCCGAGCACAGGCTTTCTGTCTAACACTCTGCATTGAATCGGCTTTCTCGCCGCCTGAAGGGTTTGATCGACACCTAACAACCGATGCAATTAATTCCCTTTGGGCTTGTCTGCACCCGGAAACCCATTCGGCGTATAGAGAGGAGCCGTGGCATCGAGCCGTCCCAAAATCGTCAACCCTGTTGTCGCTAAAACTACCGCGATCTGAGAGATGCTGTTGGGGTCGATTTTCCCTTTGTCTTGATAGTCAGAGACATTTTTAGCGATCACCGGAGAAATGGACGCGATCGCCGTCAAAACGGCTCCCCAAAAAGTTCTGCTTTGAAAAATGCTCTTAGCGCGAGGGGTAGAAGAGAAGTTGCTTGTTTCCATCTGAATGCCTCCCAATGAATAACTCTATGGGGTTCATCAGGGCTGGGAGAGACCATTACGGACAAGCGAGATTACCCTTTCAGGTACTTTAAGCTGAGATAGAGGGAATTCTAATGCCAGAACCTGATGGTGATGAATCGATGAACGAGTGGGAGTTAGTGAAATTAGCCAAAGAAGGTGAGATGCGGGCAATCTCAGCCTTACTGAATCAGACATTCGCCGATCGAGCAATCACCGTGAAAGTCAGTCTGCAATCAACCTGCCTGCGAGTTTTGCTAGAAGCTGACCAAGTGCCAAACTCTGAAACCGCGATCGCTCTGATTCAAGAAACAATGCAGGATATTAAGAGCAATCATATTCAGTCTGTTCAAGTGTTTGGACGGGTCAATGGAGTCAATCGCTCTGTTTGGACTGAAACCCTTATTTTGGAATCTTCTACATCGCCCCGTCCTACGGCGATTCATCCTCCTCAGAGTTCAGAGAGTCGTTCTCGATCGCTAATCAGATCCATTGACTCAAAAGGGATCAGTGCATTGCTAGCAGGATTTATTCTAGCGATTGTCCTGACGATTGTCAGTCCGTTTAGAGTTTTGTTTCACGGATTTCTAATTCTTGTCCACGAACTTGGGCACGCAGTAACTCACTGGATGTTCGGTCGCCCTGCAATTCCGACGGTTAATCTTGCCTATGGTGGAGGCGTAACGCTAGTCTTTGACCAATCTATCTTTGTGATTTGTCTTGTTTATTTAGCGATCGCTCTTCTCGCTTATTGCTGCCGTCGTTATTTATTTATTTTAGTATTACTCGGGCTGTTCACTAGCGTTTATAGTATTTGTCTGTCAAACTCTATAAATTTAATGCTTTCGACCTTTATGGGTCACGGCATGGAGTTAGTCGCGATTGCGGTCTGCTTATACTTATCCATTAGCGGATACTTCTGTCGGTCTTCGGGCGATCGCTCTATTTATGGTATGTTGGGATTCTTTACACTGTTTGCTGATGTGCAGTTTTCCTGGAGCCTAACTCATGATCTCGACTATCGAGAAATGTATGAGGGCGGCATCGGTGGCGTTATCGATAACGATTTTGTAATTTTGGCGCGAGATTATTTCAACGTCGATCTGTCAGTTGTTGCAAACGATTTCTTAGGAGGCTGTGTTGTGATTCCTTTAGTTGTGTTTTTAGTGTTTTCCACTGAGTTTTGGTTGCGCGATCGACTCGATCAATGGCTGTGATTCTAATATTATGCAGACTAATCTATTGCTTCTGGTAGGCGAGATAGACGGCTTCTAAAAATAAGTCTGGAGTCATCTGAAATGGCAAATCTTGCAGCCCGATTAACTGTCTAGTTTGACGAGCTAATTGCAGACTCACATCCGATCGAGCTTTGGTTTCCATCAGCGATCGTCGCTGCAAATATTCCCGAATCGTAGCGAAGTCATCAGGCAATAGCTGACTCATATCAGCGGCATTAGATAGCTCAATCGCGAGAGATTTTGCTTGCTCTGAAGTTTGAAAGCTTGCCGACACGATCGGGCGCTCATTTTGAACAACGAGCGTTCCGGCTGCCCAATCGCCGCATCGCTTTTCTCGATTGCCTAAGATGATCAACAAAACGCCAATAAATACGAAGTCATCAATTGGACGAAGGAGCGATCGCAAGAGTGCCTGTGAGAGTCCGGCGGGTTGCCCATCGTCTCGAATCACGCGGATTTTAGCGTAGCGTTTTCCAGGGGTCTGCCCTCGCCAGAGCGTCTCAAAAAAGACGAAATAGCCCACATAAATCGCGAAGGAAATCACCATCGAGATTGCTGTCAGCCAGAGTTCTAAATCTTTCGATCGAATGTAGTTGGGCAGTTGAATTGACACAATGCCCCACACGACCAGAACTCCAAACAAGACGCAGCCCCAGACGAGATAATCAATCAGCAGGGCTAAGGTGCGATTGCCAATTCCTGCCAACGTAAATTCTAGCTCGACACTTTCGGGAGTTTGAACTTTGACTTGATTAAAAAAACGCATAAATTAAGGGAGATTAACGATCGCGCAACTGCAAGCCCAGACCTTCACGACGAGCGCGCAGATCATAGTAAATAACCGCCTTAATCACCTGCCAGTAGGGCATGATCGATGCAGCCAGCAAAATTCTGACAGCAAGATCGACGATTCTTAGAAGCCCCACTAATCCCGGCATCTCGTTTCGGATAGTCAGACTGGTGATAGCACCCAAAATGATGAAAGCAGGGATATAAGCCAACACGGTAATCATCAGTGCAACAAACAGAATCCATTGAATTCGTCCGGCTGATCCTTTGGTTAGACTCCAACTGCGGCTAATCGAAGTGGTGCCATCAATGTTATCTTCGATCGCCAAGGGCAAATCATAAACAAATAGCCGTGAACTAAATCTAAGCAGAACGATGAACGCTGCAACAGAAGCAACAATTCCTAAAATCACAGCCACGATCCATAAAGGCGGACTGGCTGAAGCCGCGACTGCACCAACGCCAACGATAAATGAGACTCCAATCGCTGCTCCTATGACCAAGCCGAAGAAAATCAGACCTACTAACAGACTCGTGACAAAAAATTGCCAGAGGCGAGGGCTAGTATGATTCCGAGCATCAGTCACGGTTTCAGGTTGGTCAATCAGTTCACTGTAGGCAAGCCGAGCGATCGCGCCCGCGATCTCAGCCGACTTTGCCCATCCATAAACAGGAACGATGCTCCACAGCGAGGCTCTCAGTGACAGCGTGAAATATTCCTTTAAGTGGGAACGATAAATTCGCACGCCTGCGTTAATGACGTTGCCAACACTTAGAGGACCGAGTGAACTGGCAGAGCTAAGATTTGACATAATTGACATCCAGCTAAAGGATGATTATAGGGTTGACGCTATCTTAGGCGACCTACCACCGAGTGTTCAAAAATTTTATGAATGTTAAACGTTGGATCGCGAGACGAGAACTCGATTGGAAGCGGCTAGACGCACTATTAACTCAAATCGAAAAAAAAGGACTGCGATCGCTGCAAACCGATGAAATTAGACACTTGGCAAGTCTTTATCGATCGGTGTCGGCTGATTTAGCCCGTGCCCGCACCCATCAACTCTCGGTGGGCAACACGCTGGTACATGATTTACAGCAGCTAACGGCTCGTGGCTACACCCAGGTTTATCAAGGTTCGCGGCGGCACGAATGGCAATCGGTGATTGACTTCTATCGCTGGGGCTTTCCGGCGGCAGTGCAGCAAACGTCGGTCTATGTTGCCATCTCTACCGGACTGTTTTTGCTCGGTGGGTTGATTGGCTGGTGGTTTTCGTGGCGCGATCCATCATTTGTGGCGCTGTTTGTGCCCGATTCGATGATTCACACGGTGCGTGATGATCACAAACTCTGGATGGGATCTATTTTAGGAACCGAACCTGTTGCGTCGAGCCAAATTATGATCAACAATTTGGCAGTGTCATTTCGAGCGATCGCAGGTGGCATGACACTGGGAATTTTGACGGTGTTTCTCTTATTTTTTAATGGCTTAATGATTGGCACGGTCGGAACGCTCGTTGGTCAAAATCATCTAGCGATTCCATTTTGGGCATTTGTGTTCCCCCACGGCTCTTTAGAACTTCCTGCCATTTTTCTAGCTGGTGCAGCAGGGTTATTGATTGCGAGAGGAATTCTATTTCCTGGAAGGTTTCGTCGTGCTGATGCCCTCAAACTCTATGGCTTGCAAGCTGCTCATCTCGTCTATGGAATCGTGCCGATGTTAATCATTGCAGGCACGATCGAAGGCTTTTTCTCACCTAACCCAGCGATTCCCGATTTACTCAAATACATGACTGGAATGATAATGTTCAGTCTGTTAATTCTATATTGCAGTGTGAAACGACCTAACAACGTGTAAACTCCTGTCTTTCAAGCGGGAGCTATAGGAATTCTCTTGAGATCAACGGCTTCCCATTGAGGCGGTGAGTCGCTCGATCGCGCTGGTTAAACGCTCTTGAGATGACACAACGGGATCGATCGCCGCTGCTTCGATCGCTTCTTGACGCGAAAATCGCCGCTTCGCTTTCTCAAACGCTCGGATCATCAAGAAAATAGCAAAGGCAATTACTACGAAATTAATGATTGCGGCGAGAAACACACCGTATTTAACACCATTTGCCGATAGGCTTTGCAGGTCATTCACTCCCGCTGCTTTCAGTGCCGGGTTAAGAATCACGGGCGTAACAATATCTTCGACAAAAGAACTCACGATCTTGCTAAACGCGCCTCCAATGATGACGGCAACCGCTAAATCAATGACGTTCCCTTGCATTAAAAACTTTTGAAAATCCGCTAAAAATCCGCTTCTTGCCATAATAAAAGTGACTCCTTAGGTGAATGCACAACTAATCATACTAGGTGAGACGATCGTCACGCCATATTTATTATTGCCTGCAGTTTATAGCAGCCCCGTTGGTGTTTGAATTAGAAATCCCCGCATCAGTCCTCCGAGGATTAACGAGCACAAAAAAGTGGTAGAAATCTCAAGATCTCTACCACTTATAAATGAAATCAGTTCGACTAACTAAGGGTTATTCAACCGCTTGAGGAAGCAATTCTCGCTTCTCTCCTTGCAGCACTTTCACCTGACCGCTCTCATCCACATCCATAATAGCGACATCGCCATCTTTGATACGGGCAGAGAGAATCTCTTCAGCCAAGGAGTCTTCTAGCAAGCGCATAATCGCTCGACGTAGAGGACGTGCTCCATAACTAGGGTTGAAGCCTTCATCGACCAAACGATCCTTAAATCGCTCAGTGACTTCTAGCGTGATTCCCTGCTCGGTCAATCGCTTGAAGATATCGTTGAGCATAATATCAGCAATTTGCTTGACTTCTTCCTTAATCAACTGGCGGAAGACGATGATCTCGTCTAGACGGTTGAGAAATTCAGGACGGAAGTAGTTTTTCAACTCCTCGTTCACCAATGAACGGATGCGGTTGTACTGCGATTCTGCTACGTCTTCGTTGGAGAACTCAAAGCCCAAGCCGCCGCCACCTTTCTCAATCACCTTTGAACCGATGTTCGAGGTCATGATTAGCAGCGTGTTTTTAAAGTCAACTGTGCGCCCCTTGGCATCGGTCAGGCGACCATCTTCCAAGATTTGCAGCAGCATGTTAAACACGTCTGGGTGCGCTTTCTCAATCTCGTCAAACAGCACGACTGTGTAAGGCTTGCGACGAACGGCTTCGGTCAATTGACCGCCTTCGTTGTAGCCCACATAGCCAGGAGGCGACCCGATCAGCTTAGAAACGGTGTGCCGCTCCATAAACTCAGACATATCGAGCCGAATCATGGAATCTTCGGAGCCAAAGAAGTAGGCAGCTAGTGCTTTCGTTAACTCAGTTTTACCTACCCCAGTTGGACCGGAGAAGATAAAGCTGGCGATCGGGCGGTTAGGATTTTTCAAGCCAACCCGCGCTCGACGAATCGCTCGAGATACCGCTCTCACAGCTTCATCTTGACCAATCAGCCGCGTGTGCAGCGTGTCTTCCATGTGCAGCAGTTTCTCAGACTCAGACTCGGTAAGTTTACTCACCGGAACTCCCGTCCAGGAAGCCACGATGTGAGCAATATCTTCCTCATCTACAATCGGAGACACCTCTTCACCTGCGTCAGAGGTCGTTTTTTTGGTTTGAGCGATCGAGCGGATTTCAGTTTTGATTTCCATCTCGCGATCTCGCAATTCGCCTGCACGGTCAAAGTTTTGTGACCGCACTGCGTCGTCTTTGTCTTTGAGGACTTGGCGCATTTCCCGATCCAGTTCCTTGGCAGCAGGAGGTAACTGAGAGTTCATTAACCGAACGCGGGAACCTGCTTCGTCAACTAAGTCGATCGCTTTGTCAGGCAAGAATCGGTCGGAGATATAGCGGTCTGAGAGCTTGGCAGCCGCTTCAAGAGCAGCATCCGAGATCTTCAGTTTGTGGTGCTGCTCGTAGCGTTCGCGCAGACCTCGCAGAATCTCGATCGTTTCGTCAACGGAGGGTTCGCCCACCATGACGGGCTGGAAGCGACGCTCTAGGGCAGCATCTCGCTCAATGTGCTTACGATATTCATCGAGGGTAGTGGCTCCGATGCACTGCAATTCACCCCGCGCCAAGGCTGGCTTAAGAATGTTAGCAGCGTCGATCGCGCCTTCAGCCGCGCCTGCCCCAATTAGAGTGTGCACCTCGTCGATCACCAAGATGACATTTCCGGCAGACCGGATTTCATCCATGATTTTCTTGAGACGCTCTTCAAATTCGCCTCGATATTTAGTGCCTGCGACTAGGAGACCAATATCTAGTGTAACGACGCGCTTATCTTCCAAAATGTCTGGAATATCGTCGTTGGCGATTCGTTGGGCAAGCCCTTCCGCGATCGCAGTTTTACCTACCCCTGGTTCACCAATCAAAACAGGGTTGTTCTTAGTACGGCGACCCAAGATCTGGATCACACGTTCAATTTCTTTTTGGCGACCCACTACGGGATCAAGTTTTCCGTCGGCTGCCATCTGAGTCAAGTTTGCACCAAACTCGTCAAGGGTCGGGGTCTTAGTGCGTCCCTGACTGCCGCCCGGAGAAACCTCGGCAGTTTCGCCCAGCATCCGGATCACTTGGGTGCGAACCTTGGAGAGATCGACTCCCAGATTTTCTAGCACTCTAGCGGCGACTCCTTCGCCCTCTCGAATTAGACCCAAGAGCAGATGCTCAGTGCCAATATAGTTGTGACCTAGCTGGCGGGCTTCTTCAAGAGATAGTTCTAGAACTCGCTTCGCCCGTGGGGTAAAAGGAATTTCCACGGCAACAAAGCCAGAACCTCGACCAATGATTTTCTCGACTTCGATCCGAGCGTCTTTGAGATTGACACCCATGGATTTCAGTACTTTGG
>JBBRPT010000133.1:0-11470 GCA_038227635.1 Leptolyngbyales cyanobacterium | reverse complement strand
TGGGCACATCAAGTCGGCGAGTGGCTGGTGGAGCAGCACCCGATTACCCTCAAGAAACATGGACGCAAAGCGAAGAGTATCTTTCGCACAGGGTTGGACTATCTTCGACAGATTCTGCTCAACCTAGACAGCCACAATCAGCAGTACATACAGGTTCTGAAGCTTTTGTCCTGTACTTAGAGGAGACAGTAGCGTGCAAGTTTTGGGAAATGAATAACATGCAGTATCCATTCGGACGAAACCGTTAGACGTTGAGCGACGTACCCAGCTACAAACAGCACTCGGTCAAAAACTTGGGACGTTTATCTCAAGCAAAACTCAAATTGATATGGTGGGTCCGACGCTGGGAAAACAACTTTTTGCCTCAGGACTGATGGCGCTGTTTGCTTCTTTTTTTGGAATTGCCGTCTATTTGAGCATTCGTTTCCAGGCTGATTATGCGATTATTACAATCTTTGCACTATTCCACGATGCTTTGATCACGCTTGGCATTTTCTCAATTTTTGGATTGCTGTTTGGAATCGAAGTAGACAGCTTACTTTATTGTGGCATTACTCACCATCGCAGGCTTCTCAGTTCACGATACAGTTGTCATTTACGATCGAGTTCGAGAAAACTTGCAGCTAACGCCTAATCGTCCCATTAATGACCTCGTTGACGACTCCGTTAGACAAACATTAACCCGATCGCTCAATACTGTGTTTGCCATTTTATTAACCTTAGTCACACTATTTTTGTTTGGCGGTGCGACGCTCAAGAATTTTGCGTTAGCGTTGATTATGGGGTTCACGATGGGTGCTTACTCTAACATTTTTGTCGCGAGTCCTTTATTTGCGTGGTGGCGAAGTCGTAAGAGCAGCCAAAGCAAGCTTAAACCTGGGCAGGAGTCCTCTCTACCCGACCGGGAACGCCTACTTATAATTTCTTCCTCTAAGAGAGACAGGAAAATTTTCAGCAGAACCTATCGTATTATTATGTTCTACAACCTCACTTAGCCCTTTACCAATTTTTGCTTACCATTCAGAGATCGGTCAACACACGATCGTCATCCGATTACAACATCCGTTTTCGTAACGATCCTTCAGAATAGAGATGAAGAGCCGCCTCAATCAAGATTAAGCACCTTTCTCATTTTGCGGAGGGAAATATGAAACATTCATTTGAAGACCAAGATAGAAATTTCCGTTCTGTTGATCGCTCAAACCCTACTTTTGGGCGAACAGAGTTATATCTGCTGCTGCTGTTGTTTGGGGGTGGCGTTGCGATAGACTCTTGGTTTAGTCATCATCCACAACAGTCTTGGCGATCGCCGACTGAGCAGCCTTCAGATGTCCATCCAGCATCTCTAAAACTGCTGCTCTAACCGGATTGCCGTGTCTGCACTCTCCTCAAAGGCATCATGGTACGCATCGGAAAATCGATCTGGAACCGTTTTTTGCGTCTGCTGTTGCGTCCGAAGCGATTGGCAATTTTTGAAGCTTGCCTGATTGGATTAGTGTCAGGACTAGCGGCGCTCTTACTCGCACAAAGCGTTGGTTGGCTCGGCGGATGGCGGCAGCAGGCAACCCATTTGATCCCGGCATATCTGGCGCTGCCCTTAATTGGAGCGATCGGTGGATTTTTGTCTGGATTGATCATCGATCGTCTAGCTCCAGCCGCAAGTGGGAGCGGTATGACCGAAGTAAAGGCGGTACTCGCGAATGTTCCGATGCCCCTAAATCTACGAATCGCGCTGGTGAAGTTGGTCAGCGCCACGCTCGTCCTTGCGGCTGGAATGCCCCTTGGACGAGAAGGACCAACCGTGCAGATTGGGGCAGCGTTGGCGAGTCAATTGACTCGATGGTTTCCCACTTCACCCGATCATCGTCGTCAAATTCTTGCCGCCGGAGCGGGAGCGGGACTTGCTGCCGCATTTAATGCGCCGATCTCAGGCGTTTTATTTGTCGTCGAAGAACTGCTGCAAGATGTGTCTGGAATCACGTTAGGAACCGCGATCCTGGCCTCGTTCATCGCGTCAGTGGTCGCTCGCATTAGTGGTTCGCACAATCTCGATTTAGATTTGCATCTGGTCGTCTCTAATACCAGCTTTTCTGCTCCTGAAATTCCCTTTTACCTGCTGCTTGGAATTCTGGCAGGCGGTCTCGGTGTGCTGTTCAATCGCTCAATTCTGACGAGTTTGACATTGTACCGCCGTCTCAATGTGAGCTTACCTTGGCGAGTCGGATTTGCTGGACTCATGACCGGAATTGCCTTCGCTGCCTTACCCGATCTCTTTCGAGACAATGCGGGACTGAGAGAACTGCTCTTAACGGGGAATGCAGACTGGCAACTCGTCGCGATCGTCTTTTGCGTCCAATTTTTTCTGATCGTCGCTACCTATGGTTCTGGCGCACCGGGGGGATTGCTGATTCCCAGTATGGTGTTAGGTGCCGCGCTCGGCTACCTCGTTGGCGTTGGAGAACACCAAATTCTGGGGTTAAGTCTAGCAACCACTTATGCACGAGTGGGGATGGCAGCCTTTTTCTGTGCGGTTGCTCGGACTCCGATTACTGCGGTAATCATCGTGTTTGAAATGACCACTGACTTTAATTTAGTATTGCCGTTGATGATTGTCTCTGTGACTTCTTATCTGATTGCAGAATTGTTTGAAGAAGGTTCACTCTATGATGATCTGCTTGAATTTAAGGGCATTCACCTGACCAAAGAAACGACCGCCCAAGATCCTTGGACAGATCTCACCGCATCGCATGTAATGCAGCCCAGAGTCGAAGCCCTTTCCAGTCGAATGCGGATCGAAGAAGCGTTGCAGGCGTTTTCTCAGTCTTCCCATCGCACATTTCCGATCGTCGAAAGCGGCAAGCTAGTCGGCATTCTCACTCAAAAGGATATTGCTAACCTTTCTGTACGCGGATTAAACGGCGAGAATCTGGTGAGCGAGCTGATGACCCCCGATCCCGTCCGCATTGACCCAGAAGATACGCTTGCCTACGTGCTGCATTTACTCGATCGACATGATCTCAGCAGCTTACCCGTTGTAGAAGGACGGCGCTTGATTGGCATTATTACCCGCAGTGACATCATTCGCGTTGAAGCGGCTTATCTCAATAACGAAAGCCTGACGGAACCCAAGGCAGAACGATCGCGGATGATTTACCAAACGCGCTCGCCAGAAACCGGACAAGGGCGTATTCTCGTACCGTTGAGTAACCCAAAAACATCGCTGACGCTCCTAGAAATGGCAGTGGCAATTGCCCGCGATCGCAACTATGAAATCGAATGTTTGCAGGTGATTGTCGTACCAAAACATCATGCGCTTGCAGAAACGCCAGTGAAAACAGCAGAAGGTCAAAAACTACTGAAGCAGGCAAGTCGTTTAAGTCAGGCATGGCGAGTTCCGATTCATACTCAGATTCGAGTGGCGCATGATTTGTCAGGTGCCCTTCTAGAAACGCTCAAAGAGCGGCATATTGATCTCGTCTTAATGGGTTGGAAAGGAAGTACAACCACACCGGGACGGGTATTCAGTCGCGTGGTCGATACTATGATTCGACAGGCTGCTTGTGAAGTGGTGTTGGTGAAGCTAAGTGATTCCTTCGGAGTTGCACAAAGCGCGAATCGACTTGAGCGATGGTTGGTGCCAATGGCAGGTGGACCCAATGCCCAAGAAGCGGTTCGCTTGCTGCCTGCATTGATGTCTCTGAGTAAAACCGCGCAAGTCCGGTTATTTCATGTGTACAAGGCTTCAGAGCAGCGCACAACCGATAAGGCGGGGTTAGAACCCACTGAGGCAGTCTTAACAGCCGCTGCTCGATTTCTCAAGCCTCAAGTGAAGGACTCTATCTCTATCTTGACAACTTCAGTCTGCGCTGATTCTGTGCCTGCGGCAGTGCTAAATTATGCCAAACAAGATCAGAGCGATGTCATTGTTCTGGGTGCGAGTCGAGAGGGATTATTGCAACAAGTACAACAGGGAAATATCCCTGCCGTGATTTCTCGCCAAAGCAACTGCACTGTGATTTTGGTGAGAGCGTCTTGAAGCTGAAAAGGCACAAAAGTAAATCGTAGGGCGATGCTACTCTGGAGATTCATTCTCGTCTTGAAACCTTTTGTACAGGAACGAAGAGAGTTCTTGATTCAGTAACCCTGTTCGGACTAAATCTGCGTAGGTGTCGGCTTCGATCGCAATCAGTTCACTGTGTAACTGTTGAGTGATCCAGTCTCGAATCGCCGAATTTTCGAAAGTGTCAGAATTGAAGCTTCAGAAGGTCTAAAAACAAGGCTGCATTGACAAGAAAAGGAATGCTTTCTGAATCATTTCGACTAATGTGATTGCCCCTTTTGTTTCAGCCTCTAGCAATCGAAACGAGTCACCGCTGCTCAAGGCGCAGTTTTGGCAAGACAGATTCAGGAACAATCGTGAGAGAAGCTAGTGAGCAATTTGGGTGCCGCTCATTTTGGTGGTAACGGTGTGATGGAGCACGACTTTTATCTGTCGAGTCAGTTCTCTGCTGACCCATTTGACCCGGCAGACTCCACCATGTGCATTTACAGAAGAGCTTTGCCAGAAAACTAATGGCTTGTGACAGTTAGCTCGCTTGAAGCAAAGCTGGTTCTAGAGGCATATACTCTGGGAACGGTAGGATAGTTGAATGACTCTGGCTCAGCGTCGGTATTTTAGAGAGTGAAGCCTTATTCAGCAGATAAGTGATGCGATCGCCTATCAGCCAGGATTCATCAACAAGCATGACTTGTAAATGCTCCCCTCTCTCAATCAAGAGCGGCAGCAAATGACCTCCTGCGATGCAGCATTGCAACTCAGCTTGCTGTGCCTCAAAGTTCTCCGTCTGCAACACAACCTCGACTAGCTGGACATTATCCTGAGTGAGAGCCTGACTCCACCCATCAAGGGAAACTTGAGGTGCAAAAGCAAGCTGAATTCCTGTTGCAGCTAAACCTGGACGATCATTACCGTTCAGTGCGGATTGAGAGACTGTCGCTACTGTGTCGGGGCGAAATAATTCAACAGCCCGTCGCGCTAAGATTCCGTTCAGTTCTGGATTGTTGGTGAGCGCCAAAAAGGTACTCAGTGACGCGATCCCTTCTGCTTCCAGCTCCTCTAAATCCAAATACTGACTGATGACAGGGACATCATTTAGCTCGATCGAGGTTGACTCGCGATCGCTAAGGTCAATTAAAATAACTGTCTCTCCGGCTTGCTGAAGTAACTGAACCAGTAATTGACTTAACGGATTACTTCCAACAATCACGGTTCTGACCTGACTCGCATGCAGCCCCAGCCAACGAGCAATCCAGCCTGCTGTGAGTCCTTGAATTAAGACTGTCATGAAAATGGTAAGAAAAACGAGGGCTTTGATCGCATCGCCGCCATTGATGCCTTCTTTTGTTAGAGAGATGGCAAACAAAGATGCCATTGAAGCGGCAACAATGCCACGAGGTGAAATCCAGGACAGCAACAGTTTCTGTTTCCAGCTAAAGCCTCGATTCCAGGTCGATAGCAGAATGTTGATTGGGCGAACGACGAGCATCAGCATCAGAACGGTCAGGACGCTTCCCCCGCCCAAATCAAACACGCTCGCGATCGACAAATCAGCAGCCAGTAAAATAAATAAGATCGAATTTGCCAGAATCCCCAACTGTTCATTAAACTGACGGATCAAGCGTTCTTCGGGGATGGTAGCCGCCCGCAAAATAATGCCCATCAATACTGCAACCAATAGCCCTGACTCGCTTCGGAGTGCCTGCGCTAGGCTGAAAGCACCCCACACAGCAGCTAGTACCACCAGATTTTTTAATTCTTGTGGCAGCGCTTTAGACTGCTTGAGCAGCAAACTGAGTAGACCACCTGCACTTAACCCGATCGCGACCCCAATTCCTAACCGTAGCCCCAAGCTTTTCAGCACCAATAACGGTATCGCCGTGCCCACTAAAACCAGGGGCACTTCATGACGACTCAAAATGATGTTGAGGGTGATCACTGCCACGATCGCGCCAATCGGATCGATCAAAATTCCCTCGCCCTCTAGAAGTGTTGCGACTCTTTGTTCGACCCCAATCAGCTTCAGCAAGGGAGTCACCACCGTCGGACCTGTGACTACTACTAAGGAGGCGTAGAGAAAGGCGATCGACCAGGGAAACTCATTTAAGAAATGGGCGGCGATCGCACCGCCGAGAAAGGTAATCAGCACTCCGATGGTCACGAGATTGCGAAGGCTCACTGAAACGCTACTTAGATCGCGGATCTGTAAATTAAGTCCTCCCTCAAACAAAATCAGCGCGATCGCTAAAGAAACGATGACTTCTAAACCGCTACCTAGAAGCGATGGTTCAAGCAATCCTAAGCCGCTGGAGCCTAAAAGAATACCAAAGAGCAGCAGTAAGACAATGCTAGGAATCTGAAGCCATTTGGCTAAAACCTGAGCACCGATGCCAACCACTACAGTTGTGCTAATGAGAACGGTAATTGGTAGAGAATCTTCCATTATCAATTTGGCTAGGTTCGGTTGAGCTAAAGATGCCAGGGCGATCATAGCTAAATTATGTCATTTTGTTTTGAAGTGCTAAGGCATTATCCAAAGGAGTCTGCAATTTGCTCAACGTTCATGCTGTGCAGATTCACTTGAAGCTATTTTTTGAGGAACTGTCCATTGATCTAAAACATCTTTTACCAACACTTCTCTAAGCCAGATTTGTGTGATTACTAAAATCGGTAATCCTAAAAATAATCCCAAAACACCAAAGAACGTTTCAAAGGCAGTGAGTAAAACAAACGTTGTTGCAGGCAATAGAGACACTTGATGTTTCATAATGATGGGCGTGATCAGATTGCCTTCAATTTGCTGAATCAAAACATATAGTAGTAAAACTTCGATCGCTTTCCAGGGAGAATCTAACAAAGCTAATAGGGCGGGTGGGACAACGCTAGCGATCGCTCCAAGGTAGGGAACAAACGCTGATATGCCTGCAATAAGTCCATTCACCAATGGCAAGGGAACCTGTAGTACAAGCAATCCTATTGTTGAGGCGATGCCAATAAAAGCCATGCTGAGGGCAATTCCACTCAGATAGTTGACTAAACCAATCTCACACTTTGAGAGAATGCTATCTGCTCGTCTGCGATAGAATGCAGGAAATCCTTGAATCAGTATATTGCGATACTGCTTTGGGTTTGCCAATAACATCAGTGTTAATACTGTTAGAAATAAACTGTTGAGCAGTAGGGATAGAGAGTTAGAAAAAATCTGATAAAAGTGAATGATTGCCCAGTTTGCAACCCGCTGAAGCTGAAGGCTCAAATCGCTTAAGCTAGGAAGATTGTTAATGATTCGACCTGGAATTTGCTCCTGTGTCCAGTAGTTGAGATTTGCAACCTGGGCAATTGCGCCTGGAATCAGGTCAATTAGCTGATCGACTTGCTCTATAGTTCGAGTAGCGACTGAAATTAAAACCAGTCCTAAAATCATGAGTGCGATCGCAACCGTCAGCCCGATCGCCACCCCTCGTTTAAGTTGAGATTTCTGAAACTGGCGCACGACTCGGTTCAGCCCAGTAGCAAAGATCACTGCCATAAAAAATAGCAGCACAATCGAACGAACTTGCCACAGAACATAGAGCGAAATGAGCAGCGAAATTAATCCAACCCAGCGTCCTAATGTCAAAATTTTGCCTTCTGCTTACTGAGAAGAAAAACTGCTTAAAAACAGTCTGCTAATGTTCTACCTTTATTACTTCAGTTAATACAACTTGATTTGCAGAACTTCGGCTGCAAGGAAGATGTTGCAGAATGCCTATCTGGGGATAGATGACAACTCAAAACATACAAACAGTGTGTGTTTAGTACTTAATCTCCTTCAAAGGGTGGACAACTTGAATCAGATTAATTAGTAATTTTTAGGTGAAGTAGTGAGTGGAGAAGATTGCCGATGAATTTTCGTTTTCGGTATGTTTCGGTGTTTGGCATCACCCTGCTTACACTTGGAGTTGCAACAGGCGCGATCGCACCCTATTTGGTTGATATCCCTAATTCCGCAACGGCAGCAGCACCCACGAATACCAGTTTTCCCGATACACGAAATTATTGGGCGCAGCCTTTCATTCAAAACTTAGCAGAGCGCAATATTGTGACGGGCTATCCTGACAATACTTACCGCCCTGAACAACCTGTCGATCGTGACGAATTTGCTGCAATTTTGCACAAAGCTTTCTCTCAGAATCCAGAACGGCAGATTGCTAGCGGCAGTGTTTACAGAGATGTTTCCAAAGGCTATTGGGCTGCTCCAGCGATTAAAGATGCCTACGAGATGGGATTTATGAAAGGGTATCCAGGTGGAGAGTTTCGCCCGAATCAGTCTGTCACCAGGGTTGAGGTATTGGTTTCGCTGGCTCAGAATCTAAACCTGCCTACAACCACAGCCGACAATAGTAAACCTGTTGCAGCCTCTGCCATACCAGCCCCAGCACAGGCTACACCTCGTCGGCGTGCTATGAGACCCCTCATGTTTCCCCTTGCCATGACTGCGTTGATGCAGCCGTTGATGACAACGCCAGCTAAAGCCTCTGCCGCAGCTAATCCTCAACCCGCAAGTAGCAACACTTCACAACGCCCAGTCTCTCTAGCAGTAAGTGACTATTATCAGGATGCCGCTCAGATTCCTCAATATGCCGTGGATGATGTTGCAGCAACAACCGCAGCCGGAATTGTTGTTAACTATCCCGATCAACGGGTGTTGAACCCAACCCGACCTGCAACGCGTGGTGAAGTAGCTGCCTTGATTCATCAGGCATTGGTCAGTCAGGGCAAAGCAGCCCCGATCGCGAATCAAGCAACGGCTCAATACGTGGTACGTGAGCGCTAGGTTAACCTAGCCCGATCTGCCTAGAATTAGCTTGAGGTGTTCCTCTAGCAGCGAAATATAAAGCCAGTCTAATGGAGAGTTGATATGCAGTCTGTTGAAAGACAATCACTTGAGTCGAAACTAGAAAAAGTTGGTAACGTTTTACGACTGACAGGGTGGATCGGTCTCTCTGTACAAATTGGCTTTGGAGCGATTTCGCTACTGATGGTTGTCTTTGCGATCGCGGGTCGAAATTTTAGCCAGGCGACTGCACTTCCCAGTGGCATAACTCCCGGTGTTGCAGTGCCAGTGAATCAAGGCGTAACTCCAGGAATTGGGATCGGGATTTTTTGGGCAGTTTGCGGCATTTTAGCGCTGTTAGCTGGAATTTACTTTGCTTTTCGGCAAACGCGATTGGCAAGGCGGTTGCGTCATGCAGACGCGCTGAAACACCCAACCAAAGCAGAGGTGATGACCGTGTTGCGTCTGGGTGCGATCGCGGGCTTAGTTGGCATGCTGCTAACGATTCTGGGTGGCGGCGCAACGCTGGGAGTGTTGTTATCGAAATCCATTGCTCAACCCCAAGGCATGGCGATTTATGACCCGACTCGCATGATTCGGTCGATCGATATTATGGTGGCAATGGCAAACATGAGCGGAATTACAGCCCATTTTGTTGGCACGGTTGCTTCGCTTAGCGTGTTTGAATGGCTGCATCGTTAGTTTATTGATTGGCTTAGATTCCTCTTACTGATGATTTGATGCTCCAACCCTCGAAAAACGTTTTTCTGAGATGATGAAAGCTGATGAGACAGCTTCTTGTGCAGGTGCCGCAGGGATGCGGAAAAAAAGTTTTAGAGATTGCTAACGTCTGTGAAGGAACAAACTTAGCGCGATTTGAAGCTGCCGGAGTTGATCGAGCGATCGATTTGGTGTTTGTTCATATCTCTAATGGCAAGGTCGAAGAACTGCTCGGCAAACTGCAAGATATTCCAGACTTGAGCTTTACGCTGCTGCCAACCGGAATCATGGCTTTGCATCCGCCTGCTGACGCTGCTCCTGATCAAGTCACCAATGTAGAAGAGCGCAGCCCAATCGAAATTTTTCTATCGGGTTTACAAAGCACTGGATCTTGGAAAGGATTTCTCAGCTATGCGGCGATCGCTGGGGTCATCGTTTGGATTGGCTTATATACCAACACGGTTTACCTGCTAGTTGCGGCGATGCTGCTAGCTCCGTTTGCTGGTCCTGCGATGAATACGGCACTGGCAACCGCAAGGGGCGATCGCCAACTGCTTCAACGCAGTGTCATCCGGTATTTCGCTGCTTTAAGCGTTACGATCGCGACCACTGCCCTGCTCAGTTGGATACTTCAGCAGCAGATTCCGACAAATTTGATGATCGACAGCAGCCAAATTTCTACAGTTTCTGTTTTGATTCCGCTGGCAGCGGGAGCGGCGGGAGCACTGACTTTAGTTCAGTCCGATCGCAGCAGTTTGGTGTCGGGAGCCGCAACTGGAATGCTGGTCGCAGCTTCACTCGCTCCACCCGCAGGCATCGTCGGTATGGCAGGTGAGATCGGACGGTGGGATTTAGTCAGCAACGGACTCTTTTTGCTGCTGCTACAACTGGGCGGCATTAACCTGTCTGCGGCTTTGGTGTTTCGCCTATTTGGACTCTCGACACAGGGAGCGCGCTATCAGCGGGGCAAGCGCGGTGTCTTTCCGGTTTCAGTGGGAATCAGTGCGATCGTGCTGACAGGCTTGCTGATCTGGCAATTTTCCAGTCCGCCTAACCTAGAACGATCGAGTCGCGCACAGCGGGCAAATGCCCAGTTGCAGCAGGTGGTGCAGCAAA
This sequence comes from Leptolyngbyales cyanobacterium, assembly GCA_038227635.1. Classification (GTDB taxonomy): domain Bacteria; phylum Cyanobacteriota; class Cyanobacteriia; order Leptolyngbyales; family Leptolyngbyaceae; genus Phormidesmis_A. The sequence goes on along the minus strand of JBBRPT010000133.1, from coordinate 761 downwards.
ATGATTCCGCTCAACTGGTCGAGGCGAATGTTCGGTTCACCAGAGCTACCATTCAGGGGCAAAATACGTTGCTCTGTGTCGTGTATGTGCAGCGTCAGACAGAGGCAACGCGATCAGCTGAACAAATTCGGGCTGATCTGACTCAATCCATTCAAAGTCGCCTATTAAAAGACTTTAATGCAACACCGCTCGTTGATGTCATTGTGCTAGAAGCGCCTGACGCTAAATCGTAGGATTAAACCGTTCTGATGCAGCAATTTGATCGTCCTGAACAAGCTATAGAACACGAGCAACAGCAGATTCTGCAACAGCTTGAAGACTGGCTAGAACTACCCATGCTCGTGCTGAGCTTTGTTTGGCTCGGTCTATTTGTGGTGGAGCTAACTTGGGGACTCACGCCACTGCTCGATGCGATTAGCCTCGTCATTTGGGGTGTATTTATCCTAGAATTTGTCCTCCGACTATCGCTTGCACCCCGCAAAGTTTCTTATCTTAAAGCCAACTGGCTCACGGCAATCTCACTGCTTTTACCCGCTTTGAGAGTGTTCCGGTTCTTGCGCATCATGCGAATTCTACAAACGACGCGAGCCGTTCGAGGTTTGCGATTGCTGCGCGTTCTAACTCGAACCAATCGCAGTATGCGATCGCTCACCGCCAACTTTGCTCGACGCGGATTTGGCTATGTGGTGATGACGACTGCAATCATTACACTTGCTGGTGCTGCGGGAATGTATGCCTTTGAACAAGAAGCTCCCAATTCA
>JBBRPT010000132.1:0-11671 GCA_038227635.1 Leptolyngbyales cyanobacterium | reverse complement strand
GGTAGCAAGGTTCACCTGGCAGTGGACACGTTAGGACACTTGCTGGCTCTACATGTCACGCCTGCGACCGAGCAAGACCGAGCGCAGGTGGCAAACCTAGTCCAACCAGTCCAGCAAATGACGGGGGCAGCGGTTGAGGTTGCGTTTGTGGATCACGGCTACACCGGAGCGCAAGCTGCTACCGATGCTGAGGCAGCAGGCATTCGCCTGGAAGTAGTCAAACTGCCGGAGGCGAAGAAGGGCTTTGTGCTGCTGCCTAGAAGATGGGTGGTAGAGCGCAGTTTTGGCTGGATGTCGCGATTTCGGCGATTAGCACGAGATTACGAGCGGCTCGCCGCAACCTTAGTTGGATTTCACCTGATTGCCTTTGTGACGTTGATGGTCAAACAGTTCGTGAGTATCGGATTCAAAAGTGCATAACACCCTCTAGAATCCGCTTGTAGACCCGATTCCTCAGATTATTGGTATTGGTGTACTTTCCCTCAACACTGGGAAAAACCAGTGCGCTCGGCTTGCAACCTTCTGGCTTAATTGACTCTAATAACGCCTGCAATCTTGCATTACACGGAAACTTTCGCCGCTCCTGAGTTTTCAAGCCTTCTCGAACTACTCTGCCACCGTCGCTCTTAATCAGCGCTTGCTCGAAAGAAATCAACCGGAAATCACTGCTAACATGCTTCCACTGCAATGCAACTGCTTCAGAGGGTCTACACCCTGTAAAGAAAAGGAACTTGATCAGTGGAGCATAGTAGCTATGCTTGTAAGCAGACTTCTGCGGACGGAACCGATCGGACTCGAACGCTTCAAGAATCAAGTCTCGCTCCTCAGCCGTAAATGGATCAATTTCCTCTTCCTTACGCTGAGATTTTGGAATGTTGATCTCAGATCCCATCAAACGGGTTTGAGGAAATGGAACCTGACTTCATCGCCCAATTGCAGCAAGCCGACAAACGAACCAAAAACTGCTTGGCAGAATCTAGAGGAATGTTTTGGACAACGAAGTTCCGAATCTCGCCAGCTTTCTCCAAATCGTGGGTTGGTAGACGCTTGAGGTAGTTAGTGTAAACCGAGTACTTCAGCTTCATTGTGTTTGGACTGCACTGAGAGCGCTTGTACTCGACAAACGTTTCCCACAGGTCTGCCAGCGTAGTCTTAGGCGGACAGATTGACGTAACTTGGGTGGTGGTCGTCAGCGCAGAGCGAGGTTTGTATTTCTCCAGCGTTGAGTCAAAACGCTCATAGAGAATATCCTTTTCAATCTCTCCTGCTTTGAGTTGAGCTAACCGCTGGTTGGTCAAATTGCCCACCCAGCCAGTAGACAAATAAGGTCGCTTGCCACCGTAACTAAAAACAAGCTGCAAGCGCCCGTTAGAATTCTTGACCTGAACTGTGCCTTTGAAAGCTTTCCCTGGAGTCTTTGAGTACATAAAAATCTCCTGGGGCAAGGGGTTCAGCTTTACCCCAATTTTACCCCAATAAACTACTGGAATCGCCTGAAAAACACCCAAACGCTAGCACTACTGCCCTAACGTCCTTGCCAGGTAACTATTAAAAAAGTGCCTAGAAAGCCTTTGAAACCAAGACTGACAGGCACTCTTATTAGAAAGCGGGTGACGCGATTCGAACGCGCGACATTCACCTTGGCAAGGTGACGCTCTACCACTGAGCCACACCCGCATTTAACGCACTTCTGAATATCGCAGATTGAAGCCAGAGTTGTCAACCCTCTATAGCAAACTCTGTAATTTGCCTTTGGGGTTTGACCGAGCCAATAAAACGAATCTCAGGGCTTGATTGATGATTCTCTCTCTTTGGGTGGCTGGGGTCGATACAATAGGGACAACCCTTTGGACAGAAGCCTGACTCATGACTGCTCCTTCGGAACTTGAAACGGTGACCCAGCTAGATATCGCTCAAGATGCTGCTCTCAGTGATGAGGTGAAAGCCACCTCTTTAGAAACTAACGAGATCGCTGAAGACGATATTATTGACGATAAAGAGATGTCTCTCTTTGACCACCTCGAAGAATTGCGGCAACGAATTTTTTATTCTCTAATCGCGATCGCGATCTCAGTTGCAGGCTGCTTTGCCTTTGTAAAACCGATCGTGCAGTTGCTCGAAGTCCCCGCTCAGGGAGTCAAGTTTTTGCAGCTTGCGCCGGGAGAATACTTCTTTGTCTCGATTAAAGTAGCGGGCTATATGGGGTTGCTGCTGTCGGCTCCCTTTTTGCTCTATCAGATCATCGCTTTTGTGATTCCTGGGCTGACACGACGAGAAAAGCGGTTTTTAGCTCCGATCGTGCTCGGTTCTAGCGTTCTCTTTGTGGGCGGCTTATGGTTTTCCTACATTGCATTAATTCCGGCAGCTCTGAATTTCTTCATCACCTACGGGCAAGATGTAGTGGAGCAGGCATGGTCAATCGATCGCTACTTTGAGTTTGTCTTGCTGCTGATGTTTAGCACCGGGTTAGCGTTTCAGATTCCTGTAGTGCAAGCACTTTTGGGCTTTTTAGGAATTGTGTCGTCTCAAACCATGATGGCAGCGTGGAAATATGTGCTGTTAGGAGCGGCAGTTTTAGGGGCTGTAATTACGCCCTCCACTGACCCGCTTACCCAAAGTCTGCTGGGAGGAGCCGTTCTCGCTCTTTATTTTGGCGGCGTTGGCATTGTGAAGCTATTGGGCAAATAGAATTCCTGCGGGGGCGCATCATACCCTTACATCATTGAGCCGCACGACAGGATGTGAATCAAATAAAGCCAAAATTTGTGTAAGTGCACGGCATTGCCATGTCCATCACCCTTGCAAGTAACCGATACTATCTAGTTCACGATCCTAAGGAATGCGAATTTACTAATGTCGAAATCTTCGCTCTCCTCACGAAGGGGGCGAAGCCCTCGCTTGACCCTTCTCCCAAGCTGGTGAACCGGACTCTTGCTCTCTTCTCCCAAACTGGGAGAGGGGCTGGGGACGAGGGCAACCGCACTTTGCAATGACCGATCTTATTTAGTTCACGATCCTAAATGCCTACTTCTAAAGTTGATTTTGTTGAAACAGTAGCTTCTACCAATTCCTTCTCTTTTGCCAGTCGGCGCTTTTTTGCATAAAGCTGAATGATCGCTGCCATTGCGACAATCATGGCAAAGATTCCCCAAGCGGTGGCGCTGGTGGGTAGATTGTTCTTAAATACTGCCAGCATGACGACGATTACAAAAAACACGGTTGGCAACTCGTTAAACCAGCGAAACTGCTGCCCCGTCATCGTGCACTCGTCGGCAGCGAGGCGCTTCATGATGATTTTGCAGTAGTGGTGATATGTCAATAGCACAGCGACACAGGCGAGTTTAGCTTGGAGCCAGGGTTCTTTGAGCACATCTGGCTCAGTGGTGAGTAGCCCGATCGCCATCGCCACGGTTAACAGCATTGCCGGAGTCATGATGATGCTATAAAGGCGCTTCTCCATGATCTGATATTGATTTTTGAGAATGCTGCGCGCTGGCTCTGGGTGCTCATAGGCTTCAGCATGATAAACAAACAGGCGAGGCAAGTAGAACATTCCGGCAAACCAGGCGACAATGCCAACGATGTGAAACGCTTTAAACCAGAGATATGACATAAGGCAATTCTTCAGAATGTTGGATTTTTGCGAGACTCCTCTTGAGCAACAGAGATCGAGACTCTATTCATTAGTGTCTGATATTGAGGCATCGATCGAACATCTTGCAACGAATCTGAAATCTAACCTCATGATAGCGACTATGAAAACTCTAATTTTCGGAGAAATTCGATCGCCCACGATCGGGAATCGCGCTCTGTTCATCTCATACACCATAAACCCATCCTTACGTGGGTTTCAGCTTTAACCACTCCATTTTTGAAGCGCCGCAATTAGGAGACTCGAAAGCACGACATCTAGTCTACCCTGATGAGTCCGGCATGGATGAGTGTGCTGACGATGAACCTGGATGGTCAGCCGCCAAGAACCGATGGTACGCCCTTCAATCCGGTTGTCGCACAAGCCCCATCAATCTGGTTACTGGCGATCGTTACGGTCAACTGATTGCACCTTTTACCACCCGAAGTTGGGAGAGTGGGAATGGTCGATAATGCCGCCGTCCACCCTGGAGGACATATTGCGGAGGTGGGCGAGGCAGCGGGATGTCAAGTCATCTGTTTGCCACCTAACAATTGTGGTGAAGGCTGTCTATGGCACTCCGTCGATCTGCCTATAGATAGATTCACCCTCTTTCAATCTTTCATAGCCTGAAATCTTCGTTTTCGACTCTAGAACATTTGAGGAAATCATTTTAGCCAAAGCATTGCAACCGTTGAGTGTTGAATTAGGTGTGAGTGAGTAAATAGAAATCTCTTAGTCCAGATTAAAGAGTGGCTGTTGATCGACATTCACAAGTAGCTGATTAACTCACAATAGGCTCACTCAAAGGTGAGAGAACAATGGCACCTGCAACTCAATCAAGGTTTATTTGCTTTTTGCGGGAGGAGTTGGCAATTTCTGACTCTTCGATCGCCCTTGCTCTCAGACATCGAGAGCAAAATGATGGTCCTTTGCCGATGATTCTTTGGCAATATGGGCTGGTGACCCTACAACAACTCGACCAAATTTATGACTGGCTAGAATCTGCCAAAGGTTAGACTCTAGAACTGCATCGTTCGGGGTTTAATCAGGCGAAGGTTTTGTTGAGTTGCGATCGTGAACATTTTATTCCTTGATCAGAGCGGCAAGCTAGGAGGAGCGGAGTTAGCCTTACTTGACGTTGTAAAAAGCTACCCAAGTGCTTTGCTGGCTTTGTTTGAAGACGGTCAATTTAGAGAATTAGCCGAACAAAACCACGTCGCTGTCAAAGTTTTGAGTCACCAAGCGATCGCGGTTCGCAAAGAAAGTGGCTGGCTTAAAGGGTTCAGTAGTTTAGGGCAACTGATTCCACTCATTGCAAAGGTGACGCGACTCAGCTATGGCTATGACATAATTTATGCAAACACCGCTAAGGCACTAGTAGTTGGGGCAATGGCAAGCCTGATCAGCCGTCGCCCTCTTGTTTTTCACCTTCATGACATTCTGTCACCGGATCACTTTAGCTCCGCCAATTGTCGGTTAATCGTAGGATTGTGCAATCAGTTTGCCTCGTTGGTGATTGCCATCTCTCAAGCCAGTTTAAAGTCATTTATTGAGGCAGGAGGTCGCCCTGAGCTTGGAGTGATGATTTATGGTGGTTTTCAGCCTGAAGACTATGACGACGATCGCTCTAGCCAAGACCTTCAAAGCAAAGCTCACCAGCTTCGCGCTAGTCTGGGATTTCAAAATCGCTTTATAATCGGGCACTTTAGTCGCCTCTCTCCCTGGAAAGGTCAACACGTTTTAATTGATGCGCTGGCTCACTGTCCGCTTGACACGATCGCCGTTTTTGTCGGAGATGCCTTGTTTGGTGAACAGTCTTATGTGCAAGAACTGCACGCGCAGGTCGAGCGCTTGGGCTTGAGCGATCGAGTTCACTTTTTGGGGTTTCGATCAGATGTGGTGCCGTTGATGACCCTGTGTGATTTGATTGCTCACACATCTACCGCCGCAGAGCCATTTGGACGAGTGATTGTCGAAGCAATGCTGTGTAGAAAACCAATCATCGCAGCTCAAGAAGGGGGGGCTTTAGAGATTGTTGAATCTGGTGTAAATGGCTGGCTAGTGCAGCCAGGTGACGCTGATCAACTGGCAGAGACCATTCGTCACTGTCGAGACCACTGGGATAAAACGCTGATGATCGCGCAGCAGGGGCAAGAACATGCAAAGCGGCGATTTAGTCTCACGACAACTCAGCAGAAAATTCATCAACGACTAGACCAAGTGATTAGAAAGCGATCTCAGCACCACAATTCACCCAGTGAGCTAAAGCCATAGCCTAATGGATAGATGCCGCGATCGCAGACATTCTCCGAAGATTCTCGCTTGGGAGGGAGGTAATTTTCTCTAGCTCAAGGCATTCTCATTAGATTAGCGTGAATCATCGGTATATGACCTTGAACAACACTTCTGTAAGTATATTTCTCCCTGCCTTGGCTGGAGGTGGCGCTGAGCGAGCTATGTTGCATTTGGCACAGGGATTGGCTGACCGCGGTCTCAAAACAGATTTGGTGCTCGCAGAAGCTGAGGGAGACTATCTCAAGCAAGTTCCAACGAACGTCAGAATTGTGGACTTGCAGTCTAAATTTCCGGTAGTGTTGTCAAAAACAATGGCACTGCAGCGGCACTTGCAGCAAGAACAACCCACTGTTTTATTCTCTGCATTAGATATTGCCAGTTCCTGTTTGTGGGCAAAATGGAGTGCACGAGTTCCCACGCGAGTCGTGATGTGCATTCAGACCTATCTATCTGGACAGTTTCAGGAGCATCAACCCAATACGATGGGAAAACTCCGACCCAAGTTAGTGAAGTGGCTTTACCCCAAGTCAGATGGGCTGGTGGCGGCATCGCGGGGCACCGCCGAAGACCTTGCACAGATCACATCTCTCCCCCTAGAGCGGATTCGAGTAATTTACAACCCGGTGGTCACACCTGAAGTTTTAGCGAAAAGCCGGGAGCCGATCGAGCATCCCTGGTTTTTGCCGGGAGAACCTCCGGTGATTTTGGGGGTGGGGCGATTGGTCGGTCAGAAGGATTTCTTTACGCTCATTAAAGCGTTTGCAGAGGTACGGCAACAGCGTCCGGCTCGATTAATGATTTTAGGCGAAGGTGAGCAACGGGTTCAGTTAGAGACCCTGATTCGTGAACTGCGCTTAGACGCAGATGTGTCACTGCCAGGGTTTGTAGACAACCCTTATGCCTATATGGCAAATGCTTCGGTGTTTGCGCTTTCGTCTAAATTTGAGGGATTTGGCAACGTGGTGGCTGAAGCGATGGCAACCGGAACCTCGATCGTCTCCACTGACTGCCCTAGTGGACCTGCGGAAATTCTCGCCGATGGCACCTATGGCAAATTAGTCCCGATCGCTGACCCCTCTGCGCTCGCGACAGCCATTCTAGAGACGCTCAACCATCCCATTAGTCCAGATGTTTTAAGGCGACGATCGCTAGAATTTTCGACCGATCGAGTTGTGGATCAGTACATGGAAGTTTTAGAGAAAATGACCTATCTCAACTAATGCGAATCCTTCACGTTCTCAACCATATTCAAGAGATTGGCAATGGCATCGTCAATGTGGCAATCGACTTGGCGTGTCTACAGGCTCAAGCGGGTCACGATGTCGCTGTCGCGTCGGGCGGCGGTGAATTTGAGGCGTTGCTGGCTGACTACAACGTCAAGCATTTTGAATTTGATCAGAGCCGCAAACCGATCATTTTGATCAAAGCCATTGGAGGATTTCAGGCGATTGTCCAGTCCTTTCAGCCAGACATCGTACACACTCACATGATGACCGGAGTGGTTTTGGCGAAGCTTCTCAGAGGCAACGCTGACTATACGATCGTGTCTACCGTTCACAATGAGTTTCAGCGCAGCGCAATCTTGATGGGACTCGCCGATCGCGTCATTGCGATTAGTCAAGCCGTTGCAGTGTCAATGCAGCAGCGAGGAGTTCCATCTGACAAACTGAGAGTCGTTTCTAATGGCACGTTAGGTAGTCCTCGCAGTCGCCCGTTGTCAGAGATTGAGCCGCTTCCCCTTCTTCGTCCGGCGATCGCAACCGTTGCTGGAATGTTTCATCGCAAAGGCATTGTGACGCTGATCGATGCGTTCACTGAGCTGTCTACTCATCTGAATCCGTCTGCTCACCTTTATTTAGTAGGCGATGGCGACGATCGAGCAGAATTTGAGCGACACGCCCTAAAAAGTCCGGTGAGCGATCGCATTCACTTTGAAGGCTTTCAGCCAGAGCCGCAGCGCTACTTATTAGCGACAGATATCTTTGTGCTGGCATCCGAGCGAGAACCCTTTGGGTTGGTGCTGTCAGAGGCACGGGAAGCCGGATGCGCGATCGTTGCAACTCAGGTAGACGGCATCCCTGAAGTGTTAGAAGCTGGAAAAGCTGGACTTTTAGTGCCTCCCGGAGATATAGCTGCTTTGTCAAACGCCTTGATGCGATTGCTGGCTGACCCAGCGCAACTGCAAATCTGGAAAGAGCGGGCAACGAACAATCTAGGCTGGTTAGCCGTGAAACGGGTGCATCAGGAAACCGTCGAAGTTTATCAAGATGCAATTCAGGGGAATTTGCGAGGCGAATCGCTGACAATGCCCGAACGGTAAGAGGACTTTAAATATGAATCGTCAATGGTCTAAACAAATGAATGGGTTGACTCGATCGGGCTTTCTAATCATCTTATCTAGCGTGATGGCAGTTCCAGCCATTGCTCAGACTCCCCAACTGCGTCAATCGAGCCCTGCGGCTGCGAACCGCGCTGTGCGACCCATACCCGTAGATCAAGGCTATCTGCTGGGAGCAGGCGACAAAATCAAGCTCGATATTTTTAGCGTGCCAGAATATAGCGGCGATTATCAGGTGCTGGCTGACGGAACGCTCAATTTGCCTCTTGCAGGCAGCGTCACCGTGCAAGACATGAGCCTTAAAGACGCATCAGCAGCCATTTCTAAAAAACTGAGCGAATGGTTGACTCGCCCGATCGTCACCGTTAGCCTGCTGGCCTCTCGCCCGATCAATGTCGCCGTGTCGGGTGAAGTGACGCGTCCCGGCTCCTATACGACGACCTTGACTGAGGGCGGCATTCCGACGTTGACTAAGATGCTGCAACTGGCTGGCGGCATGAGCCAATCAGCCGATTTGCAGCGAGTGCAGGTCGTGCGACGATCGGGCATAGGCGGCACTCAAACACGCACAGTCGATTTACGGCAACTGCTTCGCACCGGAGATATTAGTCAAGATCTCCCACTGCGCGACGGAGACAGCATCGTCGTCCCCGCAGCTACCGCTGTGAATGTGGATGACGCAAACCTGATTGCCTCGTCGAGCTTTGCGGTCAGCACCGATCAGCCGCTGAGAATCATTGTGGCAGGTGAAGTCAACCGTCCCGGACCCCACAGCATTAAAAGTGAAGCGGTTCCTCAAGCTCAGGTCGGCGGAACGGCACCGACAGTGGGCAACAAAGTGCAGGTGCCTACGGTGACTCGGGCGCTGCAAATCGCGGGAGGAATCACCCAATCTGCCAACATTCGGGAGATTGAAGTGCGACGAAGAACCAACGCCGGGTCAGAGCAAGTGTTGAAAGTCAACTTATTTGCGCTGCTTCAGGCAGGTGATTCGCGTCAAGATATGCCATTGCAGGACGGCGATCGCGTCATTGTCCCAACCGCCACAACGCTTTCTCCAGCCGATGCCGCCATTCTTGCTCGCGCCAGTTTCTCACCCGACTCGATCGCGGTAAATGTTGTAGGAGAAGTCACCAAACCTGGACTTGTCCAGCTTCCACCCAATACAACACTGAACCAGGCGGTGTTAGCGGCAGGCGGGTTTAATGCTCGTGCGAAGAAACGGGAGGTGAGTTTCCTGCGTCTCAACCCCAACGGGACGGTTGATCGACGCGATATTGCAATTAACTTTAATCAAGGTATCAACGAGCAGAGCAATCCGCCGTTGCGAAACAACGATACGATCGTGGTGGGTAAGTCAGGGCTGGCTGGCATCGGGGATACCTTAGGAACGATCTTTGCTCCTCTGTCAGGCTTTTTGGGGATTTTCAATATCTTCCGTTAGTTATCTGCTTAACCCTGAGACGCATTTAGCGCAGATCTCTTGCTGACTCGGTGATAAGCGGGATGTCTGCGCTACGATCTTTTTAGGATCTTTTTAGAAACTTAGCGATCGCTGATGGGACGAACTTCGACATCAATAACTGGCACTTATATTAACTATTGGCTCATTCTATTAAATCAGTCTTTACTTCCTGACCCTTTCACCCAGTTCCGACTACACTTTGTAGAATTGGAAAAACCTCTACTTCACTAGGGAGAGTGGGTACAGTGTGCGGTTTCGTGAGAAACCTGCTTCTCAAACGCATCTTTATAGATGACTAGCCATCATGGTGAAGTAGATGAGTGAGTTAGACCGTTGCTATCGCATTTTAGGACTTGAACCCGGTGCCTCCCTAGAAGACGTAAACCAGGCGTATAAGGACTTGGTGTTTGTCTGGCACCCCGATCGTGTGCCTAAAGACAATCCTCGTTTGCTGCAAAAAGCGGAAGATAAGATCAAAGAAATCAATCACGCACGAGACACTTTGCGGACGCATGGGCGCGATCGTCAAGCTCCAAAAGCACAGCCCCCACAGCCTCAGAAGCAAGCCTCGACCTATTATCAATCTTATTATTACCGTCCGCCTCAGCCTACCCAAGCTCATCAGAGTGCGAGTCATTCTCAAACCAACGGGCACTCTCAAAAAGATCGTGCTCAAACTGGGCATCAGGCAAATAGCGGACAGACCCACGCGCAGCCAAAAGACCAAAACTACTATACGCAGTCTCACTATCGGGCAGAATATCACCGATCACCTGACGCTCAGACGCAACAAGCTCACACCCAAACCCACCATGCTCAACCGACTCCGCCTGCGAGTCCTTATCCTCACTCACCTTATCATCCGCCGCACCAGCGCGCTCATACGCCGCCCAGACCGCAGACTCCCGATTTAAGCGGAGCCGACTTGAGTGGACAAAATCTCCAAGAGAAAGATCTATCGGGTCGCAACCTCAGCCACGCAAATTTGAGTAATGCCAATTTGAGCGACACGTTTTTGCACAAGATTAATTTAGATGGAGCAAATTTGCACAAAGCAAACCTGTTTAGAGCCAACCTGCTTCAGGCGAGTTTAAACAAGGCAGACCTGCGAGAAGCGAATTTGATTGGCGCAGATTTAAGTGGGGCAGACTTACGCGGAGCAGATCTGCGTGGGGCGAAGATCGGGTTTGACGATCGCATCATGGTCAAACTCACGGGGGCACTGCTAACGGGAGCCATCATGCCCAACGGTCGAGTCCACGAGTAATTTAGATCGTTCTAGACAGACATCCCTACTGAATCTTCACCTTAGAGCTTAAGTAACGCTATAAATTTTCTTTAAGGAAATCTATGACTGTGAGTAAAAATAATCCGTTTTCTCCACAGGATGACCATGAGTTAGGTAGGAAAAGACCTATCCCTCTATCCCCTGAAAAACTATCTGAAGTTAGTGCTATTGACATTTTAATTCTTGATGGAAGAGGCGCGCTTGAAGGGATGAATACCCTTGATAACGCACCTTGTAAACGTATTGAGGGTGAGGCTGTACAGGAAATTGCCACTTTATTTCGCCAATTACCTTTGGGAGAGCCAGCACGTTGCCATACTCCACCATTCGGTTTGCGGGTTTACACAGAGGATGGTTTGCAAAGACAATGTTCGATATGTTGGGAGTGTAATAATATTTATGGAGACTTTCAACATGACTTTGATGCAGGGAATTCAGTTTCTCAAAACCTGTTAGCCTTGTTGAATCAGCTTTCTAAGTGAAGTTAAGATTTAATTTTCTCTAGAGATTGCGGCATAATCGGGTCGAGGAGAGTATTTAACTCTCCCCTCCCACACCACCCATCATGCGGGTCCGCAATGGGCGGTTCATGAAGACGCGCAGACAAAACACTAATGACCTAAGCGTAACCCTGAACTTTCATCCAGTGTT
>JBBRPT010000131.1:0-12058 GCA_038227635.1 Leptolyngbyales cyanobacterium | reverse complement strand
TTCCTGAACTCAAACAAGTTCAGTCTCAAGTGCTACAAGATGCGCTGCGCCGAGTCGATAAAGCTTTCAAGTTCATGAAAGAGCGGAATTTTGGATTCCCGCGCTTCAAGAAGTTTGGGCAGTATCGCTCGTTCGTGTTTCCGCAATTCAAAGCGAATCCCGTCACCGGGAACCACGTTAAATTGCCGAAGCTTGGGGACATCACCATCAACCTGCACCGTCCAACTCCTGATGGATTTGAGGTCAAGCAAGTGCGCGTGGTGAGAAAAGCGTCGGGCTGGTATGCCCAACTGATTCTGCAATGCGAGGTTCAAGTGCCCGATATCTTGCCGCATGGTGAACCCATCGGTATTGATTTAGGACTGGAAAAGTTCTTGGCGGTTTCGACTGGACAGTTGATCCAAAGACCTCGTTTTTTCGTGGACTTGCAAGGCAAGCTGAAATGGCTGCAACGCAAACTGAGACACAAAAAGAAGGGTTCTGCGAATTACCGGAAAGCCCAAGCCAAGATTCGACGACTGCATGAACAGATTCACACTACCAGACGAGAGTTCCACTTTCAAACGGCTCACCAACTCTGTGACGGCGGAGGCATGATTTTTGCCGAAGACCTCAACCTCAAAATGATGAGTCGAGGGATGCTGGCAAAACATTGTCTGGACGCAGCGTGGGGTAGTTTCCTCGATATCCTGAAATGGGTGAGTTGGAAGCGCGGCGTGTTCTTTGCCAAGGTAGACCCCAACGGGACGAGCCAAACTTGCCCCAACTGCGGAGCGCACACCGGAAAGAAAGAATTGAGTAAGCGTGTGCATGAGTGCGGTGAGTGTGGATACGTGACCGATAGAGATGTTGCTGCTGCCCAAGTGGTAATGCAGCGTGGACTTGTAGCCGTTGGACAAACGGTGTTACTGCCTGTGGAGGAAGGTTGCTTGGGAACCCCGATGAAGCAGGAACCCTCGGTTGCGAAGCCGAGAAGCCAGCGCTCTATTGCGAAGCAATGAGCGTCTGGAGAATGTCACCTTCGGTTTAGGATTGAGCCAATCGATCGAGTTTTCTGATACTGTGGGCTGAAGGTTCACCCCGATCATTAAAGTGAATGGGGTTAAGGATAGCCTAGAAAGCCTGTAAGAGTCGATCCGATTGGGTCAACGCTTGTCGTTCTGTAGTCGCATCATTGCAATGGCTCGTATCATCGTCGTTACATCGGGTAAAGGTGGAGTCGGTAAAACCACCTGTACAGCAAATTTAGGAATGGCTCTGGCAAAACGGCGACGTAAAGTTGCGGTCATTGATGCCGATTTTGGCTTGAGAAATCTTGACCTCTTGTTGGGCTTAGAAAATCGAGTGGTTTACACTGCGGTCGAGGTGCTGTCGGGGCAGTGCCGCTTAGAGCAGGCGCTCGTCAAAGACAAACGGTTTAATAATTTGGTGCTACTTCCGGCGGCGCAAAACCGCACCAAAGATGCTATCAATCCCGATCAGATGCGGCAATTGGTGAATGCACTTGCCAGAGTCTATGAATATATTTTAATTGACTGCCCCGCCGGGATTGAGATGGGCTTTCAAAACGCGATCGCCGCTGCCAAAGAAGCCCTGATCGTCACGACTCCTGAAATCGCAGCCGTGCGAGATGCCGATCGGGTGATTGGCTTGCTCGAAGCGAACAATATCAAACGCATTCATCTGATCGTCAATCGTCTCAAGCCTGCGATGGTGGCAGCTAATGACATGATGTCGGTCGAAGATGTGCAAGAAATCTTGGCAGTGCCCTTAATTGGCGTGGTTCCCGATGACGAGCGGGTGATTGTCTCAACCAACAAAGGCGAACCGCTCGTCTTGTCTGAGACACCCTCTACGGCTGGCACCGCTTTTGATAACATTGTGCGTCGCTTAGAGGGTGAAAATGTGCCCTTTCAAGATCTTTCGGTGCCAAACGACAGCTTTTTAACTCGATTGCGTAAACTTCTGTCAAAAAATTAATTTAACCCACTGAGTTTTCAACGGCTACAGTGTTTCCAGTTGCTCAACTCTGATTTCTTCTGGCTCTCCATGATTATTGAACTTCTCGAACGACTTTTTCCACGTGGAGGCGACAACAGCCGTCAAGACGTTAAACGCCGTCTCAAGCTGGTGTTAGCACACGATCGTGCCGATCTTCCTCCCAGCGTGATTGAGGCGATGCGAAAAGAAATTCTAGAAGTGGTGTCTCGATATGTCGAGCTGGATGATGAGGCAACCGAAATTTCGCTAGAAAACAATCAGCGATCGACGGCGTTAATTGCCAATCTCCAGATTCGACGAGTCAGACCGACCGAGCCAGAAGTTTTAGTCGAGGCTCCCGACACAGGACTTGATCTAACCTTGACGGAGCCTGCTACTCCGACGACTAAAGCCGAGTCAGTCAGCAACGATAAGTGAACCTGCGATCGCCCTGCTTAAAAATCGTTGTAGGGTGATAGCTAGATGAAGCGATCGGAGAAAGGTGCCATGCTGAAAACGATTCTGGTTGCGTTAGATGTTGAGCCTGATCCATTGGCAAATCAAGTCATGCAAACTTTGCAGCAGCTTCATCTGGAGCCGACCATGACTGTGATTTTGGCGCATGTGATTCCATCCACACAGACCGATGTCGAAATCGCGGTTGATCGACCCCAATCTACGTTAGAGGGCTTTCCTCACGATCGGATTGACAAGCAGCTTCACGGTTATCAAAAAGCCTTGCCCTGTCGCAGTGAAATAGAGATTGTGACGGGTGAACCCGTTGAAGAGATTTTGCGATTGGCAAACATCTACAAGACTGACTTGATTTTGATTGGTAGCCGTGGGCTAACCGGAATGCAGAAAATTCTGTTAGGGTCGGTCAGCAGTCAGATTGTCACCGATGCCCCTTGTTCGGTGCTGGTGGTGAAACCTCGTTAGAGAAGAGAGACGTTTCGCCGGAACGTCTCTACAGTGGATTTACGCCATCACCATGCCGCCATCGACGTTCATCACTTGCCCGGTGATGTAGGCAGCAGCCGGATCTGAGGCAAGAAATCGAATCAGTCCTGCTACTTCGTCAGGTTGCCCGTAGCGACCGAGGGGGATAAATTTCAGAATTTCATCAGACTTAACATCCTGAGTCATGTCGGTAGTGATGAATCCTGGAGCAACAGCGTTAACGGTGATGCCACGGGAGGCAAGCTCTTTGGCAACGGTTTTGGTGAAGCCAATCACGCCCGCTTTTGCCGCGCTGTAGTTTGCCTGTCCGGGGTTGCCCATTTGTCCGGCGACGGAGGTGATATTCACAATGCGCCCCGATCGCTGTTTGAGCATGATTTTGCTGACCGCTTTGGTGCATAAGAAAACGCCTGTGAGATTGAGGTCGATCACGGCTTGCCAATCTTCGAGCTTCATTCGCAGCAGCAAGGTATCGCGAGTGATACCAGCATTGTTGACGAGAACATCAATTCTGCCCCACTTCTCGATCGCGGCATTGATTAACGCATCGACTTGATCAGCTTTAGACACGTCGGCGGCGACCGCGATCGCTTCACCTCCCATCGATTCGATGTCTTTCACCACGGCATCAGCCGCACCGCTCGAACTGGCGTAGTTGACTACTACATTTGCGCCCTCAGATGCCAGTGCTAGCGCGGTCGATCGCCCAATGCCCCGTGATGCTCCGGTGACGATCGCGACTTTTCCCTGTAGTTGCTGTAAGGCGACTGGCAACGCTTCCATAAATTTGCTCTCTACTAACAGTGTGCGGATATCATCATATCGAGACAAGGGGAGTTTTGAATTTTTGCTCTCAAACAGTTAAAATTGCAAAGAGTCAAATCTTGACGACTCGACTCGCTCAATCTGAATTAGAAAGTTGGTTTTTTGCGAGATGAAGAGTAGGATTGCATCTATCGTCTTGTCTATGGTTAGCAAAACCTGAAGCGACAGCGCTGTTCTTACAAGAGTCTATGACTAGAGATCGCGGCATTCCAGATCGGCGGCTTCCCAAATCGCAAAAACGAGGCAAACCGTTCGGCTTACCCTCTACAGAGTCATCGTCTCTGCATCCATCAAGTCAGCCTCCCGATGCGATCGAGTCGGCTCAATCCCATGCTTTTAAGCCGTCTAGAACTCAAACCTCTGCAAAGGCATTCCTGCAAAAACCTGTGGGACGCGTCTTAACCGACTGGAGAGTTGCTGCTGGAATAGGACTGGCGCTAACCGGAGGGATGACGCTTCTAGCGATCGGGTTTCTCTTTAAGCTGCCTGCTGTGCCCAACTGTCCGGCTATTTTTTGGCCTTTAGCATCGGCTTCACTGCGCTTGCACTGTGCTCAACTTGCGGCTAACAAGCAAACCGTTAATGATCTGCTAGAGGCTATTCAGCTTTTAAACAGTTTGCCTGCCGATCATCCCTTGCACCAAGAAGCATCTCGGTTGATTGAGCAGTGGTCTGGCGAGATTTTGCAGTTAGGAGACGATGCCTTTAACGCTGGAAAGTTGGGTGACGCGATCAACATGGCACGCAAAGTTCCTAAAAGTGCCAATATTCATGGTGAAGTCGAAGAGCGAATCAACCGCTGGCAGAAAATTTGGTCAGAAGCCGAAGCAATCTATCGCCGGGTTGAGGATGCCCTGCGAGATCAAAACTGGCGCAAAGCATCGTCAGATGCGGCTCGATTACTGTCTATTGAAAATAACTTCTGGCAAACCACAAAATATCAAGAGCTGACCGACAAAATCACCCTGACGCGCGCAGACATCAGCAAGATTGCCAAAGCTAAAGATCTAGCCGATCGAGGGGGCGTTTCTAATTTGCTGGAGGCAATTAAACTTGCATCTAATGTGGGCGAGCAGAGTTATGTCTATCAAGATGCTCAAGACGCGATCGCCCAGCTCGGACAAAAAATGTTTGATCTCGCACAAGATACGCTGAATCGACGAGACCTGCAGGCAGCGTTGGATATTGTTGCTAAAATTCCTCCGATCGCCAAGCTACAGCGCGAAGTCGAAGATTTTGATGTGATTGCCCATGCTCAAGCAAAATCTTGGGGTGGCACCGTTACCGATATTGAAGCCGCGATCGCTCAGATTCAAAAAGTAGAGCTTGGTCGCCCCCTCTATGCTAAAGCTCAAACGCTTCTGAATCGGTGGCAATCAGAGAAGGGCGATATTGCTCAATTAGAAAAGGCACGTCAGCTTGCTCAATCAGGCAAACCTGAAGATTTGCAAGCGGCGATCGCGCAAGCATCTCTCGTCCCGTCTGATAACCCTCGGTCTCAAGAAGCGCAAAAACTTGCTAACGAATTGAGTGGACAGATACAAACTCAGCAAGATCGTCCGCTGCTTGACCAAGCCGATCAGTTTGCGGGTCGCGGCGATGTCGCCAATCTGCAAACCGCGATGGATCAAGCCAGACAAATTGCTCCAGGTCGTGCCCTTTATAAAGAGGCGCAGCAGCGAATTGGGAAATGGAATCGACAGTTGGCTCACCTTCAAGACGAGCCGATTTTGAATCAAGCCAACAGCTTAGCCGAATCGGGCGATTTATCCGGCGCGATCGCGGCAGCTCAGGGCATTGGTTCTGGCAGCGCGCTCTATGGCGATGCTCAATCAAAGGTGCAGGCTTGGCAGAGACGACAACAAGCTGAACAAGGACTTGCACAAGCGCGAACTGCGGCTAACAACGGTACGCCCGATTCTCTGGTTGAGGCGATTCGATTAGCGGGTAGAGTCCCAGGCTCAAGTCCGCAAAAGGTTGAGGCAGACCAGGCGATCGGACAGTGGAGTCAGCAGATTTTGCAGGCGGCGGTGAGTCAGGCAGACACTGACTTGCCAGGTGCGATCGCGACCGCTCAAAAGATTCCGCCCCGCACCCAGGCATATGCAGAGGCACAGCTTCAACTTGAGGCTTGGAAACGGATTTTAGGACGGTAATGAACGTGAATTCAGTCGGGCGCGATCGTCTTCACGTTCTGTCTGACTGAGGTTCTAGAATAGTGACTGCACTCTGAGGATCAGCAAGGGCTTAGCTCCTCTACATTGGGGTCTGAAGAGGCGAGAGTTTGATAGAGGCTTCTAGCTGAGATCATTACTCTATTAGGTGACGGTTTAGAGTGACTGCAAACTTTATGCAGGGTCAGGCAGTAGAAGCTAGAATTTTCTGATGCAGGTTTGGTCAATGGGGAAGGGAACGTGAAAGAATCTAAGACACGATCGATGATAAAACAAGTATCAAAACTAGCCGGATTGCTGCTGCTAAGCTGGACGCTTTTTAGTTGCTCTGCCCCGGTGAAAGCAGACAATAACATTAGTCCGCAGCTAGAGCAGCAGGTGTTAGAGGTTATTCGCAAGCACCCAGAAGTGGTGTTGGAATCGGTGCGAAATTATCAAAAACAACAGCAAAGTCAGCAGCAGAGCGCACAACAAGCATTTGTTCAAGACATGAAGACCAACCCTAAAGCGGTGATTGGTCAGTCTCCGACAACAGGCGCAAAATCGGCAAAGGTCGTGCTAGTTGAGTTTTCAGATTTTCAGTGCCCTTATTGCAGTGCTGCACACGCGACGCTGAAGCAATTTATGGCAAAACACCAAAGCGAAGTGACCCTCGTCTACAAGAATTTCCCGTTGACTTCGATCCACGCTGAAGCGATGCCTGCGGCAAAGGCAGCTTGGGCAGCCGGACAGCAAGGCAAATTTTGGGAGTATCACGATGCGCTATTCACTCAGCAAAAGCAGTTGAGTGATGCCTTCTATCAAGAGACTGCCAAAAAATTAGGATTAGACGTGCAGAAATTTAACGCCGATCGCAGCAGCAAAGCGGCTGAAGCAGCGATCGCTCAAGATGTGCAAACGGCTGAAAGATTAGGCGTTGATGGTACACCTTTCTTTGTGATGAATGGCAGTGTCTTCTCTGGATCAGTTGAATTAGCTGACCTCGAAACCACCCTCGCCAAAGTCAAAGGCTAATAAATCGCAAATCCATCTGCCGTAGAGACGTTCCGATGGAACGTCTCTCTTTAGAATTGGATTAATAAACGTGTGGTGGTGAGTGAAATGAAACGGGTTTGGATTAGTTTAGTGATTGCGTTAGGAATTGGGTGCGATCGCACCGCGATTGCACAAACCAAAATTTATACGCCAATTCCTCTAACTCCTGGCAATGAAGTAAAAGATAGACTCTCAGAAAATGACATTCCCACAGGTCAAGGAAACTTTGCCCGCGATTATTCGACTCAACTTCAGTCGGGGGATCAAGTCTCGATCGACCTCTCTTCAGACACGTTCGACACGATCGTCACCTTAATGACCGCCAAAGGCGAAACCGTTGCCGAGAATGATGACGGTCCGGATGGCACAACTAACTCGCTGCTGTTTACTCGCGTCACAAAAACCGGAAATTATATTGTGCGAGTTAAAGCCTTTGGCGAGACTCCAGGAGGACTGTTTAAACTGAAGTTAACGAAGCTAAAGCCAGTCATCTGAGGAGCCATAGATAGAACCCTGGCACTTTAAAGCAATGGCTGGGTCTGACTTTTATTTACACAACGATCGCTGATGATAAAACTCATAAAGCGATCGCTCAATAAACAGAAATCAAACCCAGCAAGAAGATTTTGAGTCAATGCTCAAATGATCTAGCGTCTGTCCCGTGAAGGAACTTTGCTCATGTAATCGATGCTCGAAGCCGTGAGCCGTTGACCATAGTTGACCTTAGGCGCGATCGCTGCTGCCAACTCACGAAACTTACCCGGATCGCCTTCACGAAGATTGCGCTCTTGTGACTTCTTAGAGAAGTACTTATCGATCGTGAAGCGCCAGTCGTTTTTGACTGTCCCTGCCGTCTCCTGGAAGTCTTCGCCATAGCGAGGAGTCACCAAATTAAACGGACGAGCCTCCATCCGCTTGCGTTGATAAGGCACCGTGTACTCACCAAATGCCTCTGTATATTCGTCGCTGTCGAGCAACGCATCCACAAAGCCGCCAAATCCCAATGTGGCAATTTTGATAGACCAGGCGATCTCTTCATCTTTGTTGTAAGAATCGCGACCCAGCAAGCGCTTGAGACACACTTGCACGAGACGATAGTTGTTGTTAACCGAAACCACGGTGCTGTAAAAGCGCTCAGATTTTGCCAACTCACGAATAAAATCGCGCACAGTAATGGCACGATTTTTTACACGAGATTCAGACGCAGTTTGACGATTAAACTTTAGGGTTTCGTGTTCGCTAAACACTTGCCGATACGCTGCCCAGATGAGTGACTCTACATCGTTGGCATCGCTCATATCTTCGATGCGGTAGATATAAGGTGTGTCTTCGTTTTGGTCAGCAACCCCAAAACTGGTGACTCGATGGTTTTGAGTCGTTGGTCTGTAATCCAATAATGGCAATGCCATTCTAGAATCTCCCTTGTTTTGATAAACGTTAAGTCGTTTGATTTTGGATTGAAGAATGACAATCCAATGAGTGAACCTATTATCTCGCGTCTGATGTCCGAAAAATACACCCGTGACAACACGATTCACGTCGCAAACTCAGAAGTAACCATTAACGCAACGGAAAACTTGCTGGAGTGCTAATCGAAACGGGTGTCTTTTGCGGCAAGCTGCGAGTCATATCAGGAATCTGAATGCTTGCAGTGTTAACAGAGACAGGCTGTACGACGTTGATTTTTGTCGATCGAGCCATCTCCAAGAAGTTCTCGACTGCGCCCCATTTATAGCGCTCTGTCTCTAACTTGTCCCGCCAGTAGTTGCCATAGCGAGGAGTCACCAAATTAAAGGGACGATCTTTATAGCGCCGACGCTGATAAGGCACCGTGTTATCACCAAATGCCTGTTCATACTCATCGCTGTCTATTAGCGCATCTACGAAATGATCCCAGCCCAGCGTGGCAATTTTGATCGACCAGGCAATCTCTTCGTCTTTACTATAAGGAGCGCGACCGAGTAGCCGCTTGAGCGTCAGTTCTACCACTCGATAGTTAGAATTGGTTTCGACGACTAATCGACGATAGGTTTCAGACTTCGCCAAGCCGCGAATAAAATCGCGCACGGTGATTGCACGATTTTTTAGCTGTGATTCTAAATTGCTCTGACGACTGCTCTTAAGAATCACATGCTCACTAAACACTTGACGATAGCTTGCCCAAATCAAATCGGTCAGGTCAGCATTATCAGTCGCGTCTTCGAGCCGATAAATGTAAGGCGTATCTTCGCCCGGAACCTCGTAACCAGCAACGCGCTGATTTTGCGAGGCAGGCTTATAGTCGAGTAAGGGAATTGCCATAGCGAACGCACAATGAAGGGTTGTTTGGAGGTAAGAAGTTCGTTAAACCTTTGGACTGCCAGGAATATAGCGATAGGGCAACGACACTTGTGTCCTCTTAACCGTTTGAGCTGGGGTTGTTGCGCCTCGGCTGCTGTCAGGCACCTTAATGTTGCTAGAAGTCGCTCTGGCAACGTCGCGCTGATAGTTGAGTTGTGGCGTGAGAATTCCCTGTGCCATGTTGAGGAAGGTCATCGGAATCGCCTGACGAATCACCTGTTTGTCTAAATCACCCGACTGGTAAGTCCGCACTTGATAGTAAGAACGGGTTGCCAATTCGCGCTCTAGAAGACGATTGCGCCAAAAATCGCTATAGCGAGGATTTGATAAGTTAAACGGGCGACCTTCCATACGCCGACGCTGGTAAGGCACGATGTCAGACCCAAACGCTTGGCGATATTCGTCTCCGTCTACTACGGTGTCGATAAAGCCGTGCAGTCCCTTGGTGGCGATAACGATCGACTGGGCAATTTGTTCGTCTTTGCCATAGCTCGATCGACCCAAAAAGCGCTTAAAGGTGATGTCTACCAGACGATAGTTGGAATTCGTTTCGCCCACCAATTCTCGATAGGCTTCAGACTTGCCCAACCCACGAATGAATTCTGCCACCGAGATTTGGCGGTTTCGCATCTGCGATTCTAAAAAGGGCTGGCGATAGCTTTCTAGAATCAGATGCTCACCTAAAATTTGACGATAGGCTGCCCAGATTAGCGCATCCACTTCGGCAACGCTTTTCGCATCGCTGAGTCGATAAATTTGAGGATCATCCTCGTCGAGAACATCGTAACCAGCGACTCGCTGATTTTGAGTTTTAGGAGCGACGTTAAGTAATGGAAGCATGGAGTTTATCAGTAACGTTAAATAGCCGTTTTCTGGTTAAGTGTCTTAGTGCTCAGACTTTGCCGGAGCAGACTCACCCACTTCCATCGACGTGATGTTCACAATTTTGCCGCCCATGCGAAGGATGCGCTGCATCTCATCATTCATCCGGTTATAGGGCACTGTGATAAACACACTTCCACTGTTGCGAATGGGATAATTCATCTGATCGGTCTGGTCATTTTGACGCAAACCCACCACTTCATAGCGAAACATCCGGCTTCCAGAAGGCGTATTTGCTGCGCTACCCACTGCGGTTTGACCAAGCATTTTTGCGAATCTCCTGTAATGAGTTGAGAGGATATTTATGAGGAAAAGGATGAGAATTCATTCCCCATCCTTCATCCTCTACTTATGCGGTCGCGATGCTGACAATTTTTGCGCCAGTGCGCTGAATTTGCTGCATCTTTTGAGAAAGTTGCTCATAGGGCACTAGGTAAGCAGTGCTGCTGCGACGCACACCAGGGTAGCCACCGCCGCGAATTCCGGCGACGACGACTCGATAGATGCGACCGCTTTCACCAAACGAGCCGCCCAAACACTTATTGGGAGTCGCATCGCTAGAAGCTGAATAATGCGCCCAACCCGAACCGCTTGAAGGCTCTTGAATGGTAGTGGCGACATTTTGAGCTAACCCACGAGCTAGGCGAGATTTTGAGCCTTCTGCTTGAGAGCGATCGCTGTTGGCATAGCCGCGATAGAGACGAAACAGGTTGGTAAACCCGATCGTTCTCGCGCCCGTCTCAAACTGGAAGCCACGGTAGTAAGGCACTACGTTATCGCCAAAGCTGGCTTGGTATTCTGCTGAGTCAATATAAGAATCGATTTCAGCATCAAATCCTTGCTGCTCGTAGATGTCGAGGTGACGAACTACGTCAGATTCATCAAAGGGTGCTCGACCCAATAAATGCTTGTGGTTGAGTTCGATGACTCTGGTTTGAAAATTGTCGTAGAGAAACTTGGTTTTATATAGCTCAGACTTGGCGACAAACCGAACGAATTCTCGCACGGTGATTTGACCGTCGCGTAAAAGCGATTCTGCGCTGGTCAGACGCTCAGACTTCATGATGTAATCGTTGCCTAACACCTGACGGTAAACGGCACGAATCACATTCTCAACATCTTCTTTTGTCCAAGGTGAGCGTAACTCAACCTGACTGGTCTCTGCGTAGGGGGAAGTTCCTAAACGCGCTGCTGCGGTCGTAATAGCCATCGATCAAAACTCCTAAGTGAACGGCGAACGTTTTGTGTAGCGGGTTCGTCAGCGTTCAGCTGTCAGCAGTTAGGCGAAAGAGTTGCTGAGTGCCGATCGCTAACTCAATCACTCTCAATTGGTGTTTGAGAGCAACCCTAGATAAAACAATGCCCGGAAAGGTAAACAACAGTCAGCCGGAGCCGACAGGTCGCGATACCTTTCCGGGCAAAATGCGCGGTTAGCTCAGGGCGTTGATCGCGTAGTCGATGTAGGTGTTGGCTTCATTAGCAGCCTGACCGCTCAAGCCGTGGCTAGACTTGATGTTCTTCAGCGCTTCAACATACCAGCTAGGAGCGAGGTCGAAGGTGCGGTTGATTTCATCCAAACCAGCAATCAAATACTCGTCCATGGGACCAGTGCCACCAGCGACCAAACAGTAGGTCACCATGCGGAGGTAGTAGCCGATATCACGAGAGCACTTTGCTTTGCCTTCGGGACCTGCAGCATATTGAGAACCCTGCATTTGGGTGGTGTAGGGAAATTTTTGGTAAACAGCTTGAGCTGCACCGTCAATCAGCTTTTGAGCATTGTTGGTCAATGCACGAGCCGCTTCCATGCTGGCAGCAGCGCGCTCAAAGCGACCGTTGACTGCTTGCAGTTCGGTGTTGCC
>JBBRPT010000130.1:0-12077 GCA_038227635.1 Leptolyngbyales cyanobacterium | reverse complement strand
TATGTGCGATCGCTGCATCAACTTCAGCGGTTTGCTCGTCAAGTTGTTCAGCTAATCGAGCCGTTTGATGTGTTGCTCACGCCTACTTTTCTACACCCAACCATTCGAGTGGGTGAGTGGGCATCGCTAAGTTCAGCAAAGACGATCGAGCGCATCAGTCAATGGATTGCGCCCTGCCCAGCCTTTAACGTCAGCGGACAGCCTGCTATTTCCCTGCCTGCGGGATTTGATCCAAAAGGTCTCCCGATCGGAATTCAGCTAGTTGGTCGCCCTGCCGATGAAGCGACAATTCTCTCATTAGCAGCGCAAATTGAAGCAGCGCAGCCGTGGATTCAAAATCGTCCAAAATTCAGTGAAATGAGCGTCTAATCCTACGGTTCTTTGCGAATCGAGCAACGATCGAACCAGCCTTGATATAAATCAACGTGGCTCTGATCATCTACTTCGATTTCAATCCGAATCTTTTTGCAGCCGTGTTGAGCTTGACGGGTGATCGAGTCTAACAACCAAACAGCCGTTTTAGGTGAAGAAAACTCACCGCTAATCGTTAAATTTGAATTAGGTTGTGAACCATTTAACTGATGGTCTCTAAGTTCTAGCCCATCAATTTCGCCTTGTCCTAAATCGATCTCTGCTAGTTTTTTATAATCTGGACTAATCTGCTCAACAATCAACTTCTCACGCCGAACAGGAACTTCAATAATATGAGTTTCAATCTCTTTGCGGACAATAACCTCCCCAACTTTATGTCTGTTATAGCTAACAGCTAATCGTTCTTCTAAAAGTCGAATGCTCTCTTCTTGCACAACTTCTTCTGCCATCGCTTTTGGAATCGCTGTGTGACCCAGCAACTCTTGGGCTTCAGCCGGAATTGACTGATTTTCTAACCCTTCTAAAGATGTCAGGTCGGTTTCGTGAGCTTGGTCATCTGGCTCAGTTGCAGAATAGATAGACGTTTGATAGTTAGGCAGGTTTCTAATCTTGGCTTGAGTCAATGTGACAGAAAGAGTATGAGAGCGCGATCGCACCCAGCTTACGACGCGGCTAGGAATCAAGAAAAAACGCTGTCCGTCATTGACATCTGGCTGAGAAACGACTAAGTGCAGACGCTGTTGCTCGTTGAGAATTATGTCATTAACCTCACCTACAAAGCGCCCATCTGGATCAATGACCGCAAAGCCTTGTAGTTTGTTTTTTAGCTGGTCTAATCTTTGCCCTAAGTGACCAGTCGTTGAGTGATCATCTAGACGCGCCTTCGCAGAAAATTCAGGATTCATAGGTTGAATAGGTTAGCTAATTTTTTGTAAAGGCATGGGCAGAGCCACTAAGTAGCCCTGCCCACCTATGTCTAAACGCTTAAAGCGAAAGGATTAAACGTTTAAACAGATGCCTTAGAGGATATCGGACAAGGTTTTGACAGTCGCTTAGACGCGCGCTTTAGTGTCGCCATCAATCACAGGACGACCTTGAGTGTCAACATCTAGTTCTTCGCGACGAATTTGCTCCTCAGCCTCTACGGTGTCGTGATCGACGACTTTCTTCACCCGCACTTCTTCCCGCACAAACGCTTCTTTGCGAATGTCAGGTGTTTCTTCATAGACTTCTACTCGTGCAACTTCACCTTCGTTAAATGCCTCGCTGCCAGGAGTTACAGCCGTGCTGCCAGTTGGGGCGTTGCGCTCAATGACGACCCGCTCTTTCTCAATGGGCACAGAGACTCTAGCTGTTTCAGTTTCGACGTGCTTGCCAACTGCTACTTCACCCGTTTTTTGACGGGTTTTGTTAGCGATCAGACGCTCTTGATAAAGTTTGAGACTGGAGTTTGTGGTTTCGTTGATGTCGTATAGGTCGGCATCCATGTCGTAATTGTAGGTGTCACGATCGTAGGTCGGACGAGTCGCATCTCGGTCTGCGGTGTTTGTATCGATCATGCCTGTACCCATCGAAGATCCGGTGTAGGCAGCGCCTTCTACGGGCATCGGGGTGTTCAAGCCAGCAGAGGTATCGAGGGGGTTAGACCCTAGCGTATTGGCAGCGCTCATGGTCGAAGGGCGATAGACGTTCCGCACCTCTTCTTCTTTGTCGTAGTCGAGTTTCAGGTCATCGGTGAATTCTGGCAGTGCTTCGACTTGCGGCTTAGTCAAGCCATCTGCATAGACGTGACGAGCGCTGTAGTCGATGCGTGCCCGTCCGATCGGCAGCATAACTTTTTTGCCAAAAATCCATGCGCCTGTGTTGATAATTAGATAGCGAAACCGTCCATCTTCATCAACCAAAACGTCATTTACTGATCCGATTCGTTGCTCGCCAGAATAGAGGTCTAATTCTTTGACATCTTGACCATCAAAGTGATCACGATAGTTCGGGTCGAATTCTTTAATTTTATAAAGCGCCATGTTTTTACCTCAGATTTATTTTTTGCTTCCAACTCCTCAATGGTAAAAAGTGATCTTTAAAGCTGCCTCTTTCTAATGACTTAAACGGCTTCTCTCTAATGGCTGACTTAGATGATTCTCTGCGAAATCACTTCTTTCTAGAATCGATCTATTAAAGTGAAATTAACTTTTATCCAAGTTATATTTATATTTATTAATAATACTTTGAATGCGTGTTTTCTAAGGTAGTGAAAATTGATTCAGATACGATTTGCCCTGATCAGTAGGTAGATGTAACTACGCTGAAGACCCTCATCCCCTGACCCCTTCTCCCAGTTTGGGACGAAGGGGAACCGGAATCTTGCTCCCTTCTTCCAAACTGGGAGGGGCTGGGGGTGAGGGCAAACCCACTTTGCAATGACCGATCTTATTTAATTCACAATCCTTAGTTGATAAGATTCTTTGTTTAGATCGCTATGATTTGCTTAAAAATGAAGACTCAATCCTGGTTGACTGCAATGAGACAGCAACGGGCGATCGCGGTGATTCGTGCTCCTCAATTTGAGCTTGGCAGACAGATGGCAAGAGCGATCGCCGCAGGTGGCATGAAAGTTATCGAGATCACGTGGGATAGCGATCGTCCGGCTCAGTTGATTCATCAGCTTCAGTCAGAGTTGCCAGACTGCATCATCGGAACTGGGACTGTATTGACGTTAGATCAGTTGCAAGCCGCGATCGCCGCAAATGTGGCATTTGTCT
Source organism: Leptolyngbyales cyanobacterium (assembly GCA_038227635.1). Lineage (GTDB taxonomy): Bacteria > Cyanobacteriota > Cyanobacteriia > Leptolyngbyales > Leptolyngbyaceae > Phormidesmis_A. The sequence goes on along the minus strand of JBBRPT010000130.1, from coordinate 8,943 downwards.
TTACGCCTCATGTGAATGTCGAGTTGATCCAGAGAGCAGTCGATCGCGAGGTTCCGATCATTCCGGGTGCTTTGACTCCGACTGAAATCGTAACGGCGTGGCAAGCGGGAGCCAGCAGCGTCAAAGTTTTTCCAGTTCAAGCCTTGGGCGGAGCAGACTATATTCGCAGTCTGCAAGCTCCAATTGGTCAGATTCCCTTGATTCCAACGGGGGGAGTCACCTTTGAGAATGCTCAAGATCTGATCGATGCGGGAGCCGTGGCGATCGGTCTAGCCGGAAACCTGTTTCCGAAAGCTGCACTGAACTCTCAAAACTGGGCAGCGATTACGCAGCAAGCTAGCACTCTAATGAAATTGTTAAACGTCTCCGTAAATTAGCGGAATTCAATTAAGGAACAGTGTATCCAATATTAAATTAATCGAGCATCGTGTCAGCGTTTTAGATGGTGCTGCAAGTCCATCGCTCTCTCTAGCAGAAATTTGACCGTGCCGCAGGGTTGCATCCGCCAGTATTCAAACACGATTTAATCAATAAGGATGGGAGGGACTGATGATTAAGTGCCTCATAAATGGTCAATGGTTACGCAACGCTGGAATGTTAACGAGTGCCCTATTGGTGATCACTCCGTTTAGCATTTGGGCAACGCCCGCTCTAACAGAAATACCACCTAGTGCGATCGCACGAGCAACCGATCCGATTAAGAGCACGATGGTGAAGTTAAAGAAATCCAGTCAACGCTGGATTGAAGTTGATCTAACCAGACAGCGATTGGTCGCTTGGCAGGGAAAAACTCCCTTTAGCGCCGTGGTTGTCTCGACGGGTAAATCCTCAACTCCAACGCTCACAGGAGTGTTTCAGATTCAATCAAAGCTGCGAGTGGCGCGAATGCAGGGAGACGACTACGATCTTCCAGATGTACCGTTTACGATGTATTATTCCGGCGGTTACGCCATTCACGGGGCTTATTGGCATCACAGTTTTGGCACTCCGGTTAGCCACGGCTGCGTCAATGTGGCAGTTGATCATGCAGAAAGGCTCTTTGATTGGGCATCGATCGGCACTCCGATCGTAGTTCACAACTAAACAAAGTCACAAAAGCCGCGCACCCGCTCAACTCGTTTAGGGGCGTTCATGTCGCTAAATAACTGCATGGCGTGATAAAAATGCACTCGGCTGTCGTCACCTTGGTTCATCCGTTGATAGGTGATGCCGAGCTGCAAATGAGCTTCGGCAAGGTCACATTTAGCCCCGATTTTGCTTAAGAGTTCGATCGCTTGTGAGTGATGAGAAATTGCGGGTTCAAAGGCGCGCTGTTCTCGATAGAGTTGAGCGCTGCCATGCAGCGCGTTAGCTTTAATTTGAGTGAAGTGATTTTCTTCAGAATACAAAGTGGTTTTCTGATAGAGCATTAACGATCGTTCGATTTCGCCCACATTACGATAGGTCGCAGCTAAATAGAGGAGACTATATCCTGCTCCCCAAGCCGAAAGTTGGCTGAGCAATGCGTCAGAATCAACCTGATTGGCAAACTCTAGGGCAAGCTGCTCAGATCCCGTGCTGGAATATAAATACGCTAGACAGCATTGAGAATAGACGAGATAGCCTGAGTGCACATTATCTTGCTGACTCATCGAGTAAACCTGGTTGAAATACTCGATCGCAGCTTCAACTTCCCATAAATCTTTTTTGCACAGCCCTAAATTTAAAAGAGTCGAGACTTTGAACTGATCTTGATTAAACGCTTCTGAAATTTCCCCAGCTTTTTGGTGACACTCGATCGCGGCTTCAAAACTTCCGGCAAGCCGATAGATGTAGCCGAGCAAGTTATAGAGCATTCCTAATCTGTGATCAGGTTGAACGTTATCAATAATGCGCGTAATCGCAGACACCATTTGCTCCATTAAGCCCAGTCGATAAAACAGCCACCCCAACGGAAGTTCTTCTCCCCACTGGCTACTTTTAAATTCGACAATCACATCACAGGCAAGCTCAAAATCATTAATTTCGACATAGTGATAATAGGCTTCTAACGCTCTTAGCGCATCGTCTACCGTGTTAACAATAGGCACGCTCTGCATCCAAAACTCGGCAGCTTTTTGATGAGCCATCGTCCATTCGTCGCTTGGTCTCAGCCTCGCGATCGCCATTGCTCTAATCACTGGATGCAGCCAATATTTTTGTCCTCGTCGCCCTTCTAACAGCGATCGTTCTTGCAAGGATCTGATGACGCGCCTTTGTCGATCTAAAGGCACATCCCACAAAAGACCTAACACCCCATTCGTTGAGACAGACGAAATATCTTGATAGCGATAGCACCCCAACCGACACAGCAATCGATAAGCATCTGAGTCGATAGTCTGCAATCGAGTAAATTGACTGGCAACTAAGTGATTTAGCTCTTGCTCAATCAACAAATCGTCTCTGTTTTCCTGCCAATAGACTTCGATATCTCCTTCAGAGTCGCTCAAAATCGCTCCAGTGAGGATTCTCATAGCTTTGGCGTTGCCTCCATAAGAGCGCCACATTTCAGATAAAGCCCCAGACTCAGGGCAAATTTGAAGGCTGCTAAAAAACTCTCTCCAATCCTCTTCGCTGAGGCTGTTTGGGCGATAGGGATGCACACTGATACTGGCTTCATAAAGACGCTCTCGACTCGTGATCAGCGTCACCGATCGCACCGAAAAATCAGCTAAAACCCTCAACAGATCAACATAACGGCGGCGAGTATCGATAAATCTACCTTCCCCGTTCAATGCCGATTCTAGATTGTCAATTAAGATGCCAATGCGCTGATCTGGGTTACGCAATTTGTGCCGCAATCGCTCTAGATTGATGCCAAAATCTCGTGCAGTCTCTTCCTTAAAATTTTTGAGCAGCCATTCTTCAACGACACTTTCAGCCGGGGTGATGCTCTCTTGCTCGGTGGGCATCCACAGTTCTAATTGCAGGTCAAACCCTTGGGTGTCCAGATATTTGCGCGCGATCGTGGTCTTTCCTAGCCCTCCTTCGCCTTGGATAACAATGATTTTTGCGCCCTGACTGACAAACTGGTTGAGATCAGCGATCGCCCGTTCGCGACCCACAAAGTTTGCACTGGCAGCGACAATCGTCGGAAGTGTGGCTGGTCTATGGGTCTGATATCGCCTTTCTAGGGCTGATTTAAAGTTCGCTTTGCTGACGCTCTCTCCAAGTACCTCTGAAAGTAAGCCAAATAAGCGGGCACCTACAGCCCGAACATAGCTTTCGTCATAGCCTAAGTCTTGTGCTATGTGCTCATATTTTTGTCTATCCCAGGCTCCTTTAAAGATTTTTCGAGTTAAATCATCAAAATGCTCTTTAATCGCTCTAAAAATTAAGTCGTCTGCAAACTCTAATGCTTCGTCAACACCCATCTGCCAGCCAGTCACTCTTTTTCTTTTCATTGTAATGAAGTGACGAGCAGGCAGGAATCGAGAACAGCAATTCTGGCATCAAATCATCACTTTATTACTCTGTGACTAAATAGACAGATAGAGAATATCCAACTTTTTCTAACAAATCGATCGAGGTCAACTTGGGCAGTCGATCGGGCATCACACATAATACAGCGGCATAAGTCTCACGGTTGCGGAATGATATGAATGGAGGCACCCTAGATGCCTCAACGAAGCCAAGGTGAGGAGAGTTGTGTCTTGTTTTAAACAATCAGGAGTTGCCCTCATGCGTCATCTAAGCCCCCAAATAACGCCTTCATCGTCGTCTCAGGCTGACATTCCTCATTATTCTGAGTCCGTAATCGCTCCCGAAATGGCACCTACGATCGCAACACTGATCGCACAGGTCAACTCGCTTCAAACTCAACTGCACGCGATGCAATATCGATTAGATGAACTAGAGACAGCAGCTAACCCAATGAATCGTCGATATCGTGCACCTGATCCTGAGAACACACTCTATAGCCCGATCATCAAACTTTCCTTCAAAGCGATGAAGCTATTGTTTCTGTTTTTAGCAGGGTTTCTGTTGGTTTACATTCTCGCTGGTAGCTTTAACGCTTTGCAGGTTATGGATGTTTTGCAAATTCTGCTCTCAGTTTGGCTGATGCCGCTAACTGCGCTAGTCTTTTGCACGATCGCCGTTGCTGCAATCATAGAATCGCTAAAGTAATGCCTAGATTCTGTAGAGACGTTCTGCTAGAGCGTCTCTATAGCGATGGATAAAAAGCGATCAATTGCCGTAAAGTCTTAGAGAAAGAACGGGTTGCAGATTTGAACGAGTGGAAATTTTCAAGATTAAGGTGAAGCCAAATTCTAAACAGCAAAAGATTGAACAGCAGGAAGATGGTAGCTTTCTCATTCACCTAAAGTCGCCGCCCGTCGATGGCAAAGCTAATCAAGAGCTAATCAAATTGCTATCCGATCGCTTTGACATTCCCAAATCTCATATCACAATCAAATCAGGGTTGTCATCTAAACATAAACTGATCGAACTCTATCGCTAACTTATAAATAAATGAATTCAACCCCCAAAACTTCTCTAAGCGCGATCGTGCTGGCGGGTGGACAGAGTTCTCGTATGGGTCACGATAAAGCGCTGATCGAAATTTCGGGCGTTCCTTTGCTGAGACGAGTGTGTGATGCAGCACTGCACTGCACTCATCAGGTTTTTGTGGTGAGCTGGAACGATCTCTATCGTGCAATTCTGCCTCCTAATTGCCATTTGATTGCAGACCCACAACAAGGACCTTTAGTAGGGTTTGCTCAAGGATTGACTCACATCCAAACCGATTGGGTATTGCTTCTGGCGTGTGACTTGCCTCGATTGCAGGGTGAAGATTTGCAGTCATGGCTCATGGAATTAGAAACTATTTCACCAGATGCGATCGCGCTGTTGCCCCACAGTCAAAAAGGCTGGGAACCCCTCTGCGGGTTTTATCGCCGCACCTGTTTATTTGAATTACAGAATTTTATTGCTCAGGGAGGACGATCGTTTCAATCTTGGTTAGCCAATCAATCTGTTCAAGAATTGCGGCTAGAAAACCGAGACGTTTTATTTAACTGCAACACTCCCAAAGATTTAGAAGACTTTGTAAATTATTCCCGTATTTGATTTTGCATAAGCATCACTTAATTAGAGAATCCCGTATTTGATTTTGCATAAGCATCGCTTAATTAAAAATTCCCATACTTGATCAGGGACATTTTTTTCAGCATTTGGCATCAATTTATTGATTTGAACAATAAAACATCAACTATTTTCATCAAAATGACTGGATTTTTAGGGTGTGGCTCATTTAAAGCAGACGCGCTTAGGCTGCTGAACTTTTCTCAGCGTCTAGTGAATCACTGATCGTCAAACCCTCACCGATCTAAACACCTGTGATTCTCTCGAACCTGGGCTTTCAAAAAATGGATAAAGCCAAGCTAAACTCAAGAGCGGTGAGTTTGTGCAGTGCTGTGACCCAATTTCTATTAGTGACAGATTTAGACAACACCTTAGTCGGCGACGATCGTGCCCTTGACATTCTCAATCAACGCTTAACTCAATGTCGTCAAGCCAACGGCATCAAACTGGTCTATTCAACGGGGCGATCTCTTACGTCTTATCAGCAACTATCCACCGAAGTGACCTTACTAGAACCCGACGTGTTGATTACCGCCGTCGGGACTGAAATTTATTATCCAGGAAACATTTTAGATCAAAGCTGGATAGAGCAGTCATCGGTGGGCTGGAATCGAGACGAGATCGTTGCCATTGCTCAGCAATTCCCTCAGCTTGTGCCGCAGCCAGAATCTGAGCAGCGTGCTCTCAAAGTCAGCTTTTTGCTTGACGCAGAAGACGCGCACCTTTTGCCAGACCTCGAAGCCAAAATTAAGGCTCAAGGTGTTGACGCGCAGTTGATCTACAGCAGCAATCAAGATCTCGATATTCTCTCAAGCCGAGCTAATAAAGGAAACGCCCTCGCCTACATTCGGCAAGTGTTGAACTTTGAACCTGGTCGCACGATCGCGTGTGGCGATTCGGGCAACGATATTGCCCTGTTTGAGCAAAAAACATTGGGCGTGATTATGGGCAATGCTCAACCAGAATTATTGCAGTGGCATCACCAAAATCGGAGTGACGATCGCTATCTTGCCAGTGCTCACTGTGCCGCCGGAATTCTCGAAGGCTTACAACACTTCGGGTTCTTATAATAAAAGATGAAGGGTAACTCCTCTCGTCCCACTTCACTCACCCTTCTCTATGATTGGCTATCTCAAAGGAACGATCGCAAGTATTCAAAAAAACAGCAGTAAGCACGTCACCCTCACCCTTGAGGTCAATCAAATAGGCTATGACCTGCAAATCGTGCCCCGATTGCTGCAACAGCTACCCGAAGTTGGTGAAGATGCCCAAATCTTTACCCATCTCAACGTGCGAGAAGATCAGGTGACGCTATTTGGCTTTGGCTCATCTGCCGAACGCGATCTGTTTCGTCAACTTGTGAGTGTGAGTGGCATTGGTCCTCAACTCGCGTTGGCATTACTTGACACACTCGGGCTGCAAGATCTTGTTCAAGCGATCGTGGCAGGCAACACTCGTCTGCTCTCTCGAACTCCTGGTGTGGGCAGCAAAACCGCCGAGCGCATTGCTCTAGAGCTAAAAACCAAGCTTGCTGAATGGCGAAAACAGTCAGGCATCGCGATCGCTCCCGGAGCTGGACCTGCTACCAATATTCTTGAAGATGTCGAGATGACCTTATTGGCGTTGGGTTACACCGATCAAGAGATTACTCAAGCACTTCAAGCGGTTGGACAAAGCACTACTCTCTCTAAAACAGACGATGCCGAAGCTTGGATTCGTCAATCGATCGCTTGGTTGAGCCAATAGCTCAAAATACCATTTATAGTTTTATTTTTTCATCCAGATCACTCACCCCAAGTTAGGGATGAATTGCTCAATTTTTGGCAACTGATCAGTGTAAGATTGCTCGACTTTTCGCTGATTGCTTAGGTTTTGGAGTTAAATCCTTTAGACTATGACATCGTGACGATCGCTATAAAATGATTGGCTCAAAACGTTGGCAAATTCTTCGATCGCTCTTAGCAATTTTTTTGATTGGGCTATCGTGGTGGAACATTTTTGCGGCTCGATCGGGGCTGATTGTCCGCTCTCTTGAACGCGATCAAGTTCCTTTGTTATACATAGCTCCGCAGCAGGCAAAAACCGCTCCGGGAGTTCTTATTGCTCACGGGTTTGCTGGGTCTAAGCAGTTGATGTTGGGCTATGGGCAGGTGCTAGCAAAAGCAGGCTACGCCGTCATGCTGTGGGATTTTGACGGTCATGGCGCTAATCCTAGTCCTTTAAAAGGATTTGAACTTCAGAAAAATCTTGACGTGGCGCAGAGGGTTTTAGTTGAGCAACCCGAGGTCGATCGCTCACGACTCGCTCTATTAGGGCACTCAATGGGAAGCAGCGTTGTCATATCTGCCGGAATTCAGAAGGTAGAGCAATTTGCAGCAACGATCGCCATCTCTCCGACAGGGCAAAATGTCACACCACAAGCTCCTCGAAACCTGCAACTGCAAATTGGTGCCTGGGAAGGAAGATTGCTGCCCTATACGCAACGATTGTTGGCTGATGCAGGCGGCACAAACAGACAGTTTGCTCAGGGCAATGCGCGAGAATTAGTGACGGTGCCGACGGTAGAACACATCACGATTTTGTTTAGCCAAGCCAGTCATCAGGCAGCGCTGCGGTGGCTCGATTCGACATTTGGACAGCAATCGCAGAGTCAGTATGTTGATCGCCGCATGATTTGGTATTTTCTGCATTTGGTTGGGTGGTTACTACTATTGAGCGCGATCGCTCCTCACTTGGCGATTCCGATAGCTCCAGGCTTAAAGATTTCGCCTTGGCGACAGTGGGGCGGATTGGTCGTGTCTCTGATCGTGGCTCTTGGTGGATTGCGGCTCCTCGATCCAGTCATCGATTGGCAGTCGTTGGGTGGCGTGCAGGTTGGAGGCGCAGTAGGGATCTGGTTTTTAATTGCAGGTTTAGTCTGGCTAGGAATCTTGGGTCGGCTTCCTCGGGTGAGTTGGCAACTGGCAGGATTCGGGCTTGCGTTATTTGGACTGCTTTGGGTTGCAGTCGGAGCAATGGCGCAGATAGTTTGGCTCCAATGGTGGCTGATTCCGGCGCGATTAATCATTTGGGTGCCGATCGCGATCGCGTGTTTCCCGTGGTTTTTAGCATCTGGAATGGTACAGCAATCGACTCGCTGGTTTAGCAGGTTGGGCTGGTGGTTTGGGCAAAGTGTGATGCTCATTGCGGGATTTCTAGTGGTAATTATCGTCTTGCCAAAATTAGGTTTTATGTTTTTGTTATTACCGTTATTTCCAGTGGTGATGGCATTATTTTCGTTTTTGTCTGCACTGTTAAATAATTCATGGATTTATGCGATCGGAAATACATTGTTTTTTGCATGGCTTCTAGCGGCTGGATTTCCTCTCTCTGCGTGTTGTTTAGCGTTTGAGTAATGAATCAATATATTCTTGCATTAGATCAAGGCACCACAAGTTCACGAGCGATCGTGTTTAATCACCAGGGCGAAATGCTGTCTGTTGCTCAAAAAGAGTTCCCGCAATTGTTTCCGCAACCGGGTTGGGTTGAGCATGATGCCAATGATATTTGGTCATCACAGATTGGAGTCGCCAGCGAAGCGCTTGCCCGTCTTGGCATTCGCTCAAGTGACATTGCAGCGATCGGCATCGCTAATCAACGCGAAACCACTCTGGTTTGGGATCGAGCAACGAGTCAGCCCATCTATCCTGCGATCGTCTGGCAAGATCGCCGAACGGCTCGATATTGTGACGAGCTAAAAGATAGCGGACACGAACCCCTCTTTCAGCAAAAAACCGGACTGTTGCTTGATGCTTACTTTAGCGGCACAAAGCTCAAATGGCTGCTCGATCAGGTTCCGGG
>JBBRPT010000129.1:0-12253 GCA_038227635.1 Leptolyngbyales cyanobacterium | reverse complement strand
GAGACTCGATAGCAAGTCCCACTGATCTTGACTCAACTGACTCGGATACGATGGTGTCATGGCTCTCAAACGCTGTCGCGTATATTGTTATTGACAGACTATCGTTTTGAGAGCTTTTCTGCTTCTCAGACATCCTCTTAATAATAGATTTCTCAAAGTTTCGGCTTGGGAAAAACGGAGTAAGTTGCCCAGAGGGTAAATAAGGGCATCGCTATAAGATGGACTATAAGAACAGACGCTGCAACACCAACAGCCTGCCACTGTACTCCTATCAACAGCGCAACCAAGAATAGTGTGCTGAAAAACACATTCCACCGCAATACTAAGTGAGGCTTGCCAACTGCCACTAATAATTGAGAGGCAGCATCTGCAAAGGGTCGAGGAATCGCAGATAAACAAATTAGCATTAGCACCGGAACAGCTACAACCCACTTAGGGCTGAATAGAATAGGCACGTAGAATGGAGCCAAACTTACTTGCAGCAAAACGAGAGGGATAATCACGAATGAAATGGTTTTGAGACCGTTAAAGTAGCGCTGCTTAAACTTCGCAAACTCCGAGCGCGCCTCGCAAAGATAAGGAAAAATTGCTGTTCCAAGAGCGCTAGTAACACTGAGACTGATTCCCAGCCCTGCATTAAAGCCAAAAAAATAAACCCCTAACTGCTCAACACCCAAAAATCTACCGACGATCAAGTAATCTAGATTGTTTCTTACTGCGTTAAGCAGTTGTCCACCTAAGATATTTTTGCCAAAGTTAATGATCTCATTCCAGCGATGGGACGTAAATCCTGAGGTAGGCTTCCAGTCGTGATTAAGGTTATAGATCACCACACCGACTGGAGCTACGAGCACCCCTGGTAATACAATCGACCACAAACCAAAATGTTGGGAAGCAAGAAGTGCTGAGAGAATATAGCTCAGGGAATTTTGTACTGTGTTGTGAATCGCTGTGATCTTTAATCGATTTTCCCTCTGAATTAAAGCGTTTTTAACAGCGGACAACGGCCAGATTAGATAGGGTACTCCAGCGACACAAATGGGTAAGATCAACTGGTTGTCGTGGTAAAACCAGGCGACCGGAAAAGAAACTAAACATTGAACGACAAATAAACTGACAAAAATGACCCAGTTTAACCAGTAGCCAGAGTTGCTCAGTTCTTTTACATTCTCATCATCAGCTTGAATGATCTTCGCATTCACGCCAAAATCCATAAATACGCGTGTGAACTCTGACACCGCCAGCACGATCGCCGCTAAGCCATAGTCATAAGAGTTGAGAAAGCGTGCCAGAACCACCACGACTCCCAAACGGCAAACTCGCGGAATCAATTCTGAAAGCCCTAACCAACTAATATTGCGAATAAACTGGCTAGAAAACTTTTTACTAATTTGGATACTGAGTTGCTCTACAAAGCCCATAATATGAAACGGTTGAATGGATAGAATAGATGGTTGGCACTCAGATGGATGGAGCAACTAGCCAGTGCTGAAGGTTGACGAGCAGAGCGGAATGTCAGCATCTTTTGTCTTTAGAAATCCAACCTTTTATCCATTACTACATAAGTACTCCCGATGTAATCAAGAAAATAACGTCATTCCCTCGCTTGAAATGCTATTCCCAGCATGAGCAGACCGGGCCAGTAAAGATAGGTTGCTGCCTCAACGTTCGCGCCACTCGTACAAATGACGAGGAGAACAATGATTGTCAATCCTACTTTTGCGTTTTGGCTCTTCTGAGCTTTGATCAACAGGTCCACAAACGTCCACAACAGGGGGATTAGAAACGCAACGAACCCAACTGTGCCCCTTAAGTAGAGGAGGTCGGGCCACTGATTGTGAGTACCAAGTGGAATCCCTTCGGTTGTTTCAGGTCCTCGCTCAGTCACAAACCCATGTCCCCAGGTTTGAGATTCTGTCTCCCATTTGTATAGCGCGATCTCTGATAGCTTGCTTCTAACTCTCTCTGAACCTTGGCGGAAGTTCACAAAGGTCGCTTCATAAAAAGTCCGAGCAGAATCTATGACCAGCGTGGCGAAAAGACCGAAAGAAAAGCTAGCTAAGCCTCCCATAATGCGTATGTGCCACGTAAAATGAGTGAGCAACCAAGTAATGACGGGGACAATGATCAAAGAAAGAGTCGTCATTCGAGAAAAGGAGAAAATAACCGTGATCGCTGCACCGATCACGCCTACCCATTTCCATCGCTTATCAGTCTCTTGAAGCGCCAAGAAGAAAAAGACAGCCCCTACGATCCCTAGAGAATTAGCGAAGGGAGTGAACAAATTGAGACGGAACTCAGGACCCGAACCGTCAACTGCAGGGTAGCCAAATGTTGCAACCGTATAGACTTGTGGATCTCCTCGGAAAAGATACCACCAAGGAGTCAGGTAAGTAGGGTAAAAGTTAGCTTTGAAAGCCAAAAAAGCGAGCAGTGCAAAAACAATACTTTGTGCAGATACGATGCAAATCGCTCGGTAAAGTAAACGGGGGCGAACAGATGGAAGACAACCCGCAAGTGGAAATAGTGCCATCAGTGCCCACGATCTGGACCACACAACAGTATTAGAGGCAATTTTTACCCACCCAAGATCAAGGTCGATATGAGACATGACTACAGTGAGTTCCATGCAGAGCATACTAATGACCCATACCCATATTGATAGAGGAATGGTCACTTTCTCTGGAGGAGGAGTGTCTTCAGTCTGCTGCCAAAGCTTTATCCCCAATATTGCTGCTAACAACCAAGCAAGTATCGGTGTCCAAACATATAGCGCTCCCAGAAAATTAATTCCATAGATTCCAACGATGGAGTACCAGATTAACTTTTCTTCTAGATTCTGAGGTTTAAGCACTTCTAGCCTCACTACATACGAAATTACTCAAGATTGAATATTGGTTTAGAGAACCGTGCCGACTGAATAGCCCTAATCTCGTCCAGCTTAGGTTTTGAAGTATTTAAAAAATCATAGTCTCTAACGCTTTCAAGAATGATGAAGATTGCGTCTAATTACGTCTCATCAGATTAAAAGTCTGACCTTTTTGAGACTACCAGAAGTCAGAGTTCAGCGAAGGTTTACTCATTAATTTTTTGAGGTTAGTGACAAATTTATAGGGAAAAACCTGCATTAAAAACAGCTTAATCGCTAACTTTTGAGTGTGCCTATCTAAGAGTATTTTGGGTTCAAGGTGCATTGCTTTCTTAAGCTTTTGACTGGCTTGGCTCACAGCAGTATCAGTCAATTCATAGCTGATGTACTGCTGAGCAAAATATCGATAAGCGCAAGCCAAACTGCGATTTTTGAGAGGTTGAAATTCTGATGGAACTGTTTGAAAAACCCTTGTGATGTGAGCTATGGTGTCTTTCTCCATTACCTCCACTTTAGATGTCGCTGATTGGGATGAACGCAAGTAGATAATTTGATGCTTTGGCACCAGCACAAAAGTACAAAGGACAGCTAATCGTATATAAAATTCCCAATCTTCTGCATATTTTAGAGGAGCATAAAAGTCCCCTACAGCCTCGACAAACTTCCTACGAATCAGGACGTTAGAGCCATTGAGAATAAAATTCTCAACAAGCAATTGAGGATAGACATTACCTTCGTGAAAAACTGGCTCTTGTGTATATAAAACAGTGCCTCCTTCATCTACAAAGGTGGTCCAACTATAAGCAACTCCTGCTTCTGGATTCTTCTGTAGAACTTCTATTTGAAGCTGTAGTTTGTCTGGCATCCATAGATCATCTGCATCAATGAACGAGATAAAATCTCCACTTGCATGTTGAATTCCTCGGTTGCGAGCGACCGAAACGCCGCCGTTTTGATAAGAGAAAATCTTAAGCCGTGAATCTTGCAATGTGTTTGCTAAATCAACGGTACGATCGACTGAGCCATCATCAATCACAATCAGCTCAAAGTCAGAAAAAGTTTGTCTTTGCACCGATTCAAGCGTTGCCAGGATAGTCTTCTCAGCGTTATGGGCGGGGACGATGATAGATACACGGGGCATAAATCTTGCTTCCTAGTGTGAACGAGCCTAGTGATAATTATCTAGTAATGCAAGATTTTCTTGGTCTCAGATGAGCCTCATGTCTCAGTCTTAGAAAAAACCCTTATGAGCCGTATCCAAATGCAAAGAATATTGCCCGACAACAGTCATCGTCACAAGTAGCTCCGTTTTTAGATGGAGGTATAGACTTAGAGCTTGGCAGAAGGATTAGCCTCTGCATCTGGATAAGCGCCCAAGTCAATAGACCTAGCAGACTTAGAATCTCCGATCGGAGACTTAGACTCTGCATAGGAATTTAATTCCAATGCTGAAGCTCTAGACATTGCTTTCCTACGCTTGCGATACCATAGACCCGCAATTCCAGTTGATATTAGAATAGAGGCTAGTGTTGCACCTACTAAGACAAACGTTTTCTTGGGTGAACTGGGGACTTCAGGCAAGCTAGGATCTGAAACGAGTTGAACTTGGGGATAAGAGCCAAATAATTCTGCTTTACCAAGGTTTAAACTACCTAAGGTTGAGGAGAAAACTGCTTCAGAAATTTGCATATCTCGCTTCAACCCATCTAACGTAGAACCATATTGACCCAGAGTTTTAAGCTTTGCTTCTAGCTGAAAGATTTGCTGCTCTAATGTTGCAGCGCTAGCTCGAAGACCCTGTTCGGTGACTTGGGCAGTGACAACTTCCTGGAAGAGAGTATCGCGGGCGCTACCCGTTCTGACATCGTTGCTGCTGTTGCCAATATTCAGTTGAGCGATAGTCGCTGGGTTGACTGACCGTCCCAAAAGCGATTGGCTGCGATCAAGCATTGCGGCTCTAGCTGCTTCTTGCTTCAGTCGTTGTTGAACGATAGCTGGGTGATTGGGTCCTAATTTGGCGCTCAAAAGATCAATCTCAGCCGTAGCTGTGCTGTAATCTTGAAGGTTGCGGAGAAACAGCTGGTCTGAATTTAACGTAAACGCATCGGCAGCTTGTGGAGCAGAAATATTTAAATTAGTAGACAGCTGTCTTAACCGGGCACTCGCTTGCTGCTGCTCTGACAGAACTACTGCTCTTTGCTTTCTCAAATCTTCGATCGCGTTAGATAGCTGATCAATCTGGCTATTAGACACTAGCCCTGAACGAGCTTTGTAGCTAGAAAGACGCTCTTGAGTTGACTCAAGATTTTGCTGCGAGTCTTTTAGGGCTGCCTTAACGCCTTGATTCTTTTCGATCGCCTCTTGCTGCCTTAGTTGAACGAGCTTTGCCTCAAACGCTTGATAAAGCGCGATCGACTTATCTTTAGATTCTTGAGGAGTGCTGCCCTTGACCTCAAAGGTCATGAGTGTAGAGCTATCGACAATCTTGACGCGAGGTCCACCAAACTTCTGCACCGTCATGTTCAACTGTTTAGCCGCTTCTGCTAGAACAGATTCACTCGTGATGATATACTTATAGTTCTCGCGCGGATCTTGAGTCTTGTTCTCAAAAGGAGAACTGACCTGCGAACTTCCTCCACCGATTTGTGGTAGGGAGACACTGCTGCTGGAGCGATTAGATGGCAGGGTGAGTGCCCATTGGCTAGTGTAAGCTGGCTTGGCAACGTTCAGGAACAGAAGAGATAAGCCCCAGATAGAAGCATTCGCAACCAGACCTAAAAGCAGATAGCCCTGCCAGTCATTGCGGTCTATCGATGGCTTAGAAGAATAGGAGGCTCTTGTTGGCTCATTCATAAGCATTAGCGGAACAATCCTCTTATTATATTCAAGGGATTAAGGACATCAGTGATAAAGCGAACAACTCCTGATGTATTCTCAAGTTTAGAGTCGTAGCAGACAATTCCATCTCGGGGCATCAGAAAAGGATTGTTGGTATTGTCCGTAGAATTCCTTAGGAGGGTTTCGACAGGCTGGTCGATGACGGTTGTCTTCCCCGTTGCACGATCAGTCTGCATAAGGGTGGCTCGGCGCTTTGCATTGGTAGAGATGTTTCCACCCACGCACCCTGCCGAAACGACAGCATTTGAGAATCGCGTTCCGTAGGCTAAATCGGTTGCACGTGCTAGCCCCGCACTTGGATTAGGCGTTGTCGAGTTTGAGACAAAAATCGGCACAACTTGAGGAGTTAATTGTGACGGGCGCACCAGATCATTTTGAATTTTCTCTAAGCGAGGAACAATCACCTGATCTCCCGCAATCAAGGGGATATCTCGCTCTGACTCTCCAGAAAGTACGCCTGACAGATCAATCACCTGGGTCTGGCTATTGCGAATTAGGCGAATGTTTTTGATGTCAGCATCTGGTTTGACTCCGCCTGCAGCGCGAATTGCGGCGGTTAAGTAGCGCTCAGGAGGATAGTTGCCTGAAACAGGAATAGTGCCCGCAATCGGAGTCGGAATGCTGATTAGATTGCCGCTCGTTGAGTTAGTGGGCTGACTGTTGATTAACACCCGACCGGGTTCAAACGTAGCACCGGACACGTTGACTTGAACAGGTGCCCACTGGAAAACCTTGACACTGACTCGCAGACCATTAGCCTGAAAGAGACCTTTTTCAACTAGGGTGCGGCTCACCCGCTGCTCGACTTCAGGAAGTTCTAGCCCAGCAGCAGGAACAGGGTCGAGGAAGGGAAGTTGCAAAGTCCCGTCCAAGTTGACTTCGTATAAACCGCTAATTCGTTGTGATTCTGGAAGATCGGTATCGGCAGGAATGAACAGGCGAAGGCGATCTCCAGGAGAAAGTGGCAATGCGGATGCAGGTGTCACCCTTAATAGCGTGACACCGACAGCAGCTAGAAAGATAGCAGACTTGTTAAATGACATAGGTCAATCTGACTCGTTAAACCTGACTTTGTTCCATCTTGCTACAGAACTATTCTGTATATGTTCTAAAGTTTACCGTCTGAGTCGTTATAATCCGGAGCAAATACGTCTATGATTCGCAACTATTAAACACCCTGACTGGCTTTCGGTGATTTTGCTAGGGCTTTGACATTAGTCTGAAGCCATTGATTAGTCGCAATCACAACTTCTTTCAGCATTGTGACCCAGCGAGTTCTCAACCAACTCACCATCGTCACATAGCATCGAGCTTGATCACACAAGGAGATAGGTGTTTCAGCGATCGCTTTGCAATACTCACCGAAAAGTCTCCATGTGGGAAATACAATTCGACCTGCGTTGTCAGGGTCCCACCAAACTAGGAAGGCGTAGAAGTCACATTTGTCATCTTTAGAACAGACACTAGTGGATTGTTCAGGATGTCTACGATTTAGAAACAGGTGCTTGGGAACCTCATGAAATCTACCCATGAGAGTCAGTCGTGACAAGAGTGCTCCATCAGCATGACCAAAGCTGCCCAATAAAGGGGTCTGCCTCAGCGCGCTAGAGCGAATAAGTCCAAAAATTGGGTAGCACATGAAAGCACGGTGCATACTGCGAAACCGCACCGGAGGTCTAGAGGAACCCAACTTCAGCTTACCGTCCAGGTCGTATTCACCAGTGACTTCACCGTGTTGATCAATATTCTTAGTCCACGGGTAGGCAAGAACAACGTCCGGGTCTCGATCAAGAACTTCAACGCACTCCTCAAGAAATTCTGGTTCGCAAACATCATCGTGAGCTGCCCACTTAAAGTATTCGCCTTGTGCTAGCTCAAAGACTCGGTTGTTGTTCCAAGTCGCGCCCATGTTGCGGCTGTTTCGATAATAGCGAATGCGTTCATCGTTGGCGCGGTATTCTTTACAGATCTCTTCGGTCGCATCCGTAGAGGCATTGTCTGAGATGACTAGCTCAAAATCACGAAAAGTCTGACTCAGAATAGAGTCTATCGCTTCTCTAACGTAATTTTCGCCATTGTACACAGGCATACCAATACTGATGCGAGGACGATTGCTGTTCATCGGGTACCTGTCTCCGTGTATATGCTGTCTCCTATCAAAACCGACTGCCCTTGGAATCACAATTGATTAGAGAGCTTCTTCATTGATTCTTTTCATTTTCAAGGGATTAGTAGAAAAGAGATAAAGAATAGCTTCATGGAAGGAAAACATTACCGTCTATCCTTAACCATAAGGATACAGGCGGCTGAGCACGAAAAGGTTAAGTATTATTGCACAATGGAGATAGAGTTTGACGAGAGTAAAGCAAAGTTGATGAACTAAACACATTCTTTGTTAAAGAGCTTGTATAAAAAAGCATAAAGTTTTAACTGTATATTACTTAAAAAAGCGTAAAAGACATCAAATATAGTACCAATCTACACGGGTTTATGAGCAATTCATGGTTATAAGGAAGGGACGTAAGAAACAACGTCCCTACAAAAATGGATTTTATGTTAAAAGCCAGTTAATGAACGTCAGCAGGGGCTGTAAAAATCTCGTCGTAGTCTTTGGAAAGATTGATCTTAACATCAGCAAACTCGCTGGGGCTAACGGCTGAAGCAAGAGTAGCAAAAACTCCTCTTGCGTAAATTGCGGCTGTTTCGGGTTCAACGCTTCCTCGATCGCAAACTCGTTGGTAGAACTCTTCAATCTTGAAGTGGTTTCCCCCTTGTCCTTCTCGTCCCCGGAGATGTTTTGCAATTCCTTCAGGAAGCTGTGCTGCTAGTTGACTTGCTTCATCCCCTACAATTCGCTCCTTCAATGTTTCTAGGATGATTTGGGTTGCTTTTTCGGCTTCTTCGCGAGAGTTGGCTTATGCTGAAGTTTGCACCTGTTTAATAAACTCGTCGTATTTCATACCTTATCTCCTGGATGCTGAAATTAATGTTGTAGAATCCGCTTCTTAATAGTGCAGAGAGATGATTTTATTTATCTCTATCTTCTGTGTGAAAAAGGGAAGTGAGAAGATTTTACTGAGGGTTTGAGCTGGTTTAATATCGAAAACCAGTAGCGATCGAGGCTTGATTGGGCACATCTCAGTCTTGCAAGTCTCAATTTGAGAAGGTGTCTTGAAAGCTAATTTTTTCAAAGGCTACAAGTCTGAGTAATAGTACTTATTGCAAAAGTGAGATGCACCCCCTTGATTGGGCGCTTTATCAGGCTCGATTGCACAAACTTTTCCACCATTCAACAAGGTTTGAATTGCAGCCGCATCTAGTAGCTCTACATCTCTAGGCTAGGCATCTTGATGAGCCTGAATCTCGTTTTCGATCAGGTCAAAGGTGTCTCAACGCTGCATACCCACCGCAACAACCAACTGACCAACCCGATCATAACGAGCAGCAGGAACCGTCTCTTTAAGTCAGTTGAACCTTTGTCAATTTCAGTAAGGTTGCCATAATAGTCAACTGCATCCCGTTGCGCTTTTAAGAAATAGGGTTCTGCGATCGTCCATCCTCCTTGACGCAACTCTTTTAGTTTTTGGTCTTTGACATTGCTGGAAATGTAGTCTTCTAAGAGATGAGGATAAGTGTTGGCTTCTTGGTAAATGGGTATGGCGCATACTCTACACACGCCAGAGTTAGAGACGCTTATTTGCCTTGTTCATTCCACCTCTAAAAGTCGCGATGTGAAGTTGCCCTTCTTTTGCCGTGTCGTCATAACCCAACGCTTCATCCATCTTTATTATGCAGGTTGGGCACCTCAACATCTCGGATGCTGTAGGAATCTGCCTCTGGAAGCTGAACGTCTTTTTAACTCAGGGTCAAAATATAAAACCGTTCGTCGTTCGTAATGATGATCAACAATGGTTTGAGGTGGAAGTGATTGGTGACAATCAATCACTCTGCAAAACTGCGGGGTAGCCGATAGTAGCAGTAGAAATTTTGAGACCGGGAGATCGCTAATCCTTCCTCCTGGTAATTCCGAAACTTACCTTCTTGAGCGATCGCCTCTAGAAAAGGCTTAAACAACTGGGTCGATTCTTTCTCAGACAGTCCAGTTTAAACGAGCTGCTGTTTCCGGTTCTGGCTGAATTCTTGAATCGAATTTCACTCTGTCGAATATATGGTGCGTGAAGTAGCAATGGTTGGTCTTCCTGATACTGCCAGCCATGAAGAGGCGGTTCCGGTTGCTCTACATCCCCTAGTGCAGGGGTTGCGAGGGATTTTTACATCCTCGATCGTGTTCTATCCTTTCTTTTACGTTCTAAAACAGCCCTGGATTACTCGCCACTGTGTAAGTCTTGCCTTTGCAGGTCGAGAGGCTGTCACCAAGCTTAGTGCGCGTTAGTCAAAACCGGGTGGTGACGACCGAGCAGCAGATGCGGAGCCATCTCACGACCTACGCCCGTTCCCTGGAGGTGCAAAGTCAAAAAATGTTGGGCTTGCGGGGACGCGAGGGGGAGCCGAAACGCCCGGTGGCGCTCAACCTGGCTTGGGCAAAGGTGACGGTGCATCCGCCTCAGGGCGGTCCGAAACGCCAAGCAGCGCCAATCTCAATGGGGTGCATTCGCTGCTGGGAGGACGCGCCTGAGGGACTGGAGTGGATTTTGCTGACGACCCTCGACCCGGCGCTGTACTCCCCCGCCTTGCAGGTCGAGTGGTACAGCACCCGATGGCTGATTGAGGAGTATCACAAATGCCTCAAAACTGGGTGTCGCGTCGAGCAGCGCCAACTAGAAACCGCAGCGGGGTTGATGCGACTGTTGGGCTTTTTAGCCCTCGTCGCGGTACGCTTGCTGCAACTGCGAACCCTCAGTCGCCTCGCGCCCGATACGCCTGCTCAACAAGTGATTCCCCAAGAGTTGTTGCAGATGCTGGTTGAGCGCTTGAGGTTGTTTTCGACTCACATCAGTCTGGCTCAGTTTTGGCAGGCGGCGGCTCGCTTGGGCGGCTTTATCGGACGAGAGTCGGACGGGTAGCCGGGTTTGCAGACGCTATGGCGGGGCTGGCTGCGGCTACAAGACTTAGCTTGGGGAACAGCAGAGCACCCCTCTAATGCTTGAAAAAATGTTGGTAATGACAAGAACTGGGAGAGGGACTTAGAGAACTTTTCAAGATTGGTAACTTCTTTGTCAGAAGTCTCCTAATGTATCAGGCTTGCTTATCAACATCATCAGCAAAGCTGTAGAGTCAACTATATACATTGCTTAACAAAACCGTTAGTGTAGTTACATACATCCCGTTCCACTTGGAACACAGCCCTCGTAATTATTTACCATGACCACCACAATTCAGAGACGCGAAAGCGCCAGCTTGTGGGAGCAGTTCTGCTCCTGGGTCACCAGCACCGACAACCGCCTATATGTAGGCTGGTTCGGCGTGTTGATGATTCCCACCCTGCTCTCCGCCACCATCTGCTTCATCATCGCCTTCATCGCCGCTCCTCCCGTAGACATCGATGGCATCCGCGAGCCTGTTGCAGGTTCCTTGATGTACGGCAACAACATCATCTCCGGTGCTGTCGTTCCTTCATCTAACGCGATTGGCTTGCACTTCTACCCAATTTGGGAAGCCGCATCCTTAGACGAGTGGTTGTACAACGGCGGTCCTTACCAGCTAGTGGTTCTACACTTCTTGCTTGGCGTGTTCTGCTACATGGGACGCGAATGGGAACTGTCTTACCGCTTAGGGATGCGTCCTTGGATCTGCGTTGCTTACTCTGCACCCGTTGCAGCCGCGACCGCTGTGTTTCTAATCTACCCGATTGGACAAGGTTCATTCTCCGACGGTATGCCCCTCGGCATCTCCGGCACCTTCAACTTCATGTTAGTGTTTCAAGCCGAGCACAACATTTTGATGCACCCCTTCCACATGTTGGGAGTTGCTGGAGTCTTTGGTGGTAGCTTGTTCTCCGCAATGCACGGTTCCTTGGTCACCTCCTCATTAGTCCGTGAGACGACTGAGAACGAATCACAGAACGCGGGCTACAAGTTTGGGCAAGAAGAAGAGACCTACAACATCGTGGCAGCGCACGGCTACTTCGGTCGGTTGATCTTCCAGTACGCGTCATTCAACAACTCGCGTTCCTTGCACTTCCTTCTCGGCGCATGGCCAGTGGTTGGAATTTGGTTCACGGCATTGGGCATCAGCACGATGGCGTTCAACCTGAACGGGTTCAACTTCAACCAGAGCATCATCGACTCACAGGGTCGAGTGATTAGCACCTGGGCAGATGTGATCAACCGGGCGAACTTGGGAATGGAAGTGATGCACGAACGCAATGCTCACAACTTCCCGCTTGATTTGGCTGCGGGTGAGGCAGCGCCAGTTGCGCTCTCGGCTCCTGCCATCCACGGTTAATCTCGGTTGACCTAGATTGAGATTGAGATTTAACTTCTCTAAATCTTCAAAAGCCCTCCACACTCCTGGGGGGCTTTTGAT
>JBBRPT010000128.1:0-12647 GCA_038227635.1 Leptolyngbyales cyanobacterium | reverse complement strand
GCGCACTGCGGAAATCTTCGACTTGTTTCAGGGTGTCAATTAAGTTGACGGTCATCTCCGGTTAATTAAGACATCAGCACTAGCCTAACTTTTCTTCATGACAATAAATTAGCCCTGCCAATTTTGGGGGATTTAGGGGGCATAAGCCGACTCAAACGAAGCTATGAGGACTTGCGTGTACACGGTAGCTCCTGCGGGAGAGGGCTAGGGTGCGGGCAGAATGCTTAAACAATATTTGCCAGGTTAATGGGACGATTTGACCCTGTTGAGCGTTGATTTTTGCTGGGGCACTCTAGGCGGGTAATCTCTGAGAGAGAACTCTGCTATGTCTATGTCTCCGATTAGTGCAACGTTGACTCAGATAGACCGGGATGCGGTGATGAATGCGGTGGCGACAATCAAAGAAAAGCTGCCGTTTTTGATTGATTTGAATGCCGACGAGCGCAAGACTCTGCCCAAGATGGGAGATAAAAGTCGAGCGTTTGTCAGCAAGGCGTTGGAGGTGGCGACGCAGAACCTGGACTTTTTGCCACGGTCGTTTACGCTCGAAGAAATGCGGAAGGATGTGCAGTTATTTGAGGCGATGTATCCGGTTCCTGCGGAGTTGCGCTTGCGCTAATCGTGGTGGCGCTGACGCAGTTGCAGGAGTTGGTGGATGATACGTGCTTGGCGGCGGGGAGTGAGGCGTATGCGGCGGCGTTGAAGGTCTATAACTATGCCAAGGCGAGTGGACAGGGCGGGGGATTAGATGCCGTGGTGGGTGAAATGGGGCAACGGTTTGCCCGCAAGCCCCGGAAAGCCAAGGCTCAGAAGGGAACGGTGAAGACTGAAGGAACAACGGTGTAGTAAAAAGCCTGACCGTTTGACCTTTGAGGCTGACCATTGAAGCTCAGAGCTTGGATGTTGGAGCAAAAAACTCGACGTTCCGGGTTCTGAGCTTTAATTTTGGAGTAAAAAGCTCGGCGTTTCGAGTTCTGAAGGCGGAGTGTCGAGTTCTGAGCCTGGAGTGTCGAGTTTGGAGGTCGGAGTGTCGAGTTCTGAGCCTGGAGTGTCGAGTTCTGAGCCTGGAATTTCGAGATCGAGGCTTGACGGGTCAAGTTTGGAAGCTGTAGCTTGTTTTTTCTTGAGGGTAAGGCGAGGGATAGAGAATGGAGTTTCTCTCTTAGAATCGTATTAGTTGAGGGCTGAGAGTAGAATTTTGCATCAAAACCGCGACAGTCCGGGCTGATAGTTTATAGGGTGGAGGTGTAAGTGGGAATACTAAGCCTTGAGCAACGGCTTGCAGCTCGCCTCACGGCATTTGCCCTTTAATCTTTCTGCCCCCAAACACTTGAAAGGCATTCATGACTCCATCTGATGCAGCCCGCATTGAGCAGTTTATTACCCGTTGGCAAAATTCTAGCGGCAGTGAGCGCGCCAACTATCAAATGTTCTTTTCGGAACTGTGTGATGCACTGGGAGTCGACCGTCCTAATGTCGATGGCAGTGTTGCAGTTGTGCCTTACTGCTTTGATAAGCACATCACTATTTATCATCCTAGCGGGAAGAAAACGCCGGGTTATATTGACTTCTACAAAGCCGATCATTTTTTGATTGAGGCGAAGCAGGGCAGCAACCAAGCAGGAAAAGGCACGGCAAAGCGGGGCACGAATGCGTATCTCAAGGCAATGGAAGCAGCATTTGTGCAGGCGATCGCTTACACCCGCAATGTATCGAGCAAGCCTCCGTTTTTGTTGACCTGCGATATTGGCGATCACTTTGAGCTTTGGATGGGCTTTAACGGCGATTATGGCGGTTATGGGGCACGTCAGGATATTTTGCTGACGGATCTGCGAAAGGAGGCAACTTTTGCTCTGTTTGTTGACATTTTCACCGATCCGCAAAAGCGCAACCCCGAAAAAATTGCGGCAAAGGTGACGCGAGAAGTTGCCGCAGACCTGGCAGAGTTGTCGAAGCGGTTGGAAAGAAACCCTCATCCCCAACCCTTCTCCCTGGGGGAGAAGGGAGCCGATCCAGTTCCTCTTCTCCTTGGGGAGAAGGGGTTAGGGGATGAGGGCAGACCGCAAGAAGTTGCCCATTTTCTGATGCGCTGTATCTTTACGATGTTTGCTGAGGATGTGGGGCTGTTGAAGGAGCATTTGTTTACAAAGGCGTTGGAGACGCGCTGGTTGGCTAATCCTCAAACTTTTAAACCAGAGGTGGAAGCGCTTTGGCAGGCGATGAATGATGGCACGGCGTTTGGCTTTTATGGCAGGTTGTTGAAGTTTAATGGGGGGTTGTTTGCTGAAGCTACGGCATTTGAGTTGACGGCTGACCAGCTTGGGGTGTTGTTGCAGGCTGCAAAGCGGGAGTGGAAGGATGTGGAGCCTGCGATTTTTGGCACGTTGCTAGAACGGGCGCTAGATACGAAGGAACGCAGCAAGTTGGGGGCGCACTATACGCCTCGATCGTATGTCGAGCGGTTGGTGCGTCCGGTGGTGATGGAGCCACTGCGAGAACAGTGGGATCTGGTGCAGGGCGAAGTGAAGCAGATGTTGGGCGATGGGGATGTTGAGCCGACTGCTGCCCAAAAGAAGAAAGCGATCGCGGCGTTAGAAGGTTTTTTGACAGAGTTGCGGACGGTGCGAGTTCTTGACCCGGCGTGTGGGTCGGGCAATTTTTTGTATGTGACGCTGGACTTAATCAAGCAATTGGAGTCGGAGGTGTTGCGTCGTCTGGAGGATGTGACAGGTCAGGCGCAGTTGCGGTTAGACATTGATCAGGTGAACCCGTCGCAGTTTTTGGGCATTGAGCTAAACCCGCGTGCGGCGGCGATCGCGGATCTGGTGATCTGGATTGGCTATTTGCAGTGGCACTTTAGACGGTTTGGTGACATTCCGCCTGTGGAGCCTGTGTTGCGCGAGTATAAAAACATTGAATGTCGAGATGCGGTGTTGGCGTATGACGGGAAGGAACCGGACGTTGACCCGAAAACGGGGAAGGTGCGATCGCGATGGGGCGGACGAATGATGAAACACGCGGTGACGGGCGAAAACGTGCCTGATCCGAGTGATCAGATTCCGATCTATCGATATATTAATCCTCGATCGGCTGAGTGGCAGGCGGCTGATTATGTGGTGAGTAATCCTCCTTTTATTGGGAATTATCGAATGCGAGAAGCGTTAGGCGACGGTTACGCAGAGATTCTACGTGAAGTCTACAAAAATGTTTCAGATACAGCAGACTATGTGATGTACTGGTGGCATAAAGCAGCAGAATTGGTGAGATCAGAGAGTTTAATAAGGTTTGGTTTCATTACGACCAATAGTATCTGGAGAGTCTTTCAACGAAAAACTATCGACTTTCACATGAATGCTAAAAATCCAATTAGGTTAATTTTCGCAATTTCTGATCACCCTTGGACGGATAGGGGAGCAGCCGTTAGAATTGCAATGACTGGAGCTGAGTCAAATGGTATAAAAGTTCAAAAAATATCTCAGCTAGGAACTTTAATTTCTGAAGATGAAGCAGCAACTCCAGAAGATCAAGCTGACAGAGTTCAAATGGCTTACCGCATTGTCGGAAAAATCTTTAGTAATCTTCAGGCTGGAGTTGATGTCACCGAAACAAAAGCACTAATTAGCAACAGTAAATTATGTTGTCGAGGCGTTCAGCTTATTGGAAGAGGCTTTGAGCTAACGAATAACGAAATTGTGCAAATAGAGCCAGAAGTTATACATCCACATTTGAATGGTCGAGACTTATTACATAAATCTAGAGACACATTCGTTATAGATTTATTTGGCTATTTAGAAAAGGAAGTTCAGGATCAATATCCAAGAGCTTATCAGTGGGTTTATGAACGTGTTAAACCAGAAAGAGATCAAAACAATCGAGCTTCATATCGAAAAAACTGGTGGATATTTGGAGAACCAAGAACGACTTTAAGATCCTCACTAAAAGCTATTCAGGAATATATCGCAACTGTTGAGACAGCAAAACATCGAGTTTTCTTTCGATTGGATACAAGCGTTATTCCTGATAACAGTTTGGTAAGTATTGCTCTTGACGATTCTTGTTTCTTAGGGATTCTATCTAGCAGGGTTCATGTTTTGTGGGCATCTTCGACGGGAGGCACGCTAGAAGATCGTCCTGTTTATACCAAGACTTATTGCTTCGATCGCTTCCCCTTCCCCGACCCCACACCCGATCGCCAACAACAAATCCGCGAACTGGGCGATCGCCTCGACTCCCACCGCAAGCGCGTTCAGGCACAGCACCCCGAAGTCACCATCACCGCCATGTACAACCTGCTAGAAAAGATTCGCGCAGGGCAAGAACTCACCGAGAGCGATCGGGCATTCAACAACAAAGCCTTAGTTTCCACACTCAAGCAAATCCACGATGAGCTAGACGCAGCCGTATTTGAGGCATATGGCTGGAGCGACTTGACCGGTCGATCCCCCCTAACCCCCCTTACAAAGCAGGGCTAATTTAAGTTCGCCAGAGAAATCTTAGAAGCCTTTGGCTTTGTTCAGCCTTCAACAATATATAAACGAGGGATAAAGGTTACAAGTTTTCTTTTCTGACAATAAATCAGCCCTGCCTTACAAAGGGCAGGGCTGGTTTATTCAGAAGAGAAAAATCTACAACCCTCATTCTTAGGTTTAGTTGTCAATGAGTGTTCGCCCATGTTGAACGAAAGAATAAGAATTGGAGGCATTTTCCTTTTTTCAATAAACCAGCCCTGCCTTACAAAGGGGGGAACCGAGGCAAGCTCTTCTGAAGTCCCCCTTTTTAAGGGGGATTTAGGGGGATCTCAGCCTCAAAACGTAGACGAGCTAATTCTTGAACGACTCGTAGCTCTCAATGCCGAACGAGCCGAAGAAGAACGCAATGGCTTAATTCGCTGGTTGCGTCCCGACTATCAGGCACCCGGCGAAGTGCAGACCCAGCAAGTGATCGAGGGCATTGCTGAAGTCGAAGTCGAAAGTACGATCGCTCCTGTCGAACAACAAAAACTCCCCAAAGCTGTCAAAGATCAACTAGCAGCCGTGCGCGACCTGCTCCGCACTCAAGGCGGCGAATGGACGATCGAGCAAATTGCCGCCCAATTCAAAAGCGCATCTCGACAAAAACAAACCATTCTCACCTGTCTCGAAAGCCTAGAAGCACTGGGCATTATCGCCAAACATAGCGAAGACAGCAGCGATCGTTGGTATCTAGCAGAGTTGCAGCAAGCAAGTTAAGCCACAGAGAGAGCGATCAAAGAAGACGAGGAACGCGCGACCCCTTGCGGGTATCTCGAAGAGCACGACTGGATGAATCAGCAACTTGAGTTGGTAGAAATTGAATTAAAAACTGGAGAATAGATACATGAGAAACAAAGAATTTTACGTCGTGATTGAAAGAGATGAAGATGGCATATACATTGGCGAAGTGCCGCAACTCAAAGCCTGCTATAGCCAAGGAGAAACGATCGACGAGCTAATGCAAAATATGCGCGAAGTAATTGAAATGTGCCTCGAAGAATTGGTCGAAGAATCAACGACTGAATTCGTTGGCGTGCAGAGGCTTGTAGTCTAGTGGCAAAGCTTCCAAGCCCAACTGGAGGAGAACTCATTGATGCACTCCAAAAGATTGGTTTCTACGTAATTAGGCAAAAAGGTAGTCATGTTCGTATGAATCACGAAGACAATCGAGTTGTTTCTATTCCTGTTCATACCCAAAAAATTATTGGTAAAGGACTCCTTCTAAAGATTCTGCGAGATGCTGATCTGACCAAAGACGAATTGATTAGTTTACTAGAATAATTTGGCAACTGCTAGAAATCGCTAAAACAGGAATGGAGAGAGCGATCGAGGAAGATGAGGAAAGCGCGACCCCTTGCGGGTATCTCGAAGAGCGCGACTGGATGAATCAACAACTTACAACATTGGGAGTTGACTTACCGTGAAGCTCAAAAATATTGAACTACCGATAGAGCAGATCAAAGAATTCTGCGATCGCTGGCAAGTCATCGAATTTGCCTTATTTGGCTCCATTCTACGTGACGACTTTCGTCCTGACAGCGATATTGATGTATTGATCACCTTTTCCCCGACTGCCAAACGTGGCTTAACCGAAACCCTGCAAATGCGTGACGAGCTTCAAGCAATCTTTGACCGAGAAGTGGATCTCATTGTAAAAGCGGCGATCGAGCGCAGTGAAAACTGGCTGAGACGTAAAAATATTCTAGAATCAGCAGAAATCATTTATGTCGCGTGATCAAGAATCTCTTATTGACATCACAAACGCGATCAGACGCATTTTGCGCTACGCAGACGGAGTCAGTAAACCGCAACTAGAAACCAATGACGAAAAATTGTCTGCAATCCTCTACCAAATCACAATTATTGGCGAAGCTACTAAACGACTCTCCCAATCGCTCCGCCAACAACGTTCAGACATTCCTTGGCGAGAAATGGCAGGAATGCGTGATGTGATTATCCACGAATACGATCAGCTTGATTTAGATGTGGTGTGGGATGTAGTTACCAATAAACTACCAGGGCTTTTGAGTTTAATTGATCCTTTGCTTTAAATGCAAAATCAAACGATTTCTAGAAATTGCTAAAACAGGAATGGAGAGGGCGATCGAGGAAAATGAGGAAAGCGCGACCCCTTGCGGGTATCTCGAAGAGCGCGATTGGATGAATCAACAACTTACAACATTGGGAGTTGACTTACCGTGAAGCTCAAAAATATTGAACTACCGATAGAGCAGATCAAAGAATTCTGCGATCGCTGGCAAGTCATCGAATTTGCCTTATTTGGCTCTGTCTTGCGTGACGATTTTCGTCCTGACAGTGATATTGACGTAATGGTGCAATTTCACTCAGATGCTCACCCCACTTTTGGCACCCTAGATCAGATGGAAGCAGAGCTAACAACTATTTTCCAGCGAGACATTGACTTGATTACCCGACAAGGTATTAAAACCAGTCGTAACTACCTACGTCGCCAAGAAATCCTTTCTTCTGCTCAGGTGATTTATGCAACGGGATCTTCAATTCCTGCTTGATATGCTGCAATCCGCAGAACTCATCATGACCTACACTGCTCAGTGCTCAAAAGATGAATTCGTTGAAAATGTGCAGCTTCAAGATGCAGTGATTCGGCGACTATTGATAATTGCCGAAGCCGCAAGACGGGTTTCCGGGGCAACTCAACAGACGTTGCCAACCATTTCGTGGCAAGAGATTAACGGGATGCGAAATCGGTTAGTTCATGAATATGATGACGTAAACCTCAACATCGTTTGGGATGTGGTTCAATTTGAGATACCAACCCTGGTTGAAGAATTGAAGATACGAATTCCCCCTGACCGTTGAGAACATTGATTTCTAAGCTTTTTGCTATCTGCAAAATTCGCTCAACTCAGTCGATCGCCGTCACCCCGATCAAGAGTCCAGCAAGAATACCGATAGAATGAAATCTTGTCTCGATCGTGCAGGATTTTATGTCAGTGATTGCCTCCGCTCCTTTTTCGGCTGAAGAGATTGCTGCTGAAGGGATAAAGCCCGAAGAGTATGCAGACATCGTGCAACGGTTAGGTCGTCACCCCAACAAAGCCGAACTGGGGATGTTTGGCGTGATGTGGTCAGAACACTGTTGCTATAAAAACTCTCGTCCGTTGCTCAAGCAGTTTCCGACCGAGGGCGACAAGATTCTCGTCGGACCGGGTGAAAATGCAGGAGTGATCGATTTAGGAGACGGCTTGCAGCTTGCGTTTAAGATCGAGTCTCACAATCACCCGTCTGCGGTCGAGCCATTTCAAGGAGCGGCGACTGGGGTGGGCGGAATTTTGCGAGACATTTTTACGATGGGGGCACGCCCGATCGCGCTACTCAATTCCCTGCGATTTGGGTCTCTAGACAATGCCAGAACGCGCCGCATCTTCACAGGCGTAGTTTCAGGAATTTCTCACTATGGCAACTGTGTGGGAGTGCCAACGGTGGGCGGTGAGGTTTATTTTGACCCCGCTTATTCGGGCAACCCGTTAGTTAATGTGATGGCGTTGGGCTTGATGGAGACGAGCGAAATCGTCAAGTCAGGGGCAAAAGGCATCGGCAACCCGGTTCTCTACGTCGGTTCAACAACCGGACGCGACGGCATGGGCGGAGCCAGCTTTGCCAGCGCAGAACTCAGCGACGAATCAATGGACGATCGTCCGGCTGTGCAGGTCGGCGATCCCTTTCTCGAAAAGTCGCTAATCGAAGCCTGTCTCGAAGCCTTTAAAACAGGCGCAGTGGTCGCCGCTCAAGACATGGGTGCGGCGGGTCTCACCTGCTCAACCTCTGAGATGGCAGCTAAAGGCGGAGTCGGCATCGAATTGGATTTGGATCTGATTCCGGCACGGGAAACGGGCATGGTGCCTTATGAATATCTGCTGTCTGAATCTCAAGAGCGAATGTTGTTTGTGGCGCACAAAGGACGCGAACAAGAACTGATCGATATCTTCAAACGGTGGGAGCTTCAGGCGGTCGTCGCCGGGACGGTGATTGAGGAGTCGATCGTCAGAATTCTCTTCAAAGGTGAAATCGCCGCAGAAATTCCCGCAACGGCTCTGTCAGACAACACCCCGATTTATCATCACGAGCTACTCAAAGAGCCTCCAGAGTATGCGCGCAAAGCGTGGGAATGGAGCAGCGATCGCCTACCTCTGTGCAACGAGAAAGGCATTGAACTCGCGAGTGAATTCCTCACCTGGAATCAGGTGTTGTTGAAATTGTTAGACACGCCCACGATCGCCTCTAAACGCTGGGTCTATCGCCAATACGATCACCAAGTTCAAAACAACACAGTGATGCTGCCGGGTGGAGCCGATGCCGCCGTGGTGAGAGTTCGTCCCCTCGCAAATGCGTCGTCTTCCTCGGTTGTGGCTGATCCGTCATCCCTCACAAAAGGCGTTGCCGCGACGGTCGATTGCAATGCTCGCTATGTCTATCTCCACCCCTATGAAGGGGCAAAAGCTGCTGTTGCAGAAGCTGCGCGTAATTTAAGCTGCGTAGGTGCAGACCCGATCGCCGTCACCGATAATCTCAACTTTGGTAGCCCCGAAAAACCGATCGGCTATTGGCAACTTGCCGAAGCCTGTCGAGGCATCGCCGAAGCCTGCACCGAATTTTCAACGCCTGTCACAGGTGGAAATGTCTCTCTCTACAACGAGACTTTAGATAGCGACAGCAAACCCGCCCCGATTTATCCCACTCCAGTCATCGGCATGGTGGGGTTGATTCCCGATTTGAGTCGGATCGCAGGTCAAGGATGGAAGGCGGAAGGAGACGTGATTTATCTACTCGGATTAGAGGTGAATACGCTTTCTGAATCGGTGACTCTCGGAGCGTCAGAATATTTGGCAACTCTGCACAGCACGATCGCCGGAAAACCTCCGACGATCGATTTCACCTTAGAACGCGCCGTCCAAGCCACCTGTCGAGACGGCATTCGTCGTGGATGGATTCACTCTGCCCATGATTGTGCCGAAGGGGGCTTGGCGATCGCTCTAGCTGAATCCTGTCTCAGCAGTCAACACGGGGCAGAAATCACCCTCGACGCTGCTCCGGCTCGATGGGATCAGGTGCTGTTTGCAGAAGGCGGCGCACGCATCATCGTCTCAGTTGCGCGCGAGCATCAAGCTAACTGGGAAACCTATTTGAATCTACACCTTGGCGGGCACTGGCAACCAATCGGTCAAGTAGGAGGTCGATCGCTGCGAATTTCAACAGCTAACCATCTCTGGTTAATTGACGCTACGATCGCAGAAATGCGCCGATCATGGCAAGACGCGATCGAGCGGAGACTAAAGGACTAGAATTCTGCCATCACATGAATGCAGTCTTGTTCTTGCACCTCAACCAGGATCGAATCAGATTATGTGAGACTATTAAGTAAACGTTAAGACAAACGTTTAAATAAGTTAAGTCTTCCATTCACTCAGCTACAGCTTGCAAGATTACGCAATCCTTATCTAACCTCTGAGTTAAACCTATGTTGCCTGATGACACGTTGTCCGATTACCCTGCTTCTGAGTCATCTAATGAATGGGTAGACCCACTCATGTCTGCTGACAAACCAGAAGAAGCGTGCGGAGTCTTTGGAGTTTATGCACCCGAAGAGCGAGTTGCTAATCTCACCTACTTTGGGCTGTATGCACTCCAGCATCGTGGACAAGAATCAGCAGGCATCGCCACCTTTGACGGAGACGTGGTTCACCTCCACAAAGAAATGGGGCTAGTGTCTCAAGTCTTTAACGAGACGATTCTCAACGAGTTGACCGGGAATCTGGCGATCGGGCACACCCGCTATTCAACGACCGGATCGAGTCGGGCAGTCAACGCCCAGCCTGCCGTGGTGCAAACTCGCTTAGGCAAAATTGCACTGGCTCACAACGGAAACTTAGTCAACACTCAAACGCTGCGAGAAGAGCTTTTAGAGCAGAATCATGATTTTCTAACCACCACCGATTCAGAAGCGATCGCGTGGGCGATCGCCGAAGCGGTCAACGCCGGAAACAACTGGGTCGATGCGGCTATTCACGCCTTTAAGCGCTGTCAAGGAGCCTTTAGTTTAGCGATCGGCACCCCCGATGGCATGATCGGCACTCGCGACCCAAACGGCATTCGTCCTCTAGTAATCGGCACGCTGCCTCAAGAATCGCCTAACGAACCCATTCGCTATGTTCTCGCCTCTGAAACCTGTGGTCTAGACATCATTGGAGCTAACTATCTGCGCGATGTTGCCCCCGGCGAGCTGGTATGGATCACTGACGCGGGCTTAGAGTCGATTCGATGGGCAGAGCAATCACAGCGCAAGCTTTGCATTTTTGAGATGATTTATTTTGCGCGTCCCGATAGTGTGATGCACGAAGAAAGTTTGTATAGCTATCGGCTGCGAATCGGTCGCCAACTCGCCGCAGAATCGTCGGTCGATGCTGACATCGTGATCGCCGTTCCTGATTCGGGGGTGCCTGCGGCGATCGGGTTCTCCCAAGCGTCGGGCATCCCCTATGCAGAAGGGTTGATCAAAAATCGCTATGTGGGTCGCACCTTTATTCAACCGACTCAACTCATGCGCGAAGCGGGAATCAAAATGAAGCTAAACCCGCTTAAAGACGTTTTGGCAGGGAAGCGCGTGGTGATTGTCGACGACTCGATCGTGCGAGGCACCACGAGCCGCAAAATTGTGAAAGCGCTACGTGATGCAGGCGCGATCGAGGTTCACATGAGAATCTCATCGCCTCCAGTAACGCACCCGTGCTTTTATGGCATCGACACCGACAGTCAGGATCATTTAATTGCCGCCACAAAATCGGTTGAAGAGATTGCCAAGCAAATTGAAGTCGATTCTCTGCAATATCTCAGTTGGAAAGGGATGTTAACTGCCACTCGTGAAGACACGAATGAGTTTTGCTCGGCTTGCTTTACGGGTGACTATCCGATCGGCGTTCCTGAACCGTTGAAGCGTTCCAAACTGATTTTAGAAAAAGCAGCGACGACTTAATGAAACGATCTCGAACCCATCTCTTTGAGAACTGCGGGTAGCGATCGTCCATTCATCTGAAGGTGTAACGGCTAAAGTGAGCGGCGGTAGACAACGCTTGAACAGAGCGAAAAATCTTGATTCCGTTTTCTCTATTGCGTTATTAGGCGGCTGCGACATCTAGCAACTCGCTTGAAGAACAAGGCTCAGGAATCGGCTCACCTCTTTCACGTAAGCCTTCAAGATGAAACTCAACTGCCTCCTTGACGAGTTCTAAAACTTCCTCGCGTGTTTCGCCAACTGCCACGCAACCTGGTAGGTCTGGAACATAGGCACCGTAGCTTGTCCTTCCTTTCTCAACAACGACCATGTATCGCAGTTTTTGACTCATTTCACTTCAGTCCAGCTTGCTTGAGAATACTGTTCAACGTACCGGGAGGAATATCAACACTTAGCTTACCTGACAGCGTTACTGTACCTGACTTGCTGAAGTGATGAAACTGTCTATGACTTCCTCGCATTCGCACTTGATACCATCCATCCTCCTCTAAAAGTTTAATCAGTTCTTTAACTTTCATCGATAGGGTTTGTCATTATTCTGATGGAAACTCTAATTTGGATAGAGCGTATTACAACTATCGTGCTACAGATATCGGTGTAATGCCAGTGAAACAGTTTTGCAAACAGAAGATTTGTTTCCAGCGATCGCTCGATAGGATTTTTCGCCATCAACGTTAGAGATTGGCAAGATAGCTACTGTAGTCATGACTCTCGCTCAAAATCACTTGTCTTAAATTATAGCTCTGCCGTACTTCCTATCAGCTTTTAAAAGAGCTAACTCAGCAGAAGTTCTGCATCATCATTGATTAACTCTCAGTGATCGGTGTTCCTGAACCGTTGAAGCGTTCCAAACTGATTTTAGAAAAAGCAGCGACGACTTAATGAAACGATCTCGAACCCATCTCTTTGAGAACTGCGGGTAGCGATCGTCCATTCATCTGAAGGTGTAACGACTAAGCTCACCCGCCTGAAGTGGACTCAACCGCTAGATGCGAGGACTAGAAAGGAACGGGTGCAGCGATTTGTGTACGCCCAGCATGGGCGTGAACTCATGGGGTGAAAGTCCCCTGTCGGAGAACCAACGT
>JBBRPT010000127.1:0-12902 GCA_038227635.1 Leptolyngbyales cyanobacterium | reverse complement strand
GCGGGTGAGGCAGCGCCAGTTGCGCTCTCGGCTCCTGCCATCCACGGTTAATCTCGGTTGACCTAGATTGAGATTGAGATTTAACTTCTCTAAATCTTCAAAAGCCCTCCACACTCCTGGGGGGCTTTTGATTTGAATATCTGTTGGCAATTGAGCAATGAAGATTTTAGGGGAAACTTAGCCTTTTCGTGTGACACGATCGTAGACTGCAAGAAAGCCTCCATCTCCTATCTACCGTCATGACGCTAACGCAAGTTTGGGGATCTCTCCTAATCTTTACAATCTGTCCGCTCGTAGGAGGACTGCCTCTGATCGATTGGATGACGTATGGAATGACAAGGAAGCGTTTAAAGCAGCTTGGCACTGGAAATGTGAGTGTCTCAGCCGCTTTTTATCATGGTGGGCGATTAGTAGGGATTCTAGCTGCTCTCTCAGAGGCGCTAAAGGGTGTTGCGTCCGTCTTGCTGGCTCGTGCTTTTTTTCCTGACAATGCTGAGTGGGAGATTATTGCGCTGATTGCGCTTGTGTTTGGTCGTTACTGGATAGGTAAAGGGGCGGGAACCACGAACGTTGTCTGGGGTTATGTGGTGCATGATCCCATCTCAGCTCTGCTCGTTTTTTTGATTGGTGGAATTGGCTTTACGATTCTTCGAGAACGCACTCAAGGTCGAGTCGGTATTCTCATCTTGTTTCCGTTGATCACAGCTCTGCGTCATTCTCAAGACTCAGCGCTGATTGTGATGTCGATCGCTTTAGGCTGTCTTTTAGGATGGATTTATCAAAAGCTTCCAGATGACTTAGAGATGAGATTTGACGCTGCACAAAAAAATTCTCAATCTATGTTTAGGTTTTTTCGAGGCGATCGAGCACTCATTTCTCTTGACCAACCCTTGTCACCTCACAAGGCAGGAGCAAAAGCGGCAACCCTATCTCATTTGAAGCGATCGGGCTATCCCGTCCCGGATGGCTGGGTTCTGTTTCCGGGTGATGATCCCGCACCATTGATCGAATTTCTTCAGCCGTCTGAGGCAGAGCCTTTGGTCGTGAGATCATCAGCGATCGGAGAAGATTCTGAGTCGGCTTCGGCAGCCGGACAGTATCAAACCGTTTTAGGAATCACGCAACGAGAAGACTTGTTGCCTGCGATCGCCAGATGTTTAGAGTCTTATCATCAAGCATCGGCAGTTCAGTATCGGCGCGATCAGGGAGTGCCGGATACTTCGATGGTGGTGCTCATTCAAAGGCAGATTCGAGGGGCCTTTTCAGGAGTTGCGTTCAGTCGCGATCCAATCACTAGACAAGGCAGTAGGGTTGTGATTGAGGCGCTTCCAGGTGATGCATCGTCGGTAGTGTCGGGGCAGGTGACCCCAGAGGCTTACGATGTTCAAATACCCGATTCTCTACCTTCTGATTCTGATTGGGTTTTGTCAGATGACCAAGTTCTAGAGGTCAGTGGAGCAGGTGATACGCCGCTCCGATTGGTGCAACAGGTGGCTTTTCTGGCACGTCATCTTGAAAACAAGTATCATGGCGTTCCTCAAGATGTTGAGTGGACGTATGATGGTCAAACTTTATGGATATTACAGTCTCGACCGATTACGACGCTAGTACCGATTTGGACGCGCAAGATCGCGGCTGAAGTGATTCCTGGATTGATTCGTCCGCTTACGTGGTCGATTAATCGCCCGTTAACATGTGGAGTTTGGGGAAAGATTTTCACGATCGTGCTAGGTGCTCGCGCTCAAGGACTCGACTTTAACCAAACCGCAACGCTGCATTATTCTCGCGCCTACTTTAATGCCTCACTGCTGGGTCAACTTTTTCGACGGATGGGGTTGCCTCCTGAAAGTTTAGAGTTTCTCACGAGAGGGGCAACGTTTAGTAAGCCGCCGTTGAGGGCGACCCTTCGCAACCTCCCAGGATTACTGCGACTAGTAGAACGAGAATTACAGCTTGAAAAGAACTTTCGTCGAGACGATCGCCACAAGTTTTCTCCGTTTCTAAAACAAGTCTCGGTGCAACCTGCTGCTGAACTGTCTGCTTCTCATCTGTTAGAGCGAATTGAGTTAATTCTTAAACTGCTAGAAGTGGCGACTTTCTATAGTATTTTTGCTCCGTTGAGCGCGGCATTGCGAAAGGCAATTTTGAAGGTTGATGATGAGCAAATCGATAACGGAGATGCACCAGAGGTAGCAGCATTGCGATTGCTGCAAGCATTAGCGATCGTAGCTCGTGATAATTTACTTAATAACAGATGGATTAATCCGGCAGGAACAAAATCTCTAACTAGCTTGGAACTGTTTGAAATGCTAGATAGAACAGTCGAGGGTCGAGATATTCTCGATCGCTTTAATCAAATCTTAAATCGTTACGGCTACCTGAGTGAGGTAGGAACGGATATCGCAGTGCCCACTTGGAAGGAAGATTCACACCCTGTTCGAGAGTTGTTTGCTCAATTTTGCTTGAATCCGCCACCTAAGCCTAAACCGATTCGGTCAAAAGCTGGATTGGTGCAGCGTCGCTTTAGCTTAAAAGGACGAGTGACAGAGGTTTATAGTCGATTGTTAGCAGAGTTGCGATGGAGCTTTGTTGCACTAGAGGATGGCTGGCTTAAGTCGGCAGTGGTGGCACAGCCTGGAGACATCTTTTTTTTGGAGCTAGCAGAAGTTCGACAAGCCGTGAATCTTGATCAAACCATCCTCAACCGGATTCCTCAAATCATTGCTCAACGTCGATCGAGCTTGCAAAAAGATGAGCAGCTTGAGTCAGTTTCAGGAATCGTTTATGGCGACGATCCCCCTACTCCCGTTTTAGAAAACTGGCAATCTTCGCAGCAACTTCAAGGAATTGGAGCCAGCCCTGGACGAGTTGAAGGACGCATTAAAGTGTTGCGATCGCTCTCCAACGTGGGAGAGATTAATCAAGAAACCATCCTCGTCGTTCCCTACACAGATTCGGGATGGGCACCCCTGTTAGCTAGAGCAGGCGGATTGATTGCAGAAGTCGGGGGTCGGTTGTCCCACGGCGCGATCGTGGCTCGTGAATATCGCATTCCCGCGGTGATGGATGTTCAAAATGCGACAAATTTTCTACGAGATGGTCAATTAGTCCGTATTGATGGTCAGAGGGGAACAGTGGAAGTTTTGGGTTAGGGATACGAGGGAAATTGATCGGTTGTATCGGTGACGTTCTCGCGACTGAGATTGTGAACGATCGTCAAAAAATCACGCATTACACTGTTTAGATTTTGCTCACTGAGCAACGGGACATGAACAAATAGAGCGCGGGACTGCGTTCTTTGAAGATGCGACAGGACAGAGTAATAAAGATGATTACACACAAAATTTCCAGCATCGTGGCTGATCTGAGTTGCGATCGTGCCTTCAATCAAAGCAGCCAAGTCGATCGAAGTTTGCAACACCTTGCCCTGAGATTTGCCGTTTGATTCTACGGTTAAGGCGTGACGGCTTTCTGCCATTCCGCAGCAGATAATCACATCTGGTTGAAGACGGTCGATCGTAAAAATCACGTCTTTAGAAGCCGTTTGAAAATCAACTCGAATTTTTCTCAAGAAGTGGCACGGGTGAGCGATTAAATTCCGCTGAAAAACTTCATTTAATAAATCATCTGAAGAATTAGAGACTTGGTGAGGTTGCCAGGTGTCAAACGAGGTCAATAACAGCATTATGTTACGGTCAAACAATTTATCAACAATTCACAAGATGCGCTCAGAATCGTACCGGAGCTTTATCTGAATTGAGTGATGTTTGAACCATAGCACTCTGAATTTACTCATGTTCAAGATACTGATTGGCTCTGCTCTCTCGATTTCCTCTAGTCTACTCACGTTGTCTGCCTCTGCTGCCTCTAACCCAGACTATGCTTGTTATATGCAGATTGGCTCAAGACAAATTATTGACCTCACCCGATCGGTCTGTGGGTTTAACGCCGCCCAAGCTGCAAAAGATGCTAAACAAGATGTCGCTTATCTTGCCTCGGTTAGAAAGCTCTTGGGGCAAGATTCTGACGGAAACAACTCGCTCACAAAGTTAGTAGAGGCTAACCCAGACTTGTTAACGACCACCGCTAGAGACTATTGTCAAGCCCGACAAAGCGGAAAGTCTGAAGAAGAAATTATGGAGAACACTTATCGAGAATCGATCGAATCTCTAGAAATGGCTAGCTCAAACGCTACAACCCGCCAGGAAGCGGAACAACTTCAGAGACAAATGGAAGCTAAACTCGCTCCTATCGAACTGGCTAGGTCACTCGCCTCACAACATTACTGTCCAATGTTGAGCAGTCGATCGAGCCAATAATTGACTGCTGAGTTTTCATCCCTCTCCTCAATAAAGTGTCTTATACTGAGTCCCGTTTCAGATCTCAGGGTGTAGTAGGCTTAGAAACGGGAACTTCGGTACTGTATGACTCCTTCTCCAGCCTTTAATAAAGCATCGCGTCGCAAAAATCTTTGGTTTGAGCGGATGATGGCGGCGATCGCAGTCGCCAATTTGGGTCTTGTTGTCTTTGACTTGACCTACTTGCGGTGGCGCGACTTTTGGTTTCGCCAAGTGCCAACTGTGACGCAGAGTTATGACCCTGTGAAAGGCATCGAACCCCACCGCGACACGACACAATATTTGAAAACGGTCGATGCTCTCAAGGGAGATCTTCAACAAGGAGGCTTGCAAAATCCGCAAGTGGGTCAAAAATTAAAGGAGTTGCGCAACCTCAGCAACGACATGATTCAGAGCAACCCATTTGCAGGGGCAAACAAGAGCGGTGCATTAGAGAAAATCAAAAATCGAATGCGAGAGCAGATTTTTGGGCAAACTGACAACGAATCGGCTCGTCAGGCATTCAATCGGTTTTGGAGTGTAACTTACCTTCAGCAAAAGGGCGTTGACAGCGAACTACAATTCTTCGATCGTGAGATTCGTCCGCTAATCGCCGTTAACTACTATCGAACGATCGAAGAAAATGGTGAACCTACCGATCTGTTCTGGCTTCTCGATCTGCCGTTTGTCGCCCTCTTTGGGCTAGAGTTTTTAGCACGAACCTTCTATCTCAGCCGCAGATATAAAAGTTTGAGTTGGTTTGATGCGATGTTATGGCGTTGGTATGACGTGTTTTTGCTATTACCCGTCTGGCGATTGCTGCGAGTCATTCCCGTTGCGCTGCGCTTAGAACAGGCAGAATTTATCAGCTGGGAACGGATTCGTGCTCAGGCGAGTCAAGGATTGATTTCTAACGTGTCAGAAGAGCTTGCAGAAGTGGTCGTCGTGCAGGTCATTGATCGAGTGCAAACCTCGATCGCGCGGGGAGAACTCTCACGATGGTTAAATCAAGCCACATCTCGTCCTTATGTTGATCTCAATCAGCGTGACGAGATTCAAGAACTCGCGAGTCACTTGATGAAGTTAACCGTTTATAACGTGCTTCCTAAAATTAAGCCTGATTTAGAAGCGCTGTTACGGCACAATGTTGAGGCGATTCTCAGTCAATCACCCGCCTACCAAGGGCTAAAAACGATGCCTGTGATTGGTGAATTGCCCCGGCAAATTAACGAGCGACTAGTCGCTGACGTGACCGAAGGGGCTTATAGCGCGATCGTGGCAGCATTAGAAGATAAAGTAGGGACAGAATTAATCAATAAATTGATCAAGAATTTTGGGCAGGCATTGACGAGCGAGATAGGAAATCAGCGATCGCTTCAAGAGGTGCAATCACTGATCACTGATTTGTTAGAGGAAGTGAAAGTGAACTATGTGCGCCGTTGGTCAAGCGAAGATGTTGAAGGAGTTTTAGAAGAAGCGCGACAGATTCGACAGATTGATCGACAGTAAATCGGCTTCAGAGAACACTTCCTCAAATTCTGAAAAAACCAATACTAGAGAAAATCAAGGGTATGGTAA
Organism: Leptolyngbyales cyanobacterium; assembly: GCA_038227635.1. Classification (GTDB taxonomy): domain Bacteria; phylum Cyanobacteriota; class Cyanobacteriia; order Leptolyngbyales; family Leptolyngbyaceae; genus Phormidesmis_A. The sequence goes on along the minus strand of JBBRPT010000127.1, from coordinate 6,987 downwards.
GTGCACCGACTGATTCAACTATCTAGGCAAAGGTATGAGCGACGCTGAATCTGGCATTCGTCTATTTGGAAAGACCGTTCCGCTTTATGTGCAAATTTTAGTCGCGCTGATTCTAGCGATCGTCGTCGGCGTTCTCTTCGGGGCCGGAAATCCTGATCCCAACAATAAAGCAATCATCAATAATCTGGCGGTTCCCTGTGATCTGATTCTCAAAGCGCTCCGTGCCTTGGCGACTCCGCTGATTTTGATGGCAGTGCTGCACACGTTTATGACCGCTAATATTCCCGGTCGATCGGGGCGCAAATTAACGATCTTATTATTGACAAATACGACGGTTGCGATCGTCATTGGCTTGCTCGTTGCTAACGTTGTCCGACCCGGAACTTGGGGACAAATTAATAAACCTGCTGGAGAAAGCGCGGGTGGTGTAACGGTTGATCCTTGGTCACTGGTACAGACCAGCGTTCCAGATGCGGTGCTGAAACCGTTGGTTGATAACAATGTAATTCAGCTAATTGTAATTGCGCTGACCTTTGGCATTGCCCTTCGCGCACTCAAATCAGAACAGACTAAACAGGGTAAATCTGACTACAAGCCGTTGGAGCAAGTAATCACATTTTTATATGAGGCAATTATTCATGTGCTCACTTGGGTGATTGTTTTAATTCCGTTAGCGGTGTTTGGCATTGTGGCAAGAACGATCGCCCTAGAAGGCTTTGCACCATTTCAGTCGCTTGGGGCGTTTATTTTGGCGGTTTTGCTGGCTCTGTTTTTGCAAGCTTGCTATTATCTAACTCGCGTCAAACTCGGCTCGTGGGTCAGCCCTGCAAGATTTTTATCGGGCGGCTCAGATGCGTTCTTCACAGCTTTTTCGACGTCTTCCTCGACCGTGACGATGCCCATCACCTTCGAGGCACTGCAAACCAAAGTAGGATTGCGAGAGTCTTCTGCCTCCCTGGGCGCGTTGGTTGGCAGCAATTTCAACAATGACGGTACCGCACTTTATGAAGCGATGGCAGCCTTGTTTATTGCTCAGGTGATTGGACAAAATCTGCCCTTTCCTCAGCAGCTCATCGTCATTTTGACCTCGATTTTTGCGTCCGTTGGCGCAGCCGGAATTCCCAATGCGGGATTGGTGACGATGACGCTGGTGTTTTCATCGGTGGGTTTGCCCACGCAATACATTGCGATTTTAGTGACAGTCGATTGGTTTCTCGATCGCTGTCGCACTGCCATTAATGTCATGGGCGACATGACCGTGAGCTGTCTACTTGATGGCAAACAACCCAAGTCAGCGATCGAACCTGCTCTAGAAGAAGCCCTCGCGATCGAAGGGGAATAGGGCGTGTTTTAAACCTCTCTCGCTGCGATTCTGCCTCGCCCTGAACTGAAGTTCGGGCTAACGTGGGAAAGTCCGTTGAAATGGACTGAAGATCTGGCAAGGACTCGCGTTCAGTCCGTTAAAACGGACTTGCCACTATCAGCCCGAACTTCAGTTCAGGGCGGGATAGCAACGAAGAATAGAGGTTTAAATCTCTAAACTCGCGCTGGATCAGCAAACCGGATTTTGAGATAGTCATCCTCCATCTTTGCCCCGGCTGGATTTAAAGCCGCCAACGCTTGAGGCAACACCAAATTGCGGCGATGATTTCCAATTCTGACGTTTAACTCGTCGCCCGTTTTGCTGAGTTCGACCTGACTTTTCTCAATGCCAGGTAGATAGATTTCAAGACTGTATTGCCCTTGGTCTTGCACCACTCGCAGCGTTGTTTCTTTGTAATAAACCTGTGCCGGGTCTTCATTATTGGGATAGAGCGTTTCTTTTAAGCGATCGAGCGCCTCTAACCCACACATTTCTTCTGAATAAAGCGGCACTTCCTTGACAGGTAAAGGCGCAAAGTTATCGTGGATTTCTTGACGATATTGCGCCTGGTTTTCTTTCCAGCGTTTAAAGAATGGATCAGTTACTGATTCAGGAATGATTCGATTCGCGATAATTAAATCTGTTGAGACGTTGTATAAACTCAAATAAGCGTGAGCACGCAGCGATTCTTTAATCACCATCTTTTCAGGATTTGTGACGAGCCGCACAGAGGTCTGCGTATTGTCGATTAGGACTTTTTGCAACGCTTCAATTTGCTCATAAAACTCAAACGGCGCATCCATCACCTCTTTATTAGGGAGAGAGAAGCCTGCGATCGGTCTAAAGATTGGCTCTACTAAAGGACGCAACGCCACCGAAATGTTTTGAAACGGCTTGTAAAACTTCCGCATGTACCACCCACCCACTTCGGGCAGGCTGAGGAGTCTTAATGCCGTTCCTGTCGGGGCAGAATCGATAATCAATACGTCAAACGTGCCTTCGTCATAATGGCGTTTCATCCGCACCAATCCAAAAATCTCATCCATTCCCGGAAGAATCGCCAACTCCTCGGCTTGAATACCATCTAACCCCCGCGCCTGCAAAACTTGGGTAATATACCGCTTTACTGCACCCCAGTTACCCTCTAACTCCATCAGAGCATCAAGTTCGGCACCCCACAAGTTAGGGCGAACTGATTTTGGCTCATGACCTAACTCCAGGTCAAAGCTATCTGCCAGCGAATGAGCCGGATCGGTACTCAGGACAAGGGTTCGATAACCAAGCTCAGCACAGCGAAGTCCAGTCGCGGCGGCTACAGAAGTTTTGCCAACGCCGCCTTTTCCGGTCATTAAAATTACACGCATGGTCGATCGAAGTCCTTGCCTGAGAATTGTTTACATTCTTTTACCTAACTTCATTCTCCCATAGGAACCGAGCTTTGGGGATGGAGTGATCTCTACCGGAAGTGTTGTTTCAACACATTCAGCCGTGAACAATTCCAGTAGTCAATGTGTGACACAATCAAATTCTCTGCATTAATGGTTAACTCACTCCAACCACTAATCGAAATGTGAGGCTTCCAGGGTAAAGGCGTATTCCAACTCAACGTCCAATCCGTTCGGATTGTCTCACCATCGTGTTGAAGATTATGCAAGTCCATCTTGACGTTGAGAAACCAAGTTTTGATAAAACTGATCATAGACTGGTAGCGATCGCGTCCTCTAAACTCACTCATTGGGTCTTTGAAGTAAACGTCGTCAGCGTAAAGCGTATAAGTCTGATTTTCTGGAAAGGATTCGTAGTCCTTTTGAAGCGTTTGTAAAAGATTTAGGGAACTCATAGTTAATAAATCCAATTTGAATAATCAGCACTAGTTTTAAGAGATACAGAACTTACACTGAGACGACCCTATGCCTACTCGGTATTTTTATTCCGACCTATCAGTCTTGACTGAGTTTATTCAAGTCACTGACCATCAGAATTTTGTTCCGGTTCCTGATGACTGGCTAATTGTGATTACTGATATTATCGGTTCGACTCTGGCAATCGAGCAAGGTCGCTACAAAGACGTAAATTTGTTGGGTGCCTGCTCGATCATATCGGTTCTTAATATTTCTGATCTAATCGATGTTCCGTTTGTATTTGGAGGCGATGGAGCTTCGCTGCTAATCCCACCAACGTTATTAAATGAGACAATTCGCTCACTACGCTCCGTTCAGACTCTCGCGAAAGACGAGTTTAAACTCAGTTTACGGGTAGGCATCGTTCCTGTATGGGTGGTGACTCAAGCGGGGCATCCCGTTGATATTGCCAAACTAGAGATTTCTGAAAATTATCGTCAGGCAGTTTTTACGGGAGGCGGATTGACCTACGCCACTGGTTTAGTTAAGGATCCAGCAACCGCTCATCTCTACAAGCTAGATTTGATTAAATCTAGTTCCCCAGCAAACCTTTCAGGTCTAGAGTGCCGTTGGCAAGATATTCCCAGTCGTTATGGAGAAACCGTCAGTTTGTTGGTGCTCGCAACTCAAGAAGGACAGTACCGAGACATAATTGAGCAGATTCAACTAATTTATGGGGCAGGCAGCCACCACAACCCTGTCACACGAGATCGGCTCTTTTTGTCCTTTAGCCCTAGAAAGCTCATTAAAGAAACCAAAATTCGTGCCTCAACTAGTCATTGGTTCAGTAAACTCAAATATTTAGTCAAGATTCAGCTTGAGAATCTACTTGGCTTGATATTCATGACCTTTAAACTTAATATTGGTGGGACTGATTGGGGCGAATATCAAGATGTAGTAACAGCAGCAACCGATTATCGAAAGTTTGATGACATGCTGAGAATGGTAATCGCTGGAAATGCCCTTCAGCGTGAAAAACTAACCAACTATCTAGAGAAAAAATATCAATCCGGCGACCTCGTTTATGGACTGCACGTCAGCGATCGAGCCTTGCTAACTTGCTTGGTGTTCGATCGTAATGCACGACAAGTACATTTCGTCGATGGTGCCGACGGAGGATATGCGCTGGCAGCCAAAGAGATGAAAGCGCGTATGCGGCTTGAATAAACCTTAATTTCCATTCACTAATTTCGATGTCCCGGACTCGAATTGATGCTTCGGTGCCGACCATTCCGCGCTTGACTTTAATACAAGAACCATTCAGTAAGGAATATCTTCCATTAAACGTAAGTTCGACAGATTAAAAAACGGTAGGCGGCAGAGCAGGTAAGCTTTTGGGATGCAAATTCAGCAAGGGCAATTTGTGCTGATAGGTGTAGACGACCAAACCTGCAATCAAATTGACCAGGAAGTTCTAGCAACTGCGGTGGCGAGAATGCTCGATCTGACAGATGTGCTTGAGGGGGTCAATGACCCCCTCAAGCAGCGACGGTTTCCGCAACAAAATCTTGTCCATGAGCTTGACGAGGCTCTGTTTCATGTTTTTCTTGGCTTTGGTGACGAGTTGCAAGCCGCGCCCATCAAGTTCTGCAAACAGCTTTTGACTGATATAGCCTCGGTCTTCAAAGAGTTGACCGAACAAACCTTGAGTCCTTTCAGGAACAAGTTTACGGTCGTCGGCATTGGCAGGGGTGAGCTTGAATGCCAGGAGTTCACCCCGCTCATTGAGCATCAAATGCATTGTGAAGCCAAATTTCCATCCGGTCGAGCTTTTGCCCCATCTGACCGGGTGCTTGAACACTTTGTGGGTATGGGCACGAGCCGGGTGGCACACCTCAATCGGGGTCGAATCAACAAAAGCAATGCCCGTCATCTCTCGTCGGCGGGTGTTCAGAAAACAGCATAATAACATCACATACCAGAGCATCAGTTCCACAAATCGGCTGTAGCTGACCAAATCGGGAAAAGCTTTGCCTCAGTGCAGCAACACCGTCAGCGTGTAAAAGTCCTTGAATGTTCTCACGCTTGAGCCATGGAACGCAATCACAATAGTCATCACTTCACTCAGGCGTAGCCGAGACCGATAGCGCTTTTCTCCACACATCGATAGCAGTTGGGGTTGCTGCGACCATGCCCACTCAAACCGCTGACAGAAATCGTCTACTTCGCAAAAGATTGCCGTCACATCCAAGCGCGATACGATAGGTTCCATAGCTGAGACTCGAAAGTTCTACATTACTTTCAACACTAATCTCAGCTTTCCTTTTGCGCTCTGCCCTCCGTCGAACTCACGTGATTAAAACTTTTCTGACTAAAACATTTCTCAGACCCCGTGTTTCTTGAAGCCGAGCTTTTTCTTGGGTAGTAATTTGGATATCACTTAATAATTAGTAATTGCTCAACTGAGAGAGAGCAAGGATTCCAGTGGGTTTAAAGCAGTCAGAATCGATTCAAAAACAGATAGACCTTGCCGCTTGCCAGTATTGACAATGAAGCGAACAGCCGCAAACAGATCTCGCCCCCAATCCGAGCGGAATCCATTCGTGACTTTCCGAAAGATGACACTCCATCGAAGAGCTTGTTCACTGGCATTATTCGTCGCTGGAATACTGGGGTCATCCAAGAATAAAAATAAGTTCTGCCGCAACTCCAGATAACGTTTTCGCAATCGCATTCCATCTTCTTGTTGACGCGACAAACCCAGGACGATTTCGAGAGCTCGATACAACCGACCGCGATATTGATAACGAGTCGAGTCTGCCAGGTCAGACCAACGTTTTTGCAGAACAAAGGGGCGCAACAATAATTTCTTCATCCTGCCAGAGAAAACTTTATTCCCAGCATCAATGCCATACTGGCTATCCCTGAGTTGATGTGTCAAACAAACTTGCCAGGATTCTGCGGGGTGGATCTTTTGCGCACTAAATAAGTCTGACACCCAGATTTCAGGTTGATGGTCTCCTATCACCTCAGCAATCACATCTCCCCCACGGGACGGTCGAATCACATGAAAACAGAATTGCTCATTCTGAAACATCCATTCCCACTAGTTTTTACCGTTAACCCGCGCACTTGTCTCATCACTGCCCACCAGTCTGGCACTTCTGAGAATTTGGAGAATGTCCTCGACTTCTGGTTGCAATTGTTCCTCCACCCGCGACAATAGGTTGGCAATTGCTCCTTCGGAAATCTCTAAACCGAAGACCTTTTCCAGCAGTTGCTGCATTCGACTATCGCGAATCCCATGACTATATCGCAGACTGGTGATTAAGGCAGCGACGCGATTGCCGAAGGGACTTCCAGGCTCTATTCACATCGGAACTGCTGCCATCTGTGGCTGACCACATTTGAGGCAGGAGCAGCCATATCGTTCGATGCGGGTCACAGTGGGCTGAATTGGCGGAATATCGATTTTGTCGTAGCGTTGTATTAACTGTTGCAAGGATTCGGGTATCGTTCTTTACACCCCTGACAGCTTTTGACTTCTGCTTTGATGATTTGATCGGGAGTTTCATGCAATGGACGACCGCCTCCCTCTCGACCTCTATCCAATACGCAAAAGTGTGTAGAAGGATTGCTGTGAGGGGGCTGTGGGGTAGAAACGTGAGAGTAAAGTCACGACTGAGAATTGGAGGACAAACCGATGCGAGATTGGGCGCGCTAAGAGATCAATCCCCAAGCGTTTGGAGACTTGCGGCATAGCAAGCGACTGTGCAACATCAT
>JBBRPT010000126.1:0-13128 GCA_038227635.1 Leptolyngbyales cyanobacterium | reverse complement strand
GTGAATCTGTGCCTCTAGAGCGCCGATTTTGCTGACGAGCCGATTTTTTGCGAGACTTAGTTTCTTCTGCAAAATAGTTGTGCAGTGTTTTTGGACTCACATCGAGTCCAATCATCTCCTTCAAAAAGTCGGCAATTTCATCGAATGAGTAACCCTTCTCAAACCTCAGCTTCGCCAACGTTCCGTACATTGCAGACACAGTTTCCCGCGTTGTAAGTTCACGTTTTTGTGTCGGAGTTTTCTGAGGAAGGGCTTCCAGTTTTGAAATTGCATCAACAACCAACTCAGCCTGCACTTTGGCAGCGCTATTGGGTGGTATCCAGTTGCTCATACAGGCAAATCTGCTCATGACCCCAAGGGGGTCATTTGGATCAACACGTTAGGAAATTTCCAGAGCTTTCCCTGACCGCAATTGTACTATCATCCTTCAGGCATTGGGAAGAGCTTTAACTAGCTTTACAAATTTTTTGCGTGGATGGCAGCCGTTCGGAGAGTTTGGAAGTTGCTCCGGAGGTATTTCCTGGGAGTGCTATAAATGACTCATTCGAGGAATGATGCGATAAGTTCCACCTAACATTTATTTCTGCCTTCCGCTAAGCGCTTACTGGGGTATTCACTCCTGAAACAGATTTAGCATTCAGCGAGGCATTTCTACAGGAGTTCCTGAAGGCACTCCTACGGGCTGGTTTCCGGGATGTGCCTTGACGAGAATTCTCTCTTGTACCCCTGATTTTGTCCTTAGCGAGCCATGCCCTTTGTCCGTACAAAACCATGTCTCTAGAAGTCAAAACTGAGCGATTTGAACTACGCCTCACACCGGAGGAGAAAAAGCGACTGGCAGCTAAAGCAGCCCAGTTTGAGCTTTCGGTGAGTGAGTACGTTCGGTGTGTCATTGGGTTTTCTGAACTGCCTCATGAAATCACTGAGATTGCTGAAGAAACCTACTTCAGGTTGGGTGAGGTGCATAGCAATCTCAATCGTGTTGGCTCTAGCCTCAATCAAATCGCTTCTGCTATTGGTTCGCAGTTGACGCATCAATCGTCAGATCAACCAATCATTCAGACCCTGAATACGCTCCATCTGGCAGTAGACGAACTGAAGGAAACGATTAGTCAGTTGCGATCGCAAATCGACGAAACACCTCAACCCAAACAACGTAAGCGATGATCGGTAAACAGGTTAAAGGAAAAGACTTTTTAGGATGTCTTGCCTACGTTTTAGAAAAGCCAGGGGCGCAACTCATCGGCGGCAATGTCGAAGGCACAACCCCTCAAGCGTTGGCGATCGAGTTTGAACAGGTTCGTCAACGCAGCTTGCGGATTCAGCGCCCGGTCTATCACTGCGCTTTGAGCTTAAGCCCGGGTGAACATTTGCCCGATGAAGCTTGGCGAGAGATAGCAGATCGATACTTGAAAGCAATGGGCTTTCAGCGAAATCAGTATGTGCTGGCGCGGCACACTGATACAGAGAACCACGAGCATGTTCACATCGTTGCAAACCGCGTTCAGCGTAGCGGCCAAGTTGTAACAGATTCATGGGATTTCCGGCGCAGTGAAGCTGTTTTGCGTCGGCTAGAAAGCGAGTATGCGTTGGTTACAGTAACTCCAAGCTGGGAGAGCGATTGCGCCCAACCCACTCGTCGAGAGATTGAAAAAGGCAAAACAACTGGGAAATTTTCTGTTCGGCAACAACTTCAGCATCTGATTGATCTCACGTTGAGTCAGGATCGCTCGATCGAGACGATTACCGATTTGAGCGATCGGCTGAAGCAGATGGGAGTTTCTACTCGCCTGAACTGCTTGGTGGACGGTCAACTCAGGGGTATTTCGTTTGAATTGAATGGTATCGCGATCGCGGGTGCAAAACTGGGAAGAGCCTATAGCCTGCCTCGACTCCAGCAACGATTACTCGGAAGAGTGCCATCTGTGACTGACCAAGCGCCACCCTCAGCGCCGCAGCAGATCCGCCGATTGCTCAATCAAACGATTCAGCACGTTTCTTCTATCCCGCAACTCGTTGAGCACTTGCAGACATCTGGAGTACCTGTGCAGCTCCATCAATCTCATAGAGGGCAACAGTTGTTGATCGAAGTCGAGGGCAAAACTATCAATAGTTCAAGGCTGGGCAAGCTCTACCGTCTACAAACTTTAAAGAGTCAATTGGAGCATCAGGCGGTGTCTTTACCTATTTCGATGCGGCAAACCACCGAAACATCATCAATGCTTGAAGTCTTAGCTGAATCTAGTCATTTGAACGCGGCTAACGAGAAACAGGTTTACCAACGCCTTTATGAAACACTGGCACAAAAAATACGTAAGCATAGCAAGTACCAGCAATCTACAAACGAAGTGGATCTAGAAATCGCCCAGTATATTCTTCAGAGCAAGTCTGACACTGATGTAAAAGCTTTGGTTCACAGTCCTCAAGTTCAGCAGATTAGACAAAACTCTGGGCGTGAGCAGGCAGAAGCCTATATGCAAGAAATTCTGAAGCTGGCGGCTCAAAACATAGATGGAAAGAAGAGTCAGCGCGAATATTCGCTTAACCACGACCTAGAGCGATAACGGTGGAAGGTAATTATAGAAATTTTCCGTACTGTCAAATATTTAACCATACGGAAAACCTTATTCTTTTCCCTAGATTGAAAGCTGAAATTATTTTGGTTAGAGTTATTTCTGTTAGGGTTGCTCCTGCTCACTGTAGCCTGCTTATATTCACCACTCTGGCATTCTCCTTCACCAAACTGGAACACTGGGCATGGAACTAAAAGGCAAACAGGTTGAGGAATTGAGAGTAGCTTTACAGCGGGCGTTTCTCGATAGAACCAAACTTAAGCGCCTGCTGCGTGAAGAACTTGATGTGCGGATGGATGAGGAGATCGGAGGAAACACCCTCACGGAGACAGTCGCTGAGTTAATAGACTGGGCAGAGGAACATGGGAGGCTTGCTGAATTAGTGAGTGCCGCTGTTCGTCGCAATCCCGGAAATCCTAGACTGCGATCGTTTGTGGAATCGTTTGGAATTCTGCCTTCTGAAGCAGGAATCACAGAGGGTGCTTACGGTCCTGAGTTTGACTGGCGAGGTTCCACGGAGCCGCTTGAACTTCAGGATTTTTGGCGGCGAAAACCTGAGCTGTGGGATATTGCCTTTCTGAGCCGAGGGATCGATCAAGCCTCATCTGTTTGTCGAATCGAAGTCGAAGGTCAAGGAGCGGTTGGGACAGGTGTTCTAATTAGTCAGGATCTGTTGCTGACCAATTACCATGTCCTCGAAGCTGCCATTCAATCTGATTTACAAAATGCGGCGCGAGTGCGGCTGTGCTTTAGACGACTGACTACGGAGGCTGGCGCTGAAGCGATCGGGCAGACTTTCCAGCTTGCAGAGAACCCGATCGTGCGTTCTAGTCCAACTCAGGTGCTAGATTATGCGTTGCTGCGTGTAGAGTCGTCCATTCTGAGTGCTGAGGCAATTCGCCCCGTGGAATCCATTCAAAGTTCTCCCGTGAAAGGAAACAGCATTCACATTCTCCAACATCCGAATGGCGAATCGATGAAGGTTGTGTTCGGAACGAATGGAGTGACGGGTGTATATGAAAAAGAGGGTCTAATTCAGTACATAAGCCAAACTTCTACCGGGTCTAGTGGCTCTCCGTGTTTCAATGATGACTGGCGGCTGGTCGCTCTCCATCATGCTCAACGAGCAACAAGCTCTGGAGTGGTGTGTGAGGGGATTCTATTCAGTGCCATTTATCCACAGATTTCGGATGTGTTGACTTAGGCTAGGTGTATGTCAAGATCGAGGGGAATCAGACGGAATGGGACGAAGAATCGTTACGAGACAACTGCAATCTACGACATCCAAGGAATCGGTGGATGGCTATCAGGATCGATTGCTTAAATATATCCCTGCTGATGTGAATGGAGCCTGGTTAGCATTGACGGGGATCGTCAAGAGTGCGGCGACTATTCCACAAAGCAACGTGTTGTGGGGTCTGTTTCTGATTCTGCTGATTCTGACTCCGATTTGGACTTGGCAGCAAACCTCTAGACCCAATCAACCGCCTGCTATTACTCAGATTGTGGTCTCGACGGGTGCATTTTTCGTGTGGGTGTTTGCCTTGGGAGACCCCTTCACGAGTCTCAGCTTCTATCAGCCTGTCTATGGTTCGATCGTGCTGATTCTTTACACTCTGATCGTTGCTAAGATTGCCCCTAAAGAGTAACAACAAATGTGACAGGTTTGAAATGGGAAATTGGGAACTAATCGGACAACAGATTGACAAGCTTGAAGTGGTTCTGAGAGATGCATTTGTTCAGGAAGATGATCTTAAACAAATGCTTCGGAAGAGGCTAGATGTGCGTTGGGATTTAATTAAAAAAGGGGATACTTATGAATCCAGACTATATAATCTGATCGAGTGGTTTGAGTCAGAAGGGAAGATTAAGAGATTTATTATCGAAGTTGCTAACTGCAAGTCCAAAAATCTAAACGTTCAAATTTTCACTGAAGCCTATATTGACAAGTTATTTGAGTTTGATAGCGATCGACTATCTGCCGAATCATTAATTGAGTTACTTACGATTCTTAAGGGCATCCCCGATTTTATGAGTGTTTGGGGGATTGGCAAAAAGATTTTGCCATCAAATATTGAGGTCGATCGCGCACAAGAAATTCAAGCATTTGAGCAGTCTGAGCTATCAAGCTGGTTCAAATGTTTAACGATTCTAAAGTTTTTATTAGAAGACTATCCAACCTCGAAAGAGCGACCCAATATTTTCATCTTTGTTGAGCACTTATCAAAGTCTTCTCTCTTAGAAGATGTCATAAAGAATCAGCTAAAGAGTTGGCTCCAGGCTATTGATCCTCAACAGAATGCTACACAGACGGGTCTTCCAAGCTCATTCAATCAAGTAAGTGGGGAATTGCAAGCCTACTTGATGATCGTGTTGAGTCCTGAAAAATCTAAAATGCTGCGATCGCTGGCAACTCTGCACTGTGTTGCTCCTACGGGTGATGTAAAAGAAATTCCTGTAAATTTAGATCCACAGTCCAAAGAACGGGGAGTTTTGTCTACTTGGAAAAACGTTCCGCAGACCGTTACTAAATTTATTAAACAGGTAATTTCTAATGAGTTAGAGAAGCCTGCTAACCGATTAGGATGTGCTTACTATACCCTAACGGTTGAGCTATTTTTGCCTCATCGGTATCTGAATGAGCGAGTGGATCAATGGGAGATCGAAGATAGTTTTGGTAATCTTGTACCGTTGATAGCAGAGCATCGGTTAGTGGTGCGATCGCAGGATCGAGTTGAGAAGCCTGATTTGAGAAATGCGTTCTCTAAGTCTTGGCATCGAGCCAAAAAAATACTCCAAGAAAATCCTCAACCCGCTTCGCTGCGACAAAACATTGAGCATCTCAGCGAGTTGGATTGTCTAAGATTTGGAGCGCTTCAGGAAAGCCTGAAGGAAAAAATCGGCATTAAAATCACTTGCTCATTGCCGCAGTCCCAAAAAGAAATGCTTAAATTCTTACAGGCGATGCTGGGATCAGGGATTCCGCTAGCCGTTTGGGTGCGCGATCGTGAACTCTCTAGCAGCGAGTTAGAGCAGAGATTTGACCAGTTCTTAACCTTTGATCTCTTGTGCAATCCCTGTAACTTGATAGAAACGGTGAAGAAACAGCGGGTCTCCGCATTTGATGATAGTGAAAATCCCCAAGCGCGATGGGGACGGCATCTTACGATTTTATGGGATGATTTTGAACGGATGCCTGTCTCAGAACCATTACAGTCTAGAGGGGAACGATCGGCATGAGCAACGATTGGAAAGTTTTTCGGGGAACGACAACTCCTCACAACGGCATCGATCGCCTTCTCAAGATTGAGGCTCCTAGCTGGCGGCGATTTGCTAACTCAAGGGGTGAAATTGATGCAGACCGAGATCAGGCATATTGGCAGAATCTAGAAAAGATTGCACAAACCCGTTCGCGTGATCTAGAACGGGGCAAAAGTTTCCGTATTCAACAGACTCAGGCGAAAGTGGTTGAGGCAGTCAACGCGGCGCTTTACCTCCGCCGACCTCTATTGATTACCGGGAAACCTGGATCTGGAAAAACTTCGTTAGCCTACGCGATCGCACGAGAATTAAAATTAGGTCCAGTGCTTGTCTGGTCGGTGACGGCGCGATCCAATCTTCAGCAGGGGCTGTATCAGTATGATGCGATCGCGCGGTTACAGGATGCTCAACTCAGCAAAACCGGCTCATCAGAACCTCTGACCGGCTCATCAGAACCTCTGGTAGAACGAGACTTTCGGAATATTGGACAATACATTCGCCTGGGCGCAGTGGGCACGGCATTTTTGCCCTCTTTGCGTCCACGGGTGCTTTTAATTGATGAAGTCGATAAAAGTGACATCAATTTACCTAATGACCTGCTGAATTTGCTGGAAGAGGGATGCTATGAGATCTCTGAACTCCGACGGCTCGCCAAACGAGGAACATTGACCCAAACTGTAGAATCTGAGGACGGATTAGATGTGGACGTTCAGGATGGGCTGGTTCCGTGTCAAGCATTTCCAGTGGTGGTGATGACGAGCAACGGAGAGCGAGAATTTCCCTCGGCATTTCTACGGCGCTGTGTGCGGGTACAGATGCCGAATCCTGAAAAGGAAGCATTGGTGAGTATCGTCAGAGCACATTTGGGAGAGGCATTGATTCAACAATTTGATTCAGTCATTGAGGATTTTGTCGATCGCAATGAGGAGGAAGATGGCAATCTAGCGACGGATCAATTACTCAACACGCTGTATCTGTTGACTCAAAATGCCGATGAAGCAGCCATTAAAGAGTTGCTATTTAGTTCTCTCAGCAGTCTTGGAACAGGGCAATGATCGATCGCTGGATTGGCGAATTAGGAGAGAGGCTTAATCTGACGGCTGAAGAGTTGGCAGATGTGATTTGGCTGACGCTGATTCGACAACAGGGCAGCGTGACGAATGCGACCCAGGCAGAACCCGAAGCTCGGGTCGAGACCACTGGGCGACGATTGCAAGTTGCCCCGATCGTAGAGATGGACATCTCTACATCGGTTTCAATCGCGAATTCTCAGTCAACCTCTGAAATAGTGGCTGGAATTGCACCCCGTCGATCGCAAACAGCCTTGATGACAAATACCGTGTTGGATCGGGTTCCCTTCAAAGTGCCCAATCCGCCGTCTATTCGGGAACCGTTGGCACTGGTGCGATCGCTGCGACCCCTAATGCGACAGGTGCCCTCAGACTACATCGCAGGGTTGGATGAGCAAGCCACCGCTCAACAGATTGCGGAAACTCGCGTTTGGCAACCGATCGTTCAACCTGCCTTAGAACCGTGGCTAGAGTTGGTTTTGATTGCAGACGAGAGCGCCTCGATGGTGATCTGGCAACAGACGGTGTTGGAGTTTCGGAAGCTATTGCGGAACTATGGAACGTTTCGAGATGTGCAGCTTTGGGGGCTGCGTTGGAGCGGAACTCAGTTAGAACTTCGTCCGGGCATTGGTTCCGAAGCCCTTCAGCAAGCTCCTCGTCAAGCTAAGGAGTTACTTGATCCGAGTGGACGAAGGCTAATTTTATTGATCACTGACTGTGTAGCAGAGCAATGGCATGAGCCAGACTTGACTAAAGCGCTGAGGCTGTGGGCACAGTCTAGTCCTGTTGCGATCGCCCAAGTTCTTCCAGAGTGGCTATGGGTGCGGACGGCAATCCGGGGCTTTGAGCCTGTGTCGCTGACGGCACTAGAACCTGGGTTGCCCAATAGTCGATTGACGATCGATTGGAGTTCTGTCTGGCAGGTGGAATCGGCTCCTAAATCAAGTGTGTGTGTCCCGATCGTGCCGCTAGAGCCAACATCGGTTTTGACTTGGAGCCAGATGGTGATGGGGCGAGGCGAGGCACCGGGCTACTGGGTGCGATCGTTTGCCCCAGAAATTGATGAGGTGTCACCTCAGTTGCTCTCGTCTCAAGAGCGATTAGAGCGGTTTCAGGTGCAGTCATCTCCGATCGCGCAACGGCTCATCGGTTTAATAGCCGCCTCTCCCGTGATTACGCTTCCGGTGATTCGATTGATTCAGGAGACGTTATTGCCAACTTCTGAGCAAATGAATGTAGCGGAGGTGCTTTTGGGGGGCTTGCTAGAGCAGATCGAACCCCTGAAGCTTGAAACAAAGTCTGATGAGGTCGAGTATCGATTTGTGGATGAAGCGATTCGTAAACTATTGATAGAAAAGACTCCTGTGCCAGATACGGTGCAGGTTTTATCGAAGTATATTGAAAAACAGTTTGAGATGTCTCTAGATGAGTTTGTGGCGGAACTGCAAGTCTGGAGCCAGAGCGAGAATGCCGAACTGGTAGAAAGAGCCAAACCTTTTGCAACGGTGACGGCTGCGGTTTTGAAGCGCAAGGGCAGAAAATATCGTGCGTTTGTTGAGCATATAGAGCAGCAGTACTCGCCTTCTAAAGAGCCAAAGTCATCTAAGCCTGCTGACTTCCCGCCGTTTCAAGAGTTTGAATTTGAAACGGGTGTCATTGATGAGACGCTTCAACCGTTTGAGTTTACAGTCGCAAAGATCGAGCTTCAGCGCAAGGGCATTCGTCGTCAGCCTAGTGTAGTGATTCAACGGGAAAAACGGCAGGCGTGGCACTACATAGAGCCGTTGGGCGAAACATTATCGCTGGAAATGGTCGCTATTCCAGAGGGCAGCTTTTTGATGGGATCGCCAGAGGATGAGCCAGAACGCTTTAGTTCGGAAAGCCCGCAACATTCAGTTCAGGTTCCCGAATTTCTTATGGGCAAGTATCCTGTGACGCAGGCACAATGGCGATTTGTGGCGAGACTGCCGCAAGTGAATCGATCGCTTGACCCTGATCCTTCAAATTACAAGGGAGACGATCACCCCGTTGAGCGAGTTTCTTGGTTGGATGCCGTTGAGTTTTGCGAACGGCTCAACCGCTTCGTAGAAGGTCGCCGCTCTTGGCTGACTGGAAAATCTTACCGATTACCGAGCGAAGCAGAATGGGAGTATGCCTGTCGAGCCGGAACTACAACGCCATTTCACTTTGGTGACGCGATCTCACCCGAATTAGCAAATTACAACTGGGATGAAAGCTACAACAAAATTAAAGTAGCAAAGAAAAAAGACTTTCGGGGGACAACGCCGCTCGATCAGTTTGGGGTTGCAAACGGTTTTGGGTTATGTGACCTGCACGGGAATGTGTGGGAATGGTGTGAGGATCACTGGCACAGCGACTATGAGGGTGCTCCAGGTAATGGGAGTGCATGGATAGATCCTGAAGCCGAAGAAGATACATCTCGTGTACTGCGGGGCGGTTCCTGGATCAACGATCCGCGGAGCTGTCGTTCTGCGTCTCGCGACGCCTTTGCTGCGGGGAGGCGCTACATCAGCTTCGGTTTTCGCGTTGTCTGTTCTCCGCCGAGGACTCTGTAGCCCTTTGCCCTCTTGCTCTCTTGCCCTTTGCTCTTGATTCTTTACCCTTCTTCTCTTCTTGCGCGGAGCGCAATTTTTATTTTTTAAGCGGTAGCATAGAAGATGCTCATCAGCCATGATTTTAGGATGCAAGAGCTACCGATCATTCAGAAAACCTATGACCTGATCAAGTGGTACGTTCCCATTCTCAATCGGTTGCCCAGGGATCATAAATTTATGTTGGGCGATCGCATGATTGCCGGACTCTACGATTTGCTGGAGGGACTGATTCAGGCTCGGTATGCTCAGGACAAAGTGCCCCAATTAGAAGGGCTAAACAGTCGGCTAGACATTCTGCGCCACCAAACTCGCCTGCTGCTCGACTTTCAGTTGATTGCCGCGCCACGATATGAATATGCAGGGCAACTCCTAAATGGTATTGGACTTGATTTGGGGGGTTGGATCAAACAACAACGACAGCGGCAAGCCCACGCATGAAACGCTATGGTGATCTCTGGCATCAGGTGATCGATTTTGAGAACCTGTTGAAAGCAGCTCGTCAGGCACAGCGCGGCAAGCGATTTCGGGCTAATGTTCTCTACTTTAATTACTATTTGGAGCCAGAACTGATTCAGCTTCAACACGAGCTTCAAACCCAAACCTACTGCCCTGGTGACTACCGCACATTTAGGATTTTTGAGCCAAAACCTCGCCTGATTTCAGCGGCTCCCTACCGCGATCGCGTTGTCCATCACGCCCTTTGCAACATTATTGTCCCCATTTTCGATCGCACCTTTATCGGAGACAGCTACGCCAACCGTCTCGGATATGGAACCCATCGGGCACTCCACCGCTTCACCGAGTTTGCCCGCTCTAACCGCTACGTTCTTCAGTGCGACATTCAGAAATATTTTCCGACCATCGATCACGAAATTCTTAAGACTATCCTGCGCCGCAAAATTAAGTGCTGTGAGACGCTTTGGCTCATTGAGCGCATCATCGATCGCAGCAACGAGCAAGAACAGGTGTTCAACCATTTTCCGGGAGATACATTGCTGACACCCTATGAGCGGCGAAGAGGACTGCCGATCGGCAATTTAACCAGTCAGTTTTTTGCCAACTGTTATCTCAACGGATTGGATCATTTTGTCAAAGAAGAACTCAAGGCTAGATGCTATCTCCGTTACGTTGATGATTTCTCGCTTTTCTCTAACGATCGCACCTTTATTTCTGAGGCTCGAAGCGCGATCGAAGACTATCTCACAACCCTCCGCGTGAAAATTCACCCTATCAAGAGCCAATTGTTTGAAACTCGTCTGGGTGCAAACTTTGTAGGTTTTCGAGTGCTGCCTGATCGCATTCGGGTGCGGAACGATAATTTACAGCGATCGCGCCATCGCCTTCGCGCCTTGCAATCTGCCTATGCCGACGGGGAAATTGATCTCCAAGCCCTCAATCTATCGATTCAAAGCTGGGTTGCCCATCTTGACCATGCAAATAGTTGGCGACTTCAACAATCGATCTTTGAAACGTAGTCATTGGTTCCACCGCCAAAAAATCCATTAAGCTGAGGGTGGGATAGGCAACCAAAGCGGGGCGGTTCCTGGATCAACAATCCGCGGAACTGTCGTTCTGCGACTCGCAACAACAATGCTGCGGGGAGGCGCAACAACAACAACGGTTTTCGCGTTGTCTGTTCTCCGCCGAGCACTCTCCAGTTCCAGAGTGGGTCGATGGGATATCGATTCAGTGCGATTTGAAGAGTCCAGCCCTATTCCAGCGATGCTCTGGCATCCGAAAATCAACCGGGGTTGGGTAGCTTGGTAGCTGTGGCGAAGAGTTGCTCAACCCTACCCTCATCGTTGCCTCCTATGACCCTCAGCATCAGACGCGAAAAACGTAAAGCGCAGCACTATCTTGAAAGCCTAGACAATGCCGTAGACCTGGATATGGTGCTGGTTCCAGAAGGCAGCTTTTTGATGGGATCTCCAGAGAATGAACCAGAGCGCTATGACGATGAAAGCCCACAGTATTCTGTGACGGTTGCCGCATTCTGTATGGGGAAATACCCAATTACACAAGCTCAATGGCGGGTTATCGCAAAGTTGCCACAAGTGAATCGAGAACTTGATTTGAACCCCTCAAATTATAAGGGCGACGATCGTCCCGTTGAGACCGTCTCTTGGCATGATGCTACTGAGTTCTGTCACCGCCTAGCTCACCATACTACAAGACCCTATCGATTACCCAGTGAAGCAGAATGGGAGTATGCCTGTCGAGCTAAAACCATAACGCCATTCTATTTTGGCAACACGATTACGCCTGATTTAGCAAACTATGACTGGGATAAATCCTACGGTAAAACTCAGATCACCGCTAAGAAAAAGGATTTTGAGGGCACTACCCCAGTTGGACAGTTTGAACTCGCAAACGGCTTTGGGCTGTACGATATGCACGGAAACGTATGGGAATGGTGTCAGGATCACTGGCACAGCAACTATATAGATCCCCCAGTCGATGGCAGTGCTTGGATAAATTTTGAAGCTGAAGAAGATGCATCTCGTGTACTGCGGGGCGGTTCCTGGACCGACAATCCGCGGCTCTGTCGTTCTGCGACTCGCTACTACGATGCTGCGGGGGGGCGCGACTTCAACTTCGGTTTTCGCGTTGTCTGTTCTCCGCCGAGGACTCTGTAGCCCTTTGCCCTCTTGCCCTTTAGCCCTTTGCTCTTGATCCTTTACCCTTCTTTCTTGCGCGAAGCGCAACTTTTATTTTTAGATTTTACGATTGTGCCATTCTCTAAGCTCAATCCAGAAAACCGCGATCTCCTTCTGCTTAAAATCCCCTAATCAATGACTCATCGTAAAGATCTGTTCAGCCGTCAGGGAGATATTCGGAAACAGCCTAGAGTCAATCCGGTCCTGTCCGCGAAATACTTTGCCTGGTAAGTACTCTCCATCTTCAAGGTGATAGATCGTGATCGTCGGCTGTTTCGGAGATCCAATAAATCGAATCCCACCAAACGCCGCATAGTCCACAATGATGTACTCCAAAACGCCCAACTCTTCATATTCAGCAAGTTTTGTGAGATAGTCATCCTTCCAGTTATTGCTGACCACCTCGATCGCTCCAGGCGGTGAAACGTATGCCGCTGCAGAGCTAGAGCTACTCTTCATGCGCTGCCACTCGTCTTTGTCAAATATGACGATATCTGCTTTTCGGCTTTTTTCCTTTTCTCCTGGCTCTGTTTTGAGCCGAATCTGCTTAGATTGACGAGACAGATAAGGCAGGTCATTGTCCTGGCAGTGGCGTTCTATGTAGGCACACAGCCGCTCAGTCAAGTCCTCATGATTCGCATTTGGTTCTGATAATGGCACGGGAACCCCATCAATTAGCTCAAACTCTCTGCCCGACCCATCGTCCCAGGCTAGAAACTCTTCAAACGTCAGAAGCTTTGTAACGGGTGCGTACATCGCCTTCGCTCCATTGCTGACAGGTACTTTACTCCATGCTATCAAGACGCACTGCTTTATCAATGCATTCTTGCCTATTTTCTTGTCGTTGAATCAATTCCTCAAGCATCGTCGCTTGCTGATTGATCTCGTTGAGCGCTTCTCGCCGAGCGATCGCAGCTTGCCACTCTCGATGACGAACACTGCCCGGTCGCCC
>JBBRPT010000125.1:0-13134 GCA_038227635.1 Leptolyngbyales cyanobacterium | reverse complement strand
TACCTGACGATCGACCTCTTTCCCCATCCATTTTTTCAGTTTTCAGGTGATAACTTGACCTGCGAAGTTTCCATTCGCCCCGATGAAGCAGTGTTAGGCGCTCAAATTCAAGTGCCCACTCCAGAAGGTCGTGTGACCATGAGTGTTCCAAAAGGAGTACGTTCTGGGCAATCGCTGCGGCTGCGAGAAAAAGGGTGGACATTGCCGAAAGGAAGCCGAACGGATTTGATTGTAAAACTTCAGATTGTCTCTCCGAAGAAGTTGAGTGAGCTTGAGCAGGATTGCTATGAAAAGATTCAGGCAAATAGCAGTTTTAACCCGCGTTCTGAGATCGAAGAGGTGACATTATGACCGAGTTTAGCCTTTCCACAACGGTTGTTTCTCCAGAAGGCGATCAACTTTATACGTTTGAATATGCCGCTTTAGTAACAGAGACTTCCACGATCGTGATTGAGCAATTTGTGCAAATGGGAGTCATTGAACCGATCGGCTCAATGCTGCACTCACGGGAAATTGCACGCATTGCTCAAATCCTACGGCTGCGTCGAGATTTAGGACTCAATCTTGTTGGAGCGGCGATGGTTCTAGAAATGGCGCAAGAAATCGCCCAACTACAGGCGCGGCTTCAAGCATTACAGTCTCCGTTTGATTACCCTGAGTGAGGTCAAGCAGATGCCAACTCGACGACAAGTTATTTTAGCGATTGCTGCACTAGCAAGTGGGACAGCCGCTTACACAGCAGGATCTTTTCAGCGTGCGACTAGTCGATATGATGAGGCAGTGCGAAACACTTGGCAACCCACTACAGCACATCCGCCAGATGTCTCAGCAGTCAATCGTGAGCTAGTGCGCTATGCCTCACTTGCGGCATCCAGCCACAATACTCAATGCTGGAAATTCGCGGTTCCCCAAGGGAGAGGCTCCGCCAACGAAGCTCAGAGGATCTCAATCTTGCCGGATTGGTCGCGGCGATGCCCTGCTGTAGATCCAGATAATCATCATCTGTTTGTGAGTTTGGGCTGTGCAACCGAGAATCTGATCCAAGCGGCGCAAGCTTTTGGTCAGCATGGAGAAGTCAGTTTTGATGCTGCGATTGGCTCTGCCAAGCTCCAAGGGATCGGAGATATTGTGAAAGTGACCTTAGAACCCTCAAAAGTGGTGACATCTTCCCTCTTTGATGCCATTCCGAAACGGCAATGTACTCGAACCGAGTATGACGGCAGAAAAGTCAGCTACGACGACTTGAAGTCTCTAGAATTGGCGGGGAGCGGTAATGGAATTCATCTGTTAATGCTGACCGAAACAGCGAAGGTCGAGAAGGTGCTTGAGTATGTTGTTCGGGGCAATACAATGCAGATGAACGATCGCCCCTTTGTTGAGGAACTCGAAGCTTGGATTCGCTTTGGTTATGACGAAGTAGTGAGCAAGGGTGATGGGTTATTTTCAGGTGCGACCGGAAATCCTGTGGTTCCCCGATGGCTGGGGATGAGGCTGTTTAATTTATTTTTCACTGCTAAGAACGAGAATGACAAATATGCCAAACAGATCCGTAGCTCCGCGGGGATTGCAGTGTTTGTGTCTGAGCAGAATGATAAAGAGCATTGGGTAGAAACAGGGCGATGTTATGAACGCTTCGCCCTACAAGCAACTGCCTTGGGGATCAAAAATGCCTTCTTGAATCAGCCCGTCGAGGTTGCAGTCTTGCGTCCACAGTTTGCTGCGGCTCTGGGGATTGGTGATCGCCGTCCCGATCTGGTTGTCCGTTTCGGCTATGGTTCTGAAACGCCACGCTCGCTACGACGACCACTCGATCAAGTCATCGCCGCATGAGACCCATTGAAACCCTGTTATTACTTGCCCATCTGCTGACATTCTTCGTATTAACGATTCTGCTGCCCCGCGCGGGGCACTGGACGAGCTACTCTTGTAGCGTGACTTTTTATCTGTCGTGGAGACACATTAGTGTCGTTACAGAAGCAACGCTAGACCTGGCTTGCTTTTTCGCCTAAGGTCAGCTTGGCAATCCTGATCACCTGATGCTAGGTCGTTCAGCAAACTCTCTGCAATCTGGCAGCAGCAGAGTTCGCCGAACGACACGAATTTGTCTCAATGTCATTTAATTTAGCACCGCATACAGTTCTGCCATCTGAAGTAAGGCATCCCCGCAAACTGGAGCCGTTGGGACTCTGGCAGTTGCGCCGCTACCACCTCCAGGACATCTAGCAGTTGGGACACATCGATCGCCTCCGGACTCTGCTGCGCCCGTTGCAACTGTTCCCACAGATCCAATTCCAGTTGCGTCGTTTTCACTCCTGCCTTCCCGTCTCAATGAACTGAAGATGCTCCGCGTGATACGAGCAGGGACGAATCGGACATTGAGCGATCGCGTGCTGTTCTTCACGAGCAAAGCGTTCAAACCCGCTGCGTCGTCTGTTGCCGTACTGCTGGTAGAGCGCCTCCAGGAGCTGCCTAGCATAATCTTTCACCAATCGGGGCGGTAGCCCGAACGTATGCTGTGGCTGAGTCAGCGCGATCGGCTGACTTCCCACCCACAACTCCGCGCACATCGCATGAATCACAACGTCGTCGTTCGGCTGCCGAGGCTGCTCCACATAAGTATGCAAGACCACATACGACACAAAGGGAATCGGCACGACGACTTCGGGCATCTGCGGTTGCCGCCGTACGCGGTGGCTCCGACCTTGGCGATAGTACGATCGCCGACTGTGGCAAACCGCATCATCCCAACAGCCATCACCGCCTTGATCCCGATCATGCTGCTGCCGCGCCTGTTCTGGCAACAGCAAACTACACGCCCAGCACTTTTGATTCAGCGATCGACCCATTTGGCGTTGGCTGCAAAAACTGCTCTAATTATCGCCGGTAAACAAAGAATTTTATTCAACGCCCTTATTATTCTTAGAGTACTCTGATAGAGATAAGTGCAATTATCTCTACCTAAAAATCGCACAACTTTGATTTTGTGATGAATCCTTCACCCGCTGAACCCGTTTTGCCGATTGTCATTGTTTCAATAAAGGGGGGAAAAGCGGAGACACCCCACTTGGAAGAACCGCCCGATTTGAGGCACTGGCAGATTGAGGAATTTTTGCGGCAGACGGGCAAGGCAGAGAATACGCAACGCACCTATCGCGGACAGCTCCAACGCTTTGCAGCCTGGTCGGGTCAGTCCTGGCTGGATGTGAATCCCAGTCAGATCGGCAAGTATCGACGGGATTTGAAGCTGAAGGGATTGAAACCAACCTCGGTGAATCATGCCCTCAATACGCTGCGATCGTTCTACAGCTGGCTTCGTCGCAGCAACGGCTATCCCATGAATCAACCGCTGCCGACGGACGCGATCGACCTAGAGCGTCAACCGGAACCGCAGGCAGATCACATTGATGCAGAGGAAATGGATGAGTTGTGGTCGGTGCTGGAGTTGGAGGAGAAAACACGCGTGCGCGATCGGGCGATTATCTCTGTGCTGTTGCATGGGCTACGGGCATCAGAGGCATCCGCGCTGGATGTCGGAAGTTGGAATGGCAAGATTTTGACGGTACATCGATCCAAGGGGCAGAATGTGTTCGAGGTGCCGCTGAGCCGGGAGGCGCGATCGCATTTGAAAGCCTATCTAGAGTGGCGACGGCAGCAGAGTGGGGTGTTCGAGCCGATGCCAGAAAGTCCAATGTTTTTGGCACAAGACCCAAAGAGTGTGGGAAAGCGGTTGGGCTACAAGGGACTGCATAAGATGGTGAAGAAGCTGGGGGCGATCGCAGGAGTGGAGAACCTGCATCCGCATCGGTTCCGGCATTCATTCGGGACGGAGGTGACCAAGCGTGGGGTTGATCCGCTGTTTGGCAAGGAGTTGATGGGGATCAAGACCGATCGGGTGTTTGAGCGGTATACCAAGGGCGTGTTTAAGCAGGCGGCAGGGGAGGCGTATTTGAGGGCGATCGGTGAGAGCGAGAATGACAACCAATAAGCAGATTCTCAAAACTCAGCCGTATGGAACCTCAACGCTACACCTAGTTGCAAGAGAGAGCGGAAATCGTCTTGCAATCGCGCGATCCGTTTATAAGTTTGTCCCCGAACACCGAGCGATGCCCTAAGAGGATGTCTGAGAAGTCGAAGCTAAAGACTGAAACGCCTATTCTTCCATTCAGGCACGAGAGCTAAAAGTCCAATTCTTCCGTTGAAAAGGGTATGGTTAGCCTAAGCCAGGGAGTCACCCCCCTGACTCGGCTTCAAAACCGGACGTGATTCGTTAGAATCATCCGGCTCCTCTCCAACTCGGTTCCGTGTCAGGAATACCAATTGTCGGCTCGGTTTCTGTTGCATGGATCTGGTCGTGGCAGTGTCGATGCAAAAGTCTCAGATTTTGGTAGCTTGAATGGTGATGATCCCCATCGTGGTGATGCACTTCTATCAAGTCTTCTGAGAAAAAGGGAAGGTCACAATGAGCGCATTTCCCGTTCTGCTGTTTCAAGAGGTTGGCTTTCCAGGGAGAGAGACCGGGATAGTTCCTGAGTCTTTTGCCCCAGTAGAGCCAGTCTCCATCATAAGGAGAGCGACTGGCTTTGACTTTAACATGGCGACGAATGGGCGTTTCAGGGTGTCCTCGAAGTTTGAGTCCTCCACGAGTCTGAAACACCCAGCCGCCACCTTGGTTGACTAACCAGTAGCGCGATACAATCTGACGACTGCTCAGGTTCGGGTGTCTGTGCTTTGCCCAACGCAGTAGCTGTCCAAATAAGTGGTGAGACATCGCAGCAAAAGCTGCTTTGCTGACCACTGTGGAGTAATACTGACACCATCCCGTAATGACCGGATTGAGGTGACAGATCAGTCCAGCTTGGGTTGCACCTTGATGCGTGGAAACAATCGTTTTCAATTGTTTCAAGTGGTGCGTTTGACTCTGCTTGCTAGGTTTAATCAACGTCTTGAAGCCGTGTTTTGAGGCATACTTGCCGACAGGATATTGTCGAACCGAGAAGCCAAGAAAATCAAAGCCAGCCTGACCCTTCAAGGTATGACTGAGTTTCGTTTTCTCTGGGTGCAGAGTTAGCCCAACCTCTTGCAGCCATTGCTCAAGTGCGAGTTTGACGCGATGAAGGTCGGATTCACAAGTGGTGAACACCACAAAATCGTCGGCGTAAAACACGCTGTAGATCGGGTGCTGTTTAGTTCCCAACGACTTGAGGTGAGTTTGTAACCCGTGCAGGGCAATCAGCGCTAAAAGCGGTGATGAAACCCCGCCTTGAGGCACTCCACGTTCAGTCGGTTGGAAGACCCCATCCAGAACTCCACAAGTTAGCCAACCTCGAAGCTGTCGCAAAATGAACGGTGGAGCCTGGGTCTTTTTGAGCAAGGCGGAATGCGAGATGTTGTCGAAGCAACCGGAAATATCACCTTCCAACACATATTTAGGGCGTTGGCGGATGATATTGAAGATCGCTGCAATGGCATCTTGGCATGACCTCCCGGCTCGAAAGCCATAGACATTGGGTTCAAGTTTTGCCTCCCATTCGGGTTCAAGTGCGAATTTGATCAGAGCTTGAGCGGCTCTGTCTGCCACGACGGGAATCGATAAGGGGCGTTTTCCTAATTTCCCTGGCTTCGGAATCCAGATCCGTCGCAAGGGTTGAGGGTGCGGTAGTTGACTCAGGGCTTGAGCCAATTGCAAACGTTGGCAAGGGGTGAGGGTTTTAATCCCATCAATCCCTGCGGTTCGTTTCCCCTGATTGTCTTGTGAAACCCGTCGCACAGCGAGAAGCCGTCCGTACCAGGACTTGGTCAGTAGCCGTTGTAGCCTGTGAACTAACTTGACGTTGCCTTGTTGACTGGCTCTGTAGATCCGCCGTTGAAGCTTGAACACTTTCACCTGAATTTGCTTCCGGGGTAAGTGCTTCCATTCATATCTCGTCTGAATTGACGGACTCATGACTTTTGTACTTTACTAGGGTTGTCTACGTCCAAGTTGCAGTGTGTACGTCAGCGTATCTTGAGCATTACCTCAAGCGTTTGCTTTTTACACAATCCCAATCCCACTGTCCAGATCGTTAGCACTCACTCTGGATTTCGACGTTTACCCAGAGAGGACAGTGGGGTTCCCACGTTCCAATGTTTGATTGTTGCTGTACTTAGGACTCCACTCTAGACCGGGTTTATGGAGGGTAGTTACGGGTCACTATTGAAGATGCCCGCCTCTTTATCCTGTGCCTTTTGGCTGCGGTGTATCAGCCTGATTTCACCGCTTACAAATCACGATCCTTCAAACATGGATTCCTCGCGTATCCTTATACAACTTGCTAGGCGGGATTCCAGAGTAGGCTTCCAGTTACCGCCGTTTAACCCCGCTTCAGGCGTTGATGGCAAGTCGCAAACCTGGGGGCTATGCTGTCACTCCACTACCGGGAGGAAGGGACTTTCACCCTTATCA
Source organism: Leptolyngbyales cyanobacterium (assembly GCA_038227635.1). Classification (GTDB taxonomy): domain Bacteria; phylum Cyanobacteriota; class Cyanobacteriia; order Leptolyngbyales; family Leptolyngbyaceae; genus Phormidesmis_A. The sequence continues at coordinate 6,692 of JBBRPT010000125.1, read as the reverse complement.
AACATCAGTTATCAAGGTTCGGAACCTTGCCTCTCATCCCCCAACCAAGGTCGGTTTCGAGAGAACGTGTCGCACTCAAGTAGTTTGTGTCAAAGGTCAAAATTAGAGGGGAAATCGCTCTTCGTACAGAATCGCGAAACGGTTGAGAGCCGGCTTCCAGTTGGAGATGGGCATCGTCCATTTTTTGGCAATGTTATGCATCGCCAGGTAAACCACCTTGAGGGCAGATTCGTCGGTGGGAAAAGCCCGGTGATTCTTGATCACTTTTCTTAGGCTCATGTTGAGCGATTCAATGGCATTGGTGGTGTAGATGGCTCGACGAATCTCCTGGGGGAAGGCAAAGAAGGGAATTACTCTCGTCCAATGGTTCATCCAGGAACGGCTGATAGTCGGGTACTGTTTGTCCCATTTTTCGGCAAACTCGACGAGTTGTTGTTCTGCCTCGGCTTCTGTGTGGGACGTGTAAATCAGTCTGAGGTCAGCCGCCACTGCTTTACGGTCTTTGTAGGAGACGTAGCTGAGCGAGTTGCGAACCATGTGCACAATACAGAGTTGCACCTGAGTTTTTGGGAAGACAGCTTCGATGGCATCGGCAAACCCGGTCAATCCATCACAGCAGGCAATGAAGATGTCCTTTAAGCCTCGGTTTTGCAACTCGGTCAAAATGGACAGCCAGAACTTGGCGGATTCGTTTTGGGTCATCCACATGCCTAAAAGCTCCTTGTTGCCTGCCAGATTCACCCCCAAGGCGAGGTGAATGGCTTTGTTAATCACCCGTCCATCTTGACGGACTTTGACCCCGATGGCATCGAAGTAGACAATCGGATAAACTCGGTCAAGTCCCCGATTTTGCCAGAGTTTCCGCTCCTCTTCGACTGCATCGGTGACTTTGGAAATCAGTCCGGCTGAGACTTCCACTCCATACAAGTCTTGCAACTGTGCCTGAACATCTCGCACACTCATGCCTCTCGAATAGAGCGATAGAATTTTGCCATCGAGCGCACAGCCCTGAAGGAGGGTTTCCCTCCGTAGGGGACTGTGTAAGAGAACCCCTCAAATCGAGTTTGCCCTTTCTGGACAATGACGGGTTCAAAGGCTCCGTTGCGGTCTCGCGGGATAGCAATCTCCGCTTCGCCAAACTCCCCTTTGATTGTCTTTTTGCTGTGTCCGTTGCGCCGATTTCGAGGCGTGGGTGCTGCGATTGGCTCGGAGCGTTCCGCTTGGATGTGATGTTCCATTTCCGCATTCAGACATCGTTCCACTAAGGCAATCGTCAACTGTTTCAGAATCCCTCCGGTTCCCACTAAATCTTCTGGGCTTTGATAGCCTTTGAGTAATTCATCGAGTAATTCAGGTCGAAAAGTCATCGTGGTTAGAGCGCATTTCTAAATAAAAGCTTAAAGAGATGCAGGTAGACAGGAAGAATGGATCAGGATTGAGAAGGCTTTCTATCACTGACTCAGGGATGGCTACCACACTCAAACCGCGTCGATTTCGCCGTGCAACGGAACGAGCATCCAAACGCTACAGTACTGACCTAAGTGAGCGGGAATGGGAAATTATTCGACCCCTTCTGCCATTACCGAAGGCACGCTATGGCGCGACAATTAATTAGACCGAACGACAACTACATAGTCCACTTCTAAATTCACCGCTTTGAAATCGTGATCTCAATCGCCCGTGAGATCGGTGAGCTTCGCGGCACAAAGGGTTCGCGACCAAGAGATCAACGCAACTTTCAACTTGAACGGAACACTCAAAGAAAAGACACTAGGATTTGTTCACTCAGACGATGAGAGAGTCCTAGTGCCTGCTTCGATTAAATACCAACAAATCCAACTCTACATGAACACCAAGAAGTCTGGTCAGACTCAGCAAACCTCGGCTGCGAAAGCTGGGATATCAGAGCGCACGGCACGACGGATTGAAAGCGGCAGCCATCGACCGAAACGGGGACGACCGAGAGACTGGAAGACACGCGCAGACCCACTGGATGGACATTGGGAAGCAGACCTGCTGCCGATGTTGGAACGGGAACCGCGCTTGGAGCCAACCACCTTGTTTGAAACGTTGCAAGAGTTATATCCCGGACAGTACGATGACAAGCTCAGAACGGTGCAACGGCGCGTTGAACTCTGGAAAGCCAAGCATGGCAAGCCGAAGGAGGTGATGTTCAAAATCCAGCATTCACCGGGCGACATGGGACTCTCGGACTTTACGCACCTCAAAGGGGTCACCGTCACCGTGAAAGGGCAAGTCTTCCAGCACATCTTGTATCACTATCGACTGGCGTTTAGTGGGTGGCAATATGTGCAAGTGATTCAGGGCGGTGAGAGCTTTGTTGGCTTGTCCCAAGGCTTGCAGAATGCCCTGTTTGCCTGTGGGGGAGTGCCTCAACAGCATCGCACCGATAGTCTGAGTGCGGCTTATCGCAATACCGGAGGACGCAATCCGCAATTGACGCAGATGTATGCCACGATCTGTGACCATTATCGAGTGCAACCGACGCGGAACAATCCGGGAGTCGCCCATGAAAATGGGAGCATCGAATCATCCCATGGCTACTTCAAACGTCGCTTGTGCCAAGCCTTGTACCGTCGAGGCAGCTTCGATTTCGAGACCGTGGCTCAGTATCAGGCATTCATTGAATCAGTGATTGCGACACTCAATGCCAAATGCGCTCAGAAATTTGCCCTGGAACAACCGACCCTACAAGCGTTGCCGCGATATTGGACGGCGGATTATGAAGTCCTCAGCAGTCGAGTCAGTGCCCATAGCACCATCAGTGTGCGCTGTATCCTTTACAGTGTGCCGTCTCGTTTGATTGGACAGCAACTGACCTTGCATCTCTATCATGACCGGATTACAGGCTTTGTCGGCAGCACCGAAGTGGTCGCACTGCCGCGACTCCACGTGCATGGGGGTGCCACGATTCGGCGAGCGCGCTGCATCAACTATCGCCATGTGGTCGAAAGTCTGCGCCACAAACCCAGAGCCTTTCTCTATTGTCAGTGGCAAGAAGACTTGCTACCGGATTCAGACTGGCGCGATCTTTGGCAGCAGATGAAACGTTGCACTGATCCTGATACGGCGGCGCGTTGGATCGTTGAGGCGTTGTACATCGCAGCGACTCAAGACCAAGAGGCCGCCGTCGCTGACTACTTGAAAACGGAGCTTGCAGCAGGCAGCTTCACTCTCGCTCGTCTTCAACAGCAATTCAAACTCATGCTCACCTCCCTGATACCCGAAGTCGTCTCTGTCCAACACGAACTCTCGAGCTATGACCAACTCCTCAAACCCACTGCCACCAGCGAGTCCGTACCAGACCCTGACCACGGTGCTCAAACGCCTCAAACTCAATCACTTCCTCTCAGACTGGCAAGCGATAGAACACCGAGCCACTCAAGAGAACTGGAGCTACGCTCAGTTCCTCTTAGCTCTGGCAGAAGGGGAAGCGAGCCGTCGCGACCAAGCCCGGATTGCCCGCGCGCTCACCGCAGCGCAATTGCCCTACGGAAAATCCTGGTCTAACTTTGAGTTCGCTCATGTGTCGAGTCTCAATCCTGCGGTCGTCATGCAGTTCGCCGAAACCACAACCTGGTTAGACAATGCTGCCAACCTCCTGATATTTGGACCGAGCGGAACAGGAAAAACGCATATCAGTTCTGCGTTAGGGCGCTCGATGATAGAGCTTGGCAAGTGGGTCAAGTTCATCCCGGCGACAACCCTGGTGCAGCAGCTCCAGCAAGCCAAGCTGCAATTGCAGTTACCTGCAATGCTGGTCAAGCTAGATCGCTACGACCTGTTGATCATTGATGACTTGGGCTATGTCAAAAAGTCAGAGGCGGAAACCTCGGTGTTGTTTGAACTAATTGCTCATCGGTATGAGCGTCGCAGTCTCCTGATCACCGCCAATCAGCCGTTCAGTCAGTGGGACAGCATCTTTACCGACTCGATGATGACGGTTGCCGCGATAGAGTTCGCTTTGCGAAGCTCCGAAGGACTCGCTTAATCCATCACGCGACGATTATCGAGATGCAAGCCGAGAGTTTTCGCAAACAAGCGACCATTTCACGTGCTCAAGCAACTTGAATCAGACTCTGTGCTCTGAATCTGAATCTTCACTGGATACTCTGCCATACCGTGCAGAAGTTCCACGCGAGAACTGGATTTCAACCGTCCAGTTGGATGATTTTTGCTGCTTTTTTGCACCTGTACTAGGCAGATCTAGTCCAGGTTTAGTCCATCCGGGTAGTACAGCATTTTGAGTGGTCGTTTTGAACGGTCGCAAACACGACCTGTAGCGAAGCTCGCTGATGCTTTTCCCAAATTTTGATGAGGTTCGATTCCATCAATTTGAAGTTCAAGTTTGTAGCAAAAGGGAGGAGAAAATTGATGCACTAAATCGGACTATGTAGTTGACACGAGACACACGCGGACGTAACCGCCAAGTGTGTCCACGAGAGATTCTGAATGCGATTTTCTACCAAATTCACAACGGCTGCGTCTGGAGCGACCTGCCGAAAGATTTGCCCGCCTATCAAACGGTCTATACCTACTTTCGACGGTGGCAACGCAAAGGCGTTTGGCAGCAGATTCACGATGCCCTGCGAGGCGAGGTGCGGAGGTCAGTGGGAAAACAGCCTCAAGCGACTGCTGGAAGCCTCGATAGTCAATCCGTCAAAACGACGGAAAAAAGGGGGCGGTCTACGGCTTTGATGGCGGCAAGCTGATCAAAGGACGCAAGCGGTTCATCCTAGTCGATACGTTGGGGTTGTTGATGGCAGTCGTCGTAATCAACGCCAACTGCTCAGAACAACGGGGTGGGGTGATAGCGGTAGACAATCTTGACCCGGAACAAGCGAAAGCCTTGAAGCTAATTTGGGTGGATCAAGGCTATCAGGGCGAGAATTTTGCTCGGGTCGTTGAACAACTTTGTGGAGCAAAAGTGGAGGTAGTCAAGCGCTCGCAAGCCGGGTTCGTGATTTTGCCAAAGCGATGGATTGTCGAACGGACCTTCGCCTGGATCAATCAAAATCGGCGATTGAGCAAAGATTATGAACTCTTACCAGAAGTCAGTGAGGCAATGATTCAAGGCGCAATGATTCGATTGAGGCTGCAACGGTTGGGTGAACAGGAGGAAACAGCTGAATCATTAATTTAGAAATGCGCTCTAAGAGGCCAGTGTCTCTCAAGCAGAGTTCATCAACGAAATCTTTGGAGTTGTTACTTAAAACAATACAAACGAGACCGATTCGTTTATCACTTAAGAATCTTTGCAACGGAACCGCTTCAATCGAGAGCTTTCCGCCGTGCGGCTCAAACCATACATCCACCTGCCGCACTTCGCTGGTGATTTCTCGACTGATTTCAGTCGTCCCAAACGGTGCTAGAAATCCTGCCAAGCACTGTTTGGCGAACTGGTCGTGATAGATCCGCGTCATGAGAATTCGTCCTGATTTTTCCCATCCAGACCTGCAACCGAGTGTCCCATTTCCGCACTCACCTCTGCGATCGAACCGCCTCCCTCCACTAACGATCGATCGCTAGTTTGCTGAGACGGCAATAATTCAGCGATCGCTGCGTCCGTGATGACTCGCCGCAACCAAGTAATGCGCTGCGCTTGTGGCAATGCCATCACGGCGGCATAAATACTTGCCCCCACTTTCACCGATAACGGACTCGCCGCCAGTTTCTCATTGGGCAGCGTGGATATCGGCTGGAATTGTTTGGACTTAAAGGCATCCGTCTGAATGGGATGGGGATTCCCTTTCGGCATAGTCAGGCTCATAGGTCACGACAGATTCAGTGTAGTGTCTTTTTTCCCAGTACCCGTGATAAGGATTCTTCATAGTTCACTTGATCTATCGGCTAGATCCTGATTGCTAAACATCTTTGTTTTCCCGGTAACTAGGTTAAAATAGAGGAGCGAACAACCATTCCAAGACTCCAAACTCACATCAGTGCCCTTTGTCCCTCAAGACTCAAGGATCTAACCGAATGCTCCCTCCTCACATCCACGCCACCATTGACTCCCAGAAACTGCTCGAAAAAGTAACCCGCCTATTCAACGCTAGTCTCAGCGACATCCTCCTTGAAGTGTTGCAAAACGCTAGACGTGCCAACGCCGCTCTGGTTCAAGTAAGTCTCACCGAGTCCGGCACTCTCCGCATCAAAGACGACGGATGCGGCATTGACCATCCCCAATCCCTCTTGAGTCTGGGACATAGCGACTGGAATACCGAAACCCTCGACCAAGAAGACCCCGCAGGCATGGGCGTGTTCAGTCTCGCCAATCGAGGAGTCTTGATCGCCTCCAAAAACTGGCAGGTTCATCTTTCGCCCTCTCACTTCTCTGGCATAGAGATAGCCCCCGTAGAATCGAGTCCCGATCGAGCAGGAACCACGCTTGAATTTCCCTTGCTGCCTAACGAAACGCCACACCTGCTGCGTCACCTAGAAGCGGCGGCTCGCTACTATCCCCTGCCCGTTTTATTCAATGGCACTGAACTCCCTCGCGAAGACTTCCTCGCTCATGCTGTTGAAGCGCGATCGTGGCACGGGCTACGAATCGGCATCTCTAGTCAGTCGCGATGGCACGATCGTGCGGTCGGTCGCATTAACTTTCACGGAGTCACGGTGCCTCACGCTCTGCCGACTCTCACCTGTAACGACACTCAGCTTCAAGTTCG
>JBBRPT010000124.1:0-13359 GCA_038227635.1 Leptolyngbyales cyanobacterium | reverse complement strand
GAATCGACCAACATGACCTTGAGAAAAGTGATCAAAAATCATCGCGCGTTTCCCACCGATGACTCTGCTCTAAAAGTCGTTTACCTGGCAATCCAGAATATTTCCAAACGCTGGACGAGGCCAATTAAAGATTGGAAAGCGGCTTTGAATCGATTTGCGATTGAATTTGGCGAGCGCTTTCCACTCTAACTTTTTACCTTTGACACAAACCTATTGACCTACCCCGATAAAAACAAAAGAAGTGCGTTCTAATTGCCGATCGAGCGCCCCAAACCCCACAGATGCCAGCGTTGCTCCGATTCCAAATGCTGCCATTACCCAGCCGTACTGCTGACCGCCGAGTTTCAGCGTTCCTTCTACATAACCTACTGTGTTCACTAGAATTTGCGCTCCGGCGATCGAGGCAACAAGCTGCATCGCCAACGAATATCGGATCGGCGGATCAGTCAGTAGCCGAGTGGTTCCTTCCTGGACATCTTGCCAAGTTCTACGGGTTGTTCTAACTGATGATTGTTCAGGTATAGCTCGTAACTGTCCGGGTAGCGTGAAGATCAAGACGGCTGCAATCAGAAAGCTGAGGGCATCTAGAAAGAAGACTTGTCTGGCTCCTACAAATGCGGCGACGCTTCCGGCAAGACCCGGACCGAGAACACCTAGTAGCTGAAATGTTGCACTCGATAGGGCGATCGCTTGGGGATACTCAGATCGACCTGTAACGAGGGGAATGGTTGCCTGATAAGTTGGAGTGAAGAATGCATTGAAGACGTTTAGAGCCAGAACTAACCCATAAATCTGCCAGACCTGAGTGACAAACGGCATGAGGCTAATGATCAACATCCGCATGAGATGAGTGACAAGCATAATGCGTTTGCGGTCGAACCGGTCCGCGATCGCGCCTGCGAAAGGTGAAAGCAATACAAAGGCAGTCACGCGCAAAGTTAACGCCCCTGAAAGCACGATCGCAGAGTTCTGTCCTGCCAACTCAAAAGCGAGAAGCGCTAAACCCACCCACGTTAGAGCATCGCCCAACAGACTAGTAGTTTGAGCCAGATAGAGTCGGGCGAATACTGGATTTCTAAGGCTGTCAAATAGCCGAAAAGTATTCATTTCAGTGCTTAGTTTTTAAAGTGGACTGTAATGTAGCTGAAGAGATGACTACAGACAAACTAATTGATGCACAATCAAATATTTGGGGGGATATCGTTGGGCTTCAAGAGGACAGCTTAATTCAAGCATATCCTACTGGGGGGCATTGTGAAAAGAGAAACACTCTAGAGAATCGCGAAGCGAAACTTCAGAGGAACTGCCCTGTCACAAATCAGCGATCTCGTTCGTCTTCATGAGTAGATCAATTCTTAACTTGAGGTACAGCAATGAGAGAAATAACCGAAGCCCTCAATCAGCTTGATAACACGTTGAACCAAGTTGCGCCCGACGTAGGAAAGCGATTGCAACCTGGCTTGACTCGCGCAGACATTGATCAACAAATTTCAGGAGCTTCGTGGAGTTTGCCTCATGATGGTTATGCTCTATATCACTGGCACAATGGGCTTTCGGGTCAAGCGGGGAAGCTGAACCTAGTCGAAAAACTTTTGCGGCAGAAAGATAAATGGCACGGCGAATTATCGGGAGGAGAGAATGAACTGCGCTTGAACTGTCGAGAAGGTCTAATGACGGCAAAATTTCTGCCGCTCGAATATGCTTTAGCGGGGCACCGTCATCTCAAACTCGGTCGGTGTTTCCTTGATTTGCTGCCAGTCTTTATTTTGAATGATGGCAATGCCAAGCGATATTGCATGATGCGGTTAGATGCAAAGTCGTCGATCGTCTATTGTGCAAACGGAGCAAACGTTCCACCAATAGGCATCACCGAAGAATTTTTATCGACACAAGTTCAATTTTCATTACCTGATTTGATTTCCTTCTTCACAGATTGTTTTCAGCAAGCAATTCAGCCCACCAAAAGCCAGGATCGTTTAGTTGAAGAATATGACTTCGATCCAGAACAGTTTGCTCAAGTTTACCAACGCTATCAACACTGATAGATTGACGTGATGCTCAGACGATTAACACTCCATCGTGGGTAAGACTATTTCTCTCCCTCAAAGGCGATTCTAGAATAGGAATATTCCTATCCCCAGGGGGGGTATTCTAATGGCTCATGTACAGACGAAAAAAGTTTTGAACCGTCTAGCCAGAATCAAGGGGCATGTTGAAGGAATTTCCGAAATGGTTGAGGCAGAAAGGTCTTGTCCCGATGTCATTCTGCAAATCGTGGCGGTTCGATCTGCACTCAATCGTGTGGCGCAAATCATTCTCAAAGACCACGCCGAAACCTGTTTGGTAGAAGCGTTTGAAAGCGGCAACTCTGAATCAGAATTAAAGAGCTTTCTTGCTGCCTTGGATATGCTGCTTTAGACTTCCTCTCTGACCCACCGTAGCTTTTCTGGGTTCACGATCGCAAACACGGTCTGAATTCGTTGATCGCGCGTGATCTCAAACGTGAATACGCTAGGTAAATTTTCGTCGATGCGGTTGATGATGCTCAGTTGTCCATTGACTGTGCCTAAATGTGAGGTGAAGGCGAAACATACTCAAGCTCCACGGGTGATTACGGTGAACAAGAATGCCGCTTATCCCGTGGCAGGGGAAACGTTGGAAGTGGATGAAACGATCTCTTCGAGATATCTGCCAGAGCAGGGCGCAGCAGAGACCGAATTACGACAGAGCAAATACTTAAATAACGTGATTGAGCAGGATTATCGAAATATCAAGCGAATCGCAAAGCCAATGATGGGCTTCAAGTCCTTCAACACAGTGAGGAGAACCTTGAGCGGGATTGAAGCAATGAGCATGATTAGAAAAGGACAAGTAAATGGAATCAATCAAGAGGACAGTGTATCTCAAGCGAAGTTTATCGAAGAACTCTTTGGAGTGAGTCCTTAAGACAATACGATTGATTAGATCGTTTGTCGATCTAAAAAAATTGCGACAGAACCATTAACCCTGCGTGGCCTAAGTACAGGACAAAAAGCCTGAAAAGCCCTCCCAGCAGAGTTTTTAGCTAAAACGGCTGAAACCTTTGTTGCACTAGCGTTTTAGCAGAGTTCGTCCTCCCGTTTTCCATTTTTTGTCCTGTACTTAGCTGCGTGGCACTTAATGGATATTCGACAGGAATTTTTTATCGCCTCCGGTTATTTCTGATTTTGAGCGCATCAAATTTCATTCAGATTTCATCGGCTGCTGGAACACTGGACTTCTGATGATATCCTCGCTTCTTACTCATATAGCGGTTCGATTCATGATTCCTCAAACGATGCGTTGTACTTCTCGTTGGCTTGTTGGCGCATTGCTAGTCGCGATCGCAACTGCACTACCTACTCAAATTGCAATTAGTGAAACTTCACAGGAGGACAAACCTGCTGCACAGTCTATAGTGAGCATTCGAGTCGATGCGGAAGCAGCAACTCGAATGGGCATCAAAGTAGAACCTGTCGCCCGTCAACGACTGAAGATCGCAATTAAAACAACTGGGCAAATCGAACCCCTTCCTGACCAAAAAGTACTGGTGACCGCACCGATTCAGGGCAGGATCGTTCAGCTTTTAGCAAAGCCGGGGAGTTCGGTCAATGCGGGTCAGGTTGTCGCGTTGCTATCCAGCCCAGAATTGGCACAACTACGCGTTGAGGCGATTTCAAAGCGAGATGAGGCAGAAGCGGGACTGCAACAAGCGCGGGCAGATTTGCAACTCGCGCAACAGAATTATGAGCGGCAGCGTCTGCAAGCGATCGCGGATTTGAAGCAGGCACAAACTCAGGTTGCGTTAGTCCAAGAACGCTACGACCGAAATCGGGAATTGCAAGCGGCTGGAGCCGTCACCCGTCGCCAAGTACAAGAGTCGCAAACAGAACTAAGCGCAGCGCAAGCCACTTTGACTAAAGCCCAAAGTCGATTGGGTGAACTCGAAGCCACCGCGCAACTGAGCCGATCGCAGGCAGGGGTTTCGGCGGCTCAGTCTCGTGTGCGGTTGAGCAGTGCTGCTTATGATGCTCGACTCAGCCAACTCAAAGCGACTGCCAATGCGGATGGACTCGTGCAGGTGACGGCTCCCATTTCTGGTCGAGTTGTTGATCGACCGATTACGCCCGGAGAAACCGTCACGGTCGAAGCTGCCAGTAAACCGATTATGACCCTGATTAATGACGATCGGGTTTTAGCGAGCGGCAACGTCTATGAGAAAGATCTAGACGAAGTAAAAACGGGGCAACGGGTGCGAGTAATCGTCAAAAGTCTACCGAACCGCAGTTTTGAAGGACGAATCGCTGATATTGGAACGGTGATTGAAGGGACAACCCGTGTGGTGCCCGTCAAAGCGGAATTAAACAATTCCAACCAAAGCTTGAAGTCAGGAATGTTTGCTGAACTCGAAATTTTGACAGAGCAATCTTCGACTTCGGTCATGGCAATTCCGAATTCGGCGATCGTCAATAAAGAGGGTAAAACGATTGTTTTTGTTCAGCAAGCTGATTCCTACCATCCTGTGGAAGTGACGTTGGGGCAACAGTCTGGAAATTGGGTAGAGGTCAAGCAAGGACTTAAGGACGGCGATCGCATTGTGACTGAAGGTGCAGCGCTGTTGTCTGGACAATCAGCCGAGGGAAACGGCGCTGCGGCTGACAACGATGACAAGCCCAAGCAAACAGATAAGGCTCAGACCAATGAGCTTCGGGACTTGTGGTGGTTGATCCCAGTTGGGAGTGCGATCGCGTTTGCGTTTTGGGCAGGTCGCCGCAGTCGATCGCCAGGAAAATTAGAAAAAGTGGCTGATTATGAAACCGAAATTTACCTGGAACGCTCTAAATCCCTTCCTGAAACTTCAAACAAGTCAGAAGATTCTCAACCGCCTCATCAAGACTAAATTGCCATGCTGAACTCAATTGTGAAATGGTCGATCGCGCAACGCTGGTTAGTCGTGCTAGCAGCGATTTTGATTAGTCTGTTTGGCTTGCAAGTGTTATCTCAAATGCCGCTGGATGTCCTTCCCAGTTTTGCCCCACCCCAAGTCGAAATTCAGACCGAAGCACCAGGGCTTGCCCCGGAAGAAGTGGAATCTCTGGTCACGTTACCGATCGAGAATGCCGTCAACGGAACTCCGGGGGTGACAACGATTCGATCGTCGTCCGCCGTTAGTCTTTCAGTCGTAAAGATCATCTTTGGTTGGGGGACAGATATTTATCAAGCTCGTCAACTCGTCACTGAACGGCTACAGCAGGTTCAAGGTAAATTACCGAGTGGAGTGGGACTGCCGCAAATTGCTCCGGTCACTTCCCCGATTGGAACCATTATTAAATACGCCTTCACAACGGAAACATCTTCCTTGATGGAACTCCGGCGCATCATTGATGGACAAGTCACAAATCGTCTTCGAGCCGTTCCAGGCGTGACGCAAGTGATTGTGATTGGGGGAGACATTCGCCAGTATCAAGTGCTTGTTGACCCAGAAAAACTGCAAGCCTTTCAGGTCACGCTGGCAGAGGTGACGAAAGCCGTCACGGGTTCTAACGCGAATGCGCCAGGAGGTTTTTTATCGAATTCTAATCAGGAAATGTTGATTCGTGGCGTGGGGCGGATTGAGTCGATCGAGCAACTGCAACAGTCTGTGATTGTTGAGCGCAATAGTACTCCCATTCTCTTGAGCAACGTTGCCGAGGTCAAGATCGGGGCTGCTCTCAAGCGCGGGGATGCCAGTTTGAATGGGCAAAAGGCGATCGTGATGACGATCGATAAACAACCCGTTGCGGATACTCTCACGGTGACAAAAGCGGTTGAAGCAGCGATGACTGATCTGCGGCAAGTGTTGCCCAAAAATGTCAAAGTCACCGAAACATTTCGACAGGGTGAGTACATCGAATCCTCGATCCGAAATGTAGAGGAAGCATTACGCGATGGCATGATCATTGTCTCGGTTGTGTTAATTCTATTTCTGATGAATTGGCGAACTGTCATTATCAGTTTGAGTGCATTACCGGTGTCGCTATTGTTGGGATTAATTGTCCTAAATTGGGCAGGACAGGGCATCAATACAATGACCTTGGGCGGATTGGCGGTTGCGATCGGATCAGTGGTGGATGATGCGATCGTCGATATGGAAAATGTTTACCGTCGATTGCGTGAAAACCAATTAGCAGGAACCTCTGTACCGCCGTTGCAAGTGGTCTTTAACGGCTCACTAGAAGTCCGCCTGAGCGTTCTTTTTTCAACCGTAATCATTGTGGTAGTTTTTGCGCCGATTCTGGCACTTTCTGGCGTTGAGGGGCGCATCTTCACGCCGATGGGCATCGCTTATTTGCTCTCGGTGCTGGCTTCGACTGTCGTTGCCCTGACCCTAACGCCAGCACTCTGTGCTTTGCTGCTGACCAAGGTTCGTCTACCGGAGGAAGAAACCTGGATTGCGAAACAGACGCAACGAGGGTACCGTTCAATTTTGCAGTTTGCATTAAGTCGCCCTCAAATCATCTTGTTAACGGCAGGTTTTGCACTGGCAGCTTCTCTGGTAACTTTGCCCACACTTGGACGAGTCTTTTTACCGGAGTTTCAGGAAAACTCGATCGTGGTCGCCACCAATCTTTATCCCGGTGTACCGCTCGAAACAACGAATCGGGTAGGTTTCGCGATCGCTGATGCCCTTAAGGATGACCCGCAATTTAATACGATCCAGTACCGTGCGGGTCGTGCTCCCGGAGACAGTGATGCCGGGGGCGTGAATTTTGGCGAGATGGATATCGAATTGAGTGATGCCGGAGCAAAAGACCGGGAAGCGGCAACTGAAAAGCTGAGACAGGAATTTAGCCGATTGCCGGGAGTTGTTGCGAATGTGGGGGGATTTATTAGCGATCGCTTCGATGAAGTGCTTTCAGGAGTCCGTGCCGGAATTGCCGTTAAGGTTTATGGCGCTGATCTGGAGCAACTGCGATCGCTCGGACAACAAGTGCGAACTGTCATGAGTAACGTTCCAGGAATTGTCGATTTACAACTGGAACCGCAAATTCCAATCAAACAAGTACAAATTAAGCTTGATCGGGCTGCTGCTGCTCGATATGGTTTAAGCGCAGGAGAGTTATCTGAGACCATCACAACCGCGTTTAATGGGCGCGTTGCGTCCCAAATTTTGGAACAGCAACAACTGTTTGATTTATTCGTGTGGCTCCAGCCCGATGCCCGACAGGATATTCAAACCATTCAGAATCTCTTGATTGACACCCCTAGAGGTCAGAAAATTCCGATCGCTCAAGTCGCGCAGGTTGGCTATGGCATAGGCTCCAACACGATCAATCGAGAAGATGTGTCTCGCCGTCTGCTGTTGTCTGCCAACGGTCGTGGACGTGACTTACGATCGATCATCAACGAGCTTCAAGCCAAAATTAAGCAAAATGTTCAACTCCCCAGTGGCTACTTCATCGAATACGGGGGTCAATTTGAAGCCGAAGAACGCGCCACCCAAAGCTTGATGTTTTTTGGCGGACTCTCCTTTGTGGTCATCTCTGTTCTAATGTATTTGGCGGTGAAGTCCATCTCAGCAACCGTGATGATTATGGCGAATTTGCCGTTAGCACTCATTGGTGGAGTTCTTTCAGTTGCGTTGAGTGGAGGCATTATTTCCGTTGCCTCAATGGTTGGATTCATTACCCTGTTTGGAGTTGCGACACGCAATGGATTGTTGCTTGTCGATAACTATAATCACAAACTTGCTGCCGGAATGCCGCTTCAGAAAGTGTTGGTCGAAGGTTCGATCGAGCGATTGCCTGCCATTTTGATGACGGCGCTCAGTTCAGCAGTTGGATTGCTCCCCCTCGTGATTGGTACAGGGGCAGGAAAAGAAGTGCTGCATCCCCTCGCGATCGTGGTTCTTGGTGGGTTATGCACCTCGACTCTCCTAACACTCGTTGTCATTCCCGCAGCTTATGCTCAGTTCCACAGGTTTCTGATTCGCAAACACCATTGATCCCATAGCACCGTGTAATTTCTGATTCTCCAAGATATGCTCATCGCTCAACGTCAAAGCGCTAATACCCTATTTAACACCTGAATATGTCTCATACATCTGCCTCTGAAAGTTCCTACTTAAAGAAGAATTCCCATTATTGGCATACTTTGTCTGTCAATAATGTCAGCCGCGAGTTGAATGTAGAAGCTAGAACGGGTCTCAGTGAAGCCGAAGTTCGTGAACGGCTGCGGCAATGTGGACTCAATCGCTTACAGCAAGCAAAACAAGAATCTATTTGGGAAATCATTTTAGAAGAAATTCGGGAACCGATGATTCTGCTGCTTTTAGCAACAGGGGGACTCTATGCAATTTGGGGTGAGCCAATCGATACGCTCACAATTTTCGTGGTTATTTTCATTGTGGTCGGCGTAGAAATCTTCAATGAGCGCCGCGCCGAGAAAGCCTTGGCAGCCCTGAGTCAATTAGCTGAACCAACTGTATTTGTTCGCCGTGCTGGACAGCCTCGATCCGTCCCAGTTGAAGAGATTGTGCCAGGGGATGTGATTTTGCTAGAAAGTGGACAGCGCATTCCGGCAGATGCTCGGTTAATTGAGAGCTATGGCTTGGAGGTCGATGAATCCTCGCTCACCGGGGAGTCATTACCGATTCCAAAAGTCGCGGATTTAGTTCTGCCTGAAGAAACTCCATTAGCTGAACGGCAAACGCTAATCTTTGCGGGAACGCTGATAACGCGAGGGCGAGGGGCTGCGATCGTCGTTGAGATTGGCAGGGGTACAGAACTGGGTCGAGTGGCGGATCTCGCATCGGCAGGGAAGCCTCCCCGCACTCCCCTCCAGCGAACGATGCGAGAGCTAACTCGCTGGATGGTCTGGTTAGCGTTAGGATTTAGTACGCTTGTGCCCCTATTGGGTTGGCTGCGAGGTGGACAGTCGCCTCAACAAATGCTCCTAACTGGATTTTCGCTTGCCTTTGCCACCATTCCTGAAGAGCTGCCGCTTCTGATTACGATCGTGCTAGCGTTAGGCGCTTATCGTCTCTCTCAGCGACAAGCCATTGTTAAGCGCTTACGTGCTGCTGAAACATTAAGTGCTGTGACGGTCATTGCCACCGATAAAACAGGAACGCTGACTAAAAATCGAATGCAAGTTAATCGGCTGTACCCACCAGACCAAACTTCAAGAGTGTTGGAAATCGCTGCGCTTTGCAATGATGTGATTGCCCATCATGGACAGTTCACGGGAGATCCGCTAGAGATCGCGCTAGTGCAAGCTGCTGAAACCAATCAATTAAATCTGAATGCTTTTCGTCAGGCTTACCCGTTACGCGGCGAATTCACGTTTGACAATACCCGTAAACGAATGTCCACGATCCACGATCACAATGGCAACTTCTGGATTGCGGTGAAAGGCGCACCAGAACCGCTGCTTGCGATCTCTACTCAATACCAAAGTGGCAACTCTCAGCATTTTCTAACCGATACGCAACGGCAATCCATTTTAGCCGCAGCTTCCGAGATGGCAGGTGAAGGATTGCGCGTCATCGCTTTTGCCGAAAAGATGACTTCTGATGAACCCCGCTCTCAAGATGAGGCAGAGTCCGACTTGACCTTCATTGGTTTAGCTGGATTAGCCGATCCCCCCCGACCGGAAGTGAAGGCAGCGATCGTCGCCTGTCGAGCGGCAGGAATTCGGCTTGTCATGATTACGGGCGATCATGCTTTAACGGCTCAAGCGATCGCAAGCCAAGTCGGATTAAATACTAATACCCGTCTGCTGACAGGTTCTGACCTTGATGCGCTTTCAAACACAGATTTACAAGCAGCCGTTAATCAAATTACTGTCTATGCCCGCACCACCCCAGAACAGAAACTGCGAATTGTACAAGCGCTCCAGCAGCAGGGTGAAATTGTGGCGGTTACAGGCGATGGCATTAACGACGCACCAGCACTAACTACGGCTGACATTGGCATCGCAATGGGAGAAACGGGAAGCGAGGTTGCGCGGGAAGCTGCCGATATTGTGTTAGCAGATGATAATTTTGCCACGATCGTTCATGCCGTGAAGGAAGGTCGCCTGTTATTTGCAAACCTGCAAAAAGCGATCCGTTACTATCTGGCTTGCAAGGTTGCTTTGATCTCAGCAACCTTACTACCTGTGCTGCTCTCTGTGCCAGTTCCTTTCTCTCCGGTGCAAATTATCTTGATGGAACTGTTTATGGATCTAGCAGCTTCAGTCACGTTTGTCACTGAGCGGGCAGAGTCTGATTTAATGCAGCGTCCTCCACGCCTCGCCAACGCACCCTTTATGAATCATCGAATGGTGTTAAGCATCTTCACCTCAGCCGTAGGGCTATTTGCTGCGGTCTCTGTGACCTACCTCATTACCTGGTATGGTGGCGCAGGTTTAGCAAAATCCCAAACAGTGGCATTTATGACTTGGCTATTGGGTCACGTTCTTTTAGCAATGAACTTAAGATCAGAGCGGGAGTCAGTGTTCAAGTTGGGGCTATTTTCTAATCGCTTTATTTTGATTTGGGCGGCGGCGATCGTCGCCTTTGTTCTGTTCATAATGCTGATACCAGAAGTACAACAAGCCTTAAAAATTACCTCTTTAAGCAGTAAAGATTGGACATTGATCATTAGTGCTGCACTGCTCGGTTCCTTTTGGATTGAAGTGCGTAAACAGCTTAATTTGATCAGACGCTCCAGGAGATAGCATTCAATGGATAGGTCTTTTATTAAACAATACACAATGAAAAACTCAGCAGACGACCATGAAAGTTCTCTTAGTTGAAGATGAGCAAGATTTAGGAACTGCGATCAAATGGGCGTTGAAGCAGGAAAAATACATTGTGGATTGGGTACAGGATGGCACAGAAGCTTGGAACTACCTGGAAAATCAATGGACGCAATACACGCTGGCAGTTTTAGACTGGATGCTGCCCGGACTTTCGGGACTAGAGCTATGTCAACGCTTACGCGCTCAAAATAACGCTCTTCCCGTCTTGATTCTGACCGCAAAAGATCGCACCTTAGACAAAGTGATGGGGCTAGATGCTGGAGCCGATGACTATTTAGTGAAGCCTTTCGAGATGGAAGAACTGCTCGCCAGGTTGCGATCATTGCAGCGCCGATCCCCGCAATGCCAACCGCAGCAAATTCAAATCGCCAATCTCGTTTTGGATTACACCACTCGAACTGTCTATGCTCAAGATATCAGTGGCGATCAGCAATCGATTCCCCTAACGAAAAAAGAGTTTCAACTACTGGAATATTTCGTCAGTCATCCCACTCACACGGTTAGCAGTGACCATCTGCTCTATCAGCTTTGGGAAGGCAATGCTGCACCCATGAGTAATGTTGTTGCAGCCCAAATGCGCCTGCTGCGACGCAAACTTTCAGAAAGAGGGTGTCATGATCTGATTGAGACTTTGCCCAGCATCGGCTATCGTCTGAATCCTAAGTATGCAAAGTAAGCCGTTTCATTTAACTCGATGGCGATTAGCAGGCTATTACACGGGCGTGATGGCGCTCATTCTTAGCTTGTGTGGCTATACGGTCTACCGCTTAATTGTCCATGTCCAGTGGGTGAACATGGAGCGCGAAATGGAGTCCGTTACCACCTCACTTCAAGAAACGGTCGAACCTGCTCTGAAGCAACCTGGACACTTAGAGCCAGCGATCTCGCAACTGCTGCCAGGAGTTTGCCTAACGAGTGCAAGCTGCCCAGCACATTCTCCTCGCTCCGAAAATAAACAAATCCGGGTAGAGCAAAAAATTCTCAGCCAGATCTACGAGGGGAACTACTGTATGCGGCTGCTGGATCAAACGAACCGCCCTCTAGCACTCTCTCAGTTTTTTGCGAAAGAACAACCGCCTTGCACTCAGGAGCAGTTCTGGCAATCGTTGAAAGACTCCGGTGGCGACCATTACTACAAAGTCTCGCGAATTCTTTACACGCCAGAACGATTGCCCTGGGGAACCATGCAGGTTGCGCGATCGCTCGACGATATAGATCTCTACCTGTTCTCGGTGCAATGGATTCTGTTAGCAATGGTGCTGTTAGCGCTCGTGCTCACCAGTATTGCTAGTTGGTGGTTAGCGGGATTAGCAATGCAACCTGTTCGAGAATCCTATCAGCAAATGCAACAATTTACAGCAGATGCAGCGCATGAATTGAGAACGCCTTTAGCATCACTACGAGCAATAGTTCAAGCTGCCCTGAAAGCGGGTGAGTTATCGCAGCGAGAAACGCAAGAAACATTGCAGGCGGTTGATCGACAAAGCTATCGCTTATCCCAACTCGTCCAAAGCTTGCTGTTCTTGTGTCAACTCGATCAGAAGGTGCTACCGACGCAAGAACGCCCGTGTCAGATGAACGCTTTGATCAGCGAGATTGTTGAAGATTTTCAAGCCCTCGCTTTGGCAGCCGAGGTAAAATTGACTGCTGATTTACGAGTCAATGATACCCTTTACGTGATGGGCAACGAAGAGCAACTGTATCGGCTACTTTCTAATTTAGTCATCAATGCAATTCAGTACACACCTCACAATGGGCAAGTAACGCTGATTCTAGAGCGCACTCAACGTCATGCGCTCATTCAAGTTCGAGATGCCGGAATTGGCATTGCACCGCAAGACCAAGCACAGATCTTTAAGCGCTTTTACCGGGTCGATCGCGAGCGCTCTCGGCACAAAGGGGGAACCGGATTAGGGTTAGCAATTGCGGCGGCGATCGCACAGTCTCATCAAGGCAGATTACAAGTGCAAAGCGAGTTGAATCGAGGAAGTATTTTTATCCTGAAACTCCCGCTAAAATCAGTTCTCGGATAGACACGAAAGCAAGCTTTACTGGCGTTCTCGCCTCTCGGTGCTTAAGATTAAGGTGACATGGAGAGGAGGAAAAGCAATGAACTCACTTTATAGACTGATTTTCCCTTTGGCGCTGATCACTAATTTGATTGGTTTGGCTCCAAGTGTTCAAGCTCGATCAGAACTATCTCTTGTGGCTCAGGCTGGCATAACAGCCCTGCTCAATCAAGGGCAGGAAAAAGCAAAGCGGGGCGATTACCAGGGCGCGATCGTGGCTTACAACCAAGCCATTCAAGCCAATCCTCAATATACCGATGCTTATATCTATCGAGGTTTAGCGCATCACGATGCGGGTGATCTGAATCGAGCAAGCGCCGACTTTGAGCAAGCGGTTCGACTTGATCCGAAAAATGCCAGAGCGATTTATAACCGAGGTGAGATCCGTTCTGACCAAGGAAACTTGAGGGGTGCAGTCGCGGACTTCGATCTCGCTATTCAACTCAAACCAGACTATGTAGAGGCTTACAACAATCGAGGTGTGGTT
>JBBRPT010000123.1:0-13477 GCA_038227635.1 Leptolyngbyales cyanobacterium | reverse complement strand
AGAACTAAGAAACTAATTTACTTTGACGAGGTTAAGTGCTATTATGACTTCTAAACTATGCAATTGTCTTGGTTCAACAGCGGGTCGAGTTCGCTTCGCTTTCGCTCGCCTCCCCCTTCACCGCTTAATGAATATAACACTCAAAGAAACAACCTGTCAACACCTCAACCTCGATTCCCAAAAAAACCTCTCCTAACCTCACCACTTCTCCCATAACATCCCTCTCGAAACTCCTCGGAGAGTAGACTCCTTAAAAGCTGCCTGCTCTACTTCTCAATACAGTTCACTTTGTTTAAACCGTTCAATAGCGATTCCTGCAATGCAGCAGTAAAAGATTGAGCGGTCAATTTATCATTAGATTGACGGTACTGCGAAGTAGTAAGAGGGGGATTAATGTAAACAAAGACCTTGGACCTTAGAGAAGCGGTAGGACTATATTGAAGAGAGATAGGGATAACAGAGATTGACTCAGATGAATTTGCTTCGGCTTGCAACACTAAACGGGCTAACCCTGTTTTGAGGGGGCGTAGGGGCTGGTCACGAACAATACCACCCTCAGGAAAAATGACCAGCTTTTTGCTATTGTGGAGCACCTCGATCGCTGTTCGCATACTGGAAACTGTGGGACGTACTGGATCAACTGAGAAACCTCCTAAATGTCCGATGAACCAGCCCTGGATACCAGTCATTTGGTCAGATCTAGACATATATCTGAGAGGTTCTGTACTTAATAGAGCGAGTATGAGCGAATCCCAGCGGCTGAAGTGTTTAGATGCGAGAATAGCTGGACCTGTTTGGGGAAGGTTTTCGCGACCAATGATCGTGATCTTTTCAAAGTAAAGATGCATAAAAGCACGATGAATAGGAACGATCAACCAGTAGAGCCAGAAAGTGACTTTGGCAGATTCAGACACAGTTAATTGCCTAGATTTTTAATTGTGAGGATTTGAGGGGGCGTAGCGTCGGGAGGATAGAGGAAGTCTACTTCAACAGAGCGCTGAGCGCTTGGCTTCAAATTTAGCGTAATCAGAGGTTGCCCTTGCTGCCCTCTGCGCTGGACGAGATGAATATATCGAGTTTGAGAAAGACCAGTATCGTCGCGGTAGCGCAATCGTACCGTACCGCGAAAAAAGATTCTGGAGTCTGGGGTCGATAAAAACAGGACTTCATTCTGGCTCTTGTCCTCTTTAAGAGGGGTTTCGACAACCAGCGCCACCGTTTGCAATTGATTCGTCGTGTTCTTCAATGGCAAAGTGAGATTGTATTGAATGCCGTAGTTGCCGTTGGCTAAATAAGCCGTGTCAGGATAGCGAACCAGCAGCAAAGCACTTTGAATCTGCCCTGTGCCAAAAGTACCTTGTAAAAGAGTGCTGAGTCCGTAGGAGATAGCCCGTCCCTTTTGAGGAAGACCTAGATAATCTTTGTTAGGGTCTGTTAATGTTGCCTTCCATTGAGAACCCTTAGCCACGCCCGCGACACGACCATAGACGACGCGATCGGTCTTGCTCAGGGGCGAAGTCGGTGGACTATCTCGCGGTCCGGCTAACCCACCGTTATTGAGCAAGTTTTGCCATTCTGTCAGGGTGGGAACTCGCTCTGTCCCATCTGGGTTGAAGGGGGCAAACATAGCCAGCGATGCTAGATAGACAGGACCACTGCTAGAGAGACGCATCAGAGTAGAGCGACCATTAGACGTAGGAAATGCCGTTCCGGTAGGAATGGGAAGATTCATCAACATCTGGCTTTGTCCGGGTGGAATGACTATAGAAGAGACCCAGGTACCTTGTCTGCGACCCCGAAGAATATCGTTAACAACGCGACTGCCCGGACCTGCATAAACGTTACCCAGCGGATCTTCTACATAGGAAGGCAGGTCAATGAATAGGGCATCTGGGCGAGTCAAATAAGTTGCCGCTTGTAAGACTTCTACAATTGTGGGCTGTGAGCTGGGATTGTAGAGAATGATGCCTTGAAAGAGACTTCGCGTTTCTCTCAAATTGCTAGCTTTAGAGAGGTGATGAGAGAAGAGATCAAATCGTCCTCGAAAAGCAAAGTTTAGGTGAGCAGAAGGGACTCTTTTACCCTCAGAAGGAAACGTAGAGAGCAAAACTCCCTCAGTCATCACGATCTCAGGGCTATTGCTGTTGAAAACGGGAATGTCATCTAACGAACCCGGAAGAGAGCGAACCTCTTGGGGTTGAATAAATTCTTGTGGCTGTAAAGTTTCTTGAGATTTGAGAGTCTCTTGAGTTGGAAGGCTCTCTCGGGGCGGAATGATAGGAGACGGGGAAATTGGGCTTGGAGTAAATATCTGAGGTAGAGACGGTAGGGGAAAGATTTGCGCGATCGAGAAAACACATAGAAAGGGAAGCATCATATAGATGAAGACTGTCTGCGCTAAGGCTTAAGTTTGTAAAGCTAGTCTGAGAGTAAAGTTGACTTTCTAGAGAACGCTTTGCGATCGAAACTCATAAACTTTGTTCCTGTCTTCAAAAAGCAATTAGGGAAATGAAGCACTTTTGCCAAACCTGTGAGGTTTAACCTGTCGTACAGTTAAGTTTAGCGGGTGTTTCATCAGTAATAAATGTGTGAAATTTATACCGTCATGCCGCAACTCGTCAAATTAACAACGGTAATCGTCACCCCTTCATCATTTGCTACTCAATTCAGTCAAGTTGGATGGGGGATACTGGTGACTGTTGGCGTTAATTTTATCAGCCTGTTTGCTAGCACTTCAGGTGTAACTGCTTCACAGCTTTTTAATGGAATGCTTGCAGGGCAAGATTCTGATAGAACGATGAGCAATTCCAAGAGTGGATATTGCGATGGAAAACTTAAAGACGGAGCATTGAACGGCTTTCACGTCTGCACGTTTCCTAGTGGAAACCGCTATCAAGGAGAGTTGCAAAACAGCCAACGGCAAGGAAAAGGAATCTTTGTCTACGCTGATGGAACTCGCTGTGAAGGAGAATTTCGGAACGACTTACTGAATGGGCAAGGAAACTGCACCTTTGCAAGCGGGAATCGATATGCCGGGGAGTTTCACGATAATCAAAGACAGGGGAGAGGCGTGTTTACTTATCGAGATGGAACTCGCTGTGAAGGAGAATTTCGGAATGATTTTCTCACCGGGTTTGGAGCTTGCGCCTTTGCAAGCGGCAATCGCTATGAGGGGCAGTTTCAGGGCAATCAGAGATATGGGAGAGGCGTGTTTGCCTATCGAGATGGAACGCGCTGTGAAGGAGAATTTCAGGATGAACTGATGAACGGCTTTGGGGTTTGCACCTTCTCAAATGGCGATCGCTTTGAGGGCGAATTTCGGCAGAGCAAACGTCACGGACGCGGAACTTATGTTTTTGCTAACAACACGCGGATTGAGGGAACTTGGCGAGACGGTCGGTTTGAGACACAAACCAGTCGAGTTGTGTTTAAGAAACAATCAATTTCCAATCAGAGAAGGTAGCAGCTTGACCACAACGCTGATGGTTTTCGTCTAAAACGTCCCAAAGGATCACATCTTCAATCCAAAAGCGTTGCCCGGTGCTAGAGATGCGAATGCCTCGATAGTTGCGGATGTAGCCATTGGTTTTGGCTTCTAACAAGAGGCGATCGCGCTCAAGCTGCTCGACAGGCTCTGCCGATCGTCGAGAAGGCAGTTGAACGAAAGTATTCCAGTCAAATTGCCACAGCGCTAACGCTTGAGCGTTGCCATAGTTAAAGATGGGATCAGATTCAGTGCCGTGAGAAATCACTACAAAGGAAGCTTCAAATAGCGATCGTGCCTGCTCGTCAACCGAACTTGTGATCAGAGGCGTTTTTGTCCAGTGTTGGAAACTTGTGATCAAGCGTTGACTGTGACAGATCACAGATTCTTGCTGCCAGGGATGATCAGTCATTTAGAAAAATAGGTTTCACAAGCAGTATCACAGGCAGGATAGGCAGTTTGATAGGTGCTGGATCGTCGTCCGAATAAAGCATATCGGTTGTCACGGACTTGTTCATAGACGCGATCACCCATCCATTTCACGCCGGGTAACCCTCGATAGGCGGTGACAAACATTCCACCCAATGGCAAAATGCGACCAATTTCTTCGGCAGCACTGCTGCCTTGCCAACGGCGATCGAGGCGTTCGTTATCAATCAGGATCATGCCCATCTCGCAATCTTGAGCCGTGATGCTGTAGCGATCGAGTCCCGCTTGGTCTTGCATCGGGAGATATTGAAAGCGATCACCGTGATCTAACGTTTCGAGCAATTGCACCAAGTTGGAGCAAAGATTGCACTGTCCGTCATAAATTACTGTGTAAGTCATTCGATACCGAGAGAACTAAACGCTTCTTCTACTTTACAAAACGTTGACGGATGCGACCCACGAAGATATCCACTTCGGGCAGTTTGAGACGACTGGCAATCAGGGCAAACACTCCCAAGCCTACCAGACCCGATAGGCTGAGTTGCCCGATGAGAACGAGTAAACCATTCGTTCCTAAAAACGTTTGGGAAGCGAGAAGCGTACCCCAACTAGCAAGACCTGCCAAACCACTCCCGATCGTTAATCCTGCCAATGGAAGCGCCCATTCTCTTAGAGGCAACCCGTTCAACTTGCGATCGAGAAACCACAAAAGCGCAATCATTGAGATGACATTTACAGACACCGTGGCTAAAACCAACCCTGGTAGACCCAGCGGTTTGATCAAAATAAAGTCAAAAAGAGCGTTGAGAAAAATATTCACAATGCTGATGCGGAACGG
This sequence comes from Leptolyngbyales cyanobacterium, assembly GCA_038227635.1. Classification (GTDB taxonomy): domain Bacteria; phylum Cyanobacteriota; class Cyanobacteriia; order Leptolyngbyales; family Leptolyngbyaceae; genus Phormidesmis_A. The sequence goes on along the minus strand of JBBRPT010000123.1, from coordinate 8,726 downwards.
CGTATCTCCGTCTCCTAACGCATAAAAGACGCGAACCAAAACATCGCGACCGAGGTAGACAAACATTCCGATCGCATACGCCATCAAGACCACAGCAACTAAATTAGAATCCCCTAATTTAAACTCGCCCCGCTCGTAGACGACTCGCACGATCGGAGTTGCCAGCGCAATGATTAGAGCACTGATCGGCAGCATGGCGATCGCAGTCAGCAACAACCCTTGTCTGATTCGCGTTTTCAATTCTGCCCAATCGCTGGGATCAGAGAGCCGAGAAAAGACAGGCAAAAACGGCACCAAAATCATGTTTGAGAGAATGCCGAGAGGCGTTTGCACGAGCAGATTTGCATAATCCAACGCTGAAACCGCCGCACCAGGATTAGGCAAGAACGACGTAAAAAACATATCGGTGTAGACGTTAATTTGCAGCATTCCCGACGCAAACAGCGCGGGAGCCATAACCTTCATTACGTCTTTGACTCCAGAGTGCTTGAAGTCAAATCCCAATCGCAGTCTACTTAAACCTGCCTTGTGCTGTGCCCACACTTGGACTAACCACTGCAAAATCGTGCCGACTAGGGCTGCCCACGCTAAGACAATCCCCCCAAGCGCTGCGTACTCAGACTGCCCAATTTTGTTTCCTAACGTCAGGGCGAGGGCACCGATTCCGGCAACGATCGTCACACTCGACAGCAGCGGACTCACCGACGGCAACCAATACAAGTCTGCGGCGTTGAGCGTTCCAAACCCGATGCCGATCATGCCTGCAAACCAGACGATCGGAGCCATGATTCGCAGCTGTTGGATGGCGATGTCTCGAACTTCCATTCCGTGAGCGGTTAGATGAAGTCCCGGCGCGATCGCATCAATGCACTGAGGCGCAAGCGCCGTTAAGACCAGCGTGACCCCGATCAAAACGCCTCCGACCAGCGTTGAAACCGTTTCGACTAGGGGCGCAGATTCTGCTTTATCTCGCTTGGCGAGGGCGCTCACCATTGCGCTGTGAAACGGTCCATTAATTCCCCCCAGCAGGATCAGGAAAAAGCCCGGAATGATACTCGAATATTGATAGGCACCATACGCCGCTTTTGTGCCGAAGGCAGCCGCGATCGCGACTTGACGAACTAGTCCAAAAACTTTACTGATTAGAGTGGCGATCGCCACGATTCCGGCAATGCCTGCCAGTGAGCGAGACGGCTTGGACGATTCAGACACGGGGACTCGTGGAATAAATGACTCCCATACATTTAATCACCTTTGGTCGAAGCCGAAGGAAAGCAAGAAAGTCGGGAAGAAAGAAAGACTAGAATAGCCTTCAGAGTCTAAGGTCATGGAGAAAGCGGTGAAGCACAAGTTCTTATCTTGGATTTTGGGATTGATCACGATCGGACTCTTGGGATCACTAACCGCCTGTGAGTTGCCTCAAGTGAGTGCGGAAGATCGGCTGTTTTTGCCCGTATCGCTGGAGTTTTTAGGAGCTTACACGTTGCCCAAAACGACCTTCAAAGACACTCCAGTTGGCGGATTGTCGGGGCTAACATACGATCGCCAAAAAGATCTTTTTTATGCCATCTCGGACGATCGCTCCGATCGTGCCCCCGCTCGTTTTTACACACTGAAATTAGAACTCGACCCTGCCAAGTCATTGCTCAAGCAAGTTGTGGTGCAAGATGTCACGATTCTGACGCAAGATGGAAAGCCCTTTGCAAAAGACACGATCGACTCAGAAGGAATCGCCCTCTCACCACGAGGATCGGTTTTTATCTCTAGTGAGGGAGTCGTTCATGCCGGAGTGCCACCGTTTATTGGAGAATTCGACCTCAAAACAGGTCAACTGCGGCGCGAACTTCCAATTCCAGAGGCGTTTTTGCCTGACAGTGACAACCCGCTTCAGGCGCGAGGCGTACAAGACAATTCAGCATTTGAGTCGCTGACGCTGAATGCCCAGGCGGCGAGTATGAAAGGATCTGAGCCGTTTCGACTCTTTACAGCGACAGAATCTTCGCTCACACAAGATCAGGAGTTGCCCGATTCAAAGCAAGGGGCGAAGAATCGGTTTCTACATTACTTAGTCGAAAACGATCGTGCCACTGTGATTTCAGAACATCTCTATCAGCTAGACCCTAAACCTGCCTATGCCCTTGAGCACGGGTTAACGGATTTGGTGGCGATCGACCAAGCCGGACATTTTTTAAGCCTAGAGCGATCGTTTGGGCTGCAAGGATTTCAGATCAAGATTTTTCAAGCCGTAAGCGGGGGAGCGACCGACATTTCGATGATCGAGAGTTTGCGAGGCTCAAAAGCCATCGCACCCATCCGCAAAAAATTGGCAATGGATTTAAACGAGCTAGACCTCTCGTTAGATAATCTGGAAGGAATGACGATCGGACCTCGCCTTCCCGATGGTTCTCAAAGCGTTGTGCTGGTCAGCGATGATAACTTCAATTCTTTGACCCAAGTGACTCAATTTTTGCTGTTTAGATTGAAAGGGAAGACGTAATCTCACGCTTTAGAATACGTTTAAACACGTTTGACACTCTACAACTTTGTCCAGTCACCCGATTTAATTTATGACTCATTCTACTGACATTGCAGCCTTGGTTCGCTTAATGGCAGCCGACTTTAGCAACCAAGACCAGGCTTTTGAAAATCCGCCTTTTTATGCTCATATCCGAGTGTGTATGCGTCCTTTGCCGATCGAACTATTCTCAGGAGCCAGTCTTTTTCTAGAACAAGCTTATGACTATATGCTCAATGACCCCTATCGAATGCGTGTTCTAAAATTTGTTGAAAAAGATGGACACATTGAGATTGAGCATTATCAAGTGCGAGATGAAGCAAAATTTTACGGCTCATCCCGTGACACCAGTCGCCTGCAAGCTCTAACACTTGACCAGCTTGAAAAAATGTCTGGCTGTGGAATGATCGTTGAGTGGACAGGGAAAAGCTTCAAAGGACGAGTAGAGCCAGGAAAAGCCTGTGTTGTAGTTCGCAAAGGTCAGACAACCTATTTAGACAGCGAATTTGAGATTGATGACCAGCGATTATTGAGTCTCGATCGCGGCAGAGACCCTGAAACTAATGAGTTGATGTGGGGTTCGGTCGCAGGACCGTTTCATTTTGTGCGTCGGACAAGTTTTGCCGATGAAGTGAAACATTAAGATTAGGGAGCGATAGGGTAATGCCAGGATTAAGAACAAATTATTCCTTTAGATGGTTGTTGCCCTTCAGCCTCTAAACCTTAAGCTCTGGCATCCTATCTCTGATTCCTCATTCCCAAAACTCCTATCCCACAGCGTCCCCAAACCTGGTAGATTTGGCAAAGTATTCGCGAAGATATAGCAAGATGAAAGTTCTAGTGATTGGTGGTGATGGCTATTGCGGTTGGGCGACAGCGCTCTACTTGTCGAATCGAGGTCATGAAGTCGCGATCTTAGATAGTTTAGTGCGACGACACTGGGACATGGAACTATGTGTTGAAACCCTCACCCCGATCGCGCCCATTCAGCAGCGGCTTCAGCGGTGGCATGGCGTAACTGGCAAGTCAATCGAGCTTTTCATCGGCGACATCACTAACTACGAATTTCTTAGCAAAGCGCTCCACAAATTTGAGCCGGAAGCGATCGTGCATTTTGGAGAACAGCGATCAGCTCCGTTCTCAATGATCGATCGCGAACACGCCGTTCTTACCCAAGTCAACAACGTGGTCGGAACGCTGAATCTGCTCTACATCATGAAAGAGAGCTTCCCCGATTGTCACCTAGTTAAATTAGGGACAATGGGCGAATATGGCACGCCCAACATCGATATCGAAGAAGGCTACATTACGATCGAGCACAACGGTCGAAAAGACACGCTGCCCTACCCCAAACAGCCCGGTAGCATGTATCACCTCAGCAAAGTGCATGACTCGCACAATATCCACTTCGCCTGCAAAATCTGGGGATTGCGCGCTACAGACCTCAATCAGGGCGTAGTTTACGGCGTTCTCACCGACGAGACAGGCATGGATGAATTGCTGATTAACCGTCTCGACTACGATGGCGTATTTGGCACGGCACTCAATCGTTTTTGCATTCAAGCGGCTATCGGGCATCCGCTCACGGTCTACGGCAAAGGTGGGCAGACTCGCGGATTTTTAGATATTCGCGATACCGTCCGCTGTGTTGAGTTGGCGATCGCCACTCCCGCAAGCGCCGGAGAGTTTCGAGTCTTCAACCAATTTACTGAACTGTTTAGCATTAGCGACTTAGCCACAATGGTGCAAAAGGCTGGCAGCGCAGTCGGCTTAAACGTTGAAGTTAAGAGCTACGACAATCCTAGAGTTGAGAAAGAAGAACACTATTTCAACGCGAAAAACACAAACTTATTAAACCTGGGGCTACAGCCTCACTACCTGTCTGACTCGCTGTTAGACTCACTGCTGAACTTTGCAGTCAAATATAAGGATCGCGTCGATGATTCGCAAATTTTGCCTAAAGTAACGTGGAAGCGCTAGCGATGAACCTTCGAGTTTCGATCTTGCTGCTGACAACTGTTTTACCTGGATTAGGAGCGATCGCGATTAGCACGTTTTATCTGTTTCCAGAATGGGCAGCACTAGATAAAAGCTATCGAAACTATGAAAGACTCGCCGCCAATGGCGCAAATGTTCGAGACTTGTCGATCGCAGAGTCAGCAGAAATGAGACATCGCATCAACTGTTTTGCAGAAGGAATAGGCGTTTTAGTCGGGGGTGTGATTGTAGCGATTGGCGTACATGGATGTACACTCCCTAAGCAGCCGTAACCGTTTTACTGTTCATCATCTTCACTTATGCGAATCGCTTTATTTACTGAGACGTTTCTTCCTAAAGTTGATGGCATTGTGACTCGGTTACGTCACACGGTTGATCACCTTCAGCGCTTGGGTGATGAAGTCTTAATTTTCTCGCCAGATGGCGGACTGACTGAGCATAAAGGAGCCAGAATTTATGGGGTCTCTGGATTTCCATTGCCCCTTTACCCAGAGTTAAAGTTGGCACTGCCTCGTCCGGCGATCGGAGAAGAACTGGAGCGCTTTCGACCTGACATTATTCACGTTGTTAATCCCGCCATTCTCGGTCTGGCTGGGTTGTTCTACGGCAAAACCCTAGACATTCCTCTTTTAGCTTCTTACCACACTCACCTTCCTCAATATCTCCAGCATTATGGATTAGGTGCCCTAGAAGGGCTACTCTGGGAGCTGCTCAAAGCGGGACACAATCAGGCGGCGCTCAACTTATGTACTTCGACGGCAATGGTTCAGACTTTAACTGAGCACGGAATCGAGCGAGTTGACCTCTGGCAGCGCGGCGTTGACACCGAAACCTTTCAGCCTGATCTTACCAGTTTAGAGATGAGAGATCGCCTCAGCTTGGGACACCCGGAAGATCCGCTATTGCTCTATGTCGGTCGCTTAGGTGCAGAAAAAGAAATCGAGCGCATCAAACCGATTTTAGAAGCGATTCCTAACGCTAGACTCGCTCTCGTCGGTGATGGACCTAATCGCCAAACCTTAGAGAAATATTTTGCAGACACCCGCACTCACTTTGTTGGCTATTTGGGAGGTCAAGAGTTAGCGTCGGCGTTTGCCTCGGCGGATGCGTTTGTCTTTCCCTCGCGCACTGAGACGCTGGGATTAGTTTTATTAGAAGCAATGGCAGCGGGATGTCCAGTCGTGGCGGCTCGATCGGGTGGCATTCCTGACATTGTAGAAGATGGAGTCAACGGCTATCTATTCGATCCGAGTGATGACCAGGGCGCGATCGTAGCAACCCAACATCTTTTATCCAATCAAGAAGAACGGGAAACCCTGCGCCGCAACGCCCGACAAGAAGCCGAGCGCTGGAGTTGGTCAGCCGCAACTCGTCAACTGCAAAGCTATTATCGGATGGTGATCGCGAGTCGATCGCTGTCAGCCGCCGCATAAGACTTAGTTAGACCTCCAGATGGTTGAAGAGACGATCGGCTTAAAACGTCAAGGAATCGCGTGAGTCAACCAGGTCAAGGACGTCACCCCGTTGATCACCGACTCCCCAACTTCCTAGAGCTGAATAGTGATTTTGTTGTGCAATTCCTCCACTTGGATGAGTGACCCATTCCCCAGGACAATGTTGAACTTCGCTAGCGACCTTTCAACTTGATATCCCGGCAACACTCGAACAATCTAAAGAGACATAGATTAAATCAGGGCGGATTTTTGCACAGACCTGGCAAAGCCTCGTCAAAACCAGTCGCCATCCTCAAGCTTTAGATGGGCTTGCTAATGTCTTTGCATGAGTTTGATCCCAATAGGTCTAGCGAATTCTACAACTTTTGCCCTCTGCCGTGGCGCTGCCATAAAGTACAGGTGCCAACCTTAAAGCGATCGTGACTTCTACTCAAGCGGAAGTGACGTTTACCCGAGCAGTCGTGATTTCCATTCCAGCGGAAGTGACTTTCATGCAAGCGGAAGTTAGTTTCACTAAAGCAGTTGTGACTTCTGTTTGAGCGATCGTGACTTGCGTTCAAGCGGAAGTTAGGGTGCTCAAGGCTTTGCTGCTTCTATGAAAGTTAAAGTCCTGCACCAATGGCAATGCACTACCTTCAGTTGGGTGGTTCATTCACGACGATCGCTACAAGGAGACGGAACAAGAGGTTCTAGCGCCTTTTTTCCACTTCGTGAGGAGGGTTGTCCAGATTTACGCAGGAGACATCATGAAGCGGCGATCGCCGCTTTACACCCACGGATGAAAATCTATTTTCAAAGCAGGTCTACAGTTGAATGGTGGTTTTGTCGTGTAGTTCCTCCACTTGAATCAGTGAGCCACTGCCCAGGACAATGTTGAACTTCACGAACGATCGTTCAACTTGACATCCCGGCAACACTCGAACGATTTGATATTCAGTCGTTAAATCACTCGTGCCATCCCATTTAAGGAATGCCAGTTGATTGGACGCAATCTCACTTAGTTGTGAAACAAAGTCTTCGATCGCATCGCTAATGTTTGGAATAACACCAGACGACATGAAGATGTAACGCTCTTGCAAATCCAACGTCACACTAACTCGATAACATCGTTCCGTCGAGCAACTCAACTCAACGGTGAACGAAATCGAGCTAGGCACGATCGTCATAACTCCCATAGTTTTTGTCCTCTCGATTAATTCAAAAAGGACAAAAACATGGAGTTCTCAGATATTCGGTAGGGGTAAAGACTATATGCAAGATCTTGATTCCAGCCTTACAAGATCCCATCGCAAAGCTGACGGTGTACAGTCATGAACGCCTCCTGAGTCATTGGTACTAACTCGGGATGGAAGTCCTCGGAGTCTGATTTACGAGATCAGGCTTCGGGGCATAACTTCATCACTGTGATGGGTTCTACAAGAGTTTTTTGCTTTTTGGAATACTGAGTTTTGAGGAGCGATTAACTTGAGGGGGAATAGCAACCTGATCACACATCCAACGGACTGCAAACCCCACGCCCACCGCGATTTAACACATGAGTGTAGATCATCGTTGTTTTGACATCCTTGTGCCCTAACAACTCCTGAATTGTGCGGATGTCATACCCACTCTCCAACAGATGCGTTGCAAAACTGTGTCGAAAGGTATGACAGCCCACTCGTTTAGCAATCGTCGTCGCCCGCACTGCCTGCTTCACAGCTTTTTGCACCCCACTTTCATGCAAATGATGGCGACCCATCAACTCGCTACGCGGATCTTTGGCAATCTGGCTAGAAGGGAACACAAACTGCCACACCCAGTCTCGATTCGCATTCGGATACTTGCGATCCAACGCGTAGGGCAACAGCACCGCTCCAAAACCTCGCCCTAAGTCCTGCTGATGTTGACGCTTAACGCTCACCAGATGATCGTGCAGTTCTGCCGTCACGCTGGCAGGCAGCATCGTGACACGGCTCTTGCCGCCCTTACCATCTCGCACCACAATTTGATGTTGAGCAAAATCGACATCCTTGACCCGTAGGCGCAACCCTTCGCATAAACGCAGCCCTCCCCCATAGAGCAACTTCGCCACCAACTGCTGGACTCCACAGATGTTTTGGATCACTTCCCGCGCCTCCTCTTTGGTCAACACGGTAGGCACATACTGAAGTCGTTTTGCTCGAACGGCATCAATGCCCGATATTTCTAGATTGAGCACTTCCCGATAGAGAAACAGCAAGGCACTGAGGGCTTGATTTTGTGTCGAGGCGGAGACCCGCCCCTCAACAGCTAGATGAGTGAGGAATGCTTCGATTTCAGCTTTACCCATCTCCTTTGGATGACGCTTATTGTGAAACAGGATGTAGCGACGAATCCACTGCACGTAGGTTTCTTCAGTACGGTAGGCGTAGTGCTTCAGACGAATCGCATCCCGCACCTGATCCAGCAATTTTTTAGGAGGTGACTGCATAGAAACAAGTAGATGTATTGTGTATCCAATAGTACATCTGCTCGCCTCCGTAAAGAATCTGAAAATATGCGGAAAGATTCTCGCTAACCCGCTTAAGTGGCGTATTATGTGGAAACAACAGGCATAAGTAGTAATTTGGGATCTTAGGCTGAATCATTCTGTCTATCCGCCCATTTTGGGATCTTAGGCGGAAAATTTCCGTCTACTAATAGTTCCACGAGAACTGGATAGAAATGTTACCCGTTGGGAACACTACATCCACGCCAGTTCCGTAGAACAAACTCGTTGGAACCGACACGCGAAAAATAGT
>JBBRPT010000122.1:0-13508 GCA_038227635.1 Leptolyngbyales cyanobacterium | reverse complement strand
TCTTGAAGCCAGCTACCCGGAGGACTGTTCTTCTTATACGTTTCTATGTACTGTTCAGCCTGCGCTTTTGATTCCTGCAAGCACTGCTGCAACTTTTCATTACTGGTAATGCCGTCACACCGCGATCGCAGTTGAGAGATCTGACTTTGCGCCGTCGAGTAGTTGGCTAAGTTGCTTAGTGATTTCTGAAAATCAAGGTTTGCGCCAACACTTTGAATAATTTGCTGGTTCGTCGCGTTGATGTAGGAACGCATTCCCATCGTGAGTTTACTCAGGTTTGACCCACCGTTTGACAGCAGGAAGATCACAACGATTGGAAAAACCAGCTCGACCGCCGCAGGTCGCAAGCCACCTTCTTCCATCTCCCGATAAAACTTAAAGCACCAGAAACCGACACAGGTGATCGCGAGCAGTACGCCGACATTATTGATAATCCCGTAGAGTGGCCCCGTTAAGGCTTGCTCCCAAATATTATCAAGGGAAGTCGAAACCATGTCCGAAATCGTTGCTGCATTGTTCACGGTATTACAACCGAGTCCAGCACAGGCTTGAGCGAGTAGAGAAGTTGATTGGATCACCATAGCCGTCGTTTGAGTGAAGAAATCCTGGGACAAAGGGGTACTCCTTCATCCCAGAGGAAATCAGAAGAGAAACTACTTCAGCAGGCGATAACCTGAGCGGTTAATTCGAGCGAGTTGATTTGCTTCCGCCTGTTGCTGAACAATGCGAGATTGTTGTTCACCCCGCATTTGTTCATTCATTCCACTGAGCGTTAGATTTGTGGCTGCACCCTGCTGTTTCAGACCTTCCATCGAAGTTGCTTGGTTGGCTAACAGTTGTACCTGTGCAGCTTGCAGCTTCGCAGAGTTAGCATTCTGGCTGGAGTTGTTTGCCAGTTGGCTAGATAGACTCCCAAGTTGTCCGGCACTGCCGCCCAACTGACCGGAAATCTTAGCAAGGATATTCCCACTCCCCGCATTCTGTTGAGCAAGCAGTTTCAGAATGTCTTGAGAAGACGTTCTGAACTGTGCCTGTTGACCCATCTGACCGACATTCTGGGCAGACTCAGTGGAATCTTGACCCATTTGACCGGATTGCTGGGCGGACTGCTGAGAGCTTTGAGCAGCCTGCATATCCGTCGATGTAATCGCAGCAGAACCATCCGCAAGTTGTTGAGAGTCGGCAGCCGTTTGAATGATGCCTTCTAGGTTTTTCTTGCTTTGGCGCTGCCCTTCCTGTCCCAGTGTGGTCTGAGCTACAGATTGACCGACGATCGTGGCTTCTAAACCCTGACCCTGAACGATCGCTGGAATGTCAGGGTTGCCTTTAGCCGTTTTAGCTTGCTCCTGAATAGTCTTACGAGCCTTGTTAGGGTCGATAATCCCCAAGTCTCCAGCCACCTTAGTCATCTCACCCTCTAGTCCCTCCCAGGTTTGACCTACTTGAGATTTGATTTGCTCCATCAGCTCTTGGGGCTTGGCTTGGATCTGCGAGATCAGATCTTGAACTTGCTTTAGCAGCGAGGTAAGAGGGTTTCCGCCGCCTTGGGAGTTCGTTTGAGCAAACGCTCCTTGTCCTGACGCTGCTAGAAGACTCATCGACAGTGCCAGTGCCGATAATCGTCGTTTGGTTTTATGTGCCATACATTTCTCCTTAAAGTGAACATATTCGGTATTGCGACCGAAGCTTAGACAGCCGAGATGAGACGGTCTTCCAGAGCGCCGATATTAGGAGAAACATCCTCTGGAAGCGGCTGAGGCTCGACTCTACCGGGCAACCGGATGGATCTGCTTTCACGCAAGGATGCCGTGAGTTCCTCAGCAAATGCCACCAAGCTTCTGTATGGATCGCCGTAGTAGTCCATAAAGGCTTTTCTAGCTGCGGCTTCATGGGGATTGTTCGCAACGACTGCTAGCAGAATTGGAGGACTATAGTAGCGCACGAAGGTTTGGGTGCTTTGCTCGTCGAGAAGCCACTGTGAATACATTCCTTCTTTGGCTGGATAGAAGTTTTTACCCGCATTTCGGGCAATGATGGACGGCTCCAGTTTGAGGATACTGACAAAGCTTTCTTGCGCTACAGGCTGAATACGCCCGATAAGTCGAGTGGAAATGTTTTGAATAATTTTCGGGCCTGCTTTTGAGTTCGCCAGCGTATTTGGGTCTTGGGCGGCAAGCAGAACGCGAATTCCTGCCTTTGCACCGTTGGCGGTTAGTCGAGAGACCAGTTGTCCAATTTCATTCCACTCCAGCAGGACAGAGAATTCATCAATGAAGAAGACGCTTTCCGGGTGAGAGAGGGTTCGACGGAGAGCGGCGGAGTAGGCGGCAAGTGCCAGAATCGAGGCATCGTCACCATCGGAGAGTCCGCGCAGAGCAAATACGAGGAGCTGCGCGTCTGTGTTGAAGGTCGAAGGACGCGCGATCGCACGTCCCACCCGTGAGCTAATCCAGAACCGCAACTGTCGCTTAATTTGGTTGATAGCTTGAGCTGTATTCTGGTCATCAAGCACTAGCTGGGGCAAGTCTGCAAGCCCTTTTTCCTCAAAGAAGGTGAGAAAGTCTACTAGCGTTGGCGTGTGATTCCACTCTGGCGTTCCCATTCCAGAGTGTTGAGCCGCTTGGTATCGGGCGGCGATGTCTAAGTCGTCAAAGAAGCCGTCGATCGCAGGAACTAAAACTGAACGAATTGCCTGTTTGAGCATTCGATCCGTCGTCGTTTGAGACTCCCCTGCCCCAAACACCATAATCATTAGAGCAGTGGCGAGAAACTCCCTGTAGTCCACCATCCGATCTTGATGCTCCTTAGGGTCAACGCCAGAGAGATCAGGCAACTCCATAAGATTGTTGGATTCCTTACCAATGTCAAAGTAAGAGCCACCGACATAGCTTGTAAAATCCTTGAACGTGCTGGCAGCATCCGATGGAGGAAAGTCCATCACGATCACTGGAATGCCGCGTGCCAGAGCGTGAAGCAGCATTCCCGATACCATGACTGATTTACCAGCACGGGTCGTTGCAAATAGTGCAATGTTCCGGTGCTGACTATACAAGTCGATATGTACGGGTACACCACCTTCATCAGAAACGAGTTCCAGTCCCTGCTTATCAACAGGACAAGGCTGCACCAGCGACATAAATCCAGGAGCCTCGCCGGAGAGATAAATTAGGCGGCGATCGAAGGGCGTAGCTAACAAACGATCCCAAGTAGTTGGCAGTGTTTGCAACCAGACTTTCCAAGCATATTCCACCTCTCGATCAACCCACGCTGGGCGACGGAAGCAGTTTTGCAGATAGCGGCAGGCAGAATCTAGCTGATCGGGTGTTTTACGATGAACGAGAAACACCACGGCTACATTCAGCGGTAATGCACCTTCATACAGCGATTCTTGAGCCGCGATCGCTTTTCGCTGCCGCATCGAGGCTCCCACGTCGATGTTGGCGTTTTGAGCCGACATATTCTGAGCCGCGATCGTCTGGCGCGTGACTCGACTCATGTTTTCTTTGATGATGGCTTCATTAGCACGGGTCAGTTGGCAGAAGCATTCGGTATCCGTTACGGCATCTCGTGCAAAGATTTCCCAGAGATAACGCAATTCAGATTCCTTGCTTGCCCAGCCTCCAGGCTTATCCATAAAGACCAGAGGCGCAACATAATTACCCCTGACGTGAATGAAACTGCGATCGGCAAATGGAACACTTTTAGTATCGGGGAACAGATGGCTCGTGAAATGCACATCAGAACTTGAAGTTTCACGAATGCCATCGTCATGGAAGATGGTTGTCTGTGGGAGGTCTGGGCAGTCATCTTCACTGAAGCGATTCCACAACCCATCCTCCCATAGCTGGTGCTCCGTCATCGGTTCAACCAGTAGCCCCATTTTGGTAGCGATGAGCTGCTCCCATCGAATAAATCCATCCACGAAGGCTTTTTCTAAGATTTCTTCGTACTTCGCCTCGCGAATTGCTGTCGCCGTGCCCGCAAATTTGTTCCAGTAGGTTTCTGATTTCGCTAAGATTTTCTCAATCCAGTCGGTTGCTTTAGCCGTGGCAGTATCAACCGTATAGCTGACGTAGAATCGAAGGAATTTCGGTTTTCGTAAGCCTGCACGAGTTAATTCATCAATTCGTTTCTTCTCCGCTAGGAGCAAGAACTGGACGGGTTTTAAGTCGGTTTTGAGGGCAAGCTCTGAGAGATGCCGTTGGCGGCTGTAATCTGACGAGAACGAGCCAAAGTGAATCGTAAATTTCTCGCCTGGAGGGAGATCCTTTAGCCCGTTCTCAATCTGGTCAAAAATGGCATCGATTTGATCAGGCTTCAGGGTTGTATGAACCCCTTTCGTCTCGAACCCGAAAATGAATTGGAAGCTTTCGCTATTTTCATCTCCTCGTCGGAGTAGATACGCAGCCGTTTTTCGTCCGCGCAATTCAAACCGCACGATCGCCTCGCAGGGAATTTCATTCTCAAACGGGAGAAGGTTGAGTTTCTCTTTGCCGTTATTGACTCGTTTAACCTTTTCCTTGGGTCGTCGCTTCATCGTGCAAAATCCTTTTTAACTTAGGTCAAAGTGATTGCTAGTGCCTTAGTCTTCGGTGTAGTTGCTTTCAATGCAGACTTTCCCGCACGAGTCGTTCTAAAGAGGGTAAGTCCACCCTCAAAGTTTAATCAATTGAGATCAACGTGCTAATAGCCTCAATCCCGGTTTCGGGGCATAGGCTTGTATCGAATATGTCCTCGACTCCAACGGCTCGGCGCAGGGAGAAACTTAGAAAGGAAGCGATAGGGGCGTGAGCCTGTGAGTACCCACCAAGTCGCACACCCCCACACAATCAATCCAACCGTCCATTCCCATCCAAGTGCAATTCCGATTCCAGGAAGAATGTTGCGAGTCAGGATGAAGATAAGGAGTCCAATCGCCCCCCACGGAAGCAAGAGATCTGCTGGGATAGGACCAAAACTAGGTCTAGCACCCAGTAGGGGATTAATAGGACGAAACTTCGGCTCTGACATGATCGTTGCACTTGCTTAGTCGGTCTGAATCAGGCAGCACCGCCTGTTCCCGCGATCGCGCCCGTGAGGGCATCACCCAACACTCCAATGATGAGAATGATGAAAGGAGTTTTTGCAAGATCCTTCCATTCTTCACCTTGTCTGGCAGCATTGACCACCTGCACCAGGGCAAAGATGAGATACATGATAAACAGCGCTCGGATCGTGTTCATCACGAGCTTGATAATGCTGGCATCTAACCCTGTGAAGTTGGTCGTCAAGAAACTCTCAGCATTCTTAAAGAACTGAGCATGAGCCGCATCAACCCAGGAGAAGCCAAGCAGCACACCGCCCAACACTCCGATAACTACGCCAGTCGTCATTACAGGGTTTAGCCGCCATCGCAGCAGCGATCGCCGCCATTGATCCTGAAGTTGCAGAATCATCAATGGATTTGCATAGGCCCAAGCTAGCGCAAACATAGCGGATAGGAATCCTTGTCCAAACCCCAAAGAAACGATCGCGCTGATCAGATAGATAGCAGATAGGAAGGGAGTTTGAAGGTAAGCCGTCCAGGGCTGTCTGTGAACAGAAACCTTAGCGGAGTGGGATTTCCGATAGTCAGTGTCTTCGTGATAGTAGTTCATGATTGTTGTCTGGATGCAGTGTGCAATTGCTGTCGAAAAATCTTAGTGCTGTCAAAGTAGAGGAACTTTCTACAGGGTTCTTCTACGCCTCAAGGGGCGATGTGTAGAGGAACGTATCCATAGATATAACAACCTTTCCCAGTTTTTAGGGTCATTTTTATATGATTCTACAATCTTTTTAATATTTTAGGGTTAGATTTTTTCAGATTGACCCTAAAATTTTACATTTACAGGACAGGATGATAATTTCACGCTTAATTAAGCTCAATCGCCAAAGCCAATGGATAGACCGTGCAGGCCGGATCGGGATAGCTGGAGCTACTTTGACACTACTAACCGTGGTTGTCATTTCACCTAAGCAGCAGCAAACGCAGCCTCAATTTCTTCCAGTGACGGCTCAAATTCAAGTCAAGGGGCAGCGGATTGAGCTTGAAGTTGCTGAAACTCCAGAGCAATTAGAGCGAGGGCTGATGCATCGTACTAAACTCGCTAGCGATCGAGGAATGTTGTTTCTATTCGGCACGGCACAGCCATTGAACTTCTGGATGAAAGACACGCTGATTCCACTGGACATTGTGTTTCTTCTCGATGGGAGAATTAGGCAAATAGCATCTGCTGTTCCTTGTCATGCAAATCCATGTCCAGTATATAGTTCAAAATTAGCCGCTAGTGAGGTAATCGAACTTCCAGCAGGCACAGTTCAGAAGTTGGGAATCAAGGTGGGCGATCGCTTGAGAGTTCAGGAACTTAAGTAGTGATCTGAGTGAATTTGAAGATTCTACCAGCCAAATATTAACCAGGTAGAGGGCGATCTACCTTAAGCCGTCACTTGTGAAAAGAATTTTCTGTATGGTTAGTTCTTAGACCATGCAGAAAATTCATCGCTAACTTCAGTTCGCTCAGATTTCGCGACGGGCGAAAATTTTATCCTCCGCGAAGCAGGTGGAGTTCCCAATCGCTGGAAAGATTAGTTTTAACATAGGCGGGGAAGGTCAATCACGATTTGGCTGCCTCCTTCAGTGGGTGAAAAGTACAGCAATCCCTGGTGCCGATTGACAATAACTTGATGGCTTAAAGTTAGTCCCAGCCCCATATGAGCTGATTTCGTCGTGACAAACGGTTGAAATAGCTGTGACTGCTCCTGTAGATCAATGCCTGCCCCATTATCAGCGATACAAAACCGAACACGATCGAGCTTCACTTCACCAGATAAAACAATCGTAGGAGGAGTGGTGCGCTCTGGATCTGCGACTGCCTCGATCGCATTGATAAAAATCTGAACCAAGGCCTGGCTGAGTTGTTTTGGATAGCACTTAATTTCAGGAAGCTTTGGGTAAGTTTTAGAAACCTGAATTTTAAAGGTTCCGTACTGACGATCCAGCCTCTCGTGCAAGATCACGAGGATTGCGTCAATACAGTCATTCAAATCAACTTGGCTCAATCCTTCCCGTTCTGCTTGGGCACAGGTGTTCAAAAACCGTAGCGTTGATTGGATGTCTTTGAAGGCGAACTGCTTCACGGCAGCCAGACCTACCAAGGACTCCGAGATATCGCCCAGATGGACAATTCGCAACGCCTCATCAATTTCCTCACTATCGACAGAATACTGCTGATAAAGCTCTAACAGTTCAAGCAGACTGTATGAGTCAGTTTGTGCTTGAGTGAAGCGCTCTTTCAGTCGCGCAAAACTCTCACTTAGGCGTTGGGTCGCGACAGACACCAGCAACGGAAACTGTAGACTACCCTGGGTTTCTGATGTCTGAAGTTCGCGGACGATTTCCAGCACTTCTACTGTTCCGTAGGGAACCAATCGAGCTTCATAAGACCGTAGGGCATCTTCTACAAATAGCGAGTAGTGGCAAGTCTGCAATACCTGAGTGTCAACGCACTGCTGAATTGCCTCAGCTAAATTCGCCGCGACCTGCTTTGGCAAGACCTCAAATATACTGCGCCCCAAAAATTCATCCGGTGGAACGATTGGAGAAATCCCCGTCGCGGGAAAGAAATCCAAATGAACGCCAGTACGACTCATGCGAAAGATCATGTCAGGAATCGACTCAAGGAGAGCTTCCCTCGTTGCCAGCGTAGAACGAAGTCGGGCTTCTGATGCTTGAAGGGCAACCGCCGCCTCTAAATGAGCCTGCTTCTGCTCAGATCGCTCTTTTGCAATCGAAATGGCAAGCGCTGCCGAGGTCAACAGATGAATTTCAGGCTGATTCCACAGCACGGACTCGACGCAATTGATAAACCCGATAAATCCCCAGCAGTTCCCGTTTGACATGAGCGGGAGCAGCAGGTAGGCTTGCACTTGAAAGGCAGACAGCAGTTGCTGATCCGGCTCTGCTAGGTTTTTCACCAAGTCCATGCGGTGCTCTCCCTGAGACAAGTTTTCCCACAGATCTGGGACTACCGAATCATGGTAGAAGCGTTGTCGAATAGAGCCTACTGCGAACGTTGTTGCAATCTCTGGAGCACACCACTCCACTACTTGATACGCGTAGGCTCTGTCGTCTTGATCGCGATCGTTTACAAAGACGCAGCAACGACTTACTTGAGCAGTTTGACCCAAGATCTTAGCGACCTCTGTAGAGCAGTAACCATTTCCGTCACTGAGTAATCGGTGTTGAACCTCTGCTAGTACAGAGAGATAACGATCGCTCTGCGCTAGACGTAACTCCGAGCGTTTATGCTCTGTAATGTCGCGACAAATACCTTCACAGTAATAAACTTGACTGCGTTTCCCTATCATACTGAGGAATGATTCACGAACCCACCGAGTTGAGCCATCACGAGTTTTAACTTCAGACTCAAGCGCGTAAACCTCACCACTAATGGCTAGCCGTGCACAAATTTTTTGCCATCGACGTGGATCAACGTACTGGCACTGAATGCTCTCTACAGTTGCAGCCATTTCTTCAGAGGAGGAATAGCCGTATAACCGCGCCAGGGAAGTACTTACTGCCAAATAATGCCCTGTCAGAGCAACGACAAACGCTCCCCCTGATGAAGCATCTGGTGAATGTTGATATCGGGATTCGATTCGATCGAGAATGTCTTGAACAAATAGTTTTGAACGAGTTTGATGCCTCGGCAATGAATACTTCACGATTACCCCCACCGTTCTCGTAATCGACAGCATAGACTATAAATTTGCGAAAATTGCTGAAAGCGCTACTCTATATAGGCTCACGCCGAAGACTAAATCGGCTCACGCCGAAGACCAAATCGGCTCATGCCGAGGAATGATCATTTTGACTCGATATGCTCGCAATTTGTTCTCCACTTTATATCAGGAGTGCTGGCATTCGCAAAAACCTTGGAGCTTGAGTCCCTTAGTAAATTGTAATAGGAACGCCAGTCCCTAGCACGCATGTAAAACACGTCTTGGAAAGAAATAGTTACAGATTGAATGACGCAAATAGTGAATAGAGCCACTATTGATGAATACTTTGCCCTGGCTGCTTCAAACTCAGCAGTCACGCATCTAGAAGAAGTGTCAGGATCACATGGTGAGATCAGCCTTTACACTACAGCCAGGGGACTGTCATTTCATTAGCAATCCAGTTTCTCACGCGGTTTATCGCCACCTGCATTTGCTGATCATTTTCCTCTACTCGTTTACGATCGGGTGATAGATGTGATTAGCAGTACCGATTTTTCACCACTAGTGGTAGGATCGCGAAAGATATAAAAGCACTCCCCTTTCGCAGCGAGTCTTGGGGATAAATTAGGAGGTAAAGATTTGTAAAAATTGAAAAGCCCCTCACCGTTGAGGAGCTTTTACCCTGTATTAACTTGTCGAAATAGTGCGGAGAACAATCAACCAAGTTGTTTGGCGACGACTGAGTTGTTGATTGCCTCCCCCAACAGTCCAGCAACAGATGTTGCGAAGACGCGCTCCCCGAAAATCCAGCAACAGGTGTTGCGAGGATGCGCTTTTCTATGCACATTCTAAGCGGGATTGAGTCAAAATTCAATCCCTAGCCAATCGTATTGGTGACTTTAATGGCACGGTAGCCATCCTGCGCTGCATTCCGGTTGCACGTTTATACGTGAGATCCCGATGTCGCAGTTTCTTGAAGAGTTAAAAGTTTTGTCTCCAGTCGCTCCAAAGCATTACCAGGAGTGGATGGAGAGTGGTGTTTGCCGAGAAATTATCGAAGCAAACGTTGTGTCGTTAGAGGATGATTCCCCGTACAGCTATCTGCTTTATTCAGATCAACTAGCGCGACGCAACGACGGTCGCGTGGTGGACTGGGTGCTACGCCGCTACCGTCATGTTGAAATGGGCGGTTGGTGGTGTGCTGGCGAAGATTTGATTGGGCTGAACGATCTGGTTCGACGCAACCAGTTTCAGGCACATGACGCGGATGCCAATCGATCGCTATGGGGACAGTTCAAGCCAGATACCCCCTACCTTGACGAAGATGGAAAGCCCATCAAGTACGAAGCCCCTCCCAAAACCGACACACGCGTGATTGCGCTGCATGATCCTCGCCGACCCCGGCAGTGGCTCGACGCGCTGCTCGACTCCTCTATACCCATCATCATCGTGGAGGGCGCTAAAAAAGCTGGCTGTCTCATGACGCTGGGATACCTAGTTGTAGCAATACCTGGAATTTTCAACGGATATCGAAAAAACAAGCAGGATTTGGAGACCTTCGATCGTAGACTCATTGAGGATCTTCAGGTTCTTTGTGTTCCCGGTCGCCCTGTTTATATCTGCTTTGACTACGACCAAAAAATCAAAACCCGTCGTCACGTTCAGCTTGCCACAACTCGACTCGGTAGAATGCTAGAGCAAGCTGGCTGCACCGTGCGGGTCATCGCTTTACCCGGACCAGAGAAAGGGGTCGATGATTTCGTCGTCGCTCGTGGGCGACAAACGCTTGAGGCTCTCCCTGAAACAGCTACAGCCCTAATTAAGATGCCTTCAGAAGCATCGCTAATCACGTCAGCGTCGCGCAATTCTTTCAATTTTCCGCTTCTCATTCAACAATTTCAAGCGGTTTGGAGCTTACTAGCCACCACGATCGCATTCTGGACAAGTTTTCTTCCCGTCACAGAGCTTAGGCGGCAAGCCTTTAACGAAATCTACACAGCGGCTCTCACTTTAGAAGAGTGGGAAATCCTGAATTACAGCCAACTGACCTACAAATCTGCCTGTGTGGTCAACGTTCAAGATTTGGGCGAGTTAGAGTTGAAAGCACCGCAGTCAGCTCGTGTCGTTGCGCTCAAAGCACCCAAAGGCACCGGAAAAACGAAGATCATTACAAAGTGGGTCGCAGAAGCCATTCAGCAGGGACAACCCACCCTAGTCTTAACCCACCGAATTCAACTAGGGCAGGCTTTGTGTGCTCGCTTTGGGTTAGATTACGTGACAGAGTTACGAGATTCAGAAACCGGACATCTGCTTGGATACGGACTGTGCGTTGATTCCCTGCACCCCAAGTCTGGTGCGCGATTTAACGCGAATCACTGGAAAAATCCGCTGATCATTGTGGATGAGGCTGAACAGGTGATTTGGCATACCTTGTCGGCGGACACCGAGGTTCGTCAGCATCGAGTCGTCGTCCTTAAGCAGTTAAAGCAACTCATACAGAATGCACTGACACCCTATGGGCATGGGCGAATCGTGCTGGCAGACGCAGACCTATCTGACCTATCGATCGACTTCATTCTGGGATTAGCCGAAGTGAGCGATCAGCTTGAACCCTGGATTATTCGGAACGATTGGATGCCAGAAAAAGGCTGGAATATCTTTCACTACAACCAGTCTGAGCCTACGACTTGGCTGATAGGACTGAAAAAACATCTTGCGCTTGGCAACCGTCCCTTTATTCAAGTGAGTGGGCAAAAACGCACGTCTAAGTGGGGAACGCAAAATCTCGAAACCTGGCTAGAGCAAGAAATCCATCGTCGTTTCCCCGAAAAGCGCATCCTGCGGATCGACTCAGAATCCATCAGCGATCCATCTCATGAGGCATACGGATGCATTTCTAAGCTCAATGAAATTCTGACGCAGTATGACGTGGTGATCGCTTCCCCCTCGATCGAAACGGGGGTCAGTATTGATATCAAAGGGCACTTCACCAGCGTCTGGGGCTGTTTTCAGGGCGTGTCTTCTGCGGACGCAGTGCGGCAATCCTTATCACGACTGCGTGATCCTGTGGATCGGTATGTCTGGATTGCTTCTTACGGCATTGGCAAAATCGGGAGTGGTGCCACGCATCACCAGTCGCTTTTAAAAAGTCAAACTAAAGTTGTTCGGGCAACGCTGAAAACGTTGCAGGCATTCGACCAGGAAGACATCGACATCACCGTTGATCCGATCGCTCAACGAACTTGGGCAAAGATGGGTGCCCGGATCAACGCCGGAATGCTGCACTATCGAACGACCGTTTTAGCGGGACTTAAAGCTGAAGGGCATACCATCATTCCTACCACTCATTGCATCAGCGCCAAGACGCGGAAGAAGCTCAAAATCCAACTTACTAACATCTCTGAATCGAACCAGCAGGCAGAATGTGCTGCGATCGCAGCAGCGGAAGAAATCACCGATTTAGAGGCAAGCAAGCTCAAAGCCCAACGTTCAAAGGTTCCCTTAGAGCGCCGCAAAGACCGGAAATACAAGCTTCAGCAACGATATCGAATTGACGTAACGCCAGATTTGGTCGGAAAAGACGATCGAGGATGGCATCCGCAAGTTCGGCTGCACTATTACCTGTCGATCGGGCGGGATCACCTGATTCAGCGGGATACCCAGATCGTTAAAAAAGCCCTCGAAGCTGGAGAAGGAGCGATTTGGACACCAGATTTAAATTCATCCTTGCTGTGTCATCAAGTCGTCGTTTTAGAAAAATTAGGGTTAGTGGAGTTTTTATCTGGGATAGAACTTCGTAACTCTAACCCTAAGCTTGTTGCGTTTGCTCAAGCGCTCAAAGATGTCCCCTGGAAAACTAAAGCGGTTTTAGGCATCACAGTCAACGCCAAATCCTCTCCAATCACCGTGCTGAGGCAAATTTTAACGAGCAAGTTAGGGCTACGGCTTGAGCTAATTCGCAAGGATGGATCGCGAAATAAGCAGGAGCGAATTTATCGAGTGAGTGGACTAGATGACGGCAGAGGCACTGTTTTTGAGGCTTGGCTAGAACGGGATTTACTGTCGGTAGTCACTGACGGTATAGGTCTAAGCTTATCTGACTCGGCTACGGTGGCGGAAGCTGGGTAGCCCGCTCTGCTCATAGGATAACCTTGCCTTACCTTATACAGAGACAGGGAATTCTTTGAGTTTTGATGTGAAGAGAGACTGGTAGACCATTTCTTAGAAGAGAACTCGAAAAAGTTTTCCGTATGGTTTGAGAGTTGACCACACAGAAGATTTTCCGTATGGTAGCAGTACAGACCGCACATAAAAATCATGATTAGTGACCCTCTACAAGCAGAGCGACTCCGGCTTCAGCAGCTAGAAGACGCAGTTCGATCGACGGGTCGAGTTGCTCCAGCAAAGTGCTGGCTTGCGGAATCCCACGAAACTAAAAACTTTAAGACTTACACCTACATTCGGCTGGTAACGGAGAAAAAAAACGGCAAGATTAGTAGCCCATCATTGGGGCGACCGGGCAGTGTTCGTCATCGAGAGTGGCAAGCTGCGATCGCTCGGCGAGAAGCGCTCAACGAGATCCATCAGCAAGCGACGATGCTTGAGGAATTGATTCAACGACAAGAAAATCGGCAAGAATTCATTGATAAAGCAGTGCGTCTTGATAGCATGGAGTAAAGTACCTGTCAGCAATGGAGCGAAGGCGATGTACGCACCCGTTACAAAGCTTCTGACGTTTGAAGAGTTTCTAGCCTGGGACGATGGGTCGG
>JBBRPT010000121.1:0-13519 GCA_038227635.1 Leptolyngbyales cyanobacterium | reverse complement strand
CATGAGCCTGAATTTGTGCCTGTTTATCAGCATTCATGGGCAGCATTCCTCGGATTATAACTTGACGACTCTCCACATCCTAGAACTCTGCTCAAGAGAACTCCTGAGTATTTCTGCTCATTGCATAACTGGGATGCACCCTCTGATTTAAACCCCTGGCGCTATTGCATCTCCCAAAACCTAATTTCGGCTCAAGTCTATGGGCAGAACGATACTCCACATATTGTTAAGCTTCATTTCAATGCTATCACAATCCTTATTGGCGATAGCATTGAAATGAAGCTTGGTGATGGGGACGATGTACTAATCGCAACCGAACTATCTCCAAGCTTCTATGATAAGTGGGAGATGATGTGGGAAGCATAGGTACATCATAAACCAATACTCCGGACAAAATTTGAGCAGGTTTTAAGGCTCAAACCCTTATTCTGCCGTGGGCTGGATCTTTTTTTCAAAGTCAGGAGTGGAGCTAACTTTGAAAAAATAGCTCAGTCCTTGAACCATAAGCTCTGAAAGCCTTGTGGAACCGTTCAAAAAAATGTCCGGAGTATTGAATTAAGGAACAAGTGCTACAGATACTCTCGTGTTTCTTCAGTGGCACAGAGCAGCGATCGAATAGTCTTGAATGACGACGCACACTCACTCACTCACTCAATGATTGCTTTTTCAGTCCCTAGCCGAAGCTACGCTAATACCTAATTTTTTAGTGCTTTGATCTACAAAGTAATCATGATTAAAGGAATAGATATGTAAAGCATCTTCGTAAACAATATGCAACTGATTAGTATAATTCCTAGATCTTGGAAAAACTCGCCAGTTAACAGGTTCACCTTCAAGCAACTGACTCTCTAGTAAACTACTAATAATTAGTAAACCATTCTCTTTCTCTATGACTACCCCGAAAAATGAACTATCTGCACTTATTATTTCTCCACCCAATTTATCAATTTTAACAGAGCCAAGATCACTAAACTTCTGTTGGCTTGGTTTCGACTGAGAGGTGTATCCAGCCAATTTAATAGAGCTTCCGGTGATCGAACAAATTTTATCTTGCACTCCCCAAGTGAAAGCAGCATCTCCCTCACTCGTTCCGTTCTCATCTAGGGTAGATCCTAAAAATATGTCTTTGGAAGAAATCAGTCCTTTAAATTCTCTTTTATATTGCCTTGCTGATTGCTTACTTTCGTCTTCAATCAAAGTTGTCTCCGATGTTTCAGGCAAAACAAGCTGAACAACTCTTTGATCCAGTTGTCCTTTTGCAGCTTTACTTCTCTTACTCTTCTTAAAATCAGCAAAGTAGCCATCATTGAAATAAGATGATCCAAATATACTGGGATATAACCATCGAGTCAGATTACAGTGTTTATCAGAAAGCTTACGAGGCTCACCATGTTTTTTAACATTGTTTGGAAGCAAAGAGTAGTCAGATAATCCTTCATTGCCTGCTGCAACTGCCAAAGTTAAATGAGATGCTGAAATACTTAGCGTTGGCATATCAAATAACCTTTTTGCTGGTTCTATTGATTGGTTGCGTCCTCGTCCTACACTACAACTCGATGCTGAAACGCCACTTTGACCGCCAGCATAGATCGTCTTATAATGCACTGCGCTATCAGCATGAGGAAAAGGCAATGGATTATCCTGCTGACCGATCATAGAATTTTTAAAGTCCTGATTACTAACCTCTATCGTTAATTCTGATAGCTTTTGAAATTTGTTTTGCATCAATTGTCTGACTTCAAGGTCTTGCATCAAAAGATTGCCATACAGGTTGTCACCATACTGTAGAGAGAACCTTAAAGCAGTTTTCAGCTCTTTTGGAATACGTATTTTACCAACCAATAAGTTCCAGTCAATTGCGATAAAAGAATTGTCGATACCCCAAAGATAGAGCCGACCATCATAAATCTGGCTGTCATAAAATTTTCCAGGTACAATAATCTTTAAAGCTTGCATTTCTGTCTTCTAGTCAGCTTCCGCACTATCTATGGACGTAGATACTGTTTTTGCAACCAATCATTTAGAATGACTTCTGGAGGAATATCTTGCTGCTTTTCGTTGCAAGGATCAGCAGGATAGCCATGCCATTTACTGTTTTGATTGCTGTCTATGAACTTGGCGATGAATAGTTGACGCAACTCCGATTCGCTCCTGGCTGTGACACCAAGATAACTTACTTTTTCATCCTCAAAATGTAAGCCCCAGCAATTGTATTGAGGTAAATTCCACTCAGCAGTTATTGATTTTACAAAGCATTCCCTCTCGGCATCTGTGGAAATATGCCATTGGGATTTTTTATCACTTTGATCTCTGTGATCCATTTTATGGATATAAGCAATGTCAGGCAAGACCAAAAACTCCCTATCCAAATATTAATCTCCTTCATTCCGGTGTCCTTGAATCATTTTACTTGCCTTTCAGCATTCTCCACACGTTCTGATGGAAGCTAACAGTTAATGGCGCGACTCGCAAATCGCAATTGTATTGAATATGCCCGCCTTCCCATTACAGAGGCGCGGCAGCGCTCTTGTTGGACGGATGAACGGGAGCGGTGTCATAAGCGGCGTTGCCTTTGGTTCACGCGAAGCGTGTCCGCATTATCTCAAACGAGGAGATTGCAACACTTCACGTCGAGTTCAATCACCGTCGTCGGACTGATCTTCAGCACACGGGCAGTATCGCGAATTCCACTGCCATTCAATGCCATCTCTGCAATTTGCTGCTTCACCTCTGGCAGATACCCCCGATAGCGATACGCTCGAAGAAACGTGCAGCGAGAACACGCTGTATTTCGACATTTGTAGCGCTGCCTGCCGGCTTGAGATTGTCCATGTTTAACGACATCCTCACTGCCACAACTGGCAGGGCTGATTAGTTGTCACCAGATAAAATCTACAAGCTTGGGTCTTCGTTCAGCATCAAATGATGCCTCGACGCAAGATAAGGGGTACATATTTTCTTTCTCGACCTTAAATTAGCCCTGCCACAACTGGGGCAAAGAACGGGTTCGAGAACCATCGGATTTATCCTGACTGAAAACGCACCTCCAGTATTGCAGAATCCACACGTCTAGCACGCAACCAACGGCTCAACGGATTGATCGGGTTTCAGACTCCGCAACGAAAGCCAATCTGATGGCAGCATCAGGAATTTTAGCTGGGTTACGATTAGAAGATGAGGTTATTTATCGAATATTACGGAGAGACATCATGCAGGAATCCACTGTTTACCGTTCAATCCAGAGAGAGGTTCAAGAAGAAAGGGATCGGACGATCGCACTCAACTTTTTGAGAGAAGGCTTATCAGTCGAAACCGTTGCTCGTGGAACAGGGTTATTAGTCGAAGAAGTTCAAAAACTTCAACAGCAAATGAACAAGTCTGCACAAAGCTAATTTGGTTGATAGGCGACAAGTTGATCGTGAAGATGCGGCGTAAAAACCCAAAGCGTCGAACGTGTAGAGTCTTCGTGCTTCATTTCAGTCATACCTGTTGCCCCTGATTAGGAACGTTATCCTGAAGTTAGTAACCCAAGGATAGGCATCTATGCAACGCTCCGATCGCTCTCCTCAATCAGTCTCTAGTCACCAAATTGCGACGATCTCCGCCATCTTGGGTGCGATCACGGTGAATGCCCTCTCTAATTTTTTCCCGCTGAATGGGTTGAGCATCGGCGCGATTTCAAATACGCTTTTTGGCGGGGTTTTGGTGACTCCTGCCAACTATGCGTTTGCGATTTGGGGCGTGATTTATTTAGGGCTGATTGCCTTTGGCATCTATCAAGTCGCTCCGGCTCAGCGAGATAACGTCCGGTTGCAAAAAGTACGATCGCCAATTATTGCCGCCTCTCTGCTTCAAATTCTCTGGGTGTTTGCTTTTCAAGGACGGCTCTTTTGGCTCTCAGTGGTGGTGATGATTGGCATTCTATTGTCGCTAATCGCAGCATTCTTACAGCTTAGAACAGTAGACGATCGCATCTCTCGCGATGAGAAATGGCTGATTCAAATTCCCGTCAGCGTTTATTTTGGGTGGATCACCGTCGCGACCGTGGTGAATATCGCGTCCGCTTTCTATGATTCTGGCTGGACGGGTAGCGGACTTTCTCCTGCAATTTGGACAGTGGTCTTGTCAGCAATCAGCGCAGCGATCGCGGCAGTCATTGCGTTTCGCTATCATGACATTGCATTTCCGTCAGTTATTATTTGGGCACTGGCGGCGATCGCCATTCGTCAAACAGGTCAATCTGCCATTGTGATTACAGAGATCGGACTCGCGATCGCGTTAGGGCTGCTAATTCTTTTCGTGCAGTTTAAGCCTAGAACCTTTGTGAGATGACTCCGGTTTCTCTCAGGGTCATCAAGCTTAAATTTTGCTTTCAAAAGCCGAAGTTGCTGGCTTTTACTAGTATGAGTTTAAGTAATCTTTAATAAGCTCACGCGATGTGCAACTAATTTGCCCTCATCCCAACCCTTCTCCCCAAGGAGAAGGACTTTCGGACGTTTCTATTCCCTCTCCTGCTGGGAGAGGGCTAGGGTGAGGGCAGTCTTAGCAGGTGTTTTAGGAAAGTCGCACATCGCATAAGCTCTATAAAACTCTACTTTCTGTTGTTCAGATCCCTAAGTTCAGAGCCGTGCAAGTTTATTCTGATTCAGACTCTAATCATCTTCCTCAACAGACTCCCCCTTCTAATCTTCAGAGAGTTCTCGATCGGCTCTCTAGCACGATCGAGAGGGATGGTCTCGTTCAACAAACCACCAACCAACTTCGCGATGCCCTTGATGTCGATCGAGTGGTTTTATACTATTTCTATCGTCAATGGAAAGGGCAAGTCACTTTTGAGTCATTGAGTTCTGCCGAGTTTTCGATCTACGGCTCAACAGGACCGGATGAATGCTTCAACGGGGAGTACGCCAGGATGTATTTAGAAGGACGAGTTCGAGCTATCTCAGACATAGAGACCGAACCGATCACCCCCTGTCACCGTGAGTTTCTTCGCACTATGCAAGTGCGTGCTAATTTAGTCGTCCCAATTTTGACCCTAAAGGGGCTGTGGGGGCTACTCGTGGCTCATCACGGTTTGATTCATCCGTGGTCACACGACGACATTGAGCAGATGAAATCAGGGGCAGCAACTTTGGCAACGGCTCCCTCTATCCGAGAAAGCTGATGAGGTGAAGACTAACGATCGGACTCGTCTTCGATGTCTTGCGTTTCAACCTCCGTTGAGATCAGCAAAGGCTCAAACACTGGACAATATCCATCCAACGTGACTTTAAAGTTAAACAGCGGCGAACTCGGATTCCAGCAGCGTTGCCCTCGACAGTGACGGCAATTTGAGCAACAGTCTTTCAGCGTCCCGTCTGCTGAGATGGGTGAGCGATCGCTCCCCGGACTCAACAGCTCGCGCTGATGTAGCCCCCGCAAAACGAGATCTTCTCCTTGCCAGCGGGCTTCAATCAGCCCGGTGTCTGCCAGAGTGCGCCAGCGAGGGTCAGCCCTAATTGCATCGGGTAGCGTAATGGTCACTACGGTCTCCAGTTCGGCTAATTCTCCTTCATAGCTGTGGTCTGGGGGAGCAGGCTGCAGAAATGTTTCTCCGATCGGAAGCTCAACCAAGGCTCCGATCGAGGGGGAATGCAGATGATATCGGTTGTGCAGTTCCTCTAAGCTTGTCAAGTCAGATAGATAGGTCGGCGACCCGTGAACAAACAACACGTGCTGAGGACGCAAATTGTGAATCAGTTGCGTCGTACTGGGTCCATCGCAGTGCTGTGCCAACAGATAAGATTCGACACTCACCTGCACAGCATCAGACGCGAGGAACGATGAAAGCTCGTGGTGATCGATCTCTAGCTGACCACCTTGCTGAGGAAAGAGCACCAGCCATGAAGAATCGGATTGACAAAACTCATTGAGGTCAACGGTCAAATCTGTTAAGACAATGCAATGAGGCTCGATCGACGATCGCTGCTCAGGCTGCAAATGCCGTACACGCGGACGCACTCGCTCATCCCAAAAGAGCGGTTGATGACGAGCAAAATTTTGCACAGAGCTGGGTAAATGAGGCAGCAAATCTAAGTAGGCATCGCAGCCTGCTGCAACGGTGCCATCAACCCAAATGGTTAGATTCCGCCCTGTAAATAAATGATGGCTCCGCAGCAGCATCAGCAATTCTTGCCCTAAACCCAGAGTCGGCAACGGCAGCAAAACAGATTGCCCTTCAGCGATCGCGTGACTAATGCGCTCAATCAGTTGGTTTTCTTGCTGTCGCCGATGGGGAAATCGAGCCGTGCCATAGCTGCCTTCCACAATTAGCACATCTGGCTCCAATCCCCGCAGTTCCTCTATTCGCAATCCTTCTACGAGCCGAGAATTTGATAAAAAGAAATCTCCGGTGTAAATCAGTCGATAAGGGCGAGATTGACCTTCTGAGCCAAGCGGCGGTGTATAGGTCAACAAAATCACGGCGGCTCCGGGCAAGTGACCTGCCGGAAACAATTCAGCGGTTAGCCCATCAAAAAATTCCACTGGCGATCGCCACGGCAGTGCATGACAAAACTGAGGTACTGACTCCCCAATCCAGTTCAGCGGCAGCAGCTCAGTGGTTACTTCACTGGCGTAAATCGGCAGTTTGGGAAAGGCTTGATGAAGAGCCAGCAGCCCTCGTGCATGATCTGAATGAGCATGACTACACAACACTAAGTCAGCAGGGAATGCCAAATCAGAGCGTTGCTGGCTCAGAGGTGAAACGTCTCTCAAACCGCAGTCTAACAAGATCCGATAGGGTCCCATGCGAACCAGGAGAGACACTCCCTCATCGGCATGACCAACGCCATAGGGCAAACATTCCAGTTGAGTCACATTAGGTGAATACGTTCTGTTGTCTAAGATTATGAAGCCTCAGTTCAAGTGATCTGCGAATCCCAAGAGGAGATTTGCGATTCTTAACACTCGATTTACCCGCTACACCTTCAAGCGTTAGTGCGCTGACCCATTGCCGTGATAATTGTCGGAATCGTAAAAACCATTGCGGGTGCCAAAAAACAGGCAAGCTACCGTGAAGACACCAGTAAGAATGAGTAAAACGAGTTTGACATCCATAATGATTACAGCTTTCTTATGATGGGATTTGTAGAGTTGGCGGGTGTTGTACCCAGTTTTTCTGGCTCAACATTACCGCGAATACCTTTAGATTTTAGCAAAGCAAAGATTTTTGACAGATTCTTCTCAAGACTGAAAATGACGATCGATTCATCTTTTATTCAACCTGAGTGGCTATCACGATCGTCGCCAGAAGTTGCCCCTGACCTATTAGGCTGCACTTTGGTACGCCAGTTTGACGATGGGCTGACGCTTCGGGGCATGATTGTGGAAACTGAAGCCTACACCGTGGGCGACCCGGCATGTCATGCCTATCGACGACAGACAAATCGGAATCGCATCATGTTTGGTGCGGCTGGAATGAGTTATGTCTATCTGATCTATGGGATGT
Source organism: Leptolyngbyales cyanobacterium (assembly GCA_038227635.1). Lineage (GTDB taxonomy): Bacteria > Cyanobacteriota > Cyanobacteriia > Leptolyngbyales > Leptolyngbyaceae > Phormidesmis_A. The sequence continues at coordinate 6,030 of JBBRPT010000121.1, read as the reverse complement.
ATCACTGCCTGAATGTTGTAACCGATCGCGACGGAGTTCCCAGTGCTGTTTTGATTCGGGCGTTGCAACTCGACACTCTGCCGCCCTGGTGTCTAGAGGAAAAGTTAGCTCGTGTTGCCGCAGGTCCGGGCAAACTCTGTCGGGCATTCAAAATCGATCTCACACTGACTGCACAGCCCTTTCAACCAGGACAACCTCTGTGGCTAGAGCCTCGCAGTTCCCAATTTCAGGAGCAGATTGAGCGGGGTTCGATCTCGTTTGTTCAGACGACTCGCATCGGGCTAACTCAAGGAGCCGATTTGCCGTGGCGATGGTATGTCAAAAATTGCGAGGCTGTCTCAAAAAAGGGCTAGAGAACGACTTCTTTGCCTCGATCGGTAAACCGCACAGATTTAACCTTCCATTCAGCATTGCTGGTGAGGGTTTTGCGAAGACCACCGAAAATCGCCAGTTGTTCACAGCTTGAGAGAGATGCTAACGTGCGCTTCGAGCCGGGGGCAACCCGCAGATCGATGGTTGCGACTCCGGCGGCGACATTTACTCGATATCCAGACAAACTGAAGTCGGCACTATCTGCGTTTTCTAAGACCTTGCCTACGGCTCCGGCGATCGGCTGATTTGCTGAGACTGCCGTCTTTTCTGCCACAAAATCTCGACATTGGGTATCCAACTTATAAACGTTCACAGCAACCGTTTTTGCAGAAACCACTGAAGAGGTTTGAAGGGGTTGGCTTGGGCGAGATGCCACGGGCGGACTTTTTTTGGCGGTAGGCGATGAACTGGGGCTGGGAGCGACACTCGAACTCACGTCTGGAGACGATGCAACAGGCGAATTAGAGGGAGCAGTACCGCAACTACTCAGCACGAGTGAAACGGTCAACGGTACGACGTAAAAAAAGAGTTTGTGCATTCTTCCGGTTTTTGACTTCTTGCTTATGAGAGAAAAGATATATCTCTAAAGGTTGATTATGAGTTTTATCGCTTCAAACAAAAGTGGGATCTTTAAGCAGGAGAGAGACTTTCAGCATTGTGAATTTGTGGCTTCAGGGTTAGCATATACTTAGCGACAACCAAATCGGATGTCGATGTTGCATTTTGTAAAGTTCATGGACCAGAGTCCATTACCCCACAGTATTAAACTCTTTTAGTGTTGGAAGCCTTAGTCTTCCAGCGCGAGGGAGATTGAGGAGGTCTTATGCTAACCCAGGAAAGTCGCACTTCCCTGTCTGAAATTGCTGATCTTAATCAGCTTAAGCACGAATTAAACGAAATGCCCCCGATCGACGTGGGCGACTATATTACCGAACTTCCTCCTGAAAAACGAGCGATCGCGTTCAGACTGCTTAACAAAACTCAGGCAACTGATGTCTTTGAATATCTGCCCCAAGAGATTCAAGAAGATCTAATCGGGTCGTTGCATAACGTTCAGGTGTGTCAGATTGTCGAATCGATGCGCCCTGACGATCGTGCCGAATTGTTTGACGAACTTCCTGCCGGAATCGCCAAGCGGCTCGTTCAGCAACTCAGCCCCGAAGAGCGGCAAGCCACTGCTACGATTCTCGGTTACGCAGAGGGCACCGCAGGTCGGGTGATGACTACTGAATATGTCCGGCTGCGGCAGGGCTTGACGGTCGGCGAGGCACTCAGCAAGATTCGACTGGCTGACCGAGACAAAGAGACGGTTTACTATGCCTATGTAACCGACAACAATCGCAAGCTCAAACAGGTTGTTTCTCTGCGGCAGTTGCTCTTCTCGATTCCCGATGTGCGGATTGAGGATATCGCCAGTGATCGGGTGATTAAAGCCAAAACCGAGATGCCGCAAGAAGAAGTCGCGCAACTGATGAAGCGCTACGACTTAATCGCCGTGCCTGTGGTCGATCGCGAAGATCGGCTGGTAGGGATTATCACGGTTGATGACGTGGTAGACATTCTCGAACAAGAAGCCACCGAAGACATTCAAAAACTGGCAGGGGTCAGCGGCGGCGATGAATCGTCGCTCTCGCATCCCTTAGAGAAGCTGCGGAATCGTCTGCCCTGGCTCGTCGGCGTAATGGCGCTTTATATTGGGGCATCTAGCGCGATCGCTCCGTTTCAGAAAACAATTTCAATGGTGCCTGTGCTTGCGGTGATTATGCCGTTGTTCTCCAACACGGGCGGAACGGTGGGTATCCAAGCTCTGACGGTGACGATCCGATCGCTAGGCGTAGGTGAAGTCACTCCAGCAGACACGATGAAAATTCTTCGTAGGGAATTATTGGCGGGTCTAGGAACCGCTCTGGCGCTAGGAACCACAATGGTTTTACTGTCATTGATTTGGACATCGCCCGAAACCCGTTGGGTCGGATACGTCGCTGGACTGGTTATGGCAGCAAATTCTGTAATCGCAGTGACATTAGGAACCCTGTTGCCAATGGCTTTGAAGCGACTAAAACTCGATCCAGCTTTGATTAGCGGTCCTCTTGTCACAACCATGCTGGACACGATCGGGTTTATTCTATTCCTAACCTTGATCACGATCAGTTTAAATATTCTGCATTTGCCTACTTAAGTCACAAACGTCTACTCAGAGTGACCTCGAAACCTCTCTAGCAGTTGTTCTCGCGACAGTTGTAGCAGAAGTGGTGTGTAGTCCTCAGCGGGGAATGTCAGGATCGCAGAAACCAAATCAGCGAGTTGAGCATCCACTTCACCAAACCGGACTTTCAGCAAGTTCTCGACGACCAAGCGTTGTCCCGCCTGTGTACCTTCCTGTCTGCCTTCCTGTCTGCCTTCCTGTCTGCCTTCCTGTCTACCGCGCTCAACGGTTTCTCGTTCCCACTGTAAATAAGCTTGGTTAATTGCCATAAACGAAATCCGATCGTCCTCATCAAGGTCTTCAACTCTCATAGTAATTCTCCAGGTTGTTAAGAGGTTTAAAGTTTGGAAACGGCGCGGGTCATCTTCAGGCAGCAAAAGAACTTCTTCAACGGCTTGCTGCTGAGTTTTGCCTTTTCCCAAAAGCCTGAGCCAAAGGGTGTCTGGAGTTTTAGGCAGCTGATGAATCACTACGATCGAGGTTCTCAAAGCGGAAGGAAGCGAGTAGATTCCGGGCAGCCAGTCTAGCGATTGAATGGCACCAAAACTGTTGAGAGACATCGCTGAAGCAGTGGGTGACAAAATCCATAGGTGAGGCAGTCTATCTTCCGGGAGCGAGGCATCTTCGCGTCTGGCTTGGCGTTGTTGGTCAGAGTGAACGAGAAATAGCTTGAGTAGGCACGATCGGATCTCGGAAAAGCCGGGTGCATTACGATAAGGTTCGATCAAGCAGGGCGTTGTGGCGATGCGTGCCAGTAAACCTAGACTGCGATCGGGCGGAGCAGATGGCGAGAACCAAATATCCACAAATCGAGATTCTCCGGCAATTTCTCGATTCAGTTCAACGGTGCCGAAGGGCGAGAGAAATTCTTCTAAAAGCTGTTTAGAGAAGGCATCAAAAGGAGTGCGAGTCATGCAGGCGATCGTCGAATAAGTACAAGCATACTTCTTTGAAGGAAATTTAGTCATTGAGGTTGGGAGCGCGATCGTTTTGCGTTATGAATGATGAGTTGTTCTCTCGTGCACCCCTTCAATGGTTTGGACTCGTCACCACATTCTTTCCCTCGCTGACTTTTCTCAGGCTGAGTATGATGTCGTTTTGCAAACGGCTAGCAGCTTTCGAGAGGTGCTGTCGCGCCGAACTAAGAAGGTGCCCACGCTCCAGGGGCAGGTCGTCGCCAATCTATTTTTTGAGCCGTCTACTCGTACTCGCAGCAGCTTTGAGTTAGCTGCCAAACGCCTATCTGCCGACACGATTAACTTTGCAGCCGGAACATCTTCTCTCTCGAAAGGAGAAACGATTCTCGATACGGCAAAAACCTATCTGGCAATGGGCACCGACATGATGGTGGTTCGTCATAAAGAGGCGGGAGTGCCCCAAGCGATCGCCGCCGAAATGGATCGTTTGGGGGTGCGAGTTGGAGTTCTCAATGCAGGAGACGGTCAGCATGAGCATCCCTCTCAAGCGCTTCTAGACTTGTTTACTATTTGCACACTGTTAGATTCTGAGCAGCCAACGTTGTCCCTATTGAAGGGCAAGAAAATCGCGATCGTGGGCGATATTCTTCATTCTCGCGGTGCCCGATCTAATATTTGGAGCTTGACAGCAAGCGGGGCTGAAGTTCATTTGGCAGCGCCGCCGACACTGTTGCCAAGGTGGTTTGCCGATTATCTCACAGGCTCAGATGCTCAGTCTGGTGCCATCCCTCGTCAGCTTTTTCTGCACTGGACGCTTGACCCAGCTCTTGAAGATGCTGATTTTGTAATGACGCTGCGGTTGCAAAAAGAGCGCATGACCAGTCACCTTTTACCCAGTTTGCGAGAATATCATCAGCAGTTTGGCATTACGCGCGATCGTCTCAAGCGGTGCAAGCCAGAGGTCAAGATTCTTCACCCTGGTCCAGTTAACCGAGGGGTAGAAATTAGCTCTGACTTGATGGATGATCCCCAATTCAGCTTGATTTCGCAGCAGGTGACTAGCGGTGTTGCAGTACGGATGGCATTGCTCTATTTGATGGGAGGCGGCAAAGTTGCTTGAAATTTGCTCTCTACGAGTTTGGAAAAATTGGTTCTTGCTCATTTAAGAAGATATCGTCATAGTTAAAGTCAAATGAATGAGCATGGCGAATGATGGAAAATCCAAAGTTTGTCGTCACTTCTGCCGTGAAGGTGGCGATCGCTAACGCCACTAATTTCTTATCCGAAAGCTTGGGTTTTTGCACAAAATAGTCTCGTCGGGCAAAGAACAATTTTTCGTCTCTGGGCACGATGATTCGATTGACGCGATGGGCGTGTCGAATAGGCTTGATATAAGTTTCAATAAACTCTTCTTGATTTTTTTGCAGCCGATAAAGCTTTTCGTGTTGTAGCCAACTCATTTTGAACATCATTTTAACGAGTTCAAATCCCAAAATGTAGTTCAAGATATTGCTGCGTTCTTCGGTGCTGGCAACAATCCGAAGGGCTGATTCTAAAAACAAATCGGGTGTTCTACGAGCGTCCTGGGCTGAGTGAATATAAAATTGTCGAATGTAGCTTCTCACAAGGCTTTCACTCAAATCTGTGCGAATGTGAAATCGATTGAGATTGTCTTTGACTTTCTGTTTAACGTCTCGATTTTCAACCAGCTTTGCAATTAAGCCATTGGCAGTATATTCATCTAAAAACTCTGCCTGAGTCTCAGGAGTTGCTGCACAAAGCAAGTGGCAAAGTGAAAGCACATATCGTCGTTGATTCCAGGGCAGGCTTTCTGCCCAATCCTTAGATTCTGTAGGCAGCTTATTGAGAATATTTTTGATCTGAGATTCTTGAGAAGAAGCCGATTTGGTTGGCTTTGCGCTCGAGGCTGACTGTCTAATAGGCTTGTTCATTCGCGCACATCATTTCTGCAAAGATTAGCGATCGTTTGGGAAGGATTTTCGGCGTTGCTGAATGCACATATGCATTGCCCTCACCCACAACCCCTCTCCCGCAGGAGAGGAGCGCTAGAAATCTTGTTCCCTCTCCTGCGGACTACGGTGTACACATAAGTTGATCGATCTGTCATGGCTGAGGTCTCTTGCCCCCTAAATCCCCCATTCTGGCAGGGCTGATTAGTTGTCACCAGATAAAATCTACAAGCTTGGGTCTTCGTTCAGCATCAAATGATGCCTCGACGCAAGATAAGGGGTACATATTTTCTTTCTCGACCTTAAATTAGCCCTGCCCATTCTGGGGGACTTTGAGATCAAACGAGGGTTTAGAGGTCAAAGCATTTATCTCGTTCAAAGTCCCCCAATTTTGATGAGTCACTGCGTTGGGCGGATTCCCCAACTTAAAGCAAGTGACTTAGAGGATGTCTGAGAAGCAGAAAAGCTCTCAAAACGATAGTCTGTCAATAACAATATACGCGACAGCGTTTGAGAGCCATGACACCATCGTATCCGAGTCAGTTGAGTCCAGATCAGTGGGACT